>NZ_JADWYO010000059.1 GCF_022414595.1 Streptomyces sp. MUM 203J | reverse complement strand
TTTTTCCGTTCCGTTTCCGGTTCGGATTCCGTTTCCGGTGGCCGTTGGAGGGCCTTTGCCTTTCGGCGCTCCGCCACTTTAGCGGATTTCCCTGGAGGCTCCTAATCGAGTCTCAGTCTCCAACAGGAAGCCCATTTCCGGCGCACCGGAACAGGCCCCGTTCGAGGGGAAGATCGCTTGGTGGTGGGGTTGGTCGCTCCAGAGGGGCTGACACAGCACCTACCGGCTCTTGCGACTCGATCGACACTATGCGCTTCGATGTGCCGAGTCAAGTCGCTGCCGTCACGTTCTTCGCTTGCGTGGAGTGTGGGCCCGGTAGGGACTGACCGTGGGGTCGCCGTCGATCCAGAAGCGCCAGGGATGGACGGCGCCGTCGCCGCCCACGCCCGTGCGGGGGCCATTGCGTATCCGGTCGGCCGGGACAGGGGTGCCGGTCAGCACGGACAAGGGGGAGTCGGGGCCGACACATGCGTCAGTGCCGTCCAGGGCGCGGTCGATGGCGAGGGCCGTGGCGAGTCGGGCGGGGCCCTTCGCCAGTTCCCGGTCGTGCTTGGCCGTCGTCCTGCGGTGGCGGGCCAGCTCGTGGCCGACACGGATCTCACCCGCACGGAGCAGTACCCCGCTCGCCCTGCCCTCGGGGCCGCACACCACATTCAGGCAGTGCCACATCCGTAGGTAACTCACTAGGCATGTATGTCGTTGGTCCGGCAGCATCGGCAAAGCGACGACAAGCAGGAGACAGGCAGTGCGAGCGATCATCTACGCCAGGCTCAGCCCCACCCCGAGGGGCGAGGAATCCAAGGGTGGGAACCTGACACAACAGGTCGAGCTGAGTCAGGCGCTGTGCGACCGGAAGGGCTGGTCGGTCGTAGCCACGATCGTTGAGAAGGACACGTCGGCTTCGACGAAGCGAGGAACCAAGCGGAGCGCGGAGTGGGAACGCGTCAAGGCTCTGGTGGAGGACGGCAAGGCAGACGCCATCGTGTCCCGCCACTACGACCGTATGTACCGCACCCCCTGGGACCTTGAGGATCTGGTGGACCTGGCTGAGGCGACCGGCGTCACGCTGGCCGCCGCACAGGCGCAGGGAGTGCTCGACCTGTCCACCCCGTCCGGGCGTCTCGCTGCTCGCATCGGCGCTGTGGTGGCTCGCAACGAGACCGAGATGCGAGTAGAGCGTCAGGTACTCGGACACCAGAGGCGCAGGGAGTCGGGGAGGCCCTTCTGGAGTACTCGCCCCTTCGGCTTCGAGCGGGACGGCAGTCACCGGGAAGCAGAGGCGGAGGCCCTGCGGCAGGCGTACCGGGATGTCCTGGTCGGCGTCACCCTCTGGTCCATCGCGAAGGACTGGAACACGCGTGGGCTGCTCTCGCCGCACGGCAAGGAGTGGCGCAGTTCGAACCTTCGGATGGTCCTCTTGAAGCCGAGGAACGCGGGAATCCAGACGTACTCACAGTGGGTCGAGAAGCCGGACGGGACGCGCGTGCGGCGGACCGAGGAGACCGGCGCGGGCAACTGGGAGGCGATCGTCTCCGAGGGCATATTCCGGGCCTTGGTCCGCTACCTGAGCGACCCCGAGCGCAACACGGGCGGCGGCGGTAAGCGCAAGGCCCTGTTGTCCGGCGTGGTCCGCTGCTCGAAGTGTCAGGCCGTCGTCACTCAGGGGTGGAGCAAGAAGAACGCGGCAGGCGAGCGGTACCGCATCTACACCTGTTCGGGTGGCCGGTGCATCACCTGCCCCGCGGACCCGCTCGACTCCTTCGTGGTGAGGAAGGTCATCGACAGGGCCGAGGAGTGGAACGCGGCACCGGCCACGGATGCCGCGGACGAGGAGCGAGAGGCCGAGCTGCTGGCCGAGGAGACGGCCGCATCCGAGAGGCGCACCGCCTTGGCGGAGATGTTCGCCGTAGGGGACATCGACGCGTCGACCCTGCGCACGGGCATCGGCAGGTGTGACGCCGACCTGGCCAAGATCCGGGCCGAGCTAGCAGACCTGGCATCGCAGCGGGTGCGAGTCGACCTCGGCGACATCGAGTACCTGTGGGAAGAACTGGACTACGAGGACCCCGACCGCATCGATTACGTACGGACCGTCGTCATGCAGGTCTGCGAGCGAGTCGAGCTGATGCCGCGCGGTCGAGGGGTCCGGTCCTTCAAGGGCGAGCACTGCCGGATCACGTTCCGGAACCCTTGAGATCCGATCGCGGAGGGCCGAGCCGGCCGTCGGCGCCGAGTGCCGACGGGCCCTGTCTGACGAGAGTCGGGCGGGGCCCGTCGTCATACCTGGCGGGAGGGAGTCGTACATCCCTCGGAGCCTTTGTGCGCACATCTCGCTGCCCAGTTCATGCAACAACGTGCAGGGCCTGGACTCGGTCTCGTGCAGTCGGGAGCGACAGCGGCGACCTGGCCGAGGAATCTTATACGAGAGAGGGAGGACCCCGTTCAGGAAGCCGTCCCGTGTGGCGCTGCTCTGTTCGGCCATCCGCTGACGCACCCCGGCCACCCCCACTGTGGTCGCTTCATCTGGCGATTCGTGGAGACCGATCGTCACCCGTGTGCTCCGCTGATGCCGTGTCGCCGAGCCTGGGGCACGGCCAGCCTGGCGACCGCGCGCTTGGCAGCCTCACGGTGGTGGAGGCGAGGCGCCGGCCCTCGCGGGCCCGCTAGATCGCGGCCGGTGAGCGACTTGGCTTCGACCGTGGTCCAGTCGGAGCGGTGCACCACGGCGGTGTGTCCTTCCACGTGGGCTTTGCCGTCCTTCCAGTCGTCGGGCGGCGCCATGAGGACGCGAAGCTCTTGATGGCTCAGCCACTCCAGTCCGAGGACTTGGCGGCCGAGGTGGTGCTCGATGAGTGACACGGCGGTACCGGTCTCCAAGTGGACGAGGAGAAGCTCCCCCTCGAAGAAGTAGCCGCCGTCGTACTCGCCTGATCCCACGGCGAGAAGCGGGAGAGTCGGATGGAAAGCCATCGCGGTCACGGGGTACCGAGATAGCAAGAGCCATCGACGGCGGGCGCGGTCGGTGACGTGGAAGAGACCAACCGTCTCCGCCTCGTCGTACTCGCGCTCGCCAGCCACGGCGACAAGGCTTCGCCGCTTGTCCGTGACGACGAGGACGGGATCGCCGATCCCGGTGAAGGGGGCATCGGAGCCATCAGGATCGGCCGAGAACGAGGTCATGCCGAGGATCCTCGCAAGGATCCGGGCCAGGTGAGCGGCCGGGTGTCACTGCACTCCCGACTGTCCACCTCGCTCAGCGCGCCAACTCAACCGCCCACTCGCCAGATGAGTTGAAGCGCGCAGTCACGCCCACTCGTCTGGCCTGAGTCGACGCACATCGGCAGCCACTCGACCGGCCAGGAACGCGTCACGGGCCGCGCTCGCGGACGATCACGCATCGCCTGACCCCAACTCCACACCGACTCGCCGGCGAGCCGCCAGCGAGGCACACAGCGGCTCAGGCTCCCGTGGCCGGTTTGGCTCGCGGGCTCAGTCGGTACGCCGAGACCGTCGGATCACCGGCTAGGTAGAACCGGTGTTGCCAGTCGTGGGCCTTGCTCACGCCCACCCGAGGACCGACCCGGATGAGCGCGGCAGGTACCGGCTCACCCTCGGACAGCACGACCGAGGTACCTGTCAGGAGGTCTGCGCCGTTGTGTTCCGCGGTGATGCCGAGTGCCTGGCAGAAGTTTCCCGGGCCTCGGGCGAGCCGTGCGCTCTCGATCCTCTCCCCTCGTCGCTTGCGTGCCAGGTCTTCCCCCTCGATGACCCGGCCCGCCCGGATGAGAACGGCCGAGGCGATGCCATCCGGCCCGGTGACGACGTTGGCGCACCAGTGGAGGCCGTGGGACCGGTACACGTACAGGTGTCCTGCGGGTCCGAACATGACCGTATTACGGGGTGTCCGGCCCCGGTAAGCATGGGAAGCCGGGTCCGCCGCGCCGGAGTACGCCTCGGTCTCCGTGATGGCGATGCTCACGGTGCCCTCTGGGGTCTTGCAGGTGAGTACACTCCCGAGCAGCTTGGGAGCGACTTCTTCGGCAGGGTGGGCGAGAAAATCGACGTTCATGCTGACTGCCTTGACATGCCGTACGTGAAGTACACGTACACATGTCCGGGCGGGCCGAACATCACCGCGTTGCGTTCCGTGCGGCCCCGGTAGGCGTGGGAGCCCGGGTCCGCCTCGCCCGCGTAGGCCTCGACCTCGGTGAGGCGCAGTTCCACGGCGCCCTCGTCCGTCATCCGTACGAGCGTCCTGCCCAGCAGGTCGGGAGCGACCTCCAGTACGGGGCGGTCGAAGAAGTCCCGGGGCAGCGGCGTACGGTCGGGGCTCTCGATCATGTTGCACGAGCGTAGTCGGCGCGGGGTGTGACCAGGGGCGGGTTCGGGGAACCGGCTACGGTCTTCCGCGCGTGCGCGTAGTGACGCATGTAGGTGACCCAACACGGACAAGGAGTGGGACATGGCCTTCAAGAAGCTGCTCGCCAGCCTGGGTGCGGGCGGTGCGAACGTCGACGCGGTGCTGACCGAGGCGAACGTGGTGCCCGGCGGTGTCGTCCAGGGCGAGGTGCGCATCGAGGGCGGGTCCGTGGACCAGGAGATCCAGCACCTGTCCATGGGGCTGCAGGCGCGGGTCGAGGTCGAGGGCGGTGAGCAGGAGTACAAGCAGAACATCGAGTTCACCAAGGTGCAGCTCGGTGGGGCGTTCACCCTCCAGGCGGGGGCGAACCACGTACTGCCGTTCGGGCTGGAGATCCCCTGGGAGACGCCGGTGACCTGCATCGCGGGGCAGCAGCTCCGCGGGATGAACATCGGGGTCACGACGGAGCTGGCCATCGCGCGGGCGGTGGACTCGACCGACCTCGACCCGGTGAACGTGCACCCGCTGCCGGCGCAGCAGGCGATCCTGGACGCCTTCATCCAGCTCGGCTTCCGGTTCAAGAGCGCGGACATGGAGAAGGGACACATCCGCGGGACCCGGCAGCGGCTGCCCTTCTACCAGGAGATCGAGTTCTTCGCCCCGCCTCAGTACCGGGGGCTGAACGAGGTCGAGGTGTCGTTCGTGGCCGACGAGCGGGAGATGGACGTCGTCCTGGAGATGGACAAGAAGGGCGGGCTGATCACCGAGGGCAGTGACACGTTCCGCTCGTTCGTCATGGACCACGCGAACTTCCAGGGCACGGACTGGGCCGCGTACCTCAACCAGTGGCTCGCGGACGTCGGTGGGCGGCGTAACTGGTTCTAGGCTCTGCGTATCCGAGAGCGGTATCGGAGTTGCGAGAATCGGAGGTTCTTACGTGACCGAGGCGAAGAGGGCTCCGCTCCCTCATGACTTCCACCCTGCCGTGCCCTCGTTCACCGTGGTGAGCGAGGACGTCCCGGGAGGCGGGACACTGGCGGACGCACAGGTGCACGCGAAGGGCGACACGTCGCCGCATCTGCGGTGGGAGGGGTTCCCGGCGGAGACGAAGAGCTTCGCCGTGACGTGCTTCGACCCTGACGCCCCGACCGGCAGCGGGTTCTGGCACTGGGTGCTGTTCGACATCCCGGCGTCGGTGACGGGGCTGCCGACAGGTGCGGGGACCGGGAAGTTCGAGGGGCTGCCCGAGGGGGCGGTACACGCGCGCAACGACTACGGGTCGAAGGACTTCGGCGGCGCGGCGCCGCCGGCCGGGGACGGTCCGCACCGCTATGTGTTCACTGTGTACGCGGTGGACCAGGAGAAGCTGGGGCCGGACGCCGACGCGTCCCCGGCGGCGGTCGGCTTCAACCTGCGGTTCCACACGCTGGGGCGCGCGCAGCTCGTCGCGGAGTACGAGATTCCGGCGGGGAGCTGAGAGTTCGCCCGTTGTTCGCCCGCTCCTGGTCTCGACGAGACCGGGAGCGGGCATTTTTCTTGCCGGGGGTCCGGAGGGTGTCCCCGGGGTAAGCACTAATTGCGTTGTCCTGCCTCGTGTTGCACGGCCAGAGTTGAGCCATGTCCGCCGAGGGGCGGGCTGGCACACGGGAGGTGGGCATCATGTGGGACACGCTGGTACTGAACGCGAGCTTCGAGCCGCTGTCGACGGTGACGCTGAACCGTGCGGTGGTACTCGTGCTTCAGGACAAGGCGGTCGTCGAACAGGCCCACCCGGAGCTTCGGGTGCGGGCGGCGGCGGTGGAGGTCCCCGTCCCCCGTGTGATCAGGTTGTGCAGGTACGTCCGGGTTCCGTTCCGAAGACACGCGCCGTGGTCGCGGCGGGGGGTGCTGGTGCGGGACCAGCACCGGTGTGCGTACTGCGGTGGGCGCGCGACGACCGTGGACCATGTGGTGCCGCGGTCTCAGGGCGGTGCGGACAGCTGGCTGAACACGGTCGCGTCCTGCGCCGAGGACAACCACCGGAAGGCGGACCGCACTCCGCAGGAGGCGGGGATGCCGCTGCTGCGGGAGCCGTTCGTGCCGTCTCCGGCGGATGCCATGCTGTTGGCGATGCGGGCCGGTGACCGGGACGGCCTGCCGGAGTGGCTGAACCTGCCGCGGGCCGCATAGGGACGGTGAGGTCGTGCGTGGAGCCTGTAGCGGCGTGACGCCGCTACGGGCTCCGGGTGCCTCGCGGGGTCATCGCATCGCGAGTTGGAGGATGGCGGCGCTGCCGACCGCGACGATGAACGCGCGCAGGGCGGGGGCGGGGAGGCGGCGGCCTATGCGGGCGCCGAGCTGGCCGCCGATGGTGGAGCCGACGGCGATGAGGGCGACGGCGGTCCAGTCGAAGTGGGCGGCGAAGACGAAGAACAGCGCGGCGACGGCGTTGACGATGGCGGCGAGGACGTTCTTGACGGCGTTGAGGCGCTGGAGGGTGTCGTCGAGCAGGATGCCCATCAGGGAGAGGTAGATGATGCCCTGGGCCGCGGTGAAGTAGCCGCCGTAGACGCTGGCGAGGAGCATGCCTACGAGGAGGGCGACGCCGCCATGGGCAGGGGTGGTGCTCTGGCCTGTGCGGTCGCGGCGGGCCTGGACGGCTCGGGTGATGCGGGGTTGCAGCACCACGAGGACGAGGGCGAGCGTGACGAGAACGGGGACGATCGTCTCGAAGGCGCTGGGCGGCAGGTGGGTGAGGAGGAAGGCCCCGCACAGGCCGCCGATCGCGGCGGCGGCGCCGAGACGCAGGATGCGCCGTCGCTGGCCTGCGAGTTCGGCGCGGTAGCCGATGGCGCCGCTGATGGAGCCGGGGATGAGCCCGAGGGCGTTGGACACCGTGGCGGTGACCGGGGGGACGCCGGTGGCGAGGAGGACGGGGAAGGTGATGAGGGTGCCCGACCCGACGATGGTGTTGATGGTGCCCGCGCCGATGCCCGCGGCGAAGACGGCGAGCATCTCCCAAGTGGTCATGTGTGAGCCCCCGTACGTGGTCGGTGGGTGGTGCACCGATCATGCACGAGGGCGGTGACGGGCCGGTTACCGGGGTCCTGCGGGGCCGGCGTCCGGGGCCTGTACGGGATCCTGCGAGGTCAGTCGACGGAGGGGGCTTCGCGGCGCTGTTCCTTGCCGCCGGGGTTGAAGCCGGGGGCGCCGCCGCCGAGGTTGCCGAAGGCTCCGGAGAGGCCCTTGAGGGCGTCACCGATCTCGCTGGGCACGATCCAGAGCTTGTTGGCGTCGCCTTCCGCGATCTTCGGGAGCATCTGGAGGTACTGGTAGGAGAGCAGTTTCTGGTCGGGGTCGCCTGCGTGGATGGCCTCGAAGACCGTGCGGACGGCCTGGGCCTCGCCCTCAGCGCGCAGGGCGGCGGCGCGGGCCTCGCCCTCGGCGCGGAGGATGGCGGACTGCTTCTCGCCCTCGGCGGTGAGGATCTGGGACTGGCGGATGCCCTCGGCGGTGAGGATGGCGGCGCGCTTGTCGCGGTCGGCGCGCATCTGCTTCTCCATCGAGTCCTGGATGGAGGTGGGCGGTTCGATCGCCTTCAGTTCGACGCGGTTGACGCGGATGCCCCACTTGCCGGTGGCCTCGTCGAGGACGCCGCGGAGGGCTGCGTTGATCTCCTCGCGGGAGGTGAGGGTCCGTTCGAGGTCCATGCCGCCGATGATGTTGCGCAGGGTGGTGACGGTGAGCTGCTCGATGGCCTGGATGTAGCTGGCGACTTCGTAGGTCGCGGCGCGGGCGTCGGTCACCTGGTAGTAGATGACGGTGTCGATGTTGACGACCAGGTTGTCCTGCGTGATGACCGGCTGGGGCGGGAAGGGGACGACCTGTTCGCGCAGGTCGATCCGGTTGCGGATGGTGTCGATGAACGGGACGACGATGTTCAGGCCCGCGTTGAGGGTCCGGGTGTAGCGTCCGAAGCGCTCCACGATGGCCGCGCTGGCCTGTGGGATGACCTGAATCGTCTTGATCAGGGCGATGAAGACAAGCACCACCAGAATGACCAGAACGATGATGACTGATGGCATCGTGCTCCCCGTGCCCTTCGCTGCCGATTGGTTTCGATGATCGATTTTTCCAGACGGTGCGCTGCCATGTGTGCCGGTTCGGTCGTTTGACCGGGATGCATCACATGACGAGGGCCGTGGCTCCGTCGATCTCGACCACGTCGACCTGGCTGCCCGGTTCGAAGACCTGCTCGGCGGCGTAGGAGCGGGCGGACCAGACCTCGCCTGCGAGTTTGATGCGTCCGCCGTTGCCGTCGACGCGTTCCAGGACGACGGCCTGACGGCCCTTCAACGCGTCGATGCCGCTGGCGTGCTCGGGCTGGGCCGCGCGGTGGCGGGCGGCGATGGGCCGCACGACGGCGAGGAGCGCCACGGAGACCGCGACGAAGACGATGATCTGTGTCACCACTCCCCCGCCGAGAGCCGCGGTCACGGCTCCGGCGACGGCTCCGACGGAGAACATTCCGAATTCCGGCATCGCCGTGAGGACCAGGGGGATGCCCAGTCCGACCGCGGCGATCAGCCACCAGACCCATGCGTCGATGTCCACAACGTCATGGTAGGACCGGTGGGGCTGCGGGGACAGTGCGCGAAGGGCCCGGGACCGCCGGGCCCTTCGGGCTTCCGTACTCAGCCGAGCGGCAGGCCCTGGGCGGAGTAGCGGTCGCCGTTGCGCTCGACGACGAGGGGGAGGCCGAAGCAGAGGGAGAGGTTGCGGGAGGTGAGTTCGGTCTCCAGGGGGCCGGCGGCGAGCACCTTGCCCTGACGGATCATCAGGACGTGGGTGAAGCCCGGCGGGATCTCCTCGACATGGTGGGTGACCATGATCATCGAGGGGGCGAACTCGTCGCGGGCGAGGCGGCCCAGGCGGCGTACCAGGTCCTCGCGGCCTCCGAGGTCGAGGCCGGCGGCGGGCTCGTCGAGCAGGAGCAGCTCGGGGTCGGTCATCAGAGCCCGGGCGATGAGGGTGCGCTTGCGTTCGCCTTCGGAGAGGGTGCCGAAGCGGCGGTCGAGGAAACCGGACATGCCGAGGCGGTCGAGGAACGCCTTGGCGCGCTCCTCGTCGACCGCGTCGTAGTCCTCCTGCCAGGAGGCGGTCATGCCGTACGCGGCGGTGAGGACGGTCTGGAGGACGGTCTGGCGCTTGGGGAGCTTCTCGGCCATGGCGATACCGGCCATGCTGACGCGGGGACGCAGATCGAAGACGTCGACCCGGCCGAGCTGGTCACCGAGGATGCGGGTGGTGCCGCGGGTGGGGAAGAGGTAGGTGGAGGCGACGTTCAGCAGGGTGGACTTGCCGGCGCCGTTGGGGCCGAGGATGATCCAGCGCTCGCCCTCCTTGACCGACCAGGAGACCTCGTCCACCAGAGCGCGTCCGTCGCGGACCACGGATACGTCCACCAGCTCCAGTACATCGCTCATGAGCGCGTTGTCTCCCCTTGCGGTCGAGGTGTTCTCGTCGTCTTCGTGGCCCGCGCCGTGTCGCGGCGGTGTGCGGCCGTGCGGGGTCCCAGGGAAAACCTACGCCACCCATGGCGGGGGCCGTACGCGGAGGGTGCCGGTACCTAGGCTGGGGGGCATGCTTTCGGATCCACGTTCAGGACGGTTGGCCGCATGGGGGAACTCTCTGCTGGCCGGGTTGGTGTCGCCCGACGAGGCGGTGGTCGCGATCGTCGGGGACGACGCGGTGCACCGGATGACCGGGCTGCCGGGTGAGACGGGGCCGGTGGGGCTCACGCTGGCGCTGGGGCGGCTGCGGTCGCTGGGGGTCACGGGATGGCGGGTGGCGCTGCCGGCACCGGGGCATCCACTGGGTCTGAGCGGTCCGCCGGAGTTCAACGCGCGGGCGCTGGAGGCGGAGGAGGCCGTCGTCGGGTTCGGGGCGGGGTTCGGGCTCGTGCCGGAGGTGACCGCGGTCGGTCCTGCGGGGGATCTCCATGTGGAGGTGGTGTGGCACTGCCTGCCGGTGCGGGAGGCCACGCCCGCGGATGTGCCGTCGCTGGGTGAGGCGGAGCGGGAGCTGGCGGAGGCGCTGCGGGAGGCCACGCTGGTGCTGACGCGGATGGACGTGGCCGGGTCGGGCCCCGCGGCGGACGCGGCGCTGGACGCCTACCGGGCGCGGGCGCACGCGGGGCGCGAGCCGCTGGCTCCGGGCTATCCGGGGCGGGCGGTGCGGGTGATGGAGCTGGCGAACCGGGTGCGGCTGCTGGTGTCGCTGGCGTACGGCTCCGGGCACGGGGCGGCGGTGAGCGCGTCGGAGATGGCGGCGCGGGCGGCGGCGCTGCGGCCCGTGGAGCGGGTGGCCCGGCGGGCGCAGGTGGCCGCGTTCAACTCGTACGTGGAGGAGAGGGAGCGGGGACGGCCCTGAAGCGGGGGATCGGCGAAGTGGGGCTGTGAAAGGGGATGCCCCCCAGGTGGCTCCTGGGGGGCTGGGGAGGTCGGGCAAGGGGCCGTCAGTGGTTGACGGAGGTGTTCCCGAAAGCCGGGTTCAGGAGGCCGATCACGTTGACGGAGTTGCCGTTGACGTTCACCGGCACGTGCACGGGGGCCTGGATCAGGTTGCCGGAGCCCACGCCCGGGGAGTTGGTGGCCAGGCCGTCCGCGTGCGCGCCGCCGGTGGCGGAAGCGGCACCCGCGGCGGCGGCGACCAGCCCACCGGCGACCATGGTGACAGCAGCGGCCTTCTTCAGGTTCTTCACTGGAAATTCCTCCTAGCCATCGCCACGGCCGTCGCCGCGGCATCGCCATGAAGAACGGCCGGGCGCCCGCCGGGTTGCGCCAGACGGGTGATGTACACCCGACGGTATGAATCTCTGATGTGAGGACAACCATCCCGCCGGTCGTGCGTTGCCCCCCCCGTCTCAGGTCGTCAGGCCGTGGCGGACGGCCCAGAGGGCGGCCTGGGTGCGGTCCGCGAGGTCCAGCTTCATGAGGATGTTCGAGACGTGCGTCTTGACGGTCTTCTCGGACAGGACGAGGGCGCGGGCGATCTCCCGGTTGGAGCGGCCGTCCGCGATCAGCCCGAGGACCTCCCGCTCCCGTTCGGTGAGCGAGCCGCCGCGGCCCGCGGAGCCGCCGTTCGCCGCCTCCTGGGAGAGCAGGGCCTCGGCCACCTCCGGCTGGAGGAGGACGTGTCCGGCGTGGACGGCGCGGATGGCGCCGGCGAGCGCGTCCGGGTCGATGTCCTTGTAGACGTATCCGGCGGCACCCGCGCGCAGGGCGGGGACGACGGTGCGCTGCTCGGTGAAGCTGGTGACGACGAGCACCCTGGCCGGGTTGCCGAGTTCCCGCAGCTTGCGCAGGGCCTCGATGCCGTCCGTGCCGGGCATCTTCACGTCCATGAGGACGATGTCGGGCCGCAGCTCCTCGGCGCGGGCGACACCCTCGGCGCCGTCGCCCGCCTCTCCCACGACCTCTATGTCGTCCTGGATCTCCAGGAACGTGCGCAGTCCGCGCCGGACGACCTGGTGGTCGTCGACCAGCAGGACCCTGATCGCCCTCCCGTCGCCCGCCGCCGTCCTCGCGGTGTGCCTCGCACTGCCCTTCGTGTCTTCACCCACCGGGGACCTCCATCTCGATCGTGGTGCCCTCGCCGGGCGCCGAGTGCACGGCGAGCCGTCCCCCGACGCCCCCGGCGCGGTCGCGCATGGAGACGAGGCCGAGGTGGCGGCCGGCGCGGCGGACGGCGTGCGGGTCGAAGCCGGTGCCGTCGTCGCTGATCACGAGTCGGGCGCCCGGCCCGGCACGGGTGAGCCGGACGGCGACTCGGTCTGCGCCGGAGTGGCGCAGGGCGTTGTGCAGGGCCTCCTGAGCGACCCGGAGCAGGGCCTCCTCCTGGGCGGCCGGCAGGGCTCGTACGGGACCGGCGTCGAAGGTGACGCGCGCGGTGTGGGCGCGGTCGAGGACCTGGATATGGCTGCGCAGGGTGTGGGCGAGGCCGTCCTCGTCCAGCGCGGCCGGGCGCAGCTCGACGACGGCGGCGCGCAGCTCGTCGGCGGCCTCGGCGGCGAGAGCGGCGATCTGCTGGAGCTCGCCCTTGGCGCGGGCGGGGTCGCGGTCGACGAGGCGGGCCGCGGCCTGGGCGGTGAGGCGCAGGGAGAAGAGCTTCTGGCTGACGGCGTCGTGCAGCTCGTGGGCCAGCCGGGAGCGCTCCTCCGCGATGGTCAGCTCACGGCTCCGCTCGTACAGGCGGGCGTTGGTGAGGGCGATGGCGGCGTGCTGGGCGAGGATGCCGAGCAGCTGCTCGTCCTCGGCGGTGAAGCCGCATCCACCGCCGGGCGCGGGGCAGCGCTTGTTGGCGAGGAACAGGGCGGCGATCGTCTCGTCGCCGTCGCGGACGGGGAGGCCCAGGAAGTCCGACATGTCGGGGTGGGCGTCGGGCCAGCCCTCGAAACGAGGGTCCTCACGGACGTCCGCGAGGCGCTCGGGCTTCTCGTTGTGGAGCATCGCGGCGAGGATGCCGTGCTGCCGGGGCAGGGGGCCGATGGCGCGCCACTGCTCGTCGCTGACGCCGTCGACCACGAACTGTGCGAAGCCGCCGTGGTCGTCGGGGACGCCCAGGGCGGCGTACTCGGCGTCGAGGAGTTCGCGGGCGGAGACGACGATCGTCTTGAGGACGTCGCGGACCTCCAGCTGTCTGCTCATCTCCAGCAGGGCGGTGCTCACGGCGGCGATGCCTGAGCGCGGTCGATCGGTCATGCGTTCACGGTACCCATCGGCGGTGACGGTCCGTATCCACCTGTGGACGGCCGGGGATAGGTCCCAGGTCCTAGGCCTGCGGGCGGCCTGCGGCACCCGCTCCGGCGGAGGCTCACACTGCGCGTTGCTGACGCAACTCCCGGTGAGGCCGTTACGGGACCGATGTGAGCCCGCGCATAGGATCCAGGTCACTTACGAAGACGCATAGTGGATGCCGTAAGGACCAGATCAAGGCTGGTGGGGCGGGTGCGGGGGGAGCAGGTCCGGGCTCGCGGGGGGATCCTGATCCACTATCCCGGGTCGTACGTCACAGCTTTGCCACCAGATTTTGCCGCCGCTAAGAATTGCCGTCGTTGCCCGCCGAGCAGGCGCCGCGCCACCCCGGCGTGCGACATCCGCGATTCGAAGAGGTACGACTGTATGTCCCCGTCCAGCACTCCTGGTCTCAGCCGTCTCAAGAAGAACCACAAGCTGTCCCTCGCCGGCATGGCCGCCCTCAGTGCCGCCGCCCTCACCTTCACGCTCGCCCCGAGCAACGCCGCCGAAGCGGAGGTGAAGGAGGTGGCCGCCCCGGCCGCCGCCTGGACCGGCTACTCCACCGCTGAGCTGCAGGCAGGGGTCGCCGAGCAGCAGTCCACGATCGAGCTGAAGGCCGCGGCCGAGGCGAAGGCCAAGGCCGAGGCCGCCGCCAAGGCCGAGGCCGCCGCCAAGGCCGAGGCCGCCGCCAAGGCCGAGGCCGCCGCCAAGGCGGAGGCCGCCGCCAAGGCCAAGGCAGCCGCCGACGCCAAGGCGAAGGCGGCCGCGAAGGCCAAGGCCGAGGCAGCCGCCAAGGCGAAGGCCGAGGCCGAGGCGAAGAAGCGGGCCGCGGAGAAGGCCGCCGCGAGCCGTGCCGCCGCACGCAAGCCGGTCTACCCGAACAACCTCGACGGCTGGATCCGCGAGGCCATGGACATCATGAAGAAGCAGGGCATCCCCGGCACCTACAACGGGCTGCACCGCAACATCATCCGTGAGTCCAGCGGCAACCCGAACGCGATCAACAACTGGGACATCAACGCCCAGAACGGTGTGCCGTCGATCGGCCTGCTCCAGGTGATCAAGCCGACCTTCGACTACTACCACTGCCCCGGCACCAAGAAGAGCCAGTACGACCCGGTCGCCAACATCTGCGCCGCCGCGAACTACGCCGCGGACCGCTACGGCTCCATCGACAACGTCAACGGCCCGTACTGATCCCGGACAGGCCGTACACGCTGAAGGGCGGCACCCGCTGAGGGTGCCGCCCTTCGGCGTGCGCAGGCTCAGGCCCGGGTCACTTGCGCATGACCTCGGGCTCGTGGCGGCGCAGCAGCCGCGCCACCAGGACACCCAGGGCGACGGTCATGACCAGCAGCACCGACAGATTGATCCCCCACTGGCCGGCGCTGTGCTCCCACAGCGGGTCCAGGTCCGTGGGGTTCTTGGGATCCCACGGCGCCATGAGGTGCCCGAGGTCGAGGGTCGTGCCCGCACCGGCGATGGCCCAGCGGGAGGGCATGAGCCAGGCGAACTGCTCCAGGCCGGGCGACCCGTACACCTTGAACAGGATGCCGGTGAAGACGACCTGGACGATCGCGAACATCACCAGCAGCGGCATGGTCTTCTCCGCGGTCTTCACCAGCGAGGAGATGACCAGGCCGACCATCATCGAGGTGAGGCCCAGCGCGATGACGACGAGGCACAGCTCGACGGCCGGCGGCATGATCAGCCCCTCGGCCGGCAGTTCGCGCGGGATGAAGCCGATGGCGCAGAGGATGAGGCCCTGGAAGGCCGTGATGACGCCGAGGACGATCACCTTGGACATCAGATAGGCCGAGCGGGACAGGCCGGTCGCACGCTCCCGTTCGTAGATGACCCGTTCCTTGATCAGCTCTCGTACGGAGTTGGCGGAGCCGGAGAAGCACATACCGACCGCGAGGATCAGCATGATCACACCGGCATCGCCGTTGAACCGGGCCGGGGGTGTGGGTGGCGCCAGACCGAAGTCTGCGGGGATGACGACGGACACCGCGCCGATGACCGCCGGGAGGATCACCATGAGGGCCAGGAAGCCCTTGTCGGAGACGATCACCGAGACGTAGCGGCGGATCAGCGTCCACAGCTGGGAGCCCCAGCTCTGCGGCTTCGGCGGCCTGGCCGCCATCCGCGGGGGGACCTGGACCGGCTGCGCGGCGACGGCGTCTATGTCGGCGGCGTACAGCTGGTAGTGCTGGGAGCCCTTCCAGCGGCCCGCCCAGTCGTAGTCCCGGTAGTTCTCGAAGGCGGAGAAGACGTCGGCCCAGGTCTCGTAGCCGAAGAAGTTCAGCGCCTCCCCGGGCGGGCCGAAGTACGCGACGGAGCCGCCGGGCGCCATGACCAGCAGCTTGTCGCACAGGCCCAGCTCGGCGACGGAGTGGGTGACGACGAGGACGGTGCGGCCGTCGTCGGCGAGGACGCGCAGCAGCTGCATGACATCGCGGTCCATGCCCGGGTCGAGGCCGGAGGTCGGCTCGTCCAGGAAGATCAGCGACGGCTTGGTCAGCAGCTCCAGGGCGACGGAGACGCGCTTGCGCTGGCCGCCGGAGAGGGAGGTGACCTTCTTCTCCCTGTGGACGTCCAGCTTCAGCTCGCGCAGCACCTCGTCGATCCGGGCCTCGCGCTCGGCCTCGGCCGTGTCACCCGGGAAGCGCAGCTTGGCCGCGTAGCGCAGGGCCTTCTGGACGGTCAGCTCCTTGTGCAGGATGTCGTCCTGCGGGACCAGACCGATGCGCTGACGCAGCTCCGCGAACTGCTTGTAGAGGCTGCGGTTGTCGTAGAGGACGTCGCCCTGGTCGGCGGGGCGGTAGCCGGTGAGCGCCTTGAGGAGCGTCGACTTGCCGGAGCCGGACGGGCCGATGACGCCGATGAGCGACTTCTCCGGGACGCCGAAGGTGACGTCCTTCAGGATCTGCTTGCCACCGTCGACGGTGACGGTGAGGTGCTGGGCCGAGAAGGAGACGTCGCCGGTGTCGACGAACTCCTCCAGCCGGTCCCCCACGATCCGGAACGTCGAATGGCCGACGCCGACGATGTCGTGCGGGCCGATGACGGCGGTGCTGGACTTGGCGATCGGCTGACCGTTGACATACGTGCCGTTGTGCGAGCCGAGGTCGCGGATCTCGAAGCGGCCGTCGGGGTGCGCGGTGAACTCGGCGTGGCGGCGGGAGACCTGGAGGTCGGAGACGACCAGTTCGTTCTCCAGCGCGCGGCCGATGTGCATGACGCGGCCCAGGGCGAGCTGGTGGAAGGTGGTGGGGCTGCGGTCACCGTGCGCGGGGACGCCCGCGTCGGGGGCACCGCCGCCCTGCTGGTGCGGGATGTGCGGCTGGTGCGCTGGGTGGTGCTGCTGGGGGTGCGGGGGCTGCTGAGGGTCGGGCCAGGGCTGCTGCGGGGCCGCGGGTTCCGCGGTGTACGCGCCGTGCGCGGGCTGGGGCTGCGCCTGGGCGGGCTGCGCCTGGGCGGGCTGCGCCCGGGCGGCGGCGAAACTCAGCCGCGGTCCGTCGGTGGCGTTGCCGAGGTGCACGACACCGCCGGGGCCGACTTCCAGCTGGTGGATGCGCTGGCCCTGGACGTAGGTGCCGTTGGTGGAGCCGTGGTCCTCGATGACCCAACTCCGGCCGCTCCAGGCCAGTGTGGCGTGGCGCCAGGAGACCCTGGCGTCGTCGAGGACCACGTCGCCCTGCGGGTCGCGCCCCAGTGTGTACGACCTGGACGGCTCGAGGGCCCAGGTCCTTCCGTTCAATTCCAGTACGAGTTCCGGCACTCCATGCCCCACTAGTTGTCCCCCGATGGCCCCCCGTCGCCGTCGGCGCGGAGGCTTAGGGATGGCGAACATCGAGGAGGAACTATTTCAGGACCGGTCCCGGATCCGAAAGTCGGGCCGGGGCCGGGGCGTGTGAAGGACCCGCGAGGTCCGTGTGCGGGGGCCGCCGGTCACGGCACACAGCCGGTGATTCTCTCCCCTGTCCCTCCTCCTCCCGCGACCGGGAGCTCCGCCCCCGGACTTCCTTCGCGCCTTGGGAGTGCTCCTGCGCGCCGAGGCCGGGCGGGCCGGATCGTGTCCGGTGGGCGGGATGGGGGCGGTGGGGCGGGGGCGGGGCGGATACGGTGGAGGGACCATGAGCGCATCATCGACCTCCGACGTCCCCACCCTTCTCGTCAAGATCTTCGGGAAGGACCGCCCGGGCATCACCGCCGGGCTGTTCGACACCCTCGCCGCGTTCGCCGTCGATGTCGTGGACATCGAGCAGGTCGTCACCCGCGGCCGTATCGTCCTGTGCGCGCTCGTCACCGAGCCCGCCCGGGGCATGGAGGGCGAACTTCGGGCCACCGTGCACAGCTGGGCCGAGTCCCTGAAACTCCAGGCCGAGATCATCTCGGGCATCGGGGACAACCGGCCACGAGGCCACGGACGTTCCCACGTGACCGTGCTGGGCCACCCGCTGACCGCCGAGAACACCGCCGCCATAGCGGCCACGATCACCCAGACCGGCGGCAACATCGACCGGATCTTCCGGCTCGCGAAGTATCCGGTGACCGCCGTCGAGTTCGCCGTGTCCGGTGTCGAGACCGAGCCGCTGCGCACCGCGCTGGCCACCGAGTCCCACGAGATCGGTGTGGACGTGGCCGTGGTCGCCGCCGGGCTGCACCGGCGGGCGCAGCGGCTGATCGTCATGGATGTCGACTCGACGCTCATCCAGGACGAGGTCATCGAGCTGTTCGCGGCGCACGCCGGCTGCGAGGACAAGGTCGCGGAGATCACCGAGGCGGCCATGCGCGGGGAGCTGGACTTCGAGCAGTCCCTGCACGCGCGTGTGGCGCTGCTGGCGGGGCTGGACGCGTCCGTCGTGGACCAGGTGCGTGCCGACGTGCGGCTCACGCCGGGCGCCCGCACCCTCATCCGTACGCTCAAGCGGCTCGGCTACCAGGTCGGGGTCGTCTCCGGTGGGTTCACGCAGGTCACCGATGACCTGAAGGTGCGACTCGGACTGGACTTCGCCTCCGCCAACACGCTGGAGGTCGTCGACGGCAGGTTCACCGGGCGGGTGACCGGCGAGATCGTCGACCGGGCCGGCAAGGCACGGCTGCTGCGCCGGTTCGCGGCGGAGGCGGGCGTGCCGCTCGCACAGACCGTGGCCATCGGTGACGGCGCCAACGACCTGGACATGCTCAATGCCGCAGGCCTCGGCGTGGCCTTCAACGCCAAGCCCGTCGTACGGAAGGCCGCGGACACCGCCGTGAACGTGCCGTTCCTGGACACCGTGCTGTACCTGCTCGGCGTCACGCGCGAAGAGGTCGAGGCGGCGGACGCCCACACCGACTGACGCCGGCCGATACCGGCCGGTCAGGGGTGCCGGGGGAGTTCTGCTCCGGCACCCCCCGGCCGTCTCACATGTGCGGGGACCAGTAGGCCGCGAGCCTGCCCACCCCGTGTTCCACCGACTTCCACGAGCCCTCGAACGTCACGACGGCGACCGCGGAGGTCGGGAAACCGCTGCGGTTCATCCTGGCCAGCAGGTCGCCCTCGGCCTGGCCGGACAGGGCGTCCGCGAGGGCGTGGACGCCCGGGTTGTGGCCGACCAGCAGCAGGTCCCGGACCTCGTCCGGCTGTTCGTTGAGCAGGGCGATCAGCTCACCGGGCGATGCTTCGTAGATCCGCTCGTCGTACAGGGTCCTGGGCCGCTCGGGCAGCTCCGACACCACGAGCTTCCAGGTCTCGCGGGTGCGGACGGCGGTCGAGCACAGGGTCAGGTCGGGGGTGATACCGGCCCCGGCGAGCCAGCGGCCTGCCGCGGGGGCGTCCTGGCGGCCCCGGTCGGCGAGCGGACGCTCGTGGTCGGACTCCTGGGACCAGTCGGCCTTGGCGTGCCGGAGCAGCACGATCCTGCGAGGTGTATCGACGCTCATGTCCTCCAGCTTCGCATGAAACAGCCCTTGCGGCGCAGGGTGTTTGAGCGGCCCGTAAGCCCCGGATCCCCGGCCCGTACGCCCGTGCCGCCTGGGCCGTGTCCGGCGAACGTGCCCGGGCCGTGGGGTCCGGCGCGCCCTGCCCCGAGCTCCTGGCCGCACTCGAACAGGGTCCGGTGGGCGGCTGCGTCGGACGCCGGCATGATCCGCCGTGCCCTCCCTACCCCCGCGCCAGGGTCTGCTGGAGGTGTTCGATGATCCGCTCCACCGCCGGGGCCCGCCCGGACGCCCGGGCCTCTCCGGGGGTGAAGAGCAGCAGGAACAGGGCCGTGAAGGCCGCGACCGGCAGGGCCAGCGCCCACCAGGGGAGATGGGCCTGCGCGGCGGTCAGGCGGCGAGGCTCCAGGGGGTGGGTGCCGGGGGTGAGCGTACGGGCCTGCATGGCCGCCTCCGTCGTCGTCGCGGGGGTCCCGGCTTCGGGATGTCTCCACGCTACGGAGGGGGTGCCGCCCGGCCCATCCGGTGATCCACCCACTTCCCCCTGAGCCCCGGCTTTCGGGACCCCCTAGGGGTCAGGCGGTCATGACGGCGCGGCGATCGTGGCGATGACGGCGATGACCACGCCGATGGCGAGCATGGCGCCCAGGACGGCCAGGAGCTTCTTCTGCCCGTTCTGGGGGTTCGGGTCGAGCACAGGCTGCATGGCCCCAGTCTCGCACCTCACGCCTCGTCCTCGATCGTCCGGTCCCTCCCCGCGAGGATCCCGAGGAGCATCTGCGGCACCATCAGCCCCGTCATCAGGGCCAGCGGGACGGTCCAGCCGCCGCTGTGCTGGTAGAGGGTGCCGACGAGGGTCGGTCCCGGGATGGAGATGAGGTACCCGACGCTCTGGGCGAAGGCGGAGAGCCTGACGACGCCCGGTCCGGTCCTGGCCCGCATGCCGATCATGGTGAGGACGAGCGGGAAGGCGCAGTTGGAGACACCGAGCAGCAAGGCCCACAGCCAGGCGCCGGCGACCGGGGCGGCGTACAGGCCCACGTACCCGCTGAGGCCGCACAGGGCGAGGGCGACGGCGATCGGGCCCTGGCTCCTGAAGCGGGCGGCCAGGCCCGGGATGACGAAGGACAGCGGGACGCTGATGCCCATGGCGACGGCGCCCAGCACACCGGCGATGCCGGCCGGGACGCCCGCGTCCCGGTAGATCTGGGGCATCCAGCCCATGATGATGTACGCGCTCGTGGCCTGGAGGCCGAAGTAGCAGGCGAGCGCCCAGGCGGTACGGCTGCGTACGACGCCCGGTCCCCGGTCGGCCGCGGCACGCTCGGCGGCGCGTGCGCCCCCGCCGGCCGCCCGTGTGGCGCCGCGGTCCCGGTCGCGGACCAGCGGCAGCCAGGGCAGCACCGCCAGAGCGGCGAGGACCGCCCAGACTCCGAGGCCCGTGCGCCAGTCGCCGCCGAGGGCCCTGGTCATGGGCACCGTCACCGCGCCCGCGCCGGCGGCGCCGAGTGAGAGGGCCATCGAGTACAGGCCGGTCATGGGGCCGACGCGGTCCGGGAAGTAACGCTTGACGATCACCGGCATCAGGACGTTGCTGAGGGCGATGCCCGCGAGCGCGAGGGCGGTCGCGGCGAGGAAGCCGCCGGTTCCGCCGGCGAAGGGCCGGGCGGCCAGGCCCAGGGCGACGGCCGCCATGCCCGCGCAGACGACGGCGGCGGGGCCGAAGCGGCGGGCGAGCCGGGGCGCGGTGAGGCCGAAGACGGCGAAGCACAGCGCCGGTACGGAGGTGAGGAGTCCGGCGACGGTGCCGCTCATGCCCAGCCCGACGCGGACCTCCTCCATGAGGGAGCCGAGGCTGGTGATGGCCGGGCGGAGGTTGACTGCGGCGAGGACGAGTCCGACGGCCACGAGCGGGGTGAGCCGGACGACGGCGGGCGCCGCGGGCGGCGCGAGGGTCCCCTCGGAAGCCGTACTGCCGGTACGGGCGCGGGCAGCGGTCACGGTTCGGGGGCGTATCGGGGTCTGCGGCTCGTCGGACATGCCGACCATCATAGAATCATGGGATGATTGGTTGTCCACTCGTGATCGGAGAAGCATGGCGCTGAACTCCCCCCGCCGTTCCGGGCTCTCGGACCAGGTGATCGCGCAGCTGCGGAACCAGATCACCTCCGGCGAGTGGCCCGTCGGCTGCCGCATCCCCACCGAGCCGGAGCTGGTGGAGCAGCTGGGCGTGGCCCGCAACACGGTCCGGGAGGCCGTGCGCGCGCTGGCGCACAACGGGCTGCTGGACATCCGCCAGGGCTCCGGCACCTATGTCGTCGCGACCAGCGAACTGGCGGGGGTCATGCAGCGGCGGTTCGCCGACGCCGACCCGCGGCATGTGGCCGAGCTGCGCTCCACCCTGGAGTCCTCGGCGGCCCGGCTGGCCGCCCGGCGCCGTACGGACCGGGACATGGCCCAGCTGGACGCGCTGCTGGCGAAGCGCGAGGAGGCGTGGGAGACCGGCGACGCGGAGCGTTTTGTGGCGGTCGACTCCACCTTCCACCTCGCGGTGGTCGCGGCCTCGCACAACGACGTGCTGAGCGAGCTGTACGCGGACCTCGGGCATCTGCTGCGCGACTGGCTGCGCGACGACGTGGGCCAGGAGCTGCGCCCGGAGCACCACATGGACCACGGCCGGCTGGTGGAGGCGATCCGCGCGGGCGACGCGGAGACCGCGGCGACGGAGGCCGCGGCCTATCCGTTCCTGTGCCGGGTCAGTCCGGAACGGCCCGGTGACTGACCCAGGCGTCCCGTACCTCCATCCAGCAGCGGGCGGTCAGCTCGACCTGGTCGGCGGGCACGAGGTCGACGGGCGCCCCGTCCGCGTCGACGTCCCACCAGCGGGCGCACTCCACGTGCAGCTGGACTCGATCCGTGCGGGGATAGGGGTTGTGGCAGTACGCGGTGACGCGTGAGCCCTCGACCGAGGTGTCGCACCGGGCGTGCCGCGGCTCGTCCGCGCCGTCGTACGCCGCGGCGGACGGCGCCGCGAGCAGGGCCGCGGCCGCGGCCGTCAGGACCAGGTGCGGCATGCGCACAGCACCACCTCCTCCCGGTTGTCCCGGCCCGACCAGTGTGCCGGAGATGCACGGAGGCCGCGCGCCGCCGGATGACGGTCACGCGGCCTCGTACCGCTCTTACCGGAAGAAGCGCCGGTCAGGCACCCATGATGTGGACGCCGCCGTCGACGTGGATGATCTCGCCGGTGGTCTTCGGGAAGAAGTCCGACAGCAGCGCGACGACACCGCGCCCGGCGGGCTCCGGGTCGGCCATGTCCCAGGCGAGCGGGGAGCGCTCGTCCCAGACCTTCGCCAGGTCGCCGAAGCCGGGGATGGACTTGGCGGCCATCGAGCCGAGCGGGCCCGCGGAGATCAGGTTGCAGCGGACGTTCTGCTTGCCGAGGTCACGGGCCAGGTAGCGGCTGGTGGCCTCCAGGGCCGCCTTCGCGGGGCCCATCCAGTCGTACTGCGGCCAGGCGAACTGCGCGTCGAAGGTGAGGCCGACGACCGAGCCGCCGTTCTCCATGAGGGGCAGGCAGGCCGTGGTCAGCGACTTCAGCGAGAAGGCCGAGACGTGCATCGCGGTCGACACCGACTCGAACGGCGTGTTGAGGAAGTTGCCGCCGAGGGCGTCCTGCGGGGCGAAGCCGATGGAGTGGACGACACCGTCCAGCCCGCCCAGCTCCTTGCGCACGGTCTCCTCGACCCGGGCCAGGTGCTCGTCGTCGGTGACGTCCAGCTCGAAGACCGTGGCGGGCTTGGGAAGCTTCTTGGCGATGCGCTCGGTGAGGGTGGGGCGCGGGAAGGCCGTGAGGATGACCTCGGCGCCCTGTTCCTGAGCCACCTTCGCGGTGTGGAAGGCGATGGAGGACTCCATCAGCACACCGGTGATCAGGATCCGCTTGCCGTCGAGAATTCCACTCATGTCGCTCAGTGACCCATGCCCAATCCGCCGTCAACCGGGATGACGGCTCCAGTGATGTACGCGGCGTCGTCGGAGGCCAGGAAGCGGACCGCGGCGGCGATCTCCTCCGGCTGCGCGTAGCGGCCGAGCGGCACCTGGGAGACGATGCCCTTGCGCTGCTCGTCGGTGAGCACCTTGGTCATGTCGGTGTCGACGAAGCCGGGCGCGACGACGTTGAAGGTGATGTTGCGGGAACCGAGTTCCCGGGCGAGGGAACGGGCGAAGCCCACGAGACCGGCCTTGGAGGCCGCGTAGTTCGCCTGGCCCGCGGAGCCGAGCAGCCCGACGACCGAGGAGATCAGCACGACGCGGCCCTTCTTGGCCCGCAGCATGCCGCGGTTGGCGCGCTTGACGACGCGGAAGGTGCCCGTGAGGTTGGTCTCCAGGACGGAGGTGAAGTCGTCCTCCGACATCCGCATGAGGAGCTGGTCCTTGGTGACGCCGGCGTTGGCGACGAGCACCTCCACAGGCCCCTGCTTCTCCTCGATCTCCTTGTAGGCGGTCTCCACCTGCTCGGAGTCGGTGATGTCACAGCGCACGCCCAGGCAGCCCAGCTCGGCCAGCTCGGCCGGCGGCTCACCGGACCGGTACGTGTACGCGACCTTGTCGCCTGCCACGGCGAAAGCGCGGGCGATGGCGAGGCCGATGCCCCGGTTGCCTCCGGTGACGAGAACCGAGCGGCTCATCGGATCACCCTTTCCCTAGCTGTGTGGTTCTCCCGAGAACCTATCGGTCCACCCCCCGGTACGGGGACTCGGCCCCTGACAGTGGCGTACAGAAGTCACTGTCGGATCCCTACATAAAGAGCTGGGCAAGCGGGCCCGCGGCACGCGATGATCGGGACGGACGGGACTCCGGACCAGGGGACAGGAGACATTCGGTGCCTCATTCCATCGACGAAGCCTTCACGGCGCTGCCGTTGCGGGCGCTCGCGGACGCCGCACTGGCGCGGGCGCGGGCGCTCGGGGCCGAACACGCGGACTTCCGCCTCGAGCGGGTGCGCGGCGCGTCGTGGCGGCTGCGGGACGCCCGGCTCGCGGGGGCGTCGGACACGACGGACCTCGGGTACGCGGTGCGGGTGGTGCACGGCGGGGCGTGGGGGTTCGCCTCCGGGGTGGATCTGTCCATGGACGCGGCGGCGCGGGTGGCGTCGCAGGCGGTGGCCATGGCGAAGCTGTCGGCGCAGGTGATCGCGGCGGCCGGCAGCGACGAGAGGGTGGCGCTGGCGGACGAGCCGGTGCACGGGGAGCGGACGTGGGTGTCCTCGTACGAGACCGACCCGTTCGGCGTGCCGGACGCGGAGAAGACCGGGCTGCTGGCGGAATGGAGCGAGCGGCTGCTGCGCGCGGACGGCGTGGCACATGTGGACGCGGAGCTGACGGCCGTCCACGAGAACAAGTTCTACGCGGATACCGCCGGGACCGTGACCACCCAGCAGCGGGTGCGGCTGCATCCGCAGCTCACGGCTGTCGCGGTGGACTCGACGACCGGTGAGTTCGACTCCATGCGGACACTGGCTCCGCCGGTGGGCCGCGGCTGGGAGTACCTGACGGGCACCGGCTGGGACTGGGACGGGGAGCTGGCTCAGATCCCGGAGCTGCTCGCGGAGAAGATGCGGGCGCCGAGTGTGGAGGCGGGGACGTACGACCTGGTGGTCGACCCGTCGAACCTGTGGCTGACCATCCACGAGTCGATCGGCCACGCGACCGAACTGGACCGGGCCCTGGGGTACGAGGCGGCCTACGCGGGCACCTCGTTCGCGACGTTCGACCAGCTGGGGAAACTGCGGTACGGGTCGCCCGTGATGAACGTGACCGGTGACCGGACCGCCGAGCACGGCCTGGCCACGGTCGGCTACGACGACGAGGGCGTCGAGGCGCAGTCGTGGGACCTGGTGAAGGACGGCACGCTGGTGGGCTACCAGCTGGACCGGCGGATCGCGAGGCTGACGGGGCTGGGGCGGTCCAACGGGTGCGCGTTCGCGGACTCGCCGTCGCACGTGCCGGTGCAGCGGATGGCGAACGTGTCGCTGCTGCCGGACCCGGGCGGGCTGTCGACGGAGGACCTGATCGGGGGCGTGGAGCGGGGCATCTACGTGGTCGGTGACCGGTCCTGGTCGATCGACATGCAGAGGTACAACTTCCAGTTCACGGGGCAGCGGTTCTTCCGCATCGAGAACGGACGGCTGGCCGGGCAGCTGCGGGACGTCGCGTACCAGGCGACGACGACGGACTTCTGGGGCTCGATGGAGAAGGTGGGCGGCCCGCAGACCTACGTCCTGGGCGGCGCCTTCAACTGCGGCAAGGCCCAGCCGGGGCAGATCGCGGCGGTGTCGCACGGCTGCCCGTCCGCCCTCTTCCGGGGCGTGAACATTCTCAACACGACGCAGGAGGCGGGGCGATGAGCGCCAGCACCAAGCCGTACGAGGTCGTCGAGCGTGCCCTGGAACTGTCGCGGGCCGACGGGTGCGTGGTCATCGCCGACGAGGAGTCGTCCGCCAACCTGCGGTGGGCGGGCAACGCGCTGACCACGAACGGGGTCACCCGGGGCCGTACCCTCACCGTCGTCGCGACCGTCGACGGGGCCCGGGGCACGGCGAGCGGGGTGGTGTCCCGGTCGGCGGTGACCGCCGAGGAGCTGGAGCCGCTGGTGCGGGCCGCCGAGGCGGCGGCCGGGGCGGCGGGACCGGCGGAGGACGCGCAGCCGCTGGTCGCCGGAGTCCCGGAGTCGCCGGACTTCACGGACGCGCCGTCCGAGACGTCCTCGGCGGTGTTCGCGGAGTTCGCACCCGCGCTGGGTGAGGCGTTCGGGCGGGCCCGCGCCGGGGGACGGGAGCTGTACGGGTTCGCCAGCCACGAGCTGACCACCACCTACGTGGGGACGTCCACGGGGCTTCGGCTGCGGCACGACCAGCCGAACGGGACGCTGGAGCTGAACGCCAAGTCACCTGACCGGACCCGGTCCGCGTGGGCGGGGCGGGCCACCCGGGACTTCGGGGACGTGGACCCGCTCGGGCTCGACGAGGAGCTGGCGCGGCGGCTCGGCTGGGCCGAGCGGCGGATCGATCTGCCGGCCGGGCGGTACGAGACGCTGCTGCCGCCGACCGCGGTGGCCGACCTGCTGATCTACCAGCAGTGGTCGGCGTCCGCCCGGGACGCGGCGGAGGGCCGCACGGTGTTCTCCAAGCCGGGTGGCGGCACCCGCGTCGGGGACCGGCTGGCCGCGCTGCCGCTGACGCTGCGCAGTGACCCGGCCGAGCCGGGCCTCGAGTCGGCGCCGTTCGTGATCGCGCACGCCTCGGGCGGCGACCAGTCGGTGTTCGACAACGGGCTGCCGGTGGGCCGCACCGACTGGATCCGGGAGGGACGGCTGGAGCACCTGACCGCGACACGGCACTCGGCCGGGCTGACCGGGCTCCCGGTGGCGCCGGAAGCGGAGAACCTGATCCTGGAGGGCGGCTCCGGCGCTTCGCTGGACGAGATGGTGGCCGCGACCGGGCGCGGGCTGCTGCTGACCTGCCTCTGGTACATCCGTGAGGTCGATCCGGCGACCTTGCTGCTGACCGGGCTGACCCGGGACGGGGTCTATCTCGTCGAGGACGGCGAGGTGGTCGGTGAGGTGAACAACTTCCGGTTCAACGAGTCGCCGGTGGACCTGCTGTCGCGGGCCGCGGAGGCAGGCCGGACGGAGCGGACCCTGCCGCGCGAGTGGAGCGACTGGTTCACCCGCACGGCGATGCCGCCGCTGCGAGTGCCGGACTTCAACATGAGTTCGGTCAGCCCGGGCGTGTGAGCCCGGGGGCGCGCCCCGGCCCTCCGGGGCGCGCCTAGACTGGCGGGGCGACAGACAAGGCACGAGGAGGCACGAGAACCGTGACGGACATCGTCGACGAGCTGAAGTGGCGTGGGCTGTTCGCCCAGTCCACCGACGAGGACGCACTGCGCAAGGCTCTCGCGGACGGTCCGGTCACGTTCTATTGCGGCTTCGACCCGACCGCGCCGAGCCTGCACGTCGGGCACCTGGTGCAGGTGCTCACGGTCCGTCGGCTCCAGCAGGCCGGGCACCGGCCGCTCGCGCTGGTGGGCGGCGCCACCGGGCAGATCGGTGACCCGCGGCCGACGGCGGAGCGCACGCTGAACGACCCGGAGACGGTCGCGCAGTGGGTGCAGCGGCTGCGGACGCAGATCGAGCCGTTCCTGTCCTTCGAGGGCGAGAACGCCGCGGTCATGGTCAACAACCTGGACTGGACGGCGAACCTCACCGCGATCGAGTTCCTGCGGGACATCGGCAAGCACTTCCGGGTCAACAAGATGCTGACGAAGGACTCGGTGGCCCGCCGCCTGGAGTCCGAGCAGGGCATCAGCTACACCGAGTTCTCGTACCAGCTTCTCCAGGGCATGGACTTCCTGGAGCTGTACCGCCGGTACGGCTGTGTCCTCCAGCAGGGCGGCAGCGACCAGTGGGGCAACCTCACGGCGGGGCTGGACCTGATCCACCGCCTGGAGCCGGACGCGGTGGTGCACGCGCTGGCCACACCGCTGATGACGAAGGCGGACGGCACCAAGTTCGGCAAGACCGAGGGCGGGGCCGTCTGGCTGGACCCCGAGATGACCACGCCGTATGCGTTCTACCAGTTCTGGCTGAACGTGGACGACCGTGACATCTCCCGCTACCTGCGGATCCTCAGCTTCAAGAGCCCGGCGGAGCTGGAGGAACTGGAGAAGGTCACCGAGGAGCGCCCGCAGGCACGGGCCGCGCAGCGGGCGCTGGCGGAGGAGCTGACGACGCTGGTGCACGGCGCCGACCAGTGCGCAGCCGTGATCGCCGCGTCGAAGGCGCTGTTCGGCCAGGGCGACCTGGCGGAGCTGGACGAGGCGACGCTGGCGGCGGCGCTGTCGGAGCTGCCGCACGCGCGGGTGACGGAGCCGGGCCTGGTCGTGGACCTGTTCGCGGAGGTCGGTCTCGTACCGAGCAAGTCGGCGGCGCGGCGCACCGTGAAGGAGGGCGGCGCGTACGTGAACAACGCGAAGGTGACCGCCGAGGACGCCGCCGTGTCGGCCGGTGACCTGCTGCACGGGCGGTGGCTGGTGCTGCGCCGGGGCAAGAAGAACCTGGCGGCGATCGAGGTCAAGGCCGGCTGAGCGGCGGACGCGGTCGTACGGATACGACGGCGGCGGCCCGGGACCGGTGCTCGGTCCCGGGCCGCCGCCGTGTCATGGCGGCTCAGGTGCGCTGTCTGCCGCGGCTGCCCATGTACAGCATGTCCCCGAGGCCGACGAGCACCACGGCCGCGGCGACCTGGAGGGCGTGCCTGCCCCAGTCGATGCCGGGGGTCGCCTCGATGCCGAAGCCGCGGGCGAGGGCGTTGCCGACGATTCCGCCGATGATGCCGAGGACCGTGACGAGCCAGAGCGGGCTGTGCTGCTTGCCCGGCAGGATCGCCTTCGCCAGCAGTCCCAGCACGAAACCGACGATGATCGCCCACAACCAGCCCATGGCTGCCTCCTCGGTGCGGATCGACGTGAGCAGTCTTCGACAGTTTCCGCCGGTGGGCGGTACGCCGCATGTCGGGGCCGGTCCGGGGAGCCGCGGGGGCGGAGCGTACGGTGGGGGGAGGAGCCCGGTCGGGTGCGGCCGGTCCTCGGGATCGGCCCTACGACGGTGGTGGAAGGCGATGCGGAAGCGCAGCAAGGACCCGGTCTTCCGGATCACCGGGGCCCGGCAGGGGCTCGACGACGATGTGCGCGGGCGGCAGCGGCGCTACGTGATCTCCATGGGCGTGCGGACGGTGTCGTTCGTGCTGGCCGCGTCGCTGTGGAACGTCTCGCGGTATGTGGCGGTCGTGGCGCTGGTGCTGGGCATGGTCCTCCCGTACGTCGCCGTGGTGATCGCGAACGCGGGGCGGGAGAGCACGCCGAGGCTGCCGTCGACGTTCGTCTCGACTCCGCCGGTACACCGGCCGGTGCTGGAGGCGGGTTCCGCCGAACGGCCGGACCCGGATCCGGATCCGGATGACGGGCCCGCACGGGAAGCGGAACCGGAATCGGAACGGCCTGCCGCTGACGGGGCCGATCCGAAGCTCAAGAAAAGCTCAGAGCAATAGTGACGTTCCGGTGCACCGCCGCCGCTTGTGCGTGCCATACTTCGTACGCGCTCCGCATCCCCCGTCGGAGCGACGGACCGACGCCGGGCAGCTCCCCCCGTGGCTGCCCGGCGTCGCCCTTTGTTCGTACCGGTCGTACCGGTCGTGTTGGATGTGTGCCGTGAACGACGAGAGCAACCATCCGATCTGTTCCGCCAAGGGCTGCCGGGCCGCCGCCGTGTGGGTGCTGGCGTGGAACAACCCGAAGCTGCACACGCCGGAGCGCCGCAAGACCTGGCTGGCCTGCGACGAGCACCGCGAGCACCTGTCGCAGTTCCTGGGCGTGCGCGGGTTCCTGAAGGACGTGGTGACGCTCGCGGAGTGGGAGGCCGGGGACTCAGCCGCCGATCGCTGACATCGGGCGGTCCGGCTGGAGGAACTCCGGGTCGTCGAGGCCGGAGCCGGCCTTCTTGCCCCACATGGCGGTCTTCCAGACGCCGGCGATCTCCTCGTCGGGCGCGTCCGACCGGAGGGCCGCCCGCAGATCGGTCTCCTCGCGGGCGAACAGGCACGTGCGGACCTGTCCGTCCGCGGTGAGCCGGGTGCGGTCGCAGGCCCGGCAGAACGGGCGGGTGACGGACGCGATGACGCCGACCCGGTGCGGACCGCCGTCGACGGTCCAGCGCTCGGCCGGGGCGGAGCCGCGCTCCTCGTCGGTCTCCGGGGTGAGGGTGAAGCGGGTGCGCAGGGAGTCCAGGATGTCCCCGGCGGTGATCATGCCGTCGCGCTTCCAGCCGTGCTGGGCGTCCAGCGGCATCTGCTCGATGAAGCGCAGCTCGTAGTCGTGGGCCACGGCCCAGGCAAGCAGGTCGGGGGCCTCGTCCTGGTTGAGTCCCGGCATCAGCACCGAGTTGACCTTGACGGGTGTGAGCCCGGCGTCGCGGGCGGCGGCCAGACCCTCCAGGACGTCGTGGTGGCGGTCGCGGCGGGTGAGCGTCTTGAAGACGTCGGGGCGCAGCGTGTCCAGCGAGACGTTGACCCGGTCGAGGCCGGCGGCCTTGAGGGCCGGGGCCGTGCGCTTGAGCCCTATGCCGTTGGTGGTGAGGGACATCCTGGGCCGGGGGGCGAGGGCCGCGCACTGCTCGACGATGGACACGAGTCCGGGGCGCAGCAGGGGTTCACCGCCGGTGAAGCGGATCTCGGTGACGCCGAGCCGGGTGACGGCGATCCGGATGAGCCGGACGATCTCGTCGTCGGTGAGCAGGTCGGGCTTGGCGAGCCACTGCAGGCCTTCCTCCGGCATGCAGTAGGTGCAGCGCAGGTTGCACCGGTCGGTGAGCGAGACCCTCAGGTCCGTGGCCACGCGGCCGTAGGTGTCGATGAGCACGTGCACGCCTCCCCCGGTTGCCCGGTTTTCGTATCCGTGTTCCGTCTGGCCCCGGTCCCTCGAACACGGATCCGTTCCGGCCTCTTTCCCCGAGCCTACGCGACACCTCTGGCGACATCAGTGGCCTTTTGCACCAGGAACCGGGACGACCGGGTCGTAGGGACCTACGAGGACCCGCGGATCCCCACGGCCCGATCGCTTGATCAGTGCGCTCCGACGCCGGTCAGCGACTTGACCTCCAGCTCCGCGAACTTGCCGCTGTCCGGCTCCTCCTTCGTGAGGAGGGATCCGAGCCAGCCGAGCAGGAAGCCCAGCGGGATGGAGATGATCCCCGGGTTTGCCAGCGGGAACCAGGCGAAGTCGGCATCCGGGAACATCGAGGTGGCCTTGCCGGAGACGACCGGCGAGAACACGACGAGGAACACGGACGAGAAGAGGCCGCCGTAGATGGACCAGAGGGCGCCCCGGGTGGTGAACCGCTTCCAGAAGAGGCTGTAGAGGATCGTCGGCAGGTTCGCGGACGCGGCCACCGCGAAGGCGAGGGCGACGAGCCCGGCGACGTTGAGGTCGCGGGCGAGCGCGCCCAGCGCGATGGACACGACGCCGATGAGGACGGTGGCCCAGCGGGCGGCCCGCACCTCCTCCTGCTCGGTCGCCTGGCCTCTTCGGATCACGTTGGCGTAGATGTCGTGCGCGAAGGACGAGGACGAGGCGAGCGTGAGCCCGGCGACGACGGCGAGGATCGTCGCGAAGGCCACGGCCGAGATGACCGCGAGGAGGATCGCGCCGCCCGTCGTGCCCACGCCGCCCACGGCTTCCGCGAGGAGCGGGGCGGCGGTGTTCCCGGCCGGGTTGGATGCCTTGATCGTGTCGGGGCCGACCAGGGCGGCGGCGCCGAAGCCGAGGGCGATGGTCATCAGGTAGAACGCGCCGATGATGCCGATGGCCCAGTTGACGGACTTCCGGGCGGCCTTGGCGGTGGGCACCGTGTAGAAGCGGATGAGGATGTGCGGCAGGCCCGCGGTGCCGAGGACGAGGGCGATGCCGAGGGAGAGGAAGTCCAGCTTGGAGATCGCGTCCGCGCCGTATTTCAGCCCCGGTTCCAGGAACGCCGCCCCGTGGCCGCTGTTCTCTGCCGCCTTGCCGAGCAGTGCGGAGATGTTGAAGTCGAACTTCAGCAGCACCAGGAAGGTGATCAGGAGCGTGCCCGCGATGAGCAGGACGGCCTTGACCATCTGGACCCAGGTGGTGCCCTTCATGCCGCCGATCGTCACGTACACGATCATCAGGACGCCGACCAGGGCGACGACGGCGATCTTCCCGGCGTCGCTGGTGATGCCGAGCAGCAGCGAGACGAGGACGCCCGCGCCCGCCATCTGCGCCAGCAGGTAGAAGATCGACACGACGATGGTGGACGTCCCGGCGGCGGTGCGGACCGGGCGCTGGCGCATCCGGTAGGCGAGGACGTCGCCCATGGTGAAGCGGCCGGAGTTGCGCAGCGGCTCGGCCACCAGCAGCAGCGCGACGAGCCAGGCGACCAGGAAGCCGATGGAGTAGAGGAACCCGTCGTAGCCGAACAGGGCGATCGCCCCGGCGATGCCGAGGAACGACGCGGCGGACATGTAGTCGCCCGAGATGGCGAGGCCGTTCTGGAAGCCGGTGAACTGGCGTCCTCCGGCGTAGAAGTCGGCGGCGCTCTTGGTCTGGCGGCCGGCCCACACGGTGATGGCGAGGGTGGCGAGGACGAACGCGGCGAACAGCGCGATGATGAGCGGCCGGTGTTCGCTCGCGGACCCGGCGGCGATCACGGCCCCGGCCGTGTTCCCGGTGGTGCTGCTCATGCGTCGGCCTCCATACGGGACTTGATGGCCTCGGCCTTCGGATCGAGCCGCTCGGCGGCGTGCCGGGCGTAGACCCAGGCGATGAGGAAGGTCGTGGCGAACTGGGCGACGCCGAGGACGAGGGCGACGTTGATGTTGCCGTAGACGCTGGTGCCCATGAGGCCGCCCGCGTAGTTGGAGAGCAGGACGTAGAGCAGGTACCAGGCGATGAAGGCGACGGTGAGCGGGAAGGCGAAGGAGCGGTGGGCGCGGCGAAGTTCACCGAACTCGGCGCTGCGCTGCGTCTCGACGAACGCCTCCGTCGTGGGCTGGAGGGGGCTGCCGGTCCCTGTTCCGGCTCCGGTGGGCGGCGGTGCTGCGGTGGCCACGGATCACTCCTCGCGACGCGGGTGCGGTGGGCATGGGCGGCGCATCCGGGCGGAGCCGGGTGCGGGGCGCAGGGAGACGGTGTGTTCTCCCTTCCCTGACAACGGCACGGAGGCCGTCGCGACGCGGTTCACTCCGCCCGTACCGGGTTCACCCGGCCTGACGGCGCTTCACCCAAACGGAGGGCAGACTTCCAGTTGGCGTCCGGTCCCGGCAGTTTCCGGTCAACTCATTGCTGAGCAGGGATGATCAGCGATAGCTTCGCTCGTCATGTACCCGCCCGTACCGCCGGTGCGGGCGGACGTCACGGATGATGTGGAGAACCCATGGCTCATCTGCGTTCCAGGCGCGGGCGCGCACTCGCACTGCCCGTCGGCCTGGCGCTCACGGCCTCGCTCGGCTTCCTTCCCGCCGGAGCGGCGTCGGCGGCCCCGACGCAGGACGTTCCGGCTTCCGTCGCCACGGACGGACCGGAGCTCTCGTATGTCGTGAACCTGAAGAGCAGCTGGTACGGCGCGTCGGTGAAGAAGGCCATAGCCAAGGCCGGCGGCACGGTGGTGGAGTCGTACGACAAGATCGGCGTGATCGTCGTCCACTCCAAGAACCCGCAGTTCGGTGAGACGCTGCGCGCCGTGCGGGGCGTCGACTCCGCCGGTGCCACCCGCACCGCGCCGCTCGCACCGGTGGCCACCACCGAGGTCGAGGAGGTGGCCGAGCCGCTGACCCCGGAGGAGGCCCGCGAGGCCGCGGCCCAGGCGGAGGACGGCCAGGACCCGCTGGAGCCGCTGCAGTGGAGCCTGCCGGCCATCAAGGCGGACAAGGCGCACGAGCGGACCCTCGGCAGCAGCAAGGTCACCGTCGCGGTCATCGACACCGGTGTGGACGACACCCACCCTGACCTCGCGCCCAACTTCGACCGCGCCGCCTCCGCGAACTGCGTGACCGGCAAGGCCGACACCACCGAGGGCGCCTGGCGCCCGGCGCCCGGCGAGAGCGACCACGGCACGCACGTGGCCGGCACCATCGCGGCCGCCAAGAACGGCATCGGCGTCACCGGTGTCGCCCCCGGCGTCAAGGTCTCGGGCATCAAGGTGTCCAACCCGGACGGCTACTTCTACACCGAGGCCGTCGTCTGCGGCTTCATGTGGGCGGCCGAGCACGGCGTCGACGTGACCAACAACAGCTACTACACCGACCCGTGGCTGTACAACTGCAAGAACGACCCGGACCAGGGTGCGCTCGTCGAGGCGCTGACCCGGGCCACCCGGTACGCCGAGCGCAAGGGCGCGGTGAACGTCGCCGCGGCCGGCAACTCCCGTACCGACCTGGCAGCGGACGAGGTCACCGACTCGACCAGCCCGAACGACAGCGAGACGTCCGACCGGACCGTCAAGCCGACCGAGTGCCCGGACATCCCGACCATGCTGCCCGGTGTGGTCACCGTGTCCGCGACCGGCGCGAAGGGCCTGAAGGCGTCCTTCTCGAACTACGGTCAGGGCATCGTCGACGTCGCCGCGCCCGGCGGTGACTCGACGCGCTACCAGGCGCCCGAGGCTCCGGCGACGAGCGGTCTGATCCTGTCGACCACAGTCGACGGCGGCTACAACTACAAGGCCGGTACGTCGATGGCGTCCCCGCACGTCGCGGGTGTCGTGGCGCTCATCAAGTCGAAGCACCCGTACGCATCGCCCGGCATGGTGAAGTCGCTGCTGTACGCGGAGGCGGACGCCACCGCGTGCGGCGAGCCGTACGACATCAACGGCGACGGCGAGATCGACGCGGTGTGCGAGGGCGGCAAGCTGCGCAACGGCTTCTACGGCCGCGGCATGGTGGACGCGCTGGACGCGGTGCGCTGGTGATGCCGGAGTCCCGCGCTCTTCAGGGGAACTGAGCGGGACCGGGGAGGGGAGCCCGGGTGCGCGACCGCGCGCACCCGGGCTCTTTCATGGTCCGGGGTCCGGGGGGACCTCGGGACCTCGCCGGGGACCTTCCCAAAGATGGCACTCAGTGCCACAGTAGAGGGATGGAGAAGGCGGTTCTTGGGGCATGGGCGGCACTCGGTGCCGATCCGGCGATGGTGCAGCGGATCTCGTACGGCCCCGGGATGCCGGGTGTGCCGACCGCGCGGCTGCCCGTCATGGCGCTGGCCCGCGCGACGGTCGCGGTGTGCTCGCTGGCGGCGGCGGAGTTCGCGGCGGTACGGGCCGGGGGCGGGGGCACGGCGTCCGAGGTGCCCCGGGTCCGGGTGGACGACGGGGCGGTGGCCACGGCGTTCCACAGCGAGCGGCACATCCGCCTGGAGGACCGCGGCGGGGAGACGTTCGCACCGCTGTCCCGGTTCTGGCGGACGGCCGACGGGTGGGTACGCACCCACGCCAACTACCCGCACCACCGGGAGCGGCTGCTCGCCGCGCTGGGCCTCCCGGCCGGGGCGGGCGTCGAGGCGGTGGCGGCGGAGCTGGAACGCCGCCGGGCCCTGGACGTCGAGGAGGCGGTGTACGGCTCCGGGGGCCTCGCGGTGGCGGTGCGCGGCTCCCACGACTGGACCGCGGGCCCGCAGGGAGCCCTGGTGGCGGAACAGCCCCTGCTGACCCTGGCCCCGCTGGGCGACGCCCCGCCCGTGCCGCCCCGCACGGCTCCGCGAGACACTCCCTCGGCGCCGCCGGGAGCGGCACCCTGCGCGGGGCTGCGGGTGCTGGACCTGACCCGCGTACTGGCCGGGCCCGTCGCCACCCGGACGCTCGCACTGCTGGGCGCGGACGTCCTGCGGATCGACACCCCGAGGCTGGCGGAGAGCCAGGAGATCCACCACGACACGGGACTCGGCAAGCGGTCGGCACTGCTGGACCTGGGCCGGAGCGCGGACCGCGAGCTGTTCGAGGACCTGCTGGTACGGGCGGACGTGGTGGTGACCGGCTACCGGCCGGGCGCGCTGGACCGGTTCGGTCTCTCCGCCGAGGCGCTGGCCGCCCGCCGCCCCGGCGTGGTGGTGGCCGAACTGTCGGCGTGGGGGCGGTCCGGCCCCTGGGGCGGGCGGCGCGGCTTCGACAGCCTGGTGCAGGCGGCCACCGGGATAGCCCTGCGCGAGGGCTCCACCCTTCGGCCGGGCGTGCTCCCGGCGCAGGCACTCGACCACGGCACGGGCTATCTGCTGGCGGCGGCGGTCCTGCGGGCCCTGACGGAGCGCCAGAGGGGCGGCGGCACCTGGCTGGTCCGCGCGACCCTGGCCCGCACGGCTCACTGGCTGCTGCACGAGCTGGACGACGCGGGGACGGGGGAGGCGGCCGGAACCGCCGGGACGCCCGGGGAGGAGCCGTACGAGCCGGAGCCCTGGCTCGTCGGGCGCGACAGCCCGCTCGGCCGGGTGCGCCACGCCCGCTCCCCCGTCATGTTCGAGGGCGGCCCGCGGGACTGGGCACGCCCGGCAGGACGCTGGGGGACGGACCTTCCGCGCTGGACGTCCTGAGGACCCCGACGGCCAGCAGGTACTGGCCGGCCGTGTAGGTCAGCATGATCCAGAAGTCGGGGGCGGGGAGCTGCGGCCAGTGGGCGACACCGGTGGCGATGAGGGTGTCGGACAGCAGGAACAGCGCGCCTCCCGCTCCGGCGACCGGCCCGAGTCCGCCGGAGCGCCAGGCCATGGCCGTGAGGAGGAGCGAGTACCCGGCGACGGGGACGCGCAGGTCGGCAGGCAGGCCGGGCCACAGGGAGGCGACCAGGACGACGAGGGCGAGGCCGTAGAGCGCGCCGAGAAGCACGGACGCCCTCCCCGTCCCCGTACGGCGCGACCGTGCGAACAGCACCAGGTAGCAGACGTGTCCGGCGGCGAAGGACCCCATCCCGACGAGGAACGCCCAGTCGGCGTCGGACAGCAGGAACACGTCGCCGCCCCAGCCGAACAGCAGGGCCGCGAGCAGCGGCCTGGGGGCGCCGCGCACCGCCGCGTACCCGGCGAGGAGCGGCATCAGCAGCGGCTTGGCGGCCATGTGCCCGGTGTGCGACCCGGCGAGCAGGGAGCCGAGGTCCACGGCGAGCGCCACGGCGAAGGCCCCCGCCAGGAGACGGGCGGGTCTCTCCCGGCTCATGCGACTCGCTCCGGCGTGGCCGGGGCCGCCTTCGCGGAGGCCCCACGCGGCTGCGGCTGCCACCCGGGGCCCCGGAACACCCGGCCCGCGCGCTCCCGCCACGACGTGGCGGCCCGCAGGTCGCGGGCGATGGCCGCGTACTCGTGGGTGGCGACCCTGAGCGGGTTGTACGTGTCGATGTTCTTGGTGAGCCCGTACACCGGCCGCTCGGTCTCCTCGGTGAACGAGCCGAACATCCGGTCCCAGACGATGAGGATCCCGCCGAAGTTCCGGTCCAGGTAGCCGCCCTGGGAGGCGTGGTGGACGCGGTGGTGGGAGGGCGTGTTCAGCACGTACTCGAAGGGGCGCGGCAGCTTGCCGACCCGCTCGGTGTGCACCCAGAACTGGTAGACGAGGTTGGCCGAGGAGCAGAACGCCAGCGCGGCCGGGTGGACGCCGCAGGCGATGAGCGGCAGGTAGAACGGCCACACGGTGAGACTGGTCCACGGCTGCCGCAGAGCAGTGGTCAGATTGAACTTCCGGCTCGAATGGTGCACGACGTGGCAGGCCCACAGGATCCGGACGACGTGGTGGCCGCGGTGGGACCAGTAGTAGAAGAAGTCCTGCGCGAGCAGCATCAGCAGGACGGTCCACCACAGGACGGGGACGCGCAGGGGCGTCAGCTCGTACACCGCGAGGTAGACCGCGACGATCGGGATCTTCCACAGCAGGTCGAACACCAGGCTGCCGAGGCCCATGGTGACGCTGGTGGCGGCGTCCTTGGTCTCGTACCCGGCGGCGTCCTCGTCCGGATGGAGCCGGTAGCTGACGATCTCCAGGACGGTGAGCAGGACGAAGGCGGGTATCGACCACAGCACGACATCGGGCAGGTTCGGCGGCATGCGAGCACGGTAGAGGCGGCTGTCGGGTGACGGCTAGAGGTCGTTACCGACAAGTATGTGAGACGAGTTGTCAGCGGCCTTTGGCGACATCCTCCAAGCCCCGGGGCCCCGGCCGGGCTTGGGTTCTGACGGTCCTCGCAACACCCGCGATCTGTGGGAGTTGCGAGGACCGTGGCCGTTGGGC
>NZ_JADWYO010000058.1 GCF_022414595.1 Streptomyces sp. MUM 203J | reverse complement strand
CGTGGCCACGGACTCCGGCGCCGCCGGACCCGTCGCGGCCGACTGATCCGGCGCGGGCCCGGGTGCGGGCACGGCCCCGCAGGGCGCGGCATCCGGAGAGGACGGCGGCTGCGCGGTGCTGCCCGCCCCGTCCGGGCCCGGTGCGTGCTCCGGCCCCCGCGCCCGTCCGTGAGTCACTCCAGGCCCGGTGGGCGTGGTCGGGCCCTGGCCGCGGGCCTGTCCGGTGGCCGGGCCTCCGGGTGGGTGCTGCGGGGGCGGCGTGCCGGAGCCGGGTGGCGGGCTCTGCGGTGGCGTGGCCGGGGCGGGGTGAGTCCCGGGGCGTCGGCAGGGGCTGCCAGGCACCGGCTACTCCGTCCGTCCGCGGAACATCAGCGCCGCCCGCTTCTCCGGGAGTTCCAGGTAGCTGGCCACCCGGAAACCGGCCCGTTCGAAGGCGCGCACCGAGCGGATGTTCCGTACGTCCGGCTCGGCCACCACCCGTTCGGCGTACGGGTCGGTGCGCAGCTGCCAGTCCGTGACGGCCCTCAGCAGCACCGGTCCCAGCCCGCGGCCCCGGTACGCGGGCGGGCCCAGCAGGACGTGCACGCCCGCGTCCCGGGGCCGGGCCCGGTAGTACCGGCTCAGCGGGTCGAGGTCCGCCCTGTACAGCTCCCAGTAGCTCATCGGCGTCCCGTCCACACAGCCGAGGTACGGGGTCGAGTACCCGCTCTCCACCTGCGTCCACAGATGCGCGGCGATGCGTTCCACGGGCCCGTCCAGCTCCCAGTACGGCGACACCTCCGGGTCGTTCATCCAGGCGGCCACCAGCTCCGCGTCCTTCTCCGGGTCCACCGCCCGGAGTCCGAACGTGCCGCCGCCGTCCTGGTACAGCGGCGTCTCGTCGAACTGTGTCACTTGCGTACCTCCGCGATCGGATTGGGAATGTCCACATACACCGACTGCGCCTCCAGCGGGCCCGTCAGCTCGTCCATGCCGCGTACCCGCGTCAGCAGGTTCGCCTTGCAGCGCAGCACAGGCTCGTCCCGCAGCAGCGCCGCCGGCCGCAGACGGTCGCCGTGCGCGGCGGTCATCCCGGCCAGGAACGCGTCGGCGTGGCGCAGCAGCCGCGTCTCGTCCGCCAGCCCCTGCGAGCCCAGCGCACCGGCCACGCCCAGCAGGTTGTTGACGCCCACGTAGTACGCGAGCCGTTCGTCGATGACCTCGTCGGCCACGTACGTCCCCAGGTCCCGGCCGACGCCCGGAGTCCAGCCGTACAGCGCGTGGCTGCGGGAGGGGGAGAAATAGTAGCCCTGGTTGTCCCGGTACCGGCCGCCGACGGGCCGGCCGTCCGCGTCGAGCACGACGAGCGTGTTCTGCTGGTGCGCCTCAAGTCCGAGGCCGTAGGTCGCGTACAGCCACAGCACCGGGGCGACGACCCGCTCCGCGTACCGTACGAACCACTCCTCGCCGGTCCGCTCGACCGGCCGACCGGTCGCCTCGGCCAGCCGGTGCACGATCCGCGCCAGCCACGACCGCCCGTCCGGAAGGTCGGGGCGGGGCGCGACCAGTCCGGCCACGCACACCGCCTGCGTCGCGGAGCCCGCGCAGAACGGGTTGGCCCGCACCACCACGTCCAGACCGGTGCGCTCCCGGTGCCCCTCAGGCGGGTCCACCGCCAGCCACGCCGGGTCCCGTACGATCGCGAAGCCCGGATGCGCGGCGCGCAGGGCGCGGTCGAGCCCGGCCGACAGCAGCCGGTCCACCGCGAGGCCCCGGAGCAGCTCCGCACGCAGGTTCTCGCGGCGGGAGTTGGTGATCCGCAGGCCCAGCGAGAACTTCAGCATCACGGGAGCGTCCGCCCGGTAGAGCGTGCGGACCGAGGAGGTGGGGGACCAGTCGGGGCCCGCGGGGCCCAGGTCGTGCAGGAGTCCCGCGTCCAGCAGGGCCCGCACCGGCGGGCGGTGCACCACGTCCCGCGCCTGCCACGGGTGGGCGGGCACGAGCACGGTGCCGGGCGGCCCGGCGGCGTCCTCCGCGAACGGCGCCAGCAGCTCCCGCGCCGGACGTGCCAGGGACGAGTCTTCCCGCACCACGGACGGGTCGGCGGCGAACCAGTGCAGCGGGAAGCGGCCCCGCGCCTCCGGGGAGTAGCGGGCGGCCTCCCCCTCCGTGAGCCCCTCGCGGCTCTTCGGCGTCGGGTGCAGGGGATGACCGGTGAGCAGCGCCTGCTCGCCGGCCAGGAACGCCGTGGTGCCCGCCGGGTCTCCGGGAGAGGCGCTGCGGAGCCGTACGAACTCGGCGACCCGGCGCACCGAGTCGCTGACCCGTCCGGTCAGGTCCGCCACGCTCGCCGGGTCGCCGCCCGCGGCCTCCGCGCCGAGGAGCGCGGCCAGCACGGTGGCGGAGGCGGGGGCGCCGGAGCGCAGCCGGGCGGGCCCGAACCGGTGCCAGCCGACCGGCGACCAGTACGCGACGGGTGCCTCGACCGCCGTACCCGACGACGGCAGCTCCAGGCGCAGCACGCCGTCGGCGGGCCGCTCGACGCCGGTCTCCCGTATCCAGCAGCGCAGCAGCCCGTCGACGGCGGCGCGGTCCGCGACCGCGTGCGGGGTCTCGCTCATACAGCCCTCTTCTCTCCCTGGTCGCGTGAGGTCTCCCCGGTCATGTGAGGTACCTCGGTCACCTGAGGCCTTTCGGACACCCGAGCCTCCCGGTCACCTGAGGCCGAACCTGGTGAACGCGGTACGGCTCGGCAGCGGGTACGCGTCCCGCCCGGTGAGCGCGTTGAGGATCACCGCCGAGCGCCAGGCCGCGAGCCCGAGGTCCGGGGTGCCCACGCCGTGCGTGTGCCGCTCCGCGTTCTGCACGAACACCGAGCCGCCCGCCTTCTCGTCCAGCGCGAGCCGCTGGTCCGGGCCGACCAGCGGGCGCCCGGCCGCGTCCCGGGTGATGTGCGGGCCCAGCGGCTCCAGCAGGGCGTCGACGGGCCGCTCGGCGTATCCGGTGGCGAGGACGACGGCGTCCGTGCGCAGCCGGGCCTCGGACCCCTCCTCGACATGCCGCAGCACCAGCTCCACCCGCCCGTCGCGCAGTGCGGCGCCCGTCACGGCGACGCCGGGCGTGAGCGTGACGTCGGGCCAGCTCCCGGGGCCCGGCAGCACCCTCCGGTAGAGCTCGTCGTGGATGTCCGACAGCGTCTCCGCACTGACGCCCTTGTAGAGCTGCCACTGGCCGGGCAGCAGCCGGTCCCTGGCGTCCTGCGGCAGCCGGTGGAAGTAGCGGGTGTAGTCGGGCGTGAAGTGCTCCAGGCCCAGTTTGCTGTACTCCATGGGTGCGAAGGCAGGCGTGCGCGCCAGCCACATGAGCCCTTCGCGCCCCTGCGGCCTGGCCCGCAGCAGGTCCAGCAGCACCTCGGCGCCCGACTGCCCGGCACCGACCACGGTGACGTGACCGGCGGCGAGCAGCCGCGCCCGGTGCGCCAGGTAGTCGGCGGAGTGCAGCACCGGGACGCCCGGGTCCCCGGCGAGCGCCCGCACCGGCTCGGGCACGTGCGGGGCGGTGCCGACGCCCAGGGCGAGGTGCCGCGCGAACACCCGTTCGCGGCCCGCCTGTTCGCCCGTCGCGTCCAGGAGGGTGCACTCCACCTCGTACGCCTGCCGGTCATCGTCCCAGCGGACCGTGTCGGCCCGGTGCCCGAACCGGCAGGAGGGGAGCCGCTCGCTGACCCAGCGGCAGTACGCGTCGTACTCGGCGCGCGGTATGTGGAAGCGCTCGGCGAAGTAGAACGGGAACAGGCGTTCCTGGTCCCGTATGTAGTTCAGGAACGACCAGCGGCTCGTCGGGTCGACGAGACTCACCAGATCGGCCAGGAACGGCACTTGGAGAGTAGCTCCGTCGACCATGAGCCCAGGATGCCAGTGGAAGGCGGCCCGCTGCTCCAGAAACAGGGCGTCCAGCCCCGGTACCCCGTCCGCGAGTGCGGCGAGCGAGAGGTTGAACGGCCCGATCCCGACGCCGAGCAGATCGACGGTCGCGTCCTTCATACGGTTCCCTTCGTGGTGGCCGTCCCGGCCGTCCGGGCGACCAGCTCCAGCAGCCCCGCCAGCTCCGCCCCCGTGACCCCCGGGTGGAGCAGCGTGGCCTTCAGCCACAGCCGCGCGCACCCGGCGGTGTCCTCCGCGACGGCCCGCCCCACCACAGCCTCGCCCCCGGCCAGCAGCCGCCGCCGCACCTCGGCCACCAGGGCGTCGCCCTCCTCCGGCGGCAGGCGGTCCGCCGCGACCGGACGGAAGAGCACTGTGCTGATACCGACGGGCCCGTGGCGGCGCCGCAGTTCCGGATGCGCGTCCACCAGGGCCCCGCACTCCTCCGCCGCGTCCACGCACCGCTCCACCAGCGCCCCCACCCCGGTCCGCCCCAGCGCCCGCAACGTGACGGCGATCTTGAGGACGTCGGGGCGCCGGGTCGTCCGCACCGAGCGCCCCAGCAGGTCCGGCAGCCCGGCCTCGGTGTCGTCCCCCGCGTTGAGGTAGTCCGCGCGCAGCTCCAGGGGCCGCAGCAGCCCGCTGTCCGGCACGGCCAGCAACCCGGCGGCGACCGGCTGCCAGCCCAGCTTGTGCAGGTCGAACGCCACGGACACGGCCGACGCCAGCCCGTCGAGCCGCGGCGCCAGCCGGTCGCTGAACAGCAACGGCCCCCCGTACGCGGCGTCGACGTGCAGCTCCGCCCCGTGCCGCCGTGCCACGGCGGCGAGTTCGGGCAGCGGGTCGACGAGTCCTTCGTCGGTGGTGCCGGCGGTCGCCACGACCAGCGCGGGACCGCTCCGACCCGCTGACAGTGCCGTGTCGACGGTGCGGGGGTCCAGCCGCCCGCCCGGACAGGGCAGCACCACCGGCTCGGGCAGCCCCAGCAGCCAGGCGGCCCGCCGCACGCTGTGGTGGGCGTTCGCGCCGCACAGCACCCGCACCCCGGGCGCCCGCTCCCGGGCCAGCAGCAGCGCCACCAGGTTGGACTCGGTGCCCCCGCTGGTCACCAGCGCGTCCGGCGCGGCCCGCCCGGGGTACACCAACGCGGCGAGAGCCCAGCACACCTCCCGCTCCAGGGCGGTCGCCGCGGGAGCCTGGTCCCAGGAGTCCAGCGACTGGTTGAGCGCGGCGGCGGCCAGTTCGGCCGCGGCGGCCACCGCGAGGGGCGGGCAGTGCAGATGCCCGGCGCACCGGGGGTCGGCCGGGTCCGCGGCGCCCTCGGCGGCGGCCCGTACGAGTGTGCGCAGAGACTCCTCCGCCCCGGTCCCGTGCTCCGGCAGGAACGGCTCGCAGGCCTCCCGTAACCTCCGGCCCACCTCCTCGGGCCCGCCCGTCGGCAGCGGCCCGCCACGGGCCGCCGCGCCGCCGGCCAGGACGTCCAGCACCACCCCGGTCAACTTGCCGAGTATTTCGGGACCTTGGGCACCGCCCGCCAGGGCCTCGTCCGGGGTCACCGGACGTCCTCCAGTGCCGCCGCCAGCCGCTCCAGGACCGCGTCGGCCTGCTCGTCGCCGAGGACGGCGCCGGACAGGCGGTCCGGGTAGGTGCGTCCGTCGGCCCCGGTGACGACCGCCCCGGCGGCGTGCGCGGGAGCCACGGGGAGGGTGCCGGCGTAGGTACGGGCGGAGGACTCGCGTCGCTTCTGTCGCTCTAGTAGCTCGGCGCGCAGCGCACCGTTCGGCATGGCGGACGCCCTTCGGTCGTCGTGCGGAGGTCGCGCTCTTCGCCCCCGGCACACGAGAGGTTAGGTTAGCCTAACCTGAAGACGGATCAAGGGGTTGGGAGGCGGCGCTCCAACGTCATGGAGCCAACTACCCAGCCGAGCGCCCCCTGTCGCGCCCTCCGCCGCCTCATTTGACGCGTGTGAGTACGCGTGTTGACGTTGTGACGTCCGGGACACGACGGATCACAGGTGCGCAGAACGACGCCCGGCTCCCGTTTCCCGCCCCCCTGCCACCGCTCCGGGTGGCCACAGCGCCGCCCCGTCTCACCCCTCCGGGGGTTCCGGCAGGTCCAGCGTCGCGGCCCGGCCCGGGTCGATCGACACCGACCGCCCCGGCAGTTCAATGTCCAGCGGCAGCACACCCGAGTCCGGCACGGACACGTGCAGGCTGCCCGGCCGCATCCGCAGCCGCACCCCCCAGTGCCCGTGGAACCGCAGCGTGAAGTCGTACTCCGACAGCTCCGGCAGCGGCACCGGGTCCAGCCGCAGCACCCCGGCCCGTGTGTCGAGCCCGGTCAGCCCGCGCTGCACCAGGTCGAGCGTCCCCGCCATCGCCCCCAGGTGGATGCCCTCGCCGGTCGTCCCGCGGTGCAGGTCCGCGATGTCCGACTCCAGGGTCTCCTGGCAGAACTCCCACGCCTCCGCCCGCCGTACCCGGGCCAGCACCCATCCGTGCACCAGACCGCTCAGCGTCGAGCCGTGGCTGGTGCGCCGCAGGTAGTAGTCGACGGTCCGCCACCACATCTCGTCGTCCAGGACGTGGCCCAGCCGCCGCAACAGCCCCCGCAGTTCGCCCGGCGAGAACAGATAGCCCAGCATCAGCACATCGGCCTGCTTGGACGCCTGGTACCGGTTGACGGTGTCGTCCTCCGCCTCCAGGATCCGGTCCAGCCGACGGATGTCGCCGTACCGGTGCCGCAGCCCGTTCCAGTCCAGCTCAGCCAGCTCCCCGTAGCCGTGGAACTGGCTGATCACCCCGTTGTGGAACGGCACATGGAGGCGGCGCGACACGTCCTCCCACAGCGCCAGCTCGCTGTGGTGCAGCCCGATCCGCTCCGCCAGCTCCCGGCGCCGGGGGTCCGGCAGTTCCTCCATCAGCTCCAGGGCCCGCGCCAGCACCCAGGCCGCCATCACGTTCGTGTAGGCGTTGTCGTCCAGGCCCGGCTGCTTCGCTCCCGGGTACGCGTCGTGGTACTCGTCGGGGCCCAGCACGCCCCGGATCCGGTAGCGGTCGAGCGCGTCGTCGTACGCCGCCTTGTCCGCCCAGAAGCGGGCGACCTCCAGCAGCATCTCGGCGCCTTTGGTGTGCAGGAACTCGTCGTCCCCGGTCGCCTCCCAGTAACGCCACACGTTGAACGCGACGGCCGAGTTCACATGGTGCTGGAGGTGCGAGTGGTCCGGCAGCCAGCGCCCCGACCGGGGGTTGAGGTGCAGCTGCTGGGTCTCCTCGCGGCCGTCGCTGCCGCTCTGCCACGGGTACAGGGCGCCCGCCCGGCCCGCGTCCCGGGCGTTGAACCGGGCCCGCTCCAGGCGCCGGTGCCGGTAGCCGAGCAGGGCCCGGGAGACCTCCGGGAAATGCAGGTTCAGATAGGGCAGCACGAACAGCTCGTCCCAGAAGACGTGCCCCCGGTACGCCTCCCCGTGCAGCCCCCGCGCGGGCACTCCCACGTCCAGGTCCGCCGTGTGCGGCGACAGCGTCTGGAGCACGTGGAACAGGTGCAGCCGCAGGACGCGGCCCGCGTGGTCCGGCACGTCCACCTCGGCGCGCCGCCACAGCTGCTGCCAGGCCGTCCGGTGCGCTTCCAGCAGCCGCTCGAAGCCGGGTGCCCGGTCCACCCGGTCCACGGCCGCGTGCAGCGGGTCGGAGACGGCCGGGTCGCGTGAGGTGTGCAGGGCCACCACCTTGTCGACGACGACGGTCGCGCCCGGCAGCAGCGTCAGCCGGAACCGCTGCGTCACGCGGCGGTCGCCGTGCCGCACCGGAAGCACCGGGGCCTCGGCCGCCTCCCCGGTCTCCACGCCCAGGCCCTCCAGGACGACGGTCCGGGCGGCCATCCCGATGCGGATGCCCGACGCGCTGGTGCGGCACCCCAGCCACACCCGGTGCCCGGCGGCCTCGCCGGTCTCCACGTGCTCCAGGTGCCGGTGCGACAGCTGCCGGTAGCGCTTCACGCCGGTGTTGGCGACGGCGCCGTCCAGCTCCGCCTCGACGTCCAGGGCGCCCGCCCAGTTCTCCGCGGTGAACTCGCTGCGCAGCACCGCGAGGTGCGGATCACCCATGTGAACCAGTCGCAGCTGCCGCACCGACAGCCTGCGCCCGTCGTCGTCCTCGTACCAGGTGTGCCGCTCAAGGGTGCCGCACCGGAGGTCCAGGGAGAGCGCGTGGTCGGTGAGGGACTCGTGTGCGGGCGTCAGCCACGGCCCCGGGCCCAGTCCGTGCTCCGGCTCGTCGGCCACGCGGTAGCGCACGGGCAGCCAGTTGGGCAGGTTCACCAGGTCCTCGTTCTCGACCCGCCGCCCCGCGACCTCCGACACCAGCCGGTTGTAGCACCCGGCCGCGTACGTCCCCGGATAGTGCGTCCCGTCGGCCTCGCACTCGGGAAGGGCGCCGCGTGTGGCGAAGTAGCCGTTCCCCAGGGTGCAGAGCGCCTCCCGCAGGCTCTCCCGCTCCCCGGCGTACCCCTCGAACCCCCACGTCCACGAGTTCACACCGGACCGCCCCCGCTCATCGCGCGGGGCGTGCCCCCGCCGGACTCCCCGCCGCCTTCGCCGCCTGCCGGGCGGCGTGGGCCCTCCGGCCGGTCGGCGGCCTGAGCCGGGTCCGGGGGCACGGGAGCGGCACGGGGGCCCGCGGTTCCGGACGGGGGCGGCGGCCCGGCGTCGTCCAGGAGTTCCGCCAGGTCCTGTACGACCACGTCCGCTCCGTGCCGGGCCAGGGCGGTCGCCGTGGCCGGGGTCGCCGTGCGGTCCACGCCCACCACCAGGGCGAAGCCTCCGCGGTGGCCCGCCTCCACACCCGCCAGGGCATCCTCCACGACCGCGCAGCGCCCCGGCGGTTCGCCCAGGCGGCGGGCCGCCTCAAGGAACAGGGCCGGGTCCGGTTTGCCGGGGAGGTCCAGGCGGGCGGCCTCCACGCCGTCCACGAGGGCCGCGAACAGGTCCAGCACCCCCGCCCGCTCCAGCAGCTCCCGCGCGTGCCGGGACGCCGACGCGGCGGCCAGCGGCACCCCCGCGTCCCGCAGGGCCCGCAGCAGCCGGACCGTACCGGGGAACGCTTCCGCTCCTTGTTCCCGCAGCCGTGCCGTGAAACGCCGGTCCTTGTCGGCCGCGAGGGCCTCCACCACCCGGGCCTCCGGCGGCAGCCCGCGGGAAGCCAGGAAGGACGCCGCACCGTCTCGGCGGGAACGCCCGTCCACATGGCGCAGGTAGTCGTCGACCTCGTCGAACGGGCGCTGCGGGCTTCCCGGCAGCCCCTCCAGGAACGCGTCGGACGCCGCCTTCCACGCCGCTGCGTGGACCCGTGCCGAATCGGTGACGACCCCGTCCGTGTCGAACACGACGGCACGTACGCCCCGCAGCGCGGGAAGAGCCGGGCTGCGGGCCGTACGTGCCGTCATGGGGCGTCTCCTCCCGTCGCCCGCAGCGCGCCCGCCCGGATTCCGGGCGGACCCGGGCGGCTACGCGACCGCGTACAGAACGCTGTCACCGACCATCATGGACGCGCGGCGCCCTCGCCGCCGCCCGAATGGGCCGGCACAGTGGCCCGGACTTTTTCCGGGGGGCCGTCGGCCGCAGCATCCCGCGTCGGCCGCGCGTCCTGATCGTCGTCGTCCGAAGGGATGCCCGCCAGGTTCTCCACATGGAACAGCTTCGCGATCGGCACGTCCGTGCTGCTGTGCGCGATGATCGAGAACGCGATGCACACCGCGATCAGCGTGTACGCCTCCTGGCCGTTCGGGATCCCGGCCTGGAAGACCAGCAGCCCGTACACGACCGACGCGAAGCCCTTCGGACCGAACCAGGCCGCGACCAGCCGCTCCCGCCGGTCGAAGCGCGTCCCGACGAGCGAGAGCAGCATGGACGCCGGACGGATCAGCACGATCGCCAGCACCACCGCCACGTATCCGCCGAACGACAGGTCACCGAACAGCTGCGGCGTCAGCAGTGCGCCGAACACCAGCAGCGCCGCGAACTTCGCCAGCTCCGCCAGCGCCTCGCCCAGCGGCGCGAACGCCTTGCTCGCCTCCGGCGAGACCGCCGCCAGCACCGCGCCCGCCGAGAACGCCGCCAGGTACGGGTTCGCGTGCGTCAGATGGCAGACCGCGTACAGCAGCACCCCGATCGCCAGCGGCAGCAGCGGCTGCAGCTTGGGCTCCGCCCCCAGCAGCCGGAACCGAACCAGCGCGTTGACGAGCAGCGGCAGCACCACACCGAGCACCAGGCCGAGCCCGAGCTCCAGCGCGATGGCACCGTACGACATGTCCGCCTGGCCGCTCGCCGTCGGCCCGGCCGCCGCGATGAGGACCAGCACGACCGGCAGCGCCAGCCCGTCGTTGATGCCGCTCTCCACGTTCAGCAGCTGCCGCAGCTTCGACGGCACCTCCTTCCTGCCGATGATCGCGGAGGCGAACACCGGGTCGGTCGGTGCCAGCACCGCGCCGACCAGGAAGGACGTGGTCCAGTCGAGACCGACCAGGAAATGGGTGATCAGGGCCATGCCGACCAGTGCGATCGGCATGCCCAGCCCCAGCGCCCGTGCCGGGTTCTTCCAGTTCTGCTTCAGCTTGGGGAACGACACGTGCGTGCCGTCCGTGAACAGCACGGCGAACAGCGCCAGATCGGCGGTGACCGCCACGATCTCGCTGTCCGGAGTGATGTGAATGAGCCCCAGGAAGCCGTCGCTGACGAGCGCGCCGCCGACGAGGAACAGGAACGACGTGGACAGGACGGTCCGGGCGGCGAGCCCGGAGAGCAGCACCGCGATGAGCAGCGCGGCTCCGAAGACAGCGACCAGCACCATGGGTGTGACTTCCCCCGATCAGCGACGACGGTTCTCTCACGGCCCGCCGCCCGGACCGCCCCTCCGACGGGGCCGTATCCGCACGCACTGCCGCGACCCGGAAATCTAGCCGACGCCCCGCCCGCCCCCACGGCCGGGGAGCGTCTCATTTCGGCCACTGGCTGGTTCTCGCTGGCAGCTGCTCACGGCCGACGGCCCGTCAGCCCCGGCCGCCCCGGTCCCGCACATCCGTGGCATACGGCTCGATCTCACCGCGCCGTCCGCCTCGTACCGGGTTAACGTGCCCACAGGTCAGATCCGCGGCGTACACGACCCCAAGGACTCCACATGACCCAGCAGCCACGTGAACAATGGGCCACGCGCACCGGATTCCTGCTGGCCGCGATCGGCTCCGCCATCGGACTCGGCAACATCTGGCGCTTTCCGGCCGTCGCCTACGAGAACGGCGGAGGGGCCTTCCTCCTGCCCTACCTGGTCGCACTCCTCACCGCCGGCATCCCGCTGCTGATCATGGAGTACGCGATCGGCCGCAAGTACCGCATGTCCCCGCCCGCCGCGCTGCGGCAGATGGCCCGCCCCGCCGAGGTCCTCGGCTGGTGGCAGGTCGTGGTCAGCCTCGTCATCGCGACGTACTACGCGCTCATCCTCGCCTGGGCGGTCCGGTACGTCGGCTTCTCCGTCGGGCGCCAGTGGGGCGCCGACCCCGAGGGCTTCCTCTTCGGCACGTTCCTCAAGGTGGCCCCCGCGCCCGGCGCCCCCTCCTCCTACGTCCCCGGGGTGCTCTGGCCGCTCGTCGCCGTGTGGGTCGTCGTGCTCGTGATCCTCGCGTTCGGCGTCCGTCGCGGCATCGAGCGGGCCAACAAGATCTTCATCCCGCTCCTCATCGTCTTCTTCGCCGCCCTCGTCATCCGCTCCCTCACCCTCGAAGGCGCGGGCACCGGCCTCGACGCGCTGTTCTCCCCCGACTGGTCGGAACTCGGCAACGGCAGTGTGTGGGTCGCGGCCTACGGACAGATCTTCTTCTCCCTGTCCATCGGCTTCGGCATCATGGTCACCTATGCCTCCTACCTGCGGCGCCGCGCCGACCTCACCGGCTCCGCGATGGTCGCCGGCTTCGCCAACAGCTCCTTCGAGATCCTGGCGGGCATCGGTGTCTTCGCCACCCTCGGTTTCATGGCCACCAGCGCCGGAGTGCCCGTCAGCGACGTCGCCAGCTCCGGCCTGGGGCTCGCGTTCGTCGCCTTCCCGACCGTCATCAACGAGATGCCGCTCGGCAGCCTCTTCGGGGTCGTCTTCTTCCTCTCGCTGGTGATCGCCGGTCTGTCGTCGCTCATCTCGATCGTGCAGGTCGTCGTCTCCGCAGTGCAGGACAGGACCGGCATGCGCCGGATGCCGGCCGTGTTCGGCGTCGGCGGCCTCGTCGCGCTCGCGTCGATCCTGCTCTACCCGACCGACAGCGGGCTCTACGTCCTCGACGCCGCCGACCACTTCATCAACCAGTACGGCATCGCCCTCGCCGCGCTGGTCGCCCTCGTCGTCATCGCCTGGGTGCTCCGGGCCCTGCCCATGCTCCAGGCGAACGCCGACGAGACCTCAGCGATCCGCCTCGGCCACTGGTGGCGGATCTGCCTCGGCGTCATCACCCCGCTGGTGCTGGGCTGGATGATGGTCGACAGCCTGATCCAGGAGTTCGACGAGAACTACGGCGGTTACTCGACCGGCTTCCTCCTCGCCTGGGGCTGGAGCATCGCCGCCGGGGCGCTCGTCGTCGGGGTGCTCCTCACCCTCGTCCACTGGAAGGCCGGGGGCGAGGACATCGACCTCGACATGGAGTCCCCGGCCGACCGGGAAGCCCACCACCGGAAGGAGCCGTGATGTCCGCAGGCGCCATCGTCATGATGATCATCGCCATCGCGATCGTCTGGGGCGGCCTCGTCGCCGCGATCCTTCGACTGCGCTCCCACCCGGACGAGCCGGAGCCCTGGCCGCCGGGGGTCGAGTCCGCGGAGTAGGCGGGGGAGGGGCGGGGCCGCTGCCCGTGCCCCGGCCCCCGGTCCCTCAATCTCTTCCTCCGAGGGGCTGCCTCCCGGACGCGACGCGGGCGCCCGTGGGCGGAGCCCCTCGCGGGAAGCCGGGGAAGGAACCGCCGGAGGCGCTAGCCCAGCGCTCCCGCCAGGATCCGCGCCGCCTCGGCGACCAGCGGGTCGTCACCCGGCGCGTCAGCAGCCCGCTTCGTCGTCATCACGGCCAGCACCACCGGCGGTCGTCCCGGCGGCCACGCGATGCCCGCGTCGTTGTTCGTGCCGTACTTCCCGCCACCCGTCTTGTCCGCCAGCACCCAGTCACCCGGCAGCCCCGCCCGGAACCGGTCACGGCTCGTCGTGTTGCCGAGCAGCCAGCCCGTCAGCCGCTCCCGGTCCCCCGGGTCCAGCAGATCCCCCAGGACGAGCCGCGCGTACATCCGGCCGACGGCGCAAGGCGACGTGGTGTCGGTCTCCCGCCACGGCTCGGCCGAGTTCAGCGCGGGCTCCCAGCGGTCCAGCCGGGTCGTGCCGTCCCCGACGGAACGGCAGAACCGGGTCACGGCCGTCGGCCCGCCCAGCTCCCGCAGCAGCAGGTTCGCCGCCAGGTTGTCGCTGTACCGGATCGCGGCGTCGCACAGCCCGGCGACGGTCATGCCCTCGTCCACATGCTCCCGGGTCACGGGAGCCCAGCCCGACCGTTCGGCCTCCTCGGACGTGAAGTGCAGCCGCCGTGCCAGGAACTCCCCGTCCCGGTCCAGGTCCCGCAGCACGGCGGCGACGGCGACCGTCTTGAACAGCGAGCACATGGGGAAGGTCTCACCGGCGCGGTGGGCGACCACCCGTCCCGTGCCCGTGTCGTACGCGAACGCCCCGAGCCGGGCGCCGTGCTTCCGCTCCAGCGCGCGCAGCCGGCCCGCAGCCCCGCGCGGCGCGGCGGCCTGAGCGGCACCGGGCGCCCCCACGGCGAGGGTGAAAGCGGCAGCCGCACCCGAGGCGACTAAGGCGCGGCGGCCGGGACGTACGGAAAGGGAGGACACAAGCGGCCCCTTTCGGTAGAAGACGCAGATACAGAACACCTTCCCAGACGCCCCAGCCGCACCACTGGTTTCACCCGCCGCCCGATGCGACGGCCATCGCCTCACTCCTCCGGGAAGTGACAGGCCACCTCCCGTCGCTCCCCGTCCGCGAGCACCCGCAGGGGCGGTGCCTCCGTCCGGCAGACGGCCTGTGCCTTCGGGCAGCGGGGGTGGAACGTGCAGCCCGGCGGGGGAGCGGCCGGGCTCGGCGGGTCGCCCAGCAGCGTGATCCGCTGCCGGGCCCGCTCCGCCGCCGGGTCCGGCTGCGGCACGGCCGACAGCAGGGCGCGGGTGTAGGGGTGGGCGGGCGCCCCGTACACCTTCTGTTTGTCCCCGATCTCGACGATCCGGCCCAGGTACATCACCGCGACCCGGTCGCACACCCGCTTCACCACGGACAGGTCGTGCGCGATGAACAGGTAGGCCAGTCCGAGTTCCCGCTGGAGCCGCTCCATCAGGTTGACGATCTGCGCCTGCACGGAGACGTCCAGCGCCGACACCGGCTCGTCGGCCACCACCAGCCGCGGCCCCGTGGCCAGCGCCCGCGCGATCCCCACACGCTGCGCCTGACCGCCGGAGAACTCGTGCGGATAGCGGTCCAGATGCTCGGGGATCAGCCCTACGAGTTCCATCAGCTCCGCCGCCCTCGCGCGGGCCTGGGCGGCCGAACTGCCCTGGACCAGCAGGGGGTCGGAGATGATCCTGGCCACGGTCTGGCGCGGGTTGAGCGAGGAGTGCGGGTCCTGGAACACCATCTGGAGCTCCTTCCGCAAGGGCTTCAGCTCCCGCTGGGAGAGATGGCCGATGTCCCGCCCGTCGTACAGGACGGAGCCACCGGTCGGCTCCAGCAGCCGCACGATCACCCGCCCGGTGGTCGACTTACCGCAGCCCGACTCCCCGACGAGCCCGAGCGTCTCCCCGGCACCCACGTCGAAGCCGACCCCGTCCACCGCCCGGACCGGCGCGTTCCGCCGCTTGCCGGGGAAGGACACGGCCAGCTCCCGCACGGAGAGCAACGGCGCCGCCGGTCTTGTCCCGGCCGCCCCGGGGCCGGACCGCCCGCGCCCCGCCTGCCGACTGCTGCTGCTCTCGTTCATGACGCCACGCCTTCGTACGCCGGGAAGTGACAGGCCGCCGGATGCCCGGCAGGCCCGGTGAGTGCGGGCCGCTCGGAATCGCACCGCTCCCGGTCGGCGGCGCCCCCCGCCGCCGCCCGCGGACACCGGGGTGCGAACGCGCACCCCGGCACCGGGTCCAGCAGCGAGGGCGGGCTGCCCGGGATCGCCCGCAGGGGCTCGTCGTCCCCGTCGTCCAGCCGCGGCAGCGAGTCCAGAAGGGCCCGGGTGTAGGGGTGCGCGGGTGACGCGAACAGCGCGTCCACGGGTGCCTGTTCGACAGCCCGTCCGCCGTACATCACCAGCACGTCGTGCGCGACCCGTGCGACCACGCCCAGATCGTGGGTGATCATGATGACCGCCAGCCCCCGCTCCTCCTGGATGCGGGCCAGCAGCTCCAGGATCTGGGCCTGGACGGTGACGTCCAGCGCGGTCGTCGGTTCGTCCGCGATCAGCAGGTCCGGCTCGCACGCCAGGGCCATCGCGATCATCACCCGCTGCCGCATCCCCCCGGAGAACTGGTGCGGATACTCCCCGGCCCGCCTTACGGGCTCCGGGATGCCGACCTCCGCCAGCGCCTCCACGGCCCGCTCGCGAGCCGCGGTCCGCCGGGAGCCGAAGTGCACCCGGTGGTGTTCCGCGATCTGCTCCCCGACCGTGTAGTACGGATGCAGACTCGACAGCGGGTCCTGGAAGATCATCGCCATCCGCCGCCCCCGCAGCCGGTTCAGCTCCCGCTCCGGCAGCCCGGCCAGCTCCCGTCCGCCGAGCGTGACCGACCCGCCGACCTCGGCCCCGGTGTGCAGGCCCATCACGGCCAGCGAGGTGACCGACTTGCCGGAGCCGGATTCCCCGACGATGCCGAGGGTGCGCCCCTTCCGCACGTCGAAGCTGAGCCCGTCCACGGCCCGGACGGGCCCGCGCCGCGTCGGAAAGGTGACGGTGAGGTCCCGTACGGAAAGCAGAGCCTCGCCCATCAGTACCTCACTCGCGGGTCGACGACGGCGTACAGCAGGTCGACGGCCAGGTTGGCGACGACGATGAAGGTGGCGGCCATCAGCGTCACGCCGAGGATGACCGGCTGGTCGCCGGTCGACAGGGCGCTGTAGAACAGCCGCCCGACGCCCGGCAGACCGAAGATGGACTCGGTGATCACCGCGCCGGCCAGCAGCCCGCCGAGGTCCATGCCGAACAGCGTGAGGACCGGTGTCATCCCGGCCCGCAGCCCGTGCTTGACGACGACCGTCCGGTACGGCAGCCCCTTCGCGCGGGCGGTCCGGATGTACGGCTCCGCCATGGTCTCGATCATCGAACTGCGGCTCTGGCGCGCGTACATGGCCGCGTACAGCAGGGCCAGCGCCAGCCATGGCAGCAGCAGACTGGAGGCCCAGCCGGCCGGGTCGGCGGCGAGGGACACGTACTCCGGGTAGGGCAGCAGCCCGGCGACCCGGATGACCCCGTAGATCAGCATGACGGACGTGAAGTACACCGGCAGGGACGCCACCGCGACCGCCCCGACCATCAGCGCGCGGTCGGTCAGGCTGTCCTTGCGCAGCGCGGCGGTGACCCCGGCGGACAGGCCGAGCAGCAGCCAGAGGGCGGCGGCCCCGGCGGCCAGCGAGGCGGACACCGGCAGCCGGTCCATCAGCAGGTCCCACACGGCCTCGCTGTTCTCGTAGGAGTAGCCGAGGCACGGGAACTCACAGTGCAGCGCGTAGGCTCCGCTGCCCATGGTGCGGCCGGTGAAGATGCCGACGGCGAAGTCCGCGAACTGCTTCCAGACCGGCTGGTCCAGGCCCATGTGCGCGCGGATCGCCTCCAGCCGGTCCGCGCTGCACGCCTTGCCGCAGGCGGCGGCGGCCGGGTCGGAGGGCAGGACGTAGAAGATGGTGAAGGTGACGGCGGCGATGGCGACGAGCACCCCGGCCACCGCCAGGAGCCGCCGCCCGAGGTAGAGGATCACGAGCGGGCCCCTCTCGGGTCCAGGACGTCCCGCAGCGCGTCACCGAGCAGGGTGAACGCCAGCACCGTCAGGAAGAGGCAGGTGCTGGGGATGACGAAGTACATGGGGTCGGTCTCGTAGTAGGCGACGGACTCCGCGATCATCTGCCCCCAGGACGGGGTCGGCGGGCGGACGCCCACCCCGAGGTAGCTGAGGGCCGCCTCGGTGGCGATCATCCCGGGGACGAGCAGGGTGGTGTACGCGATGACCGGCCCGGCCACGCCCGGGAGGATCTCCCGGGTGAGGATCCGCCAGGGCCCGGACCCGCCGACCCGGGCGGCGGCGACGTACTCACGGTGCTTCAGCGAAAGGGTCTGACCGCGCACGACCCGGGCGATGCCGGGCCAGCCGAACAGTCCGATGACGGCGGTCATCAGCAGGATCCGGTTGACGTCGCGGGCCACCGACATCATCGCGATCATGAAGATGAGAGAGGGGAAGGACATGGTCAGGTCCATCAGCCGGGACAGCGCGGCGTCGGTCCGCCCGCCGAAGTAGCCGGCCGCGATGCCCGCGGCCGTACCGGCGGCGACGACGATCGCGGTGGCGGCGAAGGCGATCAGCAGCGACACCTGCGCGCCGTGCACGACCCGGGCGAACAGGTCGCGGCCGGTGACGGGTTCGACACCCAGCCAGTGCTCGGCGGAGACACCGCCGAGCGGTCCGACGGGCAGTCCGCCCAGATACGGGTCGACGGCGGACTGGTCGAACTCCTCGGGGCCCCAGCCGCCCAGCGCGCTGAGCAGCGGGGCGGCCAGGGCCATCAGCGCGAACAGCGCGACGACACCGAGGGAGACCTTCACGGACGCCCGGCGGCCCAGCTCGGCCCGGGCGATCTGCCAGGGACCGCGGGGTGCCGGGGCGGCCGTTCCGGGGGACTTCTCCGTGGTGGGGGTTCCGGTGGTGGTCATGGCGGAGGGCCTCAGCTGCCGCTCTTGGACGGGTCCTTGAGACCGACCGTCGCGTAGTCGATCTGCCCGCCGTACGAGTGGTGGCCGAAGGCGCCTGCGACGTTCGTGCCGACGAGCAGGGGCATCCGCTTGGCGACGGCCGGGACGACCGGGGCCTTGCGCAGGATCTCGCCGTCCAGCTCCTGCCATGCCTTGTTGGCCTCTTCGGCGTCGGTCATGGCGGCGATCTCGTCCATCCGCTTCATGGTCGGCTCGTCGCGGAAGAGGGAGTGGTTTCCGGAGTTGCCCTTCTCCTTGATGTAGCGGCCGTCGAAGACGAACGGCAGGAACGTGGAGCCGGAGGGGTAGTCGGGGCACCAGCCGGTGTACACGAGGTCGGTACGGTTCTCGGTGTCCCCGATGGTGTCGTAGAAGGCGGACGGGTCGACCGTCTCGATGGTGACCTTGATCCCGGCCCGGCCCAGAGCCTGCTGGATCGCCTCTCCGACCGCCTTGTCGCCGTTGGAGACGGTGAGGCTGGTCGAGAACCCGTCGGCCTTCCCGGCCTCCTTCAGCAGGGACTTCGCCTTCCGGGCGTCACCCGCCGTCGGTATGCCGAGTACGTCGGGCTGCTCGCCGCCGAACAGGGAGGCGGGCATCGCGGCGTGCGAGATCTCGTTGAGGGCGGGACCGCCGGACGCGGTCAGCAGGGCGTCGCGGTCGAGGGCGTACTGCACGGCCTGCCGGACCCTGAGGTCGTCGAACGGGGCGCGGCCGGTGTGCATCTGCAGCATGTCGACGCAGTTCCTGGACTCGGCCAGCATGCGCTTCAGCACGTCGGGTCTCGGCAGCACCTTGGGCGCGCTCTCGGGGCGCAGCACGCTCCACTGCACAGCGGAGGCGTCGGCGCCGGACGAGGCGATGAGCCGGTCGTCGATCTGGCCGCCCTTCAGCCCCATGACGACCTGGATCCGGTCCGGGTAGGCCTTGCGCACCTCGTCCGTGCCCGGGTCCCAGTGCTCGTTGCGGACCAGCACGAGCTTCTTGTCCCGGGCATACGACTCGATCTTGTACGGCCCCGAGGAGAACGGCCGGTTGTCGTACTGCGGGCCCTTGTCCCGGGACTCGGGCACCGGGGCGAAGGTCGGCAGCACGGTCGCGTACGGGAACTCCGCGAAGGGCGTGCGCAGTTCGAAGACGATCGTCCGGTCGTCCGGTGTCCTGACGGAGTCCAGGTGCTTGCCGTTCGCCGGGCCCTGGTACCCCTCCGCCCCGGCCAGGTAGCGGGCGGCGTAGTCGGGGCCGCCGGGCAGGTCGGGGGAGAAGGACCGCTCGACGTTGTACTTGACGTCCTGTGCGGTGATCGGCGTGCCGTCCTCGAACTTGAGCCCCTTCTTGAGGCGGAACGTCCAGGTCTTCGCCCCGTTGGACGGCGTGCCGAGGTCCTCGGCCAGGTCGGGTACCAGTTCGCCGCCGTCGGCGCCCGGCGCGGCCTTGTAGGTGACCAGGGTGCGGTAGAGCAGCCGGGTGCCGAAGTCCATGTCCCCCATGACCCAGTTGCGGGCGGGATCGAGGTGCGTGAAGTCCTGGTTGGACAGCACGGTGAGGGTGCCGCCCTTCTGCGGGGTGCCGCCGACGACCGCGCCGGCGTTGGCCGCGACGGGGTTGGCGCCGCCCTTGCCCCGCCCCTTGACGGGGCCCGCGTCCCCACCGCCGGAGCAGCCGGCCGCGCCGAGGGTGAGGGCCGCGACGACGGAGGCGGCGATGAGCGTGGTGCGAGTGCGCGTGTGCATGAAGGGTCACTTCCTGGCAGGCTGGAATGTGACCGGTAACATAGTAATGTGAAATTGCACTGACAAGGGGTCGGACACAATGTGGGACGTCAACTCCGCACTTCCGAAGGGACTCCTGAGCCGATGAACCCGGCGTACGCGACCGTCGACCACACCTTCACCGTCCCGCTCGACCACGCGGCTCCGGACGGCCCGGCCATCGAGGTGTTCGCCCGCGAGGTGGCCGACCCCGCGCGAGCGGGCGAGCGACTGCCCTGGATGCTGTTCCTCCAGGGCGGCCCCGGCGGCAAGTCGCCCCGCCCCTCAGCCGGTTCGCCCGGCTGGCTGGCCCGGGCCCTGAAGACCCATCGGGTCCTCCTCCTCGACCAGCGCGGCACCGGCCGCTCCACACCGGTCACCGCCCGCACCGCCGCCCGCTTCGGCTCACCCGCCGGACTCGCCGCGTATCTCGGCCACTTCCGCGCGGACTCCATCGTGGCCGACGCCGAGCACATCCGCCGCGCCCTGTGCGGCGACGAGCCCTGGGAGACCCTCGGCCAGAGCTACGGCGGCTTCCTCACCCTGACCTATCTGTCCCAGGCCCCCGAAGGCCTCAGGGCCTGCTACGTCACCGGCGGCCTGCCCGGCATCGCCGCCACCGCCGACGACGTCTACGCCCGCACCTACCCCCGCGTCCGCGACCGTGTCCACGAGATGTACGCCCGCTACCCCGACGACGCACCCCTCCTCCGGAAGATCGCGGACAAGCTGGCCGCCGAGGACGTCCGCCTCCCCGACGGCGATCGCCTGACCACCCGCCGCCTGCGCACCCTGGGCCTCGCCCTCGGCATGGGCGACGGCTTCGAGCGCGTCCACTGGCTCCTGGACGAGGCGTTCGACGGCGCGGGCGAGCTGTCCGGCACCTTCCTCCACCAGGTCATGGCCCTGACGGGCTTCACCGACAACCCGCTCTTCGCGGTGATGCAGGAGACCCTGTACGGCCAGGGCGCGGGGCCGACCGGCTGGGCCGCCGCCCGCGCCCTCACCGCGTACCCGGAGTTCGCGGAGGACGCCGACCCGCTCCTGCTGACCGGTGAGATGATCTATCCCTGGATGTTCCGCGACATCACCGGCCTGCGTCCCTTCGCCGGCGCCGCCGGCCTGCTGGCCGAACGGACCGACTGGCCGAAGCTGTACGACCCGCACCGCCTGGCCGCCAACGAGGTCCCGGTCGCGGCGATCGTCTACCACGACGACATGTACGTCGACGCGGGCCTCTCCCTGGCCACGGCCCGCACCCTGGGCGCGGCGCGCGTCTGGGTCACCAACGAGTGGGAACACGACGGTGTGCACGCGTCAGGCGGCCGGGTGCTGTCACGGCTGATGGACCTGGCCGCGGGCCGGGTCGGCCCGTCCGGCGTCTAGGGAGCGGGGGAACGGGGCGGGCCCCGAACGGCCTCGCGCGCCGACCCGGCCCCCGCTTCGGTGCTCCTGCTTCAGTGCCGCCCCGATGCCCACGGCCCGCCGCGCCTGGAACTCGACCGCCGCCGGGTTCGGTTCCGCCATGTTCCCGGGCTCGTTCCCCGGCACTCTGCCGGCCCCGTACTCGTTCCCGTTCGCCGCCTCGTGCTGCACCGGATCCGCGAAGCCGGGCGGCACGATGACCGCGCCCCATCGGCGTTGCGCTCGCGTTCCGGTCGGCGGACCATCTGCGGGACGACGGCTTCCCCGCCGCCGCGCCCACCGCTCCGGACACCCGCCCGGCCCGCCCCGCGCCCTGCACGACCCGGTGGCCGGACCACCGTCCCCGGCCGCCCGGCGGGGGCGCGGGCACCACCCCCGGGCACGGCTAGGATCGGCCCATGACCGAGCTGGAAACCATCACGCATATCTCCGACCCCGCGGTGCAGCGCATTGCCGATATCACGAAGCATTCACGCGCGAATATCAAGACCACGCTGATCGAGGACCCCGAACCCCTGATGCAGAGCATCAAGGCGGGAGTGGAGTTCATCGAGATCTACGGCAGCGACAACACCGCGCTCCCGTCCGGCCTCCTCGCCCTGTGCGAGGATCGGAACATCCCGGTCCGGCTCGTCGGCTCGTCGATCGTGAACCACCTTTTCAAGGGCGAGCGCAAACCCAGGACATTCGGTGTCGCACGGGTGCCCCGCCCGGCGAAGTTCGCCGACATCACGAGTCGTTCCGGTGATGTCGTCGTGCTCGACGGGGTGAAGATCGTCGGGAACATCGGTGCGATCGTCCGTACGTCGCTCGCGCTCGGGGCGTCGGGAATCATCCTGGTCGACAGCGATCTGACCAGCATCGCGGACCGCCGTCTCCTGAGGGCCAGCCGGGGATATGTCTTCTCACTCCCCATTGTCCTCGCCACCCGAGAGGAGGCGATGTCCTTCCTCCGCGAAAGCGGCATGCCTCTGATGGCGCTGGAAGCGGACGGTGAACTGGCCGTCAGGGACCTCGGAAAGAACGACGACCGCCTCGCGCTCCTCTTCGGCAGCGAGAAGGGTGGCCCGTCGGACCTCTTCAAGGGCGTCTCGACGACGACCGTGTCGATTCCGATGCTCACCTCGACGGAATCCCTCAACGTCTCGGTCTCGGTCGGTATCACCCTGCACGAAAGGACAGGGCGGAACCTGGACCCCGGCCGCTGAAGGATTCGGGGAACCGAGGCGCGGAGGGCGAGGACGCGAACCGGTCAGGACTCCGCGGCGGGCCCGGCTCCGTCGCCGGGTGGGCCGCGACGGCGGAGTGCCGTCGCCGGACGAGGCCGGTCGCGGGGCGGTTCCGGTGCCGAGGCACGCGGCGCTCTTGGCACCTGCTCGCCGGTATGAACGCCGGGTGACGGATCCCCCGTTCGGAGGTCCAGGGCTGAGCACGGACAGCGGGCGGCAGTCAGGATGGGGGGTGTTCCGTTCCCACGGCGAGGAGAGGCATGACCGACTTCGACAGAGTGGGAAGTGCCGGGCTCCCGGGGGACCCCGGTTCGCCCTCCGGCGAGACCGACCTCCGGCGGGTGGGCGCGAACCCCGACCACTGGTACCCGGTCGCCCTGTCCAGAAAGGTCCGCAGGGGGCGGGCGGCCGGGGCGGCGTTCGCCGGAGAGCGCATCGCGCTCTACCGCGGTGAGAGCGGCGCCGTCCACGCGCTGGAGGACCGGTGTGCCCACCGGCAGGTACCGCTGAGCATGGGCGTCGTGGAGGGCGAGACGCTGCGCTGCTGCTATCACGCATGGGCGTACCGGGGCGACGGACGCATCTCCCAGATTCCCTACCTCGCCCGGGGTGACGGCCGCCCGCCGCGTGGTGTGCGCGGCTACCCCGTCCGCGAGGCGTACGGTCTGGTCTTCGTCTTCCCGGGCGACCCGGCGAAGGCGGCCGACACCCCGCTTCCGGAGCTGCCGGACTTCGGCTCCCCGCAGTACCGGACCATGACCTTCTCCCGGACCGTACGCTGCCACTACTCGTTCATGCACGAGAACCTGCTGGACATGAACCACCAGTTCCTCCACCGGGGCGTCGTCGGAAGGCTCCGCCCCGAGCTTCTGGGCTTCGCGTCCGACCAGCGGTCGGTGGAGGCCAGGTATCTGTTCACCCACACCGGAGGGAAACGGAACCGCAGCGCCGAGCTGCTGGCCGGTGCGGGCATCGGTGGCGGTGCCTCCAGCGACGTCATGACCATCCGTACGCTGTACCCGTACCAGACCCTCGACCTGGTCCCGGGGGACGCCGAACACCCGGCCTTCCGCCTCTGGGCCGTGTACGTGCCCGACGGCGCCGAGCAGCGTACATGCCGTGCCTACGGCCTCCTCATGATCAAGAAGCCGGGAGTCCCCGCCGCCCTGCACATGGCCTGGCCGTTCATCCGGCGCTTCGCCGAACGCGTCTTCGCCGAGGACCGCATGGCCGTCGAGGCCGAACAGCGGGCGTGGGACGAGCAGGGCGAGGACCGCAATCACGAGGTCTTCCCGCTGATTCTGGACGTCCGTCAGGTGCTGCGCGAGAACGGCGTCCCCCTGCGCCCTCCGGCCGCCGTGTGTGACACGGCTTGTGACGGCACGGCACCGCCGCGCCCGCACGGTCCTTCGGACAGGCGGGCCCCCAGGGTCCCGTGACACGGGACCTGCCGCCGGACGGGTGAAAAGCCCCGGCGGCTCGTGCGGACCGGCGCGGCGCCGCCGTGGCCCGGGGGCTTTCGGTGGACGGTGGCTCGTGGTCGTTCCAGCGGGGCACCCGCTGACACGAGTGGTCCGACCGCAGTCCCCGTCCACCGAGGTGACCATGCGCCTCCTTCTCGTCCGCCCCGGTGCGTCGGCTTACGCGGAGATCCTCCTTCCCGAGACGACCGACCTCGCCCGCGCGGCCGGACGCACCGGCCCGGACCGCTTCCCGCCCTTCGGCGGGAGCGGCGTCTCCCCCACGGCGGTGGACCGGCTCGGACACACCGGGGGCGCCCACGGCCGCGGTTGCCGCACGCTTCCGGAGGCCTGCGGCGGCAGCCCCGCCGGGCAGCGGGCAGGGCTCCCGTCGCCTGACCCGGCACGGCCGGACCCGCGAAGGCGGCACCTGGCGGCCGTCGGCGTGCGGGAGCCGGAGCCGTGCCGCGAACGCGACGTGACGCACCCGGCATCCGCCGGGCCGGCCGCCTGTCGAAGGACAGGGTGAGAACCGGTGAGCGGCACCACGGCGGCGCTGTCCCTGCTCGGTATCGCCCTGACGGCCGTTGCCGGTCTCTACGGGGCGGCGTGGGCGGCGCGCATCAGTCCGGACGCGCTGGAGGCGGCGCCGTTCGGGTCCGGGCTGGAGCCGGCGGAACACGCGGTGAGCCGGTTTCACGCGCGCTGGTACACGGTGACCATGCTCTTTCTCGCCTTCGACATGGAGATGGTCTTCATGTATCCGTGGACGCGGGTCATCTCGGTCATGGGACCCGGCGCCGTGATCGAGATGTTCGTCTTCCTCGCCGTCCTGGTCGCCGGGGTCGTGTACGCCTGGCGGGAGGGCGCGCTGCGATGGACGTGACCGGTCTCGCCCTGCGCGCCACCGCGGCGCGGCCACGGGTGCTGCTGGCCGCGGTGCCGTGCGGGACAGCGGCACGGCTGGCCGCCGAGCGGCTGCTGCGGCTGCGTGACTGGCCGCAGGTGTCCACCCCGGCGCAGGCCGATCTCCTTCTCGTCACCGGCCCCGACTGCCCGGAACTGCTGGTCGCGCTGGAGCGGCTGTGGCGGGACCTGCCCGCGCCGCGCGCCCGGGTGCACGCCCGCGACGCCGACGGGGTGGAGACCGCTCTGGCCGCCGGCCGCGCCCTCCTCAGGTCACCGGCCGCCCGGCGCGGCCTCGCTGTACCCCGCGCCGAGGGAGGCGGAGAGCGGCACGCCGGTGGCCCGGACCGGGATCCGGCACAGGGCGGCGGCCCGGGCGGCGGGCGTGGCGGCGACGGTGACCGGCCGGGGCACGGCGGTCACGGGGACATGGGGACGCCGGGCGGGCTGCCGATGGCCGAGCGGGGCGAGGACCGCGACGGGCTGACGCTGGACCGGCTGCATGTGCCCCTGGGGCCGTTCCTGGCCGACTGGCCCGCGGGGCTGACGATCCGTCTGGTGCTGCAGGGCGATGTGGTCCAGCGGGCCGGCCTCGGGAAGCCGGCGGCGCCCGCAGCCGGGGCGGCAGCCGGGCCGTTCTGGGCGGAGCCGTGGCTGCGGGCCTCGAACGGGGAGCCGGTACGGGTGGGCGAGGCGGCGCGGCGGCGCGCGGCAGCGCGGCTGGACAGCCTGGGACGGCTGCTGGCGGTGGTGGGCTGGCCGGCCGAGGAGGTGTCGGCCCGTCGGCTGCGGGACGACCTGCTGTCCGGCGCGCCGCACGCCGCGGTCGCGGCCCGGCTGGAGCGATGGGCCCGGAGGGTCGGCCGGTCACGGACCCTGGCCTGGCTGACGCGCGGCATCGGCGTCGTGACGGCGGAGGACGCGCGCGGGGCAGGGGCGAGTGGTCCCGCGGCGCGAGCCGACGGCGATGTGACCGCCCGTTACCGGCAGTGGCTGGTCGACGTACGGCACGACCTGCGCCGCATGGACGACTCCGCGCCGCTCGACGTGTCGGCGGAGGAGAGCCCGCGCGGCCGGTGGAGCGCCGGGAACCCGCCGTCGGCCGCACTGGCCTCGCTGCTGCCCGGACTGCTGGAAGGCGCCGAACTCGCCGCGGCCCGGCTCATCGTGGCCAGCCTCGACCCCGACCCGGACGAACTGGCCGTCCCGGCGGTGGAGATGACGCATGGCTGAGGCGGGGGAGTGGTGGACGCTGCTGGCGGCCCCGGGGCTGCTGCTCGGTCTGGCGGTGCTGGCGGTCGCCGGGAACGCGGCGCTGGACGCGAGGAGGGCGGGACGTCCGGTGAGTTTCGCCGGCGCGGTACGGCCGTTCCACGAGGTGCCGTGCGCGCTGGCGGCGCAGCCGAGGAAGCTGCCCGCGCCGGACCGCCTGCTGTGGCGGGCCGGTGTCGTGACCGTGCCGGTGGCCGCCGTGCTGTCCACGCTGGTCATCCCCCTCGGGAACCACGTGGTGGCCGACCTGTCGGTCGGAGTGGTGTGGTTCAACGCCATGGAGGTGCTCACCTGGGCCGGGCTGTGGCTGGCCGGCTGGGGGCCCGACTCCGCGTTCTCCCTGGTCGGCGGATACCGGTTCGTCGCCCAGGGCCTGGCCTACGAGCTGCCGCTGATGTTCGCGCTGATCTCGGCCGCCACCGGCGCCCAGTCGCTGCGGGTGGGGGACATCGCCGCCGCTCAGCACGGCCTGTGGTACGCGGTGTGGATGCCGGTCGCCTTCGCCGCCTACCTGGCCGGTGTGCTGGCGCTCAGCTTTGTGGGTCCCTTCGCCTATCCGGCCGGACGTGACCTCGCCGGGGGAGTCCTGGCGGAGACGTCCGGGGTGGACGGGCTGCTGCTGCGGGCCGGCCGGTGGCTGTGGCTCGTCTCCGGCTCGGCCATGGCGGTTCCGCTGTTCCTGGGCGGCGGCTCCGGGCCGGGCCTGCCGGACTGGGCGTGGTCCCTGATCAAGACGGTGGTGGTCCTCGCTCTGCTGGTGTGCGTGCTGCGGCGGTTCCCGGTGATCCGCGCCGACCGGTACGTGGAGTTCGCCTGGGTGGTCCTCATCCCGCTGACGATCGTGCAGGTCCTGGTTCCGGCTCTGCTGAACCTCGGCCGCTAGGAAGCAAGGAGGGACCGCGTCATGGACACGAACGGCACCGTGCTGCTGCTGGTTCTGGGGGTGTCCGCCGTGGCCTTCGGTGTCCTGGTGTTCACACTGGACTCGATGGCCCGGGTCACCTTCGCGCTGATGGCGTCCCTGGTGTGCGTCGGCGGTGTGACGACCGTCCTCGGCCTGCCCTATCTGGGCGTGGTGATCGTCCTGATGATGGTCATGGAGATGGTGATCATGGCCGTGTTCATGATCGCCTACATGATGAACCCGGCCGGTCTGGCACCGATGTCGATGCTGCACAACAAGCGTGGCGCGTCGGCCGTCGCGGGCACAGTGTTCACCGCCCTGGTCGCCGGGATCCTCCTGGTGCCCTGGCCGGAGCACGTCACCGCCCGCCCGGAGGACACCACCTTCCAGGTCGGGAGGGCTCTGATGGCCGAACAGATGCTGACCATGATCATCCTGGGCTTCGTGCTGCTGGCCACGATGGTGGGCAGCACCGTACTGGCCACCCGCCGGGGGCGCTACGACCGCTTCGGTGACGACCTCGGCCGGCGTCCGGCGAAGGACCCGGCCGGCGGGGGAGTGGGCCGGTGACCTTCGAACTGATCCTGGTGCTGGCCGCGGGCCTGTTCTGCACCGGCCTGTTCGGCGCGCTCTCCCAGCAGTCGATCGTCATGATCATGATGGGTGTCGAACTGATGATCGGCGGCATCATCGTCGCGACCGCCGGCTTCTGGCACTTCCTCGCCCCCTGGGCGCCCGGGGGCCAGGTCGTGATCGTGGCAGCCGTGGTCGCGATGGCGGTGGAGATGGCCATGGGCTTCGCCGTCACCACCGCGATCTACCGAGCCCGCCAGGTCGACACGACCGACATGGCCCAGGACCTCAGGGGATGAGCGAGGTGCTCTGGCTGCTGATCGTCCTCCCCCTCGGCGCGGGAGCGCTGCTGGCGCTGACCGGAGCCCGGTACAACCGCCTTGTTCCCGCACTCGGTCTGGCGGTGGCCGCAGCGACGCTCGGCCTGGCCGTCACAGCCGCGGTGCTCCGGCCACAGGCGAGTGCGCCGCTGCTCGCCGGAGCACGGGCGGGCCTGGCGGTGGACGGACTGTCCGCGGTCATGGTGGTCACCGTGGCCACGGTCACCACGGCCGTCCTGGCCTTCGCGGCGGGCGAGTTCGGGCGTGACGAGAACCGGGGGCGGTTCTTCGGGCTGATGCTGGTCTTCTCCGGCTCCATGCTGGTCACCGTCACGGCGACCACCCTGCCGCCGCTGCTGATGGCCTGGGAGGCGATGGGCGCCGCCAGCTGGGCCCTGATCGGCTACTGGTGGAGAGAACCGGAGCGGGCGAGAGCGGCGGACGTCTCGTTCCTCACCACCCGCACCGCAGACCTCGGCCTGTACCTGGCCGCCGGTGCGGCGACCGCCGGGGGCGCCGGTTCGATGGAACTGGACGTCCTCGCGGACGCGGCGTCGCCGTGGCCGCACGTGATCAGCGCGGGCGTCGTCGTGGCCGCACTCGGCAAGTCGGCGCAACTGCCGTTCTCCTTCTGGCTGTCCCAGGCCATGCGGGGCCCCAGCTCGGTCTCGGCGCTGCTCCACTCGGCGACCATGGTCGCCGCCGGAGCCTATCTGCTGCTGCGCCTGCAGACACTGCTGACCGCCACGGACTGGGCCGGCCCGCTGGTCGCCTGGACCGGCGCCGCCACCGCCCTCGCCCTGGGCGTGGTCGCCGTCGTCCAGCGGGACCTGAAGCAGCTCCTGGCGGCCTCCACCTGTTCCCAGATCGGGTTCATGGTGCTGGCCGCCGGGAGCGGCGGTGTCGCCGCCGGCACCACCCAGCTCGTCGCGCACGCCGCCACCAAGTCCGCGTTGTTCCTCGCGGCCGGTTCCTGGCTGACCGCGCTCGGCACCAAGCAGCTGCCCGCCCTGCGGGGCGCCGCCCGCGCCCAGCCCCTGGTCGGCGCCGCCTTCGCCGTCGGCGCGCTGACGCTGGCGGGACTGCCTCCGCTGTCGCTGTGGCCGGCCAAGGACGAGGTCCTCGCCTCCGCGCGGGCCGAGAACACCGGGCTGTACGTCCTGGGGCTCGCGGCCGCGGCCGTCGCAGCCGTCTACAGCGTCAAGGCCCTGTGGTACGTCACCCGGCCCCTGCCCGCCGATCCGGAGACCGGGTACGACACCGAGCTGCGCGGCACCCGGCGCACCGCCCGTGCGACACCGGCACCGCTGTTCTCCCTCACCTTCGCCGCGGCCGCGCTCGGAGTGCTGGCGCTGCCCGGACCGGCCTCCTGGCTGCGGCGCCTGGTCGGTGCCCCGGGGGAGCCGTCGCCCGAGCCGTGGGAACTGGGCCTGTCCGCCGGTGTCGCGCTCACCGCCGCGGGCCTGGCCTGGCGGTGGGCCGCCCGGCCCGCGCCCGCCCGGGCGCCGCGCACGGTGGTGCGATGGACGCGGGGGTGGCTGTATCTGGAACGGGCCGCGCTCGTGGTCGTGGTGCGGCCCGTCCTGGCGCTGGCGCGGGGACTGGCCGCCTTCGACGACCGTGTCGTCGACGGCGCGGTGCGGCGGGCCGCCCGCGGCACGCTCGCCACCGCGCGGCTCGCCGGCCGGACGGACGACGGCGGCATCGACGCCGCCGTCGGCACCCTCGCCGCAGGCGTCCGTGGCCTGGGCCGGTGGGCGCGCCTCCCCCAGACGGGACTGCTCCACCAGTACTACGCCCAGGCGGCCGTGGGCTTCGCCGTGCTGGTCCTGATCGTCCTGTTGGTGAGGTAGCCCTGTGCTGAGTGCCATCACGTTCCTGCCCCTGCTGGTCTGCTCGGCCCTGCTCCTCCTGCCGCGGCTCCCCGACAGGGTGTACGTCCGGGTGTGGATCGCCACAGCCGCCCTCGACCTCGTCCTGGTCGCCGTCGTCTGGAGCGGCTTCGAACCGGGGGAGGGCACGCAGTACCAGCAGCGGCTGCGGTGGATCCCCAGTGCCGGGGTCGGCTACCACGTCGGCGTCGACGGACTGTCCCTGCCCCTGATCGCGCTGACCTGCCTGCTGTTCCTGGCCGTCGCCGTGTACGCGCTGGAGGAACGGCGGCGGGTGCGCGCCCATGCGTGTCTGTTCCTGTTCCTGCAGTCCGTCAGCCTCGGCCTGTTCGTCGCCCTCGACCTGATCCTGTTCTTCGTCTTCTTCGACCTGTCCATCGTCGGCATGTTCTTCGTCATCGCCGGATGGGGCCACGGCGAGCGGGGCAGAGCGGCGGCGCTGAAGTTCTTCCTCTACACGTTCGTCGGTTCCCTGGCCCTGCTGCTCGGCTTCATCGGCCTCTACCTCGCCGCCGAACCGCACACCTTCGACCTCGTCGACCTCACCCGCGCCGACCCGCTCGCCGACCGCGGCCTGTACGCCGGTCTGGTGCTCCTGGCCATCGGAGTCGGACTGGCGGTCAAGACCCCGGCGGTACCGTTCCACACCTGGCTGCCGCCCGCCCACACCGAGGCCCCCGCTGCCGGCTCGGCGATCCTGGCCGGGGTGCTGCTGAAGATGGGCACCTACGGATTCGTCCGTGTCGCCATGCCCCTGCTGCCGGGCAGCTGGCGCCGGTACGCCCTGGTCATCGTCATCGTCGGTGTGGTCTCCGTCGTCTACGGGGCCCTGGTCGCGCTGGCGCAGACCGAATTCAAACGAATGATCGCCTACACCTCGGTCAACCACATGGGTTACATCATCCTCGCCGTCGGTGCCGCCGGAACGCTGGCCGGCACCGACGACCAGGCCCGCACCCTCGCCGTGACCGGGGCCGTCACCCAGATGGTCAGCCACGGCCTGATCACCGGCGCCCTGTTCCTGCTGGCCGGTGTGCTCTACGACCGGGGGCGGACCTACACGATGGACGCCTACTCCGGACTCGGCGCACACGCCCCGCGCTTCGCAGGCGTGACGGCCGTCGCGGCCTTCGCCAGCCTGGGCATTCCGGGCTTCTCCGGGTTCATCGCCGAGTTCCAGATCTTCACCGGCTCACTGCCCTCCCATACGGTCGCCACTGCTGTCGCCCTGAGCGGCATCGCCCTCACGGCCGCTCTCTTCCTGCGCGCCGTGCGCGCGATGTTCCTCGGCGCCCCGCGCCTGCCGGAGACGGTCACCACGGGCGGCATCGGCGATCTGAGGCGCACCGAGGCCGTGCCCACCGTGGGGCTGCTGGCGGTCGCACTGGTGATCGGTGTCCTGCCGCGCTGGCTGCTCGACGTGATCGAACCCGCCAGCCGCACGCTCATCGGGCTGGTGGCCCGGTGAACGAGAACCTCGCCGCGCTGATCCCCGAACTCGCCCTGCTCGGCGCCGCCGTCATCGGCCTGCTCGCCGGTGCCTGGCTGCCCCGCAACCGGCAGTGGATCATCGCCGTGCTCGCGGCCGCGGCCGGGGCGACCGGCCTGGCCGCCACCGGCATCGCCATGGCCACATCCCGCGAACAGACGGTCTTCTCCGACGCGTTCGCCGTGGACACCGCCACCGCTGTCGGCCGCCTGACCGTCCTCGGCGCCCTGCTGCTGGTCATCACCATGTCCGTGGAAAGCGTGCGCGGACACAGACGGGAGACCGAGTACTGGGTCCTGCTGCTCCTCACCGGGGCCGGGAACCTCGCCCTCATCGGCGCGAACGACCTGCTGACCCTGTTCGCCGCCTATCTTCTCGCGAGCATCCCCGCCTATCCGCTCACGGCCTTCGCCAAGGACGAACAGGGCACCGAGGCCGTCCTGAAGTACTACCTCATGGGCGTGCTGCTCGGCACCACCATGCTGGCCGGCACCGCGCTCCTGTACGCGGCCGGGCACTCCACCCACTACCGCGAACTGCAGAGCACGCTGCCGTCCGCCGCCTACGGGCTTGTTGCGGTCGGGCTCGTCGGCGTCCTGTCCGGCATCCTCTTCAAGGCCGGAGCGGTCCCCGCCCACTTCTGGGTGCCCGACGTCGCAGACGGCGCACCCGCCCCCATCGCCGCCTACGTCACCACGCTGCCCAAGGTCGGCGGCCTGATCGCCGGTTACCGCCTGCTGCACCAGGCTCTGCCCGACAGCGAGGTCAACTGGCCCCTGCTCCTCGCCGTCGTCGCCGCCGTCACCATGACGCTGGGAAACCTGGCCGCGTTCTTCCAGAACTCCGTCAGACGTCTGCTCGCCTACTCCGCCATCAGCCAGGTCGGCTACCTCCTGATGGCCCTGGCCGTCACCACCCGGACCGACCTCGCCCAGAAGAGCCTGCTGTTCTATCTCGCCGCCTACGCGGTCACAAACCTCGGCGCCTTCGCCGTGGTCACCGAGCTTCCGCACGCCCGCACTCTCGACGCCTACCGCGGCCTGGCCCGCAGCCGTCCGGGCCTCGCAGCCGTCCTCGCCGTCTGCCTCCTGGGCCTGGTCGGCACCCCACCCACCGGCGTCTTCCTCGGAAAGCTGGAGATCTTCAGTGCCACGGTCGACGGCGGCTACGCCTGGCTCGCCGTCCTCGCCGTCGTCAACACCGTGGCCTCCCTCTTCTACTACCTGCGCTGGCTCGCCCCCGTGTTCATCACCACGCAGGCCTCCGCCGAAGCCCACGCGGCACGCGGTCGCTGGTCCGCCGCGACCGCCTACACCGCCGCCGCGGCCTCCCTCACCCTCGGAATCGGCGGCGGCGCGGTCCTCCCCCTCGCGACGGGCCCCCTCCTCCGCTGACAGTGGGTGCCGTGCGCGGTGACCGACGGCGTGTCAGTAGGGGCCGTCGTCCTCTTCACGCTGGATCCGGTCCCCCGCGGAGTCGAGCACGTACCACGCCGCACCGAACTGATCCAGCCCCTGCCCCTTCGTGTCACCCGCCTGAGAGTCCCCCTGGTAGTAGTACAAGGGGTGTCCGTTGTACGTGACTTGCGTGGTGTCGTCCTCGCGGGTGGTCGTGCCGAGGAGGCCGCCGTCGGCGTCCCCCGTCGCCTGTGGCTCGCCGGTGGTGGTGAGCGGAGGCCACACCTCGGCGCAGCCTCCGTAACAGGTGGAGTCCCCCGAGGTGTCCGCCTCGAAGAGGTAGAGCGTAAGGCCGCCGCCGTCGACGAGGTAGGTGCCGAGGTCGCCGGTGCGCGTTCCGACGGCCGCCGTGCCCGCCAGTCGGCCGGTGGGCGAGGCGGCCGTGGGCGTCGGACTGTTCGCCGACGAGCCGTTGCCGTCGCCGTCCGCGCAGCCGGTGAGCGTGGCGGACAGCAGGACGGCCACCGCCAGGGCGCGCGCCGCGCCGGTTCCTGGGGCGTGGTTCTTCTTCATGGAGCTGCCTTTCGGGGTGTGGGTCCGGACCGCGGCGATCACCATCGATTCCGCAGCGGTCCACCTGACTGCCACGAGCCCAGCACGGCACTCTCGCCCCCCGGGGTATCCGCTGCCGGACACCCGGCGCTTCGCCCCTTCGGGCGACTCCAGATGCCGACGGGCAGATCAGGTACCGACATCCGCAGACACCGCCCGCAGCCCGGGGACACAGCCGAAGCGCACGCCGTGGACGCTTCACGCGGGTGCGGGTGCGGGTGCGGGTGCGGGTGCGGGTGCGGGTGCGGGTGCGCAGCGCATGACCGCCGCCTGACTGCGGCTGGCCAGGGTGGCGCACGGGCCTCAGGGACGCCTCGGTGGCTTCCCCGGTTGTCCAGGAGGCACGGTGCGCGCGGTCCGCGGATCCGGCGATCAGGAGGCGAACCGCAGAATCGATCTCAGAGAACCGCGCCTCCGGACCGTACCCGGCCGCCGCGCTCAGCCGTGGGCCGCCCCAACCTCCAGGCCGAGCAGGCGCCCTGACCGTCTGGAGGCAGCCGGTACAGGACCTTCGCCGCCTGTGATCCGCGGTGAACATCACAACGACAGTCGGACAGAATGCGCCATAAGCCCGAGTCATCGTACTTCCGTCGTGGCGGCCGACCGCCCTTCGGAGCGGTTTCTCCAGGTCGCGCCGATTAGGCAGAACGGCGCGGGCGAGGTCAGCATGGGCGCTCCCCGTCACGGAACCCGCGCAGGGCCATGGCGGGGGTACCCGCCCCCGTCCGTTCGGAGGACTTCCCATGCGCGTGAGCACCCCCCGTGACCTGGCCGCCCTGCCGTACGCGGCCCGTCTTGAGCCCTTCACCGGCAGGCTCGGGCACTCGGGCAGTTACGAATGGCTCCACTTCGACGGCACCGCCTTCGGCGACGCGGAAGCGGGCAGTTCCCTCTTCAGCCAGTCGGCCTTCTCCTCGGTCTCCTTCGAGGGAGGCCGCCTGCGGCGCTCCCGGTTCGACGAGGTGTGGCTGCACGCAGTGCGCATGGTCGGAACCAACCTCGCCGAGACCACCTGGCTGGACGCCGAGTGCGCCGCCGGCGTCCTCGCCGGTACGGAGATCCACGGCAGCGAGATGCGCCGTGTCGTCTTCCACCAGTGCAAATTCGACTCGGTCAACCTGCGTGCGTCCTCGCTGAAGGACGTCGTCTTCGTCGACTGCCTGCTGCGGGACGTGGACTTCGGCGGAGCCCGGCTGGCCGACGTCCGCTTCCCCGGCTCGACCCTGGACCGCGCCCGCTTCGACCGGGCCACCCTGACCCGGGTCGACCTGCGCGAGGCCACCGCGCTGGGCATCATCACAGGGATCGGCTCCCTTGGCGGCGCCACGATCGACACGGCCCAGCTGTTCGACCTGGCGCCCGCCCTGGCGCAGCACATCGGCCTCACCGTGAGCGACACCTGACGGTCCTGCACCCGAGCCGGTGGCTCGCGCGGTCGGCCGCAGGGTGATTCTTCCCTCCAGCCCCGAGGGGACTCGGGTGCCGACCGCACTTCGCGGTGGCGACGGGCCGACCGCTGCGGGACTCCGAGGCCGAGAGGAGCCGGGAGAGACCGAGACGGACGTGATCCTCATCGCAGCATGTCAGCCCGGCCGGTCCTCGGGTCCACGGCAACCCTCGCCGGCGGCCGTGAACGCCGTCAGGCGTGACCGGCGGGAGGCATGAAGGCGGGCCGTCTCGCCGCGGATGTCAGTGCGTCCTGAGAGCATGGGATGCCCCACTGGCGGCGCGACTGGATCGAATGCGTCCTATCGGATGGCTTGGAGAGCGGATTGTCTACTGATTCGAGCACCTCTGCGGCAAGCGCCTCGAACGGCGGGCCGCCGGACACCGAGCCCGCCGCCGGGGCATCCGGAAGAGCGCATCCACCGCATGCCTCGGATCCCTTAGACAAGCCTTGGTGGATTCAGCAGCTCGTGATTCCGGCAGCTTTGATTCTGATTGGGACAGTCATCCCTTCCCTATGGGGATGGATCGGCAGCGCGGTATCCGATCCGCCAGGCCTGAAGATCGCTTCGCCCGGCCCCGGTGGATGCGTTCCGCGATACTTCTAATCAGATCTTTCCGATTTGAGGCGGAGTCCCCCGGAGGTCGGAAAAGTGTACCAGTGCTGACCGGCGGTCCCGAATACGTTGAAATCCCGATCACGTTGCATGCCTCAACCGGCCAGGTAATCGTCGTGACGGGCATAACTCTTGATGTGACATCGAGTGAGGGGGTTCCGAAAAGAGGATCAATAATCAAGCAAGACGGCTGCGGTGGTGGAATGGATAAGCGACTCTACGAGGTCACACTTCCCTCGGAACCGACCTCGGTGCAACCGCAGGTCGTAGGGGCGGGAGGCAATGGTGTTGGATTCCCGTACAAGGTGACGTCGGGTGACCCTGAGCAGTTGAGCGTACGTCTGAACCCCGTTGAGCGGGACGTTCGTTTTACCCTTACGGTCAGCTGGGTTTCAGATGGCGAGATCAGTAACTGAGCCTCTTCAGCGTTGCCGCTCCAGGGTGAGAATGGCTTTGGCGATTGACGTCATGCGGTTGGGGCTGCAGCGGGACCTGCGGAAGATCCGCCAGGACTTCAGGCAGGCCACGCCGCGCTCAACCGGTGCCCGTGCCGCGGCCAGAGCCCGGTTGACGGTCTTCTCGGTAGGGGTGAGTTCCCGCAGGGGCCTGCGTTTGATGCCCGTGGTCAGCCAGGGGCCACCGCCCTGGTAGGCGAGATCGGCCAGGATGGGGACGCCCTGGCGCTCGCAGATGCGGATGATCCGGTGGGTGCGGGCGGCGGTCAGGTCGTGGGAGCGGCCCGGCAGCGCGGGTGAGAGCCACAGCAGCCGGCCGTCCGGATCGGTGACTACCTGCACGTTCACCCCGTGCCGGCGGTGCTTGTGGGAGCAGTCGGCCCGTCCGTCGCCGACCCGGTCGCACTCGGCGAGCGTGCCGTCCAGGAGGACGAAGTCCGGATCCTGTTCGCGTAGGACCTTCAGCAGGCCGGGTGCACGGTCGGCGAGGAGGCCGATGACCGCGCTGGTGTAGGCGTGGGCGGTGGACTCGCTGATCCCGAACCCGGCAGCGATCTCCGCCGGGGTGGTGTGCTCGCGCAGGTACACCAGTGCCACGATCGCGCGCTGGGACGGACGGAGCTTGCAGCGGCGGTCACCCTCACGGGTGACGATGAGCATGGTGACCCACTCCACGAGCGCATGTGGCAGGTCGAGTGCGGCAGGATAGATGACCAACGAGGCCCCTGAGCAGCGTGGTTGAGACGTTAGACATCTCGATCAACTGCCCGGGGGCCTCGCTCGTTGCGCTTCACGGACCGTCACCCGATCGGTGGCCCGCTCGAAGAAGCTCAATCAGTCGTCGTCTCGCGACATGTCGTCCAGCATGACGTCGGCCTCACCCGTAGCACCCGGGTCGTTGTTGATGCCCCCGCCGCCCTTGGGCGCGTTCTTGCTGGCTTCCTCCACAGCCTGTGCGGCCATCAACGTACCGACCACGATCTCCGTGATTCCCATCAAGCACCTTCCGTCCTGACCGTACGAAACCTTCGATAGCCGGGCCCACGGGTCACGTTCTTTCCAATCCGCCACCCGTGAGGCAATGGTCACGGACCCCGACGCCCCCACCTGGGTGCACAGAGATCACGTGAATTACTCGTCCGGGTCCTTCCACACCAGGTATTCGTAGTCCTGCCCAAGCGTGACACGTCCGAATCTTCCCTCGCCGGTGCGGACGCAGTGCACCGCACCGGAAAAGATCACTTCGATGTCGGTGGCGGTCCGCCAGGATTCCTCCGGCAGCCCGGAGCATTCCTCGCGGCTGGGCAGTGCGCTTCGCCATTCGGCGATGCGTGCCTCGCCCACCCCCTCCAAACCCCAGGGGTTGACGGCGCCGCCATGGGTGAAGTCGGCACCGGGGGCACCGGCGTGCTCGTGGACCCTGCCGGTGTCGAGATCAACATGCGTATCCCCGACCAGCCCGGTCGGGTCGAGCGTGAAACTCCCCTCCCAGTGGACCCGTTCCCCGATGTCGCTGATCAGCAGGGTGGAGTCCGTGCCAGGGACGACCTCGACCGCTATACGCCGGTCTTCCACCGTCGTGACGAACTCGCCGTCCATCCTGACTTCCAGCTTGCGCAGCGTGTCGATCCGGTAGACGGTGACCTCCTTCTCGCCGTTCACCGTCCGGGTCACGGTCAGTACCGTGTCGTCCTCCGGTTCGAACTCCCCCTTCGCCTGCGCGGCCAGATAACTCTCCAGCGCGAACGCTCCGATCTCCACCAGGATGTCCAGCCCTGGATTACTGATCGGAAGTCCGTCGACGACCGTCAGGGCGATCAACTTGAAGGGCCGCCCCTCGCGGGTCTCGCCGTCATGGGTGACGCCGGGGACCGCGCAGCCCGTGCCCCCGAAGAACACCGCACACAGGCTCACCAGAATTCCCACTGTTCTCAGGCGTAACAGTGAGGTTCTTCAGCGGTGCCGCTCCAGGGTGAGTACGGCTTTGGCAATTGACGTCATGCGGTTCGGGCTGCAGCGGGCGTGCCGGAAGATCCGCCAGGACTTGAGGCGGGCGACGCCGCGCTCGACCGGGGCGCGGGTCCGGGCCAACGCCCGGTTCGCGGTCTGCTGGGTGGGGGTGAGGCCGCTGTGCGGTCGGCGCTTGACGCCGGTGGTGACCCAGGGACCTCCTTCTTGGTATGCGAGGTCGGCCAGGATGGGGATGCCCTGGCGTTCGCAGATACGGATGATCCGGTGGGTACGGGCGGCGGTCAGGTCATGGGCGCGGCCCGGCAGCGCGGGGGAAAGCCACAGCAGCCGGCCGCCAGGATCGGTGACTACCTGCACGTTCACGCCGTGGCGGCGGTGCTTGGCGGGTCTGATGCAGGGTTGGGTGACAGGTTCGGTTACGCGGCCTGTAGGGCCGGTGTGGTCATGACGG
>NZ_JADWYO010000057.1 GCF_022414595.1 Streptomyces sp. MUM 203J | reverse complement strand
GGACGGCGGTACCCGGCCCGGGGGTGCCGGGCTGCGGCGCGGCGGCACGCGGGCCGCCCGTCGCCGCCGGCGCGCCCGTTCCCGGGCCGCGCGTCATGGCCGGGCCCGGCTTCAGGGCCGTCGCCAGGAGGATCAGGGCCAGGAGGGAGAGCGGGACCGTCAGGTGGAAGGTCCAGCGCCAGCTGGTGAGCGCGGCGAGGTGGGCGCCCACGAGGGGGCCCGCGACGGACCCCGTGGCGTAGACCGCGGCCGTCAGGCCGAGCGGGCGGGCGCGGCGGCGCAGGGAGCCGAGGCCGGCGGCGACGGTCTGCGCCCCCGTCAGGATGCCTCCCGCGCCCAGGCCTTGGACGGCGCGGAAGGCGACGAGTTCGTCCAGCGTGCGGGCCCAGCCGGACAGGGCCGTCCCCGCCGCGAACACGACCAGTGCGAGCAGGATCATGCCCTTGCGGCCGTACAGGTCACCGAGTTTGCCGTGCAGCGGCAGGGACGCGGTGGCGGTGAGCAGATACGCGGTGACGGCCCAGGAGGCAGGGACGTGCCCGGAGCGCCCGGGCAGTTCCGCGGCGACGGCCGGAAGCGCGGTGGTGAGACCGAGCTGCTGGAGCGCGGCGAGGAGCAGCGCGAGGGCGAGCCCGGTGAGCACGAGGGCGGTACGGAGCCGCCCGGACCGGGCCCGGGGCGCACCGCCGCCGGACGCGGGAGCCGAGGCGCCTGGTTCCCCGGATCCCGGATCGCCGCCGTGAGGGGCGCCCGCCACCCGGCCCGCCTTCGTCAGCGTGATCCCACCCACGAACTGCTCCCCTCGCCCTGTCGCCCGTCTCGCTCGCGGCGCCATTGTTCGCACCGCGCGGGGAGAGCGTTCACGCGGCGGACGGCGGGCCGCGCGGGCACACCGGCGGACGGCGGCGGCCCACCGCGCGCGACGGCGGGCGCTCAGCAGGCGGTTCCGGCGGGGGACAGCGGCCGGCGACGGCACCGCCCGGCGCGCCGTACGCACCGGGACGGCGCGGAGAAGATCACCCGAACCGGTGACGGGCGGCCGGACGCGACCGCCGTGCGCGCCCCGCGCCGCCTCACCGGGCCTGCCGTACCGGCTACTTCTCCACCTCGGCGGCGAGCCGGGCGAGGACCTCGTCGTGGATGCGGGCGAGACCCTTGGGCGCGAAGGTCCGCTCGAAGAAGCCGCCGATACCGCCCGCGCCGTTCCACACCGTGGTGACGACGGCCCGGGAGCGGCCCTCCCCGGCGGGGGTGACGGTCCAGGTGGTGACCATCGAGGAGTTGCGGTCCTTCTCCACGAGCTGCCCGTCGGTCGGCTCGCTGACCTCCAGCAGGCAGTCGCGCACCCGCTTGCTGGTGGCCTGGAGCTTCCAGTGCACGAGCGTGCCCTCGCCGTCGCCGCCCTCGCGCACCTGGTACTCGCTGAAGTGCTCGGGCAGGAGCTTCGCGCGGGTGTCCTTGTAGTCGGCCAGGGCGTCGAACACCGTCTCCGCGTCCGCCGCGATGACCCGCTCCGTCGTGGCCTCGACCTGCGCCATGCCTAGTCCTCCAGCAGTCGTCCGTGAGTGGTTCCTTGGGCGGGACCAGCCAACCACCTGGGGCGAGGCGGACCCAAATCCGTACGGCGGCGTTCACGGGCACCCCCCGTGGCCGGGGCGCCCGGTCCGCACCACCCGTTCGGGTCAAGTCGCGGCGTCCCCGCGCCGTCCGGCCCGGATCGGGGTCCGGCCGCACCGACACTGGCCGGATGCAGACACGCGCAGGAGTCCTGATCGCCGCGGGCGCACTGATCGCGGGCGCGGCCACCGCCGCCCCGACGACCGCCGCAGCCTCGGCCACCCCCACCGCCACCGCGGCCTCCCCGGCCGCCCTGGACTGGGAGAAGTGCGGCACCAAGCGCTACCCGAGGCTGGAGTGCGCCGCCCTGTCCGTGCCGCTCGACCACGCCGACCCCGGGGGCGATCGGATCAGCCTGGCGCTGTCCCGCATCCCGCACACCGCCCGTACGTCGCAGGGCCCCCTTCTCGTCAACCCGGGCGGCCCCGGGGCGAGCGGCCGTACCCTCGCCGGGTTCGTGGCGGCGGCGCTTCCCTCCGGACTGGCGGCGCAGTACGACGTGATCGGCTTCGATCCGCGGGGCGTGGGCGCCAGCAGGCCGGCCCTGAACTGTCTGCCGGGTCACTTCTCCCCCGTACGGCCCGACTCGGTGCCGCGTGACGCCGAGGAGGAGCGGCGCGGCGCGGCCCGGGCGGCGGCGTTCGCGCGGGCGTGCGGCGAGAAGCACGGGAAGCTGCTGCCGCACATGGACACGGTCAGCTCCGCCCGTGACATGGACGCGATCCGCGTGGCCCTGGGCGCCGAGCGGATCAACTACCTGGGGTACTCGTACGGTACGTACCTCGGCGCGGTCTACGCGAAGCTGTACCCCCAGCGGGTACGGCGGGCGGTCCTGGACTCGGTCGTGCACCCGGGCGGCGTCTGGTACGACGCGAACCTGGCGCAGGACCTCGCGTTCGACGCGCGCCACAAGGCGTTTCTCGCGTGGGTGGCCCGGCACGACGCGACGTACCGGCTGGGCACGGATCCGGCGGGGGTGGAGGCACGCTGGTACGCGATGCGGGAGGCGCTGCGGGAGGAGCCCGCGGGCGGCAAGGTGGGCGGTGCGGAGCTGGAGGACACGTATCTGCCGGGCGGCTACCACGACGGCTACTGGCCGCTCCTGGCGGACGCGTTCTCCTCGTATGTCCGTCAGAAGGACAGCGGTCCGCTGGTGAAGGTCTACGAGGCGGTGGCGGAGCTGGACGCGCAGGGCGACAACGGCTACTCCGTCTACACGGCGGTGGAGTGCCGGGACGCGCGGTGGCCGCGGGCCTGGGGCACCTGGCACCGGGACAACTGGGCGACGCACGCGAAGGCGCCGTTCTCCACCTGGAACAACGCCTGGTACAACGCGCCCTGCGCCTTCTGGCCGGTGGCGCCGCGGGAGGCGGTGGACGTGGCGAACGAGGCGCTGCCGCCGGTCCTACTGGTGCAGGCCTCGGAGGACGCGGCGACGCCGTACGAGGGCGCGGTGGCGATGCGCCGCCTGCTGGCCGGGTCCCGGCTGGTGGTCGAGCGGGGCGGCGGCAACCACGGTGTGACGCTGCGGGGCAACGCGTGCGTGGACCGGCACCTGGTGCGGTACCTGGAGTCGGGCGAGGTCCCGTCGGCCGACGCGGAATGCGCGGCACGCCCGGCGCCTGAGCCGGCGTCGGCCAGGTCCGGGGCCTGATCTCTCCCCCTCCCGCCTCTTCCCGTCAGCCGGGCGCCCTGCCCCCGGCCCGCGCGTCGCTCCCCCGGGCTCTTCGGCCGGGGGCGGCGCTCCTTCTCGGACCTCCCCCGGACGGGCCGTGGTTCCGCTCCCTTCTGTGCCGGAGGGGAGCGGCCTTGCGGTCCCCTCCGGCACGGAGGAGCCGGGTGTCCGGGGGCATCGCCCTCTCAGGCCGCACCGGCGAACAGCGCCTCCGCCTCGTCCAGCGCCCGCTCCAGCGCCCCCGGCTCCGCCCGCAGCCCGGCCACGATCGCGTCCACGCCCCGCAGCCCCGCCCTTTCCAGCAGCCGCTTCTCGTTGGTGACCCACTCGCCCCGCGCGGCCAGCACGGCATGGGCGCTCTGCGCCGCGCCGGTGGCCAACGCACCCGCCAGCTCGGTGACCTGACCGCGTCGCACACAGGCGGCCCGCGCGTAGCCGAGCGTCAGGGCCGCGCGCTCGCGCCAGACCCCGGGGGCCGCCGCGCGCAGAGGCTCCGGGTAGTCGGGACACGGCAGTGTCCCGCACAGCACCTTGTTGACGGCGAGTTCCGCGACGACCAGATAGCTGGGGATGCCCGCGAGGTGGAACATCAGTGGCTCCCAGCGGAAGCGGCCCTGCCGCGCCTCCGCGAGCTCGTGCTCGACGACGTCGAGGTCCCGGTAGTGGACGTCCACCCGGCGGCCGTCGATCGTCAGCCAGGCCCCGCCGTTGAAGACGCCGCCGCCCCAGCCGCCGAGTTCCGACACCTCGCCCTCCCAGCCGAGGCCCCGCAGATCGGCCGGGGCGAAGCGGCCCCGGTAGTAGACGGCGAGGTCCCAGTCGCTGTCGGGGGTGTGGGTGCCCTGGGCCCGGGACCCACCGAGGGTGACGGCCCGTACGCCGGGGAGCCCCGCGAGCCGGCCGGCGACGTGGTCGAGGAAGAGTGCTTCGTCCATCCGGTGATCATTCCATGGGGGCCCGCGGCGGAACCGGGCCACTGGGGCCCGGGCCGAACCCCGGTCACGGGCGCCGGAGCCGGGATCGGCCGCCCGGCCCGGGGAGGGGATCCCCTTCCGCACGGTCCGGCGAGGAGCAGAGTCCCCGGGCCGCAGGACTCGGGAGCGAAGGCCTCGGCCACAGGCCACGGGGGCGGGTCCCCGGTCACGGGCCGGGTCGGCCGACCCGGTGTCCGGGGGACTGAGCCCCCGTCACGGTTGACCGCGCCCCAGCCGCACGAGCGCCGACCTCGCCGCCTCCCCCACCCGTGGGTGCGGCACCGCCGCCTCCAGGACCTCCCGCGCCCGCACGTCCCCCAGCGCGCCCAGCCCCTCGGCACAGGCGACGCCCACCCGCCAGTGCGGGTCCTCCGGGTCGAGCCTCCGCTCCAGGGCCGTCACCAGCGCGGGCACCGACTCCGGGGCACGCAGCGCGGCCAGCAGCCGCACCGGCACCAGGGCGTACGCGACGCGCAGTTCGTTGGTGGCGAGCGCCGCCGCCGCGCGCGGTGTGCGCGGGTCCCGCAGCCGCGTCAGCGCGTACGCGGCGGAGACGCAGCGCTCGGGGTCCCGGTGGTTGAGCAGCAGCACCAGCGCCTCGAAGGCGCGCCGGTCCCCCGCGACGCCCAGCCGGAAGGCCGCCAGCTCCCGTGCCCACAGCGGCTGCCCGGGGGCGGTGAGGACCGCCGCGAGCTCCTCGCTGTCGGGGGTGACGACGAGCCGCCCGTACGCGGGGCCGTCACCCGCCTCGTCCCTCAGCCGGTCGGTGAGCGAGCCGAATTCCGGGTCCATGGCGGGCAGCGTAGCGACGGCGTGCTCCGCGATCCAGATCACAGCGCCCGGGGGCTGGCGCGCTCATTACCCGCGAGTTAATCTCAGGTGAGCGGGGCACACCCCCCGCACCCTCAGGGCGGCCTGGTGACGCAGCCGCCCCGAGTGCCAGTCGGTTCAGCACCTTTCACGATGCGACCCCGGGACAGGGTCCGTCGGCTCTCCTCACCGCGCGACGCGTGTGCCCGGCACCGGTCGTTCGCGCCCGGCACGCCGCACTCCATCCGCACACCCGCATGCTCACGCGCATCCGTGTGCGCGTCCGCGCGCCCGCTCCCCCATCAGTCGTCACTCATCCCTGGAGTCCCGTGATGGACACCCCTCTCTCCACCATCGCCGTCGTCGGCCTCGGCACCATGGGCACCGGTATCGCGGAGGTCCTGGCACGCGCCGGCCGCGAGGTCATCGGCATCGACATCAGCGAAGCCGCCGCCCGGAGCGCCGTCGCCGCGCTGGAGGCCGCCACCGCCCGCTCCGTGGCCCGCGAGCGGATCACCGAGGAGGAGCGGCGCGACGTCCTGGCCCGGTTCCGCACCTTCACCGATCTTCAGGCCGCTGCCGACGCCGACCTCGTCATCGAGGTCGTCCCGGAGTCATACGAGGCGAAGCAGCAGGTCATCGGCGCACTGGACGGGATCCTCAGCCCGGAGGCGATCATCGCCACCGGCACCAACGCGCTGTCCGTGACCCGGCTGGCCGCGGATTCGGCACACCCGGAGCGGGTTCTGGGGATGCACTTCTTCAACCCGGCCCCGGCGATGAAGCTGGTCGAGATCGTCTCGTGCGTGCTGACCGCACCGCAGGCCACCGCCGCCGTCACCGAGCTGGCGGAGGCGCTGGGCAAGGAGCCCGTGGCGGTCGGGGACCGGCCCGGTTTCGTCGCGGACGGGCTGCTGTTCGGCTACCTGAACCAGGCCGCCGCCATGTACGAGGCCAAGTACGCGTCCCGTGAGGACATCGACGCGGCGATGCGGCTCGGCTGCGGCCTGCCGATGGGACCGCTGGCACTGCTGGACCTGATCGGCGTGGACACGGCCCGTACGGTCCTGGACGCCATGTACGCCGAATCCCGGGACCGGCTGCACGCGCCCGCGCCGATCCTGAAGCAGCTCAGCGAAGCCGGACTGACGGGCCGCAAGGCGGGGCGCGGCTTCTACACGTACGACGCGCCGGGCAGCGGCACGGTCGTGCCGGACGCCCTGACGCCGGGTGGTGCGGCCGAGGGCGGGGCCGACGCGCGTGAGGTCCGGTCCGTCGGTGTCGCCGGGTCCGGGACGATGGCGTCCGGCATCGCGGAGGTCTTCGCGAAGGCCGGGTACGGGGTCGTACTGGCCGCACGCTCCCAGGAGAAGGCGGACGCGGCGAAGGCCCGCATCGCCAAGTCGCTGGCGCGCTCGGTCGACAAGGGGCGGATGACCGCCGGGGCACGGGACGAGGCGCTGGCCCGGATCTCTCCCGCCGGTTCGCTGGACACGTTCGCCGACGTGGACCTGGCCGTGGAGGCGGTCGCGGAGGACCTGGAGGTCAAGCGGCAGCTGTTCGGGACGCTCGACAAGATCTGCAAGCCGGGCGCGGTGCTGGCCACGACCACCTCCTCGCTGCCGGTCATCGCCTGCGCCCGCGCGACCTCGCGTCCACAGGACGTGATCGGGATGCACTTCTTCAACCCGGCCCCGGCCATGAAGCTGGTCGAGATCGTCCGCACGGTGCTCACCGCCGACGACGTCCACGCCACCGTCCGCGAGGTCACCACGAAGGTCCGCAAGCACCCGGTGGACTGCGGTGACCGGGCCGGCTTCATCGTGAACGCGCTGCTCTTCCCCTACCTGAACAACGCGGTCAAGATGGTCCAGGACCACTACGCCTCGCTCGACGACATCGACACGGCGATGAGGCTGGGCGGCGGCTACCCGATGGGGCCGTTCGCACTGCTGGACGTGGTCGGCCTGGACGTCTCGCTGGCCATCCAGCAGGTGCTGCACCGCGAGTTCCGCGAGCCGGGCCTGGCCCCCGCGCCGCTGCTGGAGCACCTGGTGGCGGCGGGCTGCCTGGGCCGCAAGACGGGCCGCGGCTTCCGTGAGTATGCGCGACGCTGAGCCCGCGCCCGAGGCCTCGGCCCCGGCGACCGCGGTCCTCCGGGGGCACGCGGATCACCCCCCGGAGGACCGCGGTGCGCCCGGCACCGGACCGGGCCACAGGGAGTGGGGCGGGCTGCTCGAACCCTCGGGCGGCTCTCCCCCTCCGGCGCGGCCCTCCGACCGGATGCAGTACGTTCGGGGCATGTCCCAGCCCGCGAAGTCATCCCGTGCCACCGCCGCGTCCGACGCCCCGGAGACCGCCGCGGGCAGCCGTGCCGCCGCCCAGCGCCTGAAGATGCGCCGCGAACTGGCCGCGGCGGCCATGGAACTGTTCGCCACAAAGGGCTACGAGGCGACCACGGTCGACGAGATCGCCGCCGCCGCGGGCGTCGCCCGCCGGACCTTCTTCCGCCACTTCCGCTCCAAGGAAGAGGCGATCTTCCCCGACCACGACGACACCCTGATGCGGGCCGAGGCCGTGCTCAACGCGGCACCGGCGCACGAGCACCCGCTCGACACGGTGTGCCGGGGCATCAAGGAGGTCATGAAGATGTACGCGGCCTCTCCGGCCGTGTCCGTCGCACGCTACCGGCTCACCCGCGAGGTGCCCACTCTCCGGGAGCGTGAGATCGCCTCGGTGGCCCGGTACGAGCGGCTGTTCACCCGCTATCTGCTGAGCCACTTCGACGAACGCGACCATCACGACGGCAACGACGACCCGCTGCTGGCCGAGGTGGCCGCTTCAGCGGTGGTCACCGCACACAACCACGTGCTGCGCCGCTGGCTGAGGGCGGGCGGCAAGGGCGATGTCGAGTCCCAGCTGGACCACGCGTTCGCGATCGTACGCAAGACCTTCGGCACCGGTATCGGTGCCGGCCGGCTCGCGGGCCCGAGGGTCCCGTCCCCGGCGGCGACCGCGGAGACCGCTGCGACTGGTGACGTGGTCGTGGCGGTCGCCCGCGCGGACGCCCCGCTGGAGGAGGTCATGCGGACCATCGAGCGAGCCCTCAAGGAACACCACGCCTGACACGTTCTCCGCATGGCCCTTTCACGGCGGCCACTACCCCTACTCGCGGGTAGTGGCCGCCGTCACGTTTCTGACGTGCACTGATCGATCATCGCTCATCCGAGCGCACCCCTTTCGCATCTGAGAGAAATTATTGGCACGCAGTGTCTTGCGGCCTGGCACGGCGTGCCATACGTTGATGTTGTCCGGGCGGCCGGCGTGCAGAGCACCTCCGTACGCCGGCTGTCCCCGCAGCCCGTCCCGGCTGCGCGCCCGGACGCCTGCGTCACAGGCACTTCCGCGCACCGCTTCGCCGCCCACGACTCCTCTGCCACAAGCAGAGGCCGAGCGCAGTGGGGCTCGAGCCGCCCATGCACCACCCGGCCGAACCGACGGCACACCTCCACAGCAGCACCCCGACGTTCCCTCAGCGTCTCCTCAGACGCTTGCTCCTCGCCGGAGGCACCACCGTGAAGGAAATCCTGGACGCGATCCAGTCGCCGGACTCCACGTCCGCCGACTTCGCCAACCTGCCCCTGCCCGAGTCCTACCGCGCGGTCACCGTGCACAAGGACGAGACCGAGATGTTCGCCGGTCTCACCACCCGCGAGAAGGACCCCCGCAAGTCCCTCCACCTCGACCGGGTGCCGCTGCCGGAGCTCGGCCCGGGCGAGGCGCTCGTCGCCGTCATGGCCAGCTCGGTCAACTACAACAGCGTCTGGACCTCGATCTTCGAGCCGCTCTCGACCTTCGGGTTCCTGGAGCGCTACGGCAGGACCTCCGAGCTCGCCAAGCGCCACGACCTGCCGTACCACATCATCGGCTCCGACCTGGCGGGGGTCGTCCTGCGCACCGGACCGGGCGTCAACGCCTGGCAGCCCGGCGACGAGGTCGTCGCTCACTGCCTCTCCGTCGAGCTGGAGTCCTCCGACGGCCACAACGACACGATGCTCGACCCGGAGCAGCGGATCTGGGGCTTCGAGACCAACTTCGGCGGCCTCGCGGAGATCGCCCTGGTCAAGTCGAACCAGCTCATGCCCAAGCCCGGCCATCTCAGCTGGGAGGAGGCGGCGGCGCCCGGCCTGGTGAACTCCACCGCCTACCGGCAGCTGGTCTCCGGCAACGGAGCCGGGATGAAGCAGGGCGACAACGTCCTGATCTGGGGCGCCAGCGGCGGCCTCGGTTCGTACGCCACACAGTTCGCGCTGGCGGGCGGCGCCAACCCGATCTGTGTCGTCTCCAGCGAGCAGAAGGCGGAGATCTGCCGGAGGATGGGCGCCGAGGCGATCATCGACCGCAGCGCCGAGGGCTACCGGTTCTGGAAGGACGAGAACACCCAGGACCCGCGCGAGTGGAAGCGGTTCGGCAAGCGCATCCGTGAACTCACCGGCGGCGAGGACGTGGACATCGTCTTCGAGCACCCCGGCAAGGAGACCTTCGGCGCCTCGGTGTACGTCACCCGCAAGGGCGGCACGATCGTCACCTGCGCCTCCACCTCCGGCTACATGCACCAGTACGACAACCGCTACCTGTGGATGTCGCTGAAGCGCATCATCGGCTCGCACTTCGCCAACTACCGCGAGGCCTGGGAGGCCAACCGGCTGATCGCCAAGGGCAAGATCCACCCAACGCTGTCGAAGACGTACACCCTGGAGGAGACCGGGCAGGCGGCGTACGACGTGCACCGCAACCTCCACCAGGGCAAGGTCGGCGTCCTGTGCCTCGCCCCCGAGGAGGGCCAGGGTGTGAGCAACCCGGAGATGCGCGCCCGGCACATCGACGCCATCAACCGCTTCCGCGACATCTGAGCCGGCCGAGGATCTGAGAGGCGCAGCCAAAGTCATGACAGAGCGTCAGAAGGACCGGCCGTGGCTCATGCGGACGTACGCCGGCCACTCCACGGCCGAGGCGTCCAACGAGCTGTACCGGCGGAACCTCGCCAAGGGGCAGACGGGTCTCTCGGTCGCGTTCGACCTGCCCACGCAGACCGGCTACGACCCGGACCACATCCTCGCCCGCGGCGAGGTCGGCAGGGTCGGCGTGCCGGTCTCCCACCTGGGTGACATGCGGCGGCTGTTCCAGGACATCCCCCTGGAGCAGATGAACACGTCCATGACCATCAACGCCACCGCCATGTGGCTGCTGGCGCTCTACCAGGTGGTGGCCGAGGAGCAGGGCGCGGACATCGCCAGGCTCCAGGGGACGACCCAGAACGACATCGTCAAGGAGTACCTGTCGCGCGGGACGCACGTCTTCCCGCCGGGTCCGTCCCTTCGGCTCACCACCGACATGATCACCTACACGGTGAACCACATCCCCAAGTGGAACCCGATCAACATCTGCAGCTACCACCTCCAGGAGGCGGGGGCGACTCCGGTCCAGGAGATCTCCTACGCGATGTCCACGGCCATCGCGGTCCTGGACGCGGTGTTCGCCTCCGGGCAGGTGCCGGAGGACCGCAGGGGCGATGTGGTGGCCCGGATCTCGTTCTTCGTGAACGCGGGCGTCCGGTTCGTCGAGGAGATGTGCAAGATGCGCGCCTTCGGCCGCATCTGGGACAAGGTCACGCGGGAGCGGTACGGGATCGAGAACCCCAAGCAGCGGCGGTTCCGCTACGGCGTCCAGGTCAACTCGCTGGGCCTGACCGAGGCGCAGCCGGAGAACAACGTCCAGCGGATCGTGCTGGAGATGCTGGCCGTGACGCTGTCGAAGGACGCGCGGGCCCGTGCAGTGCAGCTCCCGGCGTGGAACGAGGCCCTGGGCCTGCCGCGGCCGTGGGACCAGCAGTGGTCGCTGCGGATCCAGCAGGTGCTGGCGCACGAGAGCGACCTGCTGGAGTACGACGACATCTTCGCGGGCTCGCATGTGATCGAGGCCAAGGTGGACGCCCTCGTCGAGGAGTGCCTGGCGGAGATCGGGCGGATCCAGGAGATGGGCGGCGCGATGGCGGCCGTCGAGTCCGGCTACCTGAAGTCGCAGCTGGTGTCGTCGCACGCGGAGCGGCGCGCCCGGATCGAGGCCGGCGAGGAGAAGATCGTCGGTGTGAACTGCTTCGAGTCCACCGAACCCAACCCGCTGACCGCGGATCTGGACACGGCGATCCAGACCGTGGACCCGGCGAACGAGGCCCGGGTCGTCGCCGCGCTGGACGCGTGGCGGGACGACCGGGACGAAGCCCGTGCCCAGGAGGCCCTCGCCGCCCTCAAGGCGACGGCCGCCGGGGACGGGAACCTGTTCGCCGCGACCCTGGAGTGCGCCCGTGCGGGGGTGACCACCGGGGAGTGGGCGTGGGCGCTGCGGGACGTGTTCGGTGAGTTCCGCGCGCCCACGGGCGTCTCGTCCGCCCCGGTCGCGGTCGCGGCCGAGGAGGGCACCCCGCTGGCGGTCGTCCGGGACAAGGTCACCCGGACGGCCGCCGAGCTGGGCGCGGGACGACTGCGGCTGCTGGTGGGCAAGCCGGGTCTGGACGGGCACTCGAACGGTGCCGAGCAGATCGCCGTACGGGCCCGTGACGCCGGGTTCGAGGTGGTCTACCAGGGCATCCGGCTGACCCCCGAGCAGATCGTGGACGCCGCGCTCGCGGAGGATGTCCACTGTGTGGGTCTGTCCATCCTGTCCGGGTCGCATGCCGAGCTGGTGCCGGACGTGCTGGACCGGCTGCGGGAGGCCGGGGCCGCCGACATCCCGGTGATCGTCGGCGGGATCATCCCGAACGCCGACGCCGCAGAACTGAGGCGTGCGGGTGTGGCCGCCGTCTTCACTCCGAAGGACTTCGGAATCACGGAGATCATCGGCCGTATCGTCGACGAGATCCGCAACGCCAACAAGCTCAACCCTCTCGAAAGCACGGAGGTCCCCGCATGACCGAGACCACGACCCCGGTGAACCGTCTCCGCCCACGGCGGTCCTGCCTGGCGGTGCCCGGCTCCAACCCGCGGTTCCTGGAGAAGGCCCAGGGCCTGCCGGCCGACCAGGTGTTCCTGGACCTGGAGGACGCCTGCGCGCCGCTCGCCAAGCCCGAGGCGCGGCACACCATCGTGAAGTTCCTCAACGAGGGCGACTGGACCGGCAAGACCCGGGTCGTGCGGGTCAACGACTGGACGACCCACTGGACCTACCGGGACGTCGTCACGGTCGTCGAGGGCGCGGGCCAGAACCTCGACTGCATCATGCTGCCGAAGGTGCAGAACGCCGAGCAGGTCGTCGCACTGGACCTGCTGCTGACCCAGATCGAGAAGACCATGGGCTTCGAGGCCGGCCGGATCGGCATCGAGGCGCAGATCGAGAACGCCCAGGGCCTGAACAACGTCAACGCGATCGCCCAGGCGTCCCCGCGCATCGAGACGATCATCTTCGGCCCGGCCGACTTCATGGCCTCGATCAACATGAAGTCGCTGGTCGTGGGCGAGCAGCCGCCCGGCTACCCGGCGGACGCGTACCACTACATCCTGATGAAGATCCTGATGGCGGCCCGCGCCAACGACCTCCAGGCGATCGACGGCCCCTACCTCCAGATCAAGAACGTGGACGGCTTCCGCGAGGTCGCCGGCCGCGCCGCCGCGCTGGGCTTCGACGGCAAGTGGGTCCTGCACCCGGGCCAGGTCGACGCCGCCAACGAGGTCTTCTCCCCCTCGCAGGAGGACTACGACCACGCCGAGCTGATCCTGGACGCGTACGAGTACTTCACGTCCGAGGCGGGTGGCAAGAAGGGCTCCGCGATGCTCGGTGACGAGATGATCGACGAGGCCAGCCGCAAGATGGCCCTCGTCATCGCGGGCAAGGGCCGGGCCGCCGGCATGCAGCGCACGTCCAAGTTCGAAGCCCCGGAGGCCTGAGAGAGATGCAGTTCGGACGCACCTACGAGGAGTTCGAGGTCGGGGCGGTCTACAAGCACTGGCCCGGGAAGACGGTCACCGAGTACGACGACCACCTCTTCTGTCTCCTGACGATGAACCACCACCCGCTCCACATGGACACGAACTATGCGGAGAAGACGACGGACTTCGGCAGGAACGTCGTCGTCGGCAACTACATCTACTCCCTGCTCCTCGGCATGTCGGTGCCGGACATCTCCGGCAAGGCGATCGCCAACCTGGAGATCGAGTCGCTGAAGCACGTGGCGCCGACCTTCCACGGCGACACGGTCTACGGCGAGACGACCGTCCTCGACAAGTGGCCGTCCAAGTCCAAGGACGACCGCGGGATCGTCTATGTCGAGACGAAGGGCTACAAGCAGGACGGCACGCTCGTGTGCGTGTTCCGCCGCAAGGTGATGGTCCCCACCGAGACGTACATCAAGGAGCGCGGCGGCGAGCAGCCCGGCCGGCCCGAACTCGAGCAGCAGGAGAAGAAGTAACCATGGCCCGACTCGCGCAGACCCCCGGCCTCACCGATGTCCAGCAGGAGATCGTGTCCACCGTCCGGGAGTTCGTGGACAAGGAGATCATCCCGGTCGCGACGGACCTGGAGCACCGCGACGAGTACCCGCAGGAGATCGTCGACGGCCTGAAGGAACTCGGCGTCTTCGGGCTGATGATTCCCGAGGAGTACGGGGGTCTGGGCGAGTCGCTGCTGACGTACGCGCTGTGCGTGGAGGAGATCGCCCGCGGCTGGATGTCCGTGTCGGGGATCATCAACACGCACTTCATCGTCGCGTACATGCTGAAGCAGCACGGCACGCAGGAGCAGAAGGACACGTTCCTGCCGCGGATGGCGGCCGGCGAGGTGCGCGGCGCGTTCTCGATGTCGGAGCCGGGGCTCGGCTCCGATGTGTCGGCCATCACGTCGAAGGCGGTGAAGGACGGCGACGAGTACGTCCTGAACGGTCAGAAGATGTGGCTGACGAACGGCGGCACGTCGACTCTGGTGGCCGTCCTCGTCCGGAGTGACGAAGGACACCCCGAGGGCACGGCGCCGCACAAGTCGATGACGACCTTCCTCGTCGAGAAGGAGCCCGGCTTCGGGGAGGTCCGCCCGGGCCTGACCATCCCCGGCAAGATCGACAAGATGGGCTACAAGGGCGTCGACACCACCGAGCTCATCATGGACGGCCTGCGGATTCCGGCCAATCGCGTGCTCGGCGGGGTCACCGGCCGCGGCTTCTACCAGATGATGGACGGCGTCGAGGTCGGCCGTGTCAACGTGGCGGCCCGTGGCTGCGGCGTCGCTCAGCGTGCGTTCGAGCTGGGTGTGGACTACGCGCAGCAGCGGCACACCTTCGGCAAGCCGATCGCCCGGCACCAGGCGATCCAGTTCAAGCTGGCGGAGATGGCTACCAAGGTCGAGGCCGCTCATGCGATGATGGTGAACGCAGCACGCAAAAAGGACTCCGGGGAACGAAACGACCTTGAGGCTGGGATGGCGAAGTACCTCGCCTCCGAGTACTGCAAGGAGGTCGTGGAGGACGCCTTCCGCATCCACGGCGGCTACGGCTTCTCCAAGGAGTACGAGATCGAGCGCCTCTACCGCGAGGCGCCGATGCTGCTGATCGGTGAGGGCACGGCCGAGATCCAGAAGATGATCATCGGCCGCAGGCTGCTGGAGGAGTACCGAATCCAGAACTGAGCCAGGGCTGATTGTCGGCTTTGAGGCGCTTTCGAGCGGAAAAGGCCGCGAAGAAGATCACAACGAGTTATCTTCTTCCGGCCTTCGACTCGGCTTCTGGCTTGCCCAGTTGTGGCCCGCAACCGATAGCATCACCGAAAAGCCGCCGTCCCCCCGTTCCGAGCGCGGCATCATCCGCTACGAAGGTCATCCATGCCCCACAGCCAAACGTCCGCACACCGCGACCGCCTCTCCGGCGTCCGTATCGCGCGCGGAGCATCGCCGTGGCTTCTGCCGACCGTCGCCACGGCGGCGCTCAGCCTCGCCCGTGCCCGGCGCTCCAGGCGCGCCGCGGCCCTCGCCGTACCGGCCACCGCCCTGGCGGCCGGCATGCTGTGGTTCTTCCGCGACCCCGAGCGCGAGGTCGCTCAGGGCAGGGTCATCTCGCCCGCCGACGGCGTGGTGCAGAGCATCATGCCGTGGAAGGACGGCCGCACCCGGGTCGCCATCTTCATGAGCCCGCTGAACGTCCACGTCAACCGTGCGCCGCTGGCGGGCACGGTGACATCCGTGGAGCACGTACCCGGCGGGTTCGTTCCGGCGTTCAACAAGGAGAGCGAGGACAACGAGCGCGTCGTCTGGCACTTCGACACCGAGCTCGGCGACATCGAGATGGTGCAGATCGCCGGCGCGGTCGCCCGTCGCATCGTGCCGTACCTGGCGGAGGGCGCCAAGGTCGAGCAGGGCGAACGCATCGGCCTCATCCGCTTCGGTTCGCGCGTCGACATCTACCTGCCGGAAGGTGTGGAGGTGGCCGTCGAGGTGGGTCAGGCCACAACCGCGGGGGTGACCCGAATTGACCGTGATTGACCCCGACACCCAGGCCAAGTGGGTCGCCGAGGCCGAGGCGGAGACCACGGACGAGCAGGAGGAGATGCCGCTGTCGCTCCGCCTGTCGATAGCGGACACCCTCACGCTCGGTAACGCCACCTGCGGGTTCATGGCGGTGTACTTCACCACCACCGGCATCCTCATCCCGCACCTCACGGGCAGCGAGGAGACCGGCATGGCGCGGCACTCCGCCGCGACGGCCGTGATCCTGATGCTGTGCGCCGCGATCTTCGACCTGTTCGACGGTCTGGTCGCGCGCAAGCTGCGCTCCTCGCCCATGGGCGCGGAGCTGGACAACCTGTCCGACCTCATCAGCTTCGGCCTGGCGCCCGCGTACTTCGTCCTCGTGTACGGGATGGTCGCGGACGACGCGCACCAGCGGGTCTCCGCGGTGGCGGCGATCGTGGTGCTGCTGGCAGTGGTGATGCGGCTGGCCAGATTCTCGGTCGTGACGATGAAGGACGGCATGTTCCAGGGCATGCCGAGCCCCTTCGGCGCGCTGACGGTCGTCTCCATCGTCCTGCTGGAGCTGCCGTTCATCCCGACCCTGCTGGCGATCGTCGGCACGGCGTGGCTGATGGTGAGCCGGGTGGAGTACCCGAAGCCGCGGGGTGTGCTGGCGGTGGCGATGCTCAGCTGGATCGTCGGCGCGATGGCGCTGCTGGCGGCCTGGGCGTTCGACGCGCCCGGCGGCCAGCTGCTGCTGCAGACGGGCTGCGCGCTCCAGGTGGTGCTGGGCGCGGTGATCCCGCTGTTCGCCACGGCACGCCGCGTGAACACGTTCCGTGACAACCGGCGCGAGAGCCGGGAGGCCGCCCGCGCGGCGCAGCTCCCGTAGCCGCCGACCGACCGCGAAGGGGCCCGGGTGCAGTCCGCACCCGGGCCCCTTCGGCGTCCGGTGCCACCGTGCCTCGCCATGCGGTCCGGTCACGGGCAGGGGCGGCGGGAGCGGGCCGGGCGCCCCCGGCCGCACACCGGCGGGAGCGCCCCGGGGCGTCGCGCCCCTCCCGTTCCTCCCCCGGGCGCCGCGTGCGGAGGGGAGCTCGGCGGAGCGGGGGCGCTTGCCGGTGCGGGCCTCGGGCCGCGCAGAGGGCGGGAGAACGGTGCGGCGCGCGGACGCGCGGGTCAGGACAGGAAGTCCTGCGCCAGGCCGGCCGCCGCGCGCTCCAGAAGGGGGCCCGCGTTCGCGATGCAGCGTGCGGGGTCGGGTTCCAGGGCTGTCAGGGGGTAGGCCCTGCGGATGCCCGCACGCCCGAGCGCCTCCGGCGCGAGCAGCAGGCGCCCGCAGACCGCCACCACCTCCACGCCGGCCTCCCTCGCCGCCGCGGCGACGCCCGCCGGCGCCTTCCCGTGCAGGGTCTGCTCGTCCAGGGAGCCCTCACCGGTGATCACCAGCGTGGCCCGCTCCAGCGCCGCGTGGAACCCAAGGATGTCCAGCATCAGCTCGATGCCGGGCCGGAACCCGGCGCCCAGCCCGACCAGCGCGCCGTAGCCGATGCCGCCCGCACCGCCCGCACCGGGCGAGACCGCCGCCTCGGCCGCGCGCGGCCCGACGGCCTTCTCCAGGACCCGTACGTAGTTGACCAGCGCCGCGTCCAGGACCGCCACGTCCTCGGCGCTCGCGCCCTTCTGCGGCCCGAACACCGCGGGCGCCCCCTTGGGGCCCGTCAGCGGGTTGTCGACGTCGCCGGCGAGCACGACCTCCGCGTCCGCGAGGCGCGGGTCGAGGCCCGACAGATCGGCGCTCACCAGGTCACGCAGGGCGGCGCCGCCCGGCCCGACCGGCTCGCCTCCGGCGTCCAGGAAGCGGGCGCCCAGCGCGGCCAGCATGCCCGCACCGCCGTCCGTGGTGGCGCTGCCGCCGACCCCGAACACGATCCGCCGCGCACCCGCGTCCAGCGCCGCCCGCAGCAGCTCCCCGGAGCCGTACGTGGTGGCCGTGAGCGGCGCGAAGACGCCCTCGGGCAGCAGGCTCAGGCCCGACGCCTCCGCCATCTCGACGACCGCCGTGCCGTCGCGCAGCGCGAACGCGGCAGTGACGGGCTCGCCCAGCGGCCCCGTGACCCGTGCCTCGCGCCGCTCGAACCCGGCGGCGACCGCGGCCGCGACCGTGCCGTCGCCGCCGTCCGCGACCGGCAGGGCCTCCACCGTGACGGCGGGGGCGGCACGGCCGATCCCGGCCCGTACCCGCTCCGCCACCTCGACGGCGGTCAGCGACCCTTTGAACTTGTCGGCCGCCACCAGCACGTGCTGTCGCGCGGCTCCAGTAACTGCTCCGTCCGTCACTGCTGCATCCCTTGCTATCGAACAGGCAGTCGCGCCAAAGGTGACCCTATCCATACGGTCACACGGCGTGCCACCCCCGGCGGCACGAAGCGGGCCGACCATAGTGGGGCCTCATGAGTACGGAACCGTTCGATCAGCCGCCGCCGGGCTCGCAGGAGTCCCATCTGATGACCCACCCGGTGGAGGCGACACCCGATCACAAGGTCGTCGGCATCGGGGTGACCGCCATCCTGGCCGTGGTGCTGTGGGCCTGGCTGGGCAAGGACTCCTTCGACGACGTGTCCTCGGCCGGTCTGAGCTGGGTTCTGGACAACTTCGGCTGGCTGTTCGTGGTCGCCGCCGACGTCTTCCTGGTCCTCTGCCTGGTGATCGCGTTCGGCCGCTTCGGGCGGATCAGACTGGGCCAGGACGACGCGGAGCCCGAGTTCGGGAACCTGGCGTGGATCGCGATGATGTTCAGCGCCGGTATGGGCATCGGCCTGATGTTCTACGGGGTCGGGGAGCCGCTGACCCACTACCTGTCCCCGCCGCCCGCGAGCGGGGCACCGGCCGAGTCGGGCGCGGCGGCCCGCACAGCGATGGAGTACTCCTTCTTCCACTGGACGCTCACTCCCTGGGCGATCTACGGCATCGCCGGTCTCGCCCTCGCCTACGCGGGCTTCCGCAAGGGCCGCGGCAACCGGCTCAGCGCGGCGTTCGTGCCGCTCATCGGGGCGCGCCGGGCGGTGTCCTGGCAGGGCAAGGTCATCGATCTGCTGGCCGTGTTCGCGACCGTGTTCGGCACGGCGACCAGCCTGGGCCTGGGTGCGCTCCAGGTCGCGGAGGGCCTGAACATCACGGCCGACGTGGCGGCGGACCTGACGACGGAACTGATCATCATCGTGTCGTTGTCGGCGGCGTTCGTGGTGTCGGCGTTCTCCGGGCTGCACCGGGGCGTGAAGTGGCTGTCGACGCTGAACATCCTGCTGGCGGCCGGGCTGATGACGTTCGTGTTCCTGGTCGGGCCGACCGTGTACGTCCTGGACTCGATCCCCGCGTCGATCGGCGGGTACCTGCAGAACCTGCTGCCGATGGCGACCCGCACGGGCGCGTTCTCCGACCCGGAGTGGCTGGGCGCGTGGACGATCTTCTACTGGGCGTGGTGGCTGTCGTGGGCACCGTTCGTCGGTACGTTCATCGCGCGGATCTCTCACGGGCGCACGATCCGCGAGTTCCTCATCGGGGTGCTGCTGGTGCCGAGCGGCGCCACCGTCGTCTGGTTCTCGGTGATGGGCGGCTCCGCGCTGCGGATCCAGTCGACGGGCGAGGCGGACCTGGCGTCGGCCGTGGCGGACGGTGCGGAGGCGTCGCTGTTCGCGATGCTGGAGTCGCTGCCGATCGGCACGCTCACCTCGTTCGTGGCGATGGTGCTGGTGATGACCTACTTCGTGACGAGTGCGGACTCGGCCTCGCTGGTGATGGGTTCGCTGACCAGCCGGGGCGCGCTGCACCCGCCGACCTGGCTGGTGGTGGTGTGGGGCATCCTCATGGCGTCGGTGGCGGCGGTGCTGCTGGTGGTCGGCGGGCTCGACTCCCTGCAGACGGCGACGATCCTGGTGGCGCTGCCGTTCGTGCTGGTGATGCTCGGGCTGTGCTGGGCGCTGGTGACGGAGCTGCGGCAGGACCCGGGCGCGGGCCCGGCCCGGGTGCACGGCTTGCACGGGCTTCGGGACGTGGTGCGGACCATGGTCGGTGACGCGGTGGTGGAGCAGACAGCGACCCGCCACTACCGGCTGCGGCGCGCGGCGAAGTCCCGTACGGAGACGGGGGACGAGGACGGCACGCCGATGACCTGACGGGCTGACCGGACGGGGGGACCGCCCCCGTACGCCGTTTACCCTGTAACCCGTGACCTCCTCCGACTCGGATTCCGGGTACGCCGCGTACATCGCCGGGCTGCCGAAGGTGCTGGCCGGGGCGGCCTGTCTGCTCCGGGACGCCGACGGCCGCGTCCTGCTCGTGGAGCCCGGCTACCGCGAGGGGTGGGCGCTGCCGGGCGGCACCGTCGAGTCCGACGCCGGTGAGACTCCGCGCCAGGCAGCCCGCCGGGAGACCCGGGAGGAGATCGGCCTGGACATCGAGCCGGGGGCGCTCCTCGCCGTCGACTGGGTCTTCGGCCCGGCCCGCCCGCCGATCGTGGCCTACGTGTACGACGGCGGCGTGCTGCGCGGGGAGCAGTTCCGGTCCATCCGCCTCCAGGAGTCGGAACTCCTGTCCTGGAAGCTGGTGGCCCGGGAGGAGATCCCCACGTACCTCCTCGGCCCCCTGGGCCCGCGCGTGCTCGCGGCGCTGGACACCGTGTCGGCCGGCACGGGCCCGGCGGAACTGGTGGACGGGCGCCCACCGCGCTGACCGGGGCACTGCCCACGGCAGGCAGGGGCCGGGCCGGGAGGAGGTCCTCGGGCCGTGCGAGGTGCTCGGCCAGCTCCCCGTCGAGGGCGAGGACGTCGCTGACCAGGGTGGGAAAGGAGCGGGCCGGCGCGGAGCAGGGGCCCGGGGCCTCGCGCAGGGCGCGGGCGGCGAGCTGGTAGCGGGTGGCGTCCGCGAGGAGCCGGGCGCTGGGCTCCAGGCCGATGCGCAGGCCGTGGTCGGTGAGGAGCTGCCCGGCGAAGGCGTGGTACGTGGAGATGCGGGGCTCTCCCGGGGGGTCGTCCGGGTCCATGGGGTCGGGGTCGGTGATGCCGGCGCGGACGAGGGCGGTGCGGACGCGTTCCGCGAGTTCGCCGGCGGCCTTGTTGGTGAAGGTGAGGCCGAGGACCTGTCCGGGAGCGACCTGCCCCGTGCCGACCAGCCAGACCACCCGGGCGGCCATCACCGTGGTCTTGCCGGATCCGGCTCCGGCCACGACGACCTGCGGGGCGGGCGGCGTCCGCCTCCGTCACCGCGAGAAATTCCGCTCGCCGTCGCCCGCGCCTGCTGCCTAGGCTCGCAGGTATGACGATGGTGGCGATACTCAGCGGGGCCGGGATCTCGACGGACTCGGGGATCCCGGACTACCGGGGGCCCAACGGGGTGTGGCGGAAGGACCCCGGCGCGGAGCGGCTCGTCACGTACGACGCGTACATGAGCGACCCGGCGGTCCGGCGCCGCTCCTGGCGGATGCGGCTCGAAGGCCCGGTGATGGGCGCCCGGCCGAACGCCGCACACCGGGCGATCGCCGCGCTGGAGCGGACGCCCGGGTTCGCGGTCCGGGTGCTGACGCAGAACGTCGACGGCCTGCACCAGTCGGCGGGGATGCCGGAGCGCAAGGTGCTCGAACTTCACGGCACCGCGCGGGCCGTGGTGTGCACGGGATGCCATGCCCGGTCACCCATGGAGGACGTGCTGGAGCGGGTACGGGCGGGCGAGGCCGACCCGGCGTGCACGGACTGCGGCTCCGTCCTCAAGTCGGCCACCGTGATGTTCGGCCAGCGGCTGGATCCGGTGGTGATGGGCCAGGCCGTCGGCATCGCGAAGGCGGCCGAGGTGTTCCTGGCGGTCGGCTCCTCGCTCCAGGTGCAGCCCGCCGCCTCGCTCGTCGGGACGGCGGCCGAGCACGGGGCACGCCTGGTGATCGTGAACGCCGAGCCCACGCCGTACGACGCGGTCGCCGACGAGATCGTGCGGGAGCCGATCGGCACGGCTCTGCCAGAGCTGCTGGAGCAGCTCAAGGCGGGTTAGAGGACCCCGGAGACGCGTTGCTAGAAGAGGGTCTCCGACCCGTTCGGCGCCGGGGCGGGAATCGCTCCCTCGAAGGTGAGCAGGCGCTGTTTGCGGGCGAGGCCGCCGCCGTAGCCGGTGAGGCTGCCGTCGGCGCCGACCACACGGTGGCAGGGGACGATGATCCCGACGGGGTTGCGGCCGTTGGCGAGGCCGACCGCCCGGGTCGCGGCCGGTTTGCCGAGGACCTCGGCCAGTTCCCCGTAGGTGCGGGTCTCGCCGTACGGGATGGCCCGCAGGCGCTCCCAGACGCTCCGCTGGAACGGGGTGCCCTCCAGACGGAGGGGAAGGTCGAAGTCCGTCAGCTCGCGGGCGTGGTACGCGTCGAGCTGGCGGACCGCCTCGGTGAACGGGCGGGGGTCGGGGTCTCCGAAGGTCTCCTCCGGAGGGCGGTGGCGCTGCTCGGTCATGTAGAGGCCGCTGAGGACGCCGTCGGTGGCGACGAGGGTGAGCGGGCCGTAGGGACTGTCGACGACGGTGTACTGACGATGCGTCATGGTGCTTCCTCAGGCGGGGAGATGGTTGACCGGGTGACTGTCGGTGGCCCAGAGGTACTGGACAGCGTAGGCGCGCCACGGCCGCCACGCGGTGGCTTTCGCGGTGAGTGCGGCAGGCGTGGAGGGCAGCCCGAGGCGCTCGGCGGCGCGGCGCACACCCAGGTCGGTGGGGAGGAACGCGTCGGGGTCGCCGAGACCGCGCATCGCGATGGCCTCGACGGTCCAGGGGCCGAAGCCGGGCAGGGTGAGGAGCCGGGCGCGGGCCTCCTCCCAGTCGCTGTCCGGGCCGAGCGTGAGGCCGCCGTCCGCGAGGGCGGCCACCAGGGTCGTGAGGGTGGCACGGCGGGCGCGGGGCAGTGCGAGGCCCTCGGGGTCCAGCCCGGCCAGCGCCTCGGGCGCGGGGAACAGGTGGGTGAGCCCGCCGTCGGGGTCGTCCACGGGGGTGCCGTGCGCGGTGACGAGGCGGGCGGCGTGGGTGCGGGCGGCGGCCGTGGACACCTGCTGGCCCAGCACGGCCCGCACCGCGAACTCGGCCGCGTCGACCGTGCGGGGCACCCGGCGGCCGGGCGCCGCGTCGACGAGCGGGGCGAGCAGCGGGTCGGCGCGCAGCTGGGCGTCGACGGCGACGGGGTCGGCGTCCAGGTCGAGGAGCCAGCGGCAGCGGCTGATGGCGTGGGTGAGGTCGCGGTGGTCGGTGAGCGCGAGGCGGCAGACGATGTGGTCGGGGGCGGGGCTCAGTGCGACGGTTCCGTGCCCGTACGGGAGGCGGAGGGTGCGGCGGTAGGCCCCCTCCCGCCACTCCTCCACGCCGGGGACGGCGGTGGCGGCGAGGTGGCCGAAGAGGTTGGAGGGGTTGAGGGGTGTCCGGTACGGGAGCCGCAGCCCGATGATCCCGGGTGAGGCCGGGTGCGCGGGGCCGGCCCGGCGGGCCGCCCGTGCGCGCAGATCGCCCGGCGCCACGGCGAAGACCTCGCGGACGGTCTCGTTGAAGGTCCGTACGGACGAGAATCCGGCGGCGAACGCCACCTCCGCGAACGGCAGCGTGGTCGTCTCGATCAGCACCCGGGCCGTCTGGGCGCGCTGGGCCCGGGCCAGGGCGAGCGGCCCGGCCCCCAGTTCGGCGCTCAGCTGGCGCTCTATCTGGCGGGTGGAGTAGCCGAGCCGGGCGGCGAGCCCGGGCACGCCCTCGCGGTCGACGACGCCGTCCCGGATGAGCCGCATGGCGCGGGCGACGGCGTCGGCGCGGGCGTTCCACTCGGGCGACCCCGGGCTGGTGTCGGGCCGGCACCGCTTGCAGGCCCGGAACCCGGCCTGCTGGCAGGCGGCGGCGCTGGGGTAGAACACCATGTTCCGCGGCTTGGGCGGCACCACCGGGCAGCTGGGGCGGCAGTAGATGCGGGTGGTGAGGACGGCGGTGAAGAACCACCCGTCGAACCGGGCGTCCTTGGACTGGACGGCCCGTACGCAGCGCTCGGTGTCGGTGTGCATGCCTCCAGCATCCACCGGGCCGGGCGGTCGGCGCTGGCGGATTTCCGACATGAGCCTCCGGCTGCCTGCGCATCCGCGTGCCGCCGCGCTCTGCCAGCGGGCCGCGGTTACGCCCCCGCCCCCGTCCGCGGCGGTCGGCCGTCGGGTACGGGGGCGGGGCGGCGCGCGCCGCGTGCGGCGCGGGCGCCGTACGCGGTCCTCAGGCGGTGGCCGTCGCCGTCACCGCCGCCGTCAGGGAGGCCAGCACCGCGGACAGGCCCGTGAGCACCTCGGCGTCCTCCGACGGGTGCGTCTCCGCGAAGCGGGTCAGCGAGCCGGGGATGGCGAGCTTCACGTCCTCGACGACGGAGCCGCCCGCGACTCCCGCGGCCTTGCGGGCCTCGGCCTGCGCCCACTCGCCCCCGTACTGGCCGAAGGCGGCGCCGATCACCGCGACCGGCTTCTTCGTGATCGCGCCCGCGCCGTAGGGGCGGGACAGCCAGTCGATCGCGTTCTTCAGGACGGCCGGCATCGTGCCGTTGTACTCGGGGACGACCAGCAGCAGCGCGTCCGCTCCGGCCACGGCTGCCCGCAGCCGGGCGGCGGCCTCGGGCAGGGTCGCCTCGGTGTCGATGTCCTCGTTGTAGAACGGCACGTCACCGAGGCCCTCGTACAGCTCGACGGCGACGCCCTCGGGGGCGATGGTGCGTGCGGCCTCGGCCAGCCCGCGGTTGGTCGAACCGGCGCGGAGGCTGCCGACGAGGGTGAGGATACGAGCGGACATGTTCACTCCTGAGGGAAGAGGGACAGCGGGGTTCAACGGGGACCGCCCGGCTAACCGGACCGGGGTCCGTTGAATGTTGTAACACCATAACCGGACCCAGGTCCATTTACATTCCCGATCCCCTAGCCTGGTTTCCATGACCAGTCCCCCGTCCGACGATCCGCGTGCCACGACCGCCCCGCCGCCCGGCCGCCCGGACTCCCCGGCCGCCCCGCCGCCCGGCCGCACCGAACTGTCCCTGTCCCCCGTCGGCGCCCCGCCCCCGCTCCGCGCCGACGCCGCGCGCAACCGCGCCCGGCTGCTGGAGGCCGCGGCACGGCTGGCCGCCGAGCACGGCGCGGCCAACCTGACCATGGAGGCCGTGGCCTGCGCCGCCCAGGTCGGCAAGGGCACCGTCTTCCGCCGCTTCGGTGACCGCGCCGGCCTCCTGCTGGCCCTGCTGGACCACCAGGAGCAGCGGTTCCAGTCCGCCTTCATCTCCGGCCCCCCGCCGCTCGGCCCGGGAGCGCCCGCCCGTGACCGGCTGCACGCGTTCGGCCCAGCCGCCGTCCGGCACGAACGCGCCCACCTGGACCTCTACCGGGCCGCCCAGCCGCAGCCCGCCCTCCGCGAGGTCGCACCCGCACGCGTCGTCCGCCACAGCCACCTCGCCGCGCTGCTGCGCCAGGCCGGCTCGGACGCCGACCTGGAGATCGCCGCGCACATCCTGGCGGACTTCCTGGACGTGACCCTGGTGGACCATCTGGTAACCCGCCGCGGCATGCCGCTGGAGCGGGTCGAGGCGGGCTGGCACGACCTGGTCGACCGCATGCTGGCGGCCGCGCCGGGGTAGAAGGAGGCGTGCGCGTCGCCCTCTTCGTCACCTGTGTCAACGACACCCTGTACCCCCGCACGGGGCAGGCGGTCGTCCGGCTCCTCGAACGCCTGGGGGTGACCGTCGGTTTCCCCCCGGAGCAGAGCTGCTGCGGCCAGCCGCAGTACAACACCGGGTACCGGCACGAGACCGAGCCGCTGGTACGGCGCTTCGACGCGGCGTTCGGTCCGTACGAGTACGTCGTCACCCCCTCCGGGTCGTGTGCCGCGATGGTGCGCGACGCCTACCCCCGCATCGGGGCACGCGCGGCGGCGGAAGGGCGCGGCCCGGGCCTGGCCGAGGCCGCCGGGCGCGCCGCCCCCAAGACGTACGAGCTGACCGAGTTCCTGGTCGACGTGCTCGGCGTGACGGACGTCGGCGCGTACTTCCCGCACACCGTCACCTACCACCCGACCTGTCACGGCCTGCGCGCGCTCGGCCTCGGGGACCGGCCGCGGCGTCTGCTCGCGCGGGTCGAGGGGCTGGAGCTGCGGGAGCTGGCGGACGCCGAGGAGTGCTGCGGGTTCGGCGGGACCTTCGCCGTGAAGAACCCGGCCGTGTCCGCGGCGATGGGCGCCGACAAGACGCGTGCCATCCGTGCCACCGGCGCGGGAACGGTCTGCGCGGTCGACAGTTCCTGCCTCATGCACATCGGCGGCACCCTCGCCCGGCAGGGGGCGTCCGTGCGGCCGGTGCATCTGGCGGAGATCCTGGCATCGACGAAGGAGGAACCGTTCGGATGAGCGAGAGCGGGAACGGCCGCGGCCGTACGGACCTCGGCATGCCCGCCTTCCCCCGGGCCGCCGCCTCCGCCGTGCGGGACGCGACCCTGCGCGGGAATCTGCGGCACGCCACGCACACCATCCGTGACAAGCGGGCCAAGGCCGTCGCGGAGCTGGCCGACTGGCATGAGCTGCGCGCGGCGGGGAAGGCGGTCAAGGACCGGACACTCCGTCACCTCGACCACTACCTCATGCAGTTGGAGGAAAGGGTCACGGACGCGGGCGGCGTCGTCCACTGGGCCGCCGACGCGGCGGAGGCCAACCGGATCGTGACGGACCTCGTGCGGGCGACCGGGGAGACCGAGGTCGTGAAGGTCAAGTCGATGGCCACACAGGAGACCGGGCTGAACGAGGCCCTGGAGGCGGCGGGCATCCGCGCGTACGAGACCGACCTCGCGGAGCTGATCGTGCAGCTCGGGCACGACCGGCCGTCGCACATCCTCGTTCCGGCCATCCACCGCAACCGGGGCGAGATCCGGGACATCTTCCGGAAGGAGATGGGCCGTTGGGGGCGCCCGGCGCCCGACGGCCTCACCGACACGCCCGCCGGACTCGCGGAGGCGGCACGGCTGCACCTGCGGGAGAAGTTCCTGCGCGCCCGGGTCGGCGTCTCGGGGGCCAACTTCATGGTCGCGGAGACCGGAACGCTCGTGGTGGTCGAGTCCGAGGGCAACGGGCGGATGTGCCTGACGCTGCCGGAGACGCTGATCTCGGTGGTCGGCATCGAGAAGGTCGTACCGACCTGGCGGGACCTGGAGGTGTTCCTGCAACTGCTCCCCCGCTCCTCGACGGCCGAGCGGATGAACCCGTACACGAGCATGTGGACCGGCACGACGGACGGCGACGGCCCCCGGGCCTTCCACCTCGTCCTCCTGGACAACGGCCGCACCGACACGCTGGCCGACGAGGTGGGGCGGCAGGCGCTGCGCTGCATCCGCTGCTCGGCCTGTCTGAACGTCTGCCCCGTGTACGAGCGGGCCGGGGGCCATGCGTACGGCTCTGTCTACCCGGGCCCGATCGGCGCGATCCTCACGCCGCAACTGCGCGGCACGGGAAGCGAGGTGGACGCCTCACTGCCGTACGCCTCGTCCCTCTGCGGGGCCTGCTACGAGGTGTGCCCGGTCGCGATCGACATCCCCGAGGTGCTGGTGCGGCTCCGGGAGCGGGTGGCGGAGGGCGGCGAGGTGACACAGAACGGGGTGCGGGTCACCCTGCGCCCCGCGAAGGGGCACGCGGCGGAGCGCGCGGCGATGCGGGCGGCCCGCTGGGCGCTGGACCGGCCGGGGGTGCTGCGGGCCGGTCAGCGGCTGGCGTCACGGACGCGGCGGCTCCACCCGGAGCGGCTGCCGGGCCGCGCGGGCCGGGCGTGGACGGAGACGCGGGCGCTGCCGGAGGTGCCGGCGGAGTCGTTCCGCGACTGGTGGCAGCGCACGAGGGGAGACGGTTCACGATGAGCGGGGAGGGCGTGTACGGAAGCCGGGAGCGGGTCCTGGCCCGTATCCGTCGGGCGCTCGCGGACGTGCCGCGCCACGGGGACGGCCCGGTCAGGCGGGCGTACCTGCGGGTCCACGGGGAGCGGACACCCGCGGAGACCGCGGACCTGCTGGCGTCGAACCTGGCGGACTACCGGGCGCTCGTGCACCGCACGACCGGGGACGCTCTGCCGGGCCTGCTGGCGCGGCTGCTCGGCGAGCGCGGGGCGGCCTCGGTGCTGGTGCCGCCGGGGCTGCCGCCGGGGTGGCTCCGGGCAGCGGAGGCCACCGCCGTGCCGGACCGCGCCGAGAGCACCCCCCGGGAGCTGGACGTGGTGGACAGCGTCGTCACCGGCTGCGCGGTGGCGATCGCGGAGACCGGCACCCTCGTCCTGGACGGCGGCCCCGGCCAGGGCCGCCGCCGCATCACCCTGGTCCCGGACCACCACATCTGCGTGGTACGGGTCCCCGACCAGGTCGTCGCCTCGGTGCCGGAGGCTCTGGAACGCCTCGACCCGCACCGCCCGCTGACCTGGATCTCGGGCCCGTCCGCGACCAGTGACATCGAACTGGACCGCGTGGAGGGCGTCCACGGCCCCCGCACCCTGGAAGTGGTCCTGCTGAGCGGGGCCTAGCGCACGGCGGCCTCGAAGGCCGCATAGGCCGGTGCGTCGAAGAGGACGAAACGGACCTCCTCCACCCGGGTACGCACCGTGCGGACGGTCTCCACGGCGATGCGGGCCCCGTCCTCCATCGGCCAGCCGTACACGCCGGTGGAGACGGCCGGGAACGCGACCGTGCGGGCGCCCAGTTCGTCCGCGACGCGCAGGGACTCGCGGTAGCAGGAGGCCAGCAGGGCCGAGCGGTCCTCGTCCTCGGCGTACACCGGTCCCACGGTGTGGATGACCCAGCGGGCGGGGAGGCGGCCTGCCGTGGTCGCGACGGCCCGGCCGGCGGGCAGGCCGCGGCCGTACCGGGAGGCGCGCAGGGCGCGGCACTCGGCCAGGATCTCGGGGCCGCCCGCGCGGTGGATGGCACCGTCGACGCCCCCGCCGCCGAGGAGTGAGGAGTTGGCGGCGTTCACGACCGCGTCGACGTGCTGCCGCGTGATGTCGCCCTGGACCAGGGTGAGGGTCGGGGTCGGCTGGCTCATGGACTTCATCCTGACAGCCCGGACGGGCGGTGTCGCGGGACTTCGGAGCCGTACGGGAGGTGTCAGAGCACCGCGCGCAGGTGCCGCCACACCGCCTTCGCCGCGTTGTGACCGGACATTCCGTGGACGCCGGGGCCGGGCGGCGTGGCGGAGGAGCAGAGGAACACCGCCGGGTGCGGGGTGCTGTAGGGGCGCAGCGACAGCCGGGGCCGCAGCAGCAGCTGGAGCCCGCGCGCGGCGCCGCAGGCGATGTCACCGCCCACGTAGTTGGCGTTGCGCGCGGCGAGCTCCGGCGGCCCGGCGGTGGCGCGGGCCAGCACGAGGTCGCGGAAGCCGGGCGCGAACCGCTCGATCTGGCGCTCGACGGCCTCCGTCAGATCGCCGTCCCAGCCGTTCGGCACGTGGCCGTACGCCCAGAAGACGTGCTTCCCCTCGGGCGCGCGGGACGGGTCCACCAGGCTCGGCTGGGCCGTGATCAGGAACGGGGTGTCCGGAGCCGTACCGCCGGACGCCTCGCGCAGGGCGGTGCCGATCTCACGGCTGGACGGGCCGACCTGCACGGTGCCCGCACGGCGCGGCTCCTCGGCGGTCCAGGGGACCGGGCCGTCCATCGCATAGTCGATCTTGAAGGCGGAGGCGCCGTAGCGGTAGCGGTCGTAGTAGGCGCCGAGCCCGGCGATCCGGGCGAGGGCGGTCGGGGAGGTGTCGAAGACGTACGCGCGGGCGGGCGGCAGCTCGTCGAGCCGTCTGACCTCGACGCCGGTGTGGACGGTTCCGCCGAGGTCGCCTACGTACGAGGCGAGCGCGTCCGCGATCGACTGCGAGCCGCCGCGTGGGAGGGGCCAGCCGTTGGCGTGCGCGGCGAGCGCGAAGACCAGTCCGATCGCGCCGGTGGCGAGCCCGCCGAGCGGGGCGATGACATGGGCGACGAGCCCGGCGAACAGCGCGCGCGCCCAGTCGTCGCGGAAGCGGCGCATCAGCCAGGTCGAGGGCGGCAGTCCGGTCAGTCCGAAGCGGGCGAGAGTGACCGGGTCCCGGGGCAGGGCGGTCAGCGGCAGCGACATGAAGTCCCGTGCCAGGGTGTCCCACTTGCCCGCGTACGGGGCTACGAGCCGACGGTACGCGCCCGCGTCGCGCGGCCCGAACGACGCGGCGGTCTCCGCGACGGAGCGGGACAGCACGGCCGCCGTGCCGTCGTCGAAGGGGTGCGCCATCGGCAGCGGCGCGTGCAGCCACTCCAGGCCGTACCTGCCCAGCGGCATGCCCTTGAAGGCCGGGGAACCGATGCCGAGGGGATGCACGGCCGAGCACGGGTCGTGGCGGAAGCCGGGGAGCGTCAGCTCCTCGGTGCGGGCACCGCCGCCTACGGTGTCGAGGGCCTCGAAAACGGCCACCGAGAAGCCTCTGCGGGCCAGTTCGGCGGCAGCGGTCAGCCCGTTGGGACCCGCGCCTACGACGACGGCGTCCAGCATCGCCGGCTTTGACGGCATGTTCGCCCCTCCTTCGCGCGCTGACTGAGGCCCAGCATATTCCGGTGTGGTGAACCGGCGGCGGGCGGCGGTCGCGGCCGGGGCCTTCGCGCGCCCCGCCCCCCTTCCGGCCGCGCTCGGCGTGCGCCCTCCGCCGTGCGGGGTCCGCCCCGGACCCGGCTGCCTCCCGGCGCTTCACGCAGCGGGAATGTCCCCGGAACGGCGCTCCTCCTCCGGCGCCGGACGAGCCCGGAGACGCCCTGGCGGTGCTCCTCCCGAAGCGCCTCGGACACCGGCCGCAGCCTCTCAGGCGCCTGAGGAGCGGCGGTCCGGCGACAACTCCCGCACCACCGGCGGAGCCGCCTGCCGAGGTGGCGGGAGGGCGGGGCGGGAAGCGGCTACTGCGCCGTCAGCAGGCCTCGTACCCGCTCCGCCGTCCCCGCGTCCCGCGCCGCCGCGAACGGCAGGGCGTTGCCGCCTCCGATGTGGAACGGGCGCCCCCCGACGGTGAGATGCGCCCCTCCCGCCTCCGTGAGCAGCAGCAGACCGGCCGCGTGGTCCCAGGCGTACTCCCAGGAGAACGCCAGCGCGTCCAGCTCGCCCCGGGCCACCGACAGGTACGCCAGCCCGGCCGAGCCGCACGGCCGGGCCTCGACGTCCGCGGCGGCGGCCAGCCCCAGCAGCGCGCGCTTCTGGTCGGGCGTCGTGTAGTCGGGGTGCGACGTGGCGACCCGCAGCACCGCGCCCTCCTCGGGCGCTCCCGCCCGCAGCCCGGTGCCGTTCAGCCGGGCGCCCCGGCCGCGTACCGCGACGGCCATCTCGTCCCGGGCGGGGGCGAACGTCCAGGACGCCAGCAGCTCGCCGTGCCGGGCGAGCGCGACGAGGGTGCAGAAGCCGGGGTCTCCGTGGACGAACTGGCGGGTGCCGTCCACCGGGTCGACGATCCACACGGGCGCGTCGCCCCGTACCGCCTCGTAGACGCGCGGGTCGGCGTGCACGGCCTCCTCTCCCACCACGACGGAGCCGGGCAGCAGCGCGGTGAGGGCGGCCGTGAGGTGTTCCTCGGCCGCCCGGTCCGCGACGGTCACCAGGTCGTGCGGGCCGCTCTTCTCGACGACCTCGTGCGCGGCGAGCTGCCGCCAGCGCGGCATGATCTCGGCCGCGGCAGCGGCGCGGACCGCGTTCTCGGCGGCGGAGAGGAAGGCGGCGTCGTCCAGCAGCTGATCGATCATGCTTCCATCACACCACGTTCCGGCCGCCCCGGCCTCGGCGGCCCGCCCACCTCGTCACCGGAGGCGGTTCACCCGGCCGCCTCGAGCACGGTGGGCCGGTGGGGCCGCCGCTCGAACCAGCGCAGCTCGTCCTCCAGTTGGGCGGCGAGGGAGATGAGCCGCTCCTCGCCTCCGCCGGGGCCCAGGAGCTGGGCGCCGACCGGCAGCCCGGAGCCGGTGAACCCGGCGGGCACGTTCACTCCGGGCCAGCCGAGCACGTTCCACGGCCAGGTGTAGGGGCAGGCCGCGGCCATCGTGGTGTCCGTGCGCAGGGCGGACATGCGGTCGAAGGTGCCGATCCGCGGGGGCGGCGAGGCCGTGGTGGGGGTGAGGACCACGTCGTACGCGGTGAACATCACCCCGATTCGGCGGTGCTGGCGGGCCTCGCGTGCGCGGGCGGCCCGCAGTACGGGGCCGCCGAGGCGGCGGCCCGTGCGGGTCGCGCCGAGGGTGCGCGGGTCGAGGAGGCCGGGCTCGGGGTGGCGGTCGGCGTAGGCGGCGACTCCGGCGGTGGCGCGCGGCAGGAAGCTCAGGCCCATGAGGCCGTAGCGGGGCCGCGCCTCCTCCACGGTGTGGCCGAGCCGGGCCAGGGTGTCCGCGAGGGCCGTGACGGCCCTGCGTATGTCCGGGTGGAGCGGGGCGGGAGCGGCGGTGAAGGGCGGGCGCCAGGCCAGGGCGACGCGCAGGCGCCCGGGGTCGCGGCGGGCGGCGGCCGAGGCGTCGATGGCGGGCAGCCTGAGCCCTTCGCGGGGGTGCGCCCCGGCGGCCGCGTCCAGCAGCAGGGCGGCGTCCTCGACCGTACGGGCCAGGGGGCCGTTGACGGTCAGGCCCTCGAAGCAGTCGTCGTACGGGTGGACGGAGACCCGGCCGCGCTGTGGCTTGATTCCGACCAGGTTGGTCCAGGAGGCGGGGATGCGGATGGAGCCCGCGCCGTCGGAGCCGAGGGCGGCGGGCACGAGCCGGGCCGCGACGGCGGCGGCGGAACCGCCGGAGGAACCGCCGGGGGTGTGGTGGCGGTTCCACGGGTTGCGGGTGGCACCGAAGGCGGGGCCTTCCGTGAACGCCCACTGGCCCAGCTCGCACGCGTTGGTCTTGCCGACGATGACGGCTCCGGCGGCGCGCAGCCTGCTCACGGCCTCACCGTCGGCGACCGCTGGCCGGATGTCCCCGGCTGTCCCGAAGTGGGTGGGCAGCCCGGCGAGGTCGGTGTCGTCCTTGACGGCGACGGGCACGCCGAGAAGGGGCGCGGTCTCCCCCGCGGCGAGCCTCCGGTCGGCCTCCTCGGCCTCTGCGAGGGCCTCCTCGGCACGGACGTGGCGGAAGGCGTTGAGAGTGGTGCGGGTCGCCTCGATCCGGTCGAGACTGGCCCGCACCAGCTCACCGGCGCTGACGCTCCCCTCGCGCAACGCGCGTGCCTGCGCGGCGAGTCCCAGGTCGGCCGGGTCGTGATCTGTGGTGGACATGTCGCCCAACCTACGGCCGCGGCCCCTGGGTGTCTGCGACCTGACGCGCCATCATAGATACTGTGTGACAAGGCTCATGGAGCCGACGCGGCCACCGTCACCGAGCCTGGCCCGCCAGAGCCGGGATGACGTCGGCGCCGTACGCGTCGATGGTGCCCTCGCGGTTGTCGTGCATGTCGTAGACGGCGAACTGGTCGACACCGAGGTCCCTCAGACGCCTCAGCTTCTCGATGTGGGCGGACGGCGGGCCGAGGAGGCAGAAACGATCCACGATCTCGTCGGGGACGAAGTCCGTGGAGGGGTTCCCGGCGCGGCCGTGGTGACTGTAGTCGTAGCCGTGCCGGTTCTTGATGTACGCGGTGAGCGCGTCCGGGATCATGTCCGAGTGCTCGCCGTACCTGGCCACCAGGTCGGCGACGTGGTTGCCGACCATTCCGCCGAACCAGCGGCACTGCTCGCGGGCGTGGGCCAGGGCCTCCGGGGAGTCGTCGGCGGTGACGTAGGCGGGTGCGGCGACGCAGACGGTGAGGGCGTCGGGGTCGCGGCCGGCCTCCTGTGCCGCGGTCCGGACGGCCTTGACCATCCACTCCGTCAGGAACGGATCCGCGAGCTGGAGGATGAACCCGTCTGCCTTCCGGCCCGCCAGGGCCAGGGCCTTGGGGCCGTACGCGCCCATCCACACCGGCAGCCTGCCGTTCTTGATCCACGGGATGCGCACGGGCTTGCCGTCCACCACGGCCTCACGGCCCTCCGCCAGGTCGCGGATGACGTCGATGGCCTCACCGAGCCGTGCCAGGGTGTTCGGCTTGCGGCCCGCGACACGCATCGCGGAGTCGCCGCGGCCGATGCCGCAGACCGTGCGGTTGCCGTACATGTCGTTGAGGGTGGCGAAGGTGGAGGCGGTGACCTCCCAGGTGCGGGTGCCGGGATTGGTGACCATCGGGCCGACGTGCAGCCCGGTGGTGCCCGCGAGGATCTGACTGTAGATCACGAACGGCTCCTGCCAGAGAACGGCGGAGTCGAAGGTCCAGCCGTAGCGGAAGCCGTTGCGTTCGGCGCGCTGCATGAGGCTGACGACCTCGGAGGCCGGCGGGTCGGTCTGGAGGACGAGTCCGAAGTCCATGAGGGCCTCCGTCAGTTCAGGTACTGGCAGGTGGAACGCGGGGTGTGGACGCCGTGTCCGGCACGGCCGGTGTAGGTGCGGCGGTCGATGACGGGGACACCGCGCGAGAGGACCGTCTCGACCCGGCCGGTGATCGTCTTCCCCTCGTATGCCGAGTAGTCGACGTTCATGTGGTGGGTCTCGGCCGACAGGGTCTGCGTGGCCGCCGGATCGTAGACGACCAGGTCGGCGTCGGCGCCGGGGGCGATGGTGCCCTTCTTCGGGTACAGGCCGAACATCCTGGCCGGGGTCGCGCAGGCGATCTCGATCCAGCGGCGGCGGCTGATGTGCCCGTCGACGACGGCCTGGTGCAGGAGGTCCATACGGTTCTCCACGCCCGGCAGCCCGTTGGGGATCCTGGAGAAGTCGCCCCGGCCCAGCTCCTTCTGGCCCACGAAACAGAACGGGCAGTGGTCCGTGGAGACCACCTGGAGGTCGTTGGTCCGCAGCCCCCGCCACAGCGCCGCCTGATGCGCGCGGGGCCTCAGGGGTGTACTGCACACGTACTTGGCGCCCTCGAAGTCCGGCTCCGCCAGGTTGTCGGTGGACAGGAACAGGTACTGCGGGCAGGTCTCACCGAACACCGGCAGGCCCTTGTCGCGGGCGGTGGCCAGCTCGGCGAGGGCCTCCTCCGCCGACACGTGCACGACGTAGAGGGGCGCCCCGGCCACCCGGGCCAGCTGGATGGCCCGGTGCGTGGCCTCGGCCTCCAGAAGGGCCTTGCGGACCTCGCCGTGGTAGCGGGGATCGGTCTCGCCGCGCGCGAGTGCCTGCTCGACGAGCACGTCGATCGCGAGGCCGTTCTCGGCGTGCATCATGATCAGACCGCCGTTGAGGGACGAGCGCTGCATGGCGCGCAGGATCCGGCCGTCGTCGCTGTAGAAGACCCCCGGATAGGCCATGAAGAGCTTGAAACTCGTGCATCCCTCCTCGACGAGCAGGTCCATCTCCTTCAGGGACGACTCGTCGACGTCCGAGAGGATCATGTGGAAGGAGTAGTCGATCGCGCAGCGGCCGTCCGCCTTGGCGTGCCAGGTGTCGAGGCCCTCGCGGAGCGAGTGTCCGACGGTCTGGACGGCGAAGTCGACGATCGTCGTGGTGCCGCCCCAGGCGGCGGCCCGTGTCCCCGTCTCGAAGTCGTCGGACGCGAAGGTGCCGCCGAAGGGCAGCTCCATGTGTGTGTGGGCGTCGACGCCGCCCGGGATGACGTACTTGCCGGTCGCGTCGAGGACGCGGTCGGCGGATTCCGCCCAGGACGCGGCGGGGCCGCTGCCGTGGGCGGCGAGCGCGGCGATCCGGCCGTCCTCCACGAGGACGTCGGCGTGGGTCTCCTCGGCGGCGGTGACGACCAGGCCGCCCTGGACGAGGGTGCGGGTGCTCACGGGTGCTCGGCCCCCTTCGGGTCGGCGGTGTTCACGGGCGCGGCCTCACCGGACCGTGCGGAGGGCCTGTTCGAGGAGCGCGGCGCCCTCCTCGGCCTCCGCGACGGTGAGGGTGAGGGGCGGGGCGACGCGCAGGACGCTGGTGTCGTGGCCGCCGCCCTTGCCGATGAGCAGGCCCCGGTCGCGTGCGGCGTCGAGGACGGCTGCGGCGGCCTCGGGTGCGGCGGCGCCGGTCTCGGGGTGGGCGAGCTCGACGCCGATCATCAGGCCCCGGCCGCGCACCTCCCGGACGAGGGGGATGCCCGCGCAGACGGCGCGCAGCCGCTCCAGGAGGAGCCCGCCGACCCGCCGGGCGTTGCCCTGGAGGTCGTGTTCGAGCAGGTACGAGAGGTTGGCGAGGCCGGCGGCCATGGTGACCGGGGAGCCGCCGAACGTGGAGATGGAGTTGGCGTTCAGACAGTTCATCACCTCGGCGCGGGCGACGACCCCGCCGACGGACATGCCGTTGCCGATGCCCTTGGCGAAGGTGAGAACGTCGGGCGGACCGCTCGCGGCGTGTGCCTGCCAGCCCCAGAAGTGCTCGCCGGTGCGGCCCCAGCCGGTCTGCACCTCGTCGCTGATCCACAGGATGCCGTGCCGGTTCAGGACCCGGCGGAACTCGGCGTACAGGCCGTCGGGCGGGGCGGTGAAGCCGCCGACGCCCTGGACGGGCTCCGCGATGAGCGCGGCGACCTCGCCGGTCTGGCCGATGAGGTCTTCGAGGTCCGCGACACAGGCGGCGGTGAAGTCGGCGTCGGAGAGGTGGGCGTAAGGGCCGCGGCTGCGGACGGCGCCGTGCACGTACAGGGTGCGCAGGGCGGAGAGGGTGCTGGTGGTCCAGGCGCGGTTGCCGGTGACGGAGACGGTCGAGAAGGACCGGCCGTGGTAGCTGTTGCGCATGGCCAGGATCTGGTTGCTGCGGCGGTAGGCGGTGGCGAGCAGCAGCGCGGTGTCGTTGGCCTCGGTGCCGGAGGTGGTGAAGAAGACGCGCGCGTCGGGGATGCCGGAGAGGGCGGCGATCCGCTCGGCCAGCTCCACCATGGGGCGGTTGAGATAGAGGGTGGAGGAGTGGATGATCCGCCCGGCCTGTTCGCTGACCGCCTTGGTGACCTCGGGCAGGGCGTGGGCGGTCATGGTGGTGAGGATGCCGCCGAAGAAGTCGAGATAGCGGTTTCCCTCGGCGTCCCAGACGTGCCGCCCCTCACCGTGGGTGATCTCCAGGGGGCGGTCGTGGTAGAGGGCGAGCCAGTCGGGCATGACGGCCTTGTGCCGCTCGTGCAGGTTCATGTGGCCGTTCACGGCTTCACCAGTCCCTCGTAGGCGTCGGGCCGCCGGTCCCGGTAGAACGCCCACTGCTGCCGCACCTCGTCGATCAGCCCGAAGTCCAGGTCGCGGACCAGGAGTTCCTCCTCCTTGTCGGAGGCGGGGTCCCCGACGAACCGGCCGCGCGGGTCGACGAAGTAGCTGGTGCCGTAGAAGTCGTTGTCGCCGTACTCCTCCTGGCCGACGCGGTTGATGGCGGCGACGAAGTACTCGTTGGCGACGGCGGCGGCGGGCTGTTCGAGCTGCCAGAGGTAGGAGGAGAGGCCGCGGTGGGTGGCGGACGGGTTGTAGACCAGCTGGGCCCCGTTCAGGCCGAGTTGGCGCCAGCCCTCGGGGAAGTGCCGGTCGTAGCAGATGTAGACGCCGACCTTGCCGACGGCGGTGTCGAAGACCGGCCAGCCGAGATTGCCGGGCCGGAAGTAGAACTTCTCCCAGAAGCCCTTGACCTGGGGGATGTGGTGCTTGCGGTACTTGCCGAGGTAGCTGCCGTCGGCGTCGATGACGGCGGCGGTGTTGTAGTAGAAGCCGGAGTCCTCGGTCTCGAAGACGGGGACGACGATCACCATGCCGGTCTCCCGGGCGAGGTCCCGCATCCGGCGGACGGTCGGGCCGTCGGGGACGGGCTCGGCCCAGCGGAAGTGCTCGGCGTCCTGCACCTGGCAGAAGTACGGGGCGTTGAAGACCTCTTGGAAGCCGATGACCCGGGCGCCCCGGTCGGCGGCGGCACGGGCATGGGCCTCGTGTTTGGCGATCATCGAGTCGGTGTCGCCGGTCCAGGTGGCCTGGACGAGCGCGGCGCGCACGGTGTGGGACATGAGCTGCTCCTTCGGCACGGCGACAGAGCTTCTACGCACGTAGAGCGCGTGCGTAGGAAGAGAACGTAAGCCTCGTCACATCCCGGGGCAAGACCGCCGCCACGCACCACAGGAGTCGATCATTTTTCGTACCCGAGTGGTCCATTACGGTCGCGGGGCCTGCGCTCCGGTTCAGGTCGCGATCAGCCGCGCGACCCTCAGCGCGTGCACCAGCGCGGTCTCCCTCGCCGGGGCCACGGCCCGTACGGCCGCCAGCACCTCGGGCACCAGCCGGTGCGGGGCGCAGGCGGCGAAACGGGCGGTGTCCTCCGGTGAGCGCACGTCGACGAACACCTCCACCAGAGCCCGTACCGCCCCGGTGGCGTCCTGCCGGGTCACCGCCGCCGCGACGTCCTCGGGCTCCCGGGCCACACCCTGGCGCAGCAGCTGCCGGGCGTCCTGCTCACGGCCCGCCCCGGCGAGCGCCCCGGCCAGGTCGGCCAGCCGCTCGGTGGGCAGGGCCGCGGCCTCCCACAGAAGGGTGGCCCAGTCCGCGGCGAGTCCGGCCCGGTGCAGGGCACCGGCGAGCAGCGGCAGCCGGACCGCGGGCCACCGGGCGGCCTCGCAGAGCAGCGCGTGCGCCTCGCCGCCGCGGCCTTGGGC
>NZ_JADWYO010000056.1 GCF_022414595.1 Streptomyces sp. MUM 203J | reverse complement strand
GCCCCGGTCTGCCCGGGAGCCTCCGCGAGCCCGTGTGCCGCGCGCACCACGACCGGGGCCGCCCTTCTGCCCGCCGTCACCACTCCGCTGAGGTTTCCGCGCCGCGTTTCGCGACTGCTCCGCTCCCGACATGCGTCCCCTCTGCGATCCTGTTCCTCGCCCGCGCCTGCCGCGTCCGCGCGATGCGGTAACCCGCCCTGGAAGAGCCTTCATTGTCCCTTACTCCGGGACCGCCGGTTCTTCCGGGTCCGCCGCCGCCAGGATGACGGGAAGGCGGGGCGGCACGCCATGGCGCTGATGAGGACGAGTCGGACGGGGCCCTTGGTTCTGGCGGGACGCCGGGGAAACGAACCCGCACCCGGCTACAGCGGCACGATGTCCGGCGCTCCCAGCCGTGCGGCGTCCGCCGTCTGGTCGTCGGGCTGGCGCTGGGACTCACGCTCCGCCTCGACCCGCTTCTCGTAGTGCTCCACCTCCCTCGCGATCTGGTCCTCGCTCCAGTCCAGGACTCTGGCCATCAGTTCTGCGCACTCGCGGGCGCAGCGGGTGCCCCGGTCGAAGGTCTCGATGGAGATACGGGTCCGGCGGGTGAGGACGTCGTCCAGATGGCGGGCGCCCTCGTGGGAGGCGGCGTACAGGACTTCGGCACGCAGATAGTCGTCCGCGCCGGTGACGGGCTCGCCGAGGCCCGGGTCCTCGGTGACCAGGTCGAGCAGCTCCTCGGTCAGGGAGCCGTACCGGTTCAGCAGGTGCTCGACCCTGGCGACGTGCAGCCCGGTCCGCGCGGCGATGCGGGCGCGGGCGTTCCACAGGGCCCGGTAGCCCTCGGCGCCCAGCAGGGGGACGTCCTCCGTGACGCAGGGAGCGACACGTGTGTCCAGCCCGTGCACGGCCTCGTCCACGGCGTCCTTCGCCATGACCCGGTAGGTCGTGTACTTGCCGCCCGCGACGACGACGAGCCCGGGGACGGGGTGCGCGACGGTGTGCTCCCGGGACAGTTTGCTGGTCGCGTCGGATTCCCCGGCCAGGAGGGGGCGCAGGCCGGCGTACACGCCCTGGACGTCGTCGCGGGTGAGGGGTACGGCGAGGACGCTGTTCACATGATCCAGCAGGTAGTCGATGTCGGCGCTGGACGCGGCCGGGTGGGCCTTGTCGAGGTCCCAGTCGGTGTCGGTGGTGCCGATGATCCAGTGGCGTCCCCAGGGGATGACGAAGAGCACGCTCTTCTCGGTGCGGAGGATCAGCCCGGTCGTGGAGTGGATGCGGTCCTTGGGCACGACCAGGTGGATGCCCTTGGAGGCGCGGACGTGGAACTGGCCGCGCTCGGCGATGAGGGCCTGGGTGTCGTCGGTCCACACACCGGTGGCGTTGACGACCTGTCGGGCGCGGACCTCGTACGTGCCGCCCGCGTCGACGTCCTGGACCCGGGCGCCGACGACCCGCTCCCCCTCACGGAGGAAACCGACCACACGGGCACGGCTCGCCACCTGCGCCCCGTAGCCCGCGGCCGTACGGACGAGGGTGGCGACATAGCGGGCGTCATCCATCTGGGCGTCGTAGTACTGCAGGGCGCCGACGAGGGCGCCCCTGCGGAGGGCGGGGGCGACGAGCAGGGCGCGGCGCCGCGACAGATGCCGGTGCACGGGCAGACCGCGGCCGTGGCCCGAGGACAGGGACATCGCGTCGTACAGGGCGACGCCGGAGCCCGCGTACAGGCGCTCCCAGGCGCGGTGCTGGAGCGGGTACAGGAACGGCACGGGTTTGACCAGGTGGGGGGCGAGCCGCTGGAGCAGCAGCCCGCGCTCCTTCAACGCCTCCCGCACGAGGGCGAAGTCGAGCATCTCCAGGTAGCGCAGGCCCCCGTGGATGAGCTTGCTGGAGCGGCTGGAGGTCCCGGACGCCCAGTCGCGCGCCTCGACGAGGCCGGTGGCGAGGCCGCGGGTGGCCGCGTCGAGAGCGGTGCCGGCGCCGACGACCCCGCCGCCGACGACCAGCACGTCCAGCTCGCGTTCGGCCATGGCCGCGAGGGACTCCGCCCGCTCCCGGGGCCCCAGTCTGGCTGTCCTCACCGCTACCTCCCGTAGCCCGTCGCCTTCAGTCGTCGTGCTTCTGCCCGTGCACCCTCCGTCGCCCTCCGTGTGGCCGGGCTCACTGACTCGATTCTGTCCCCGCTCACTCACATCGGCCACCGGCCCCGCCCGGCCTGTGGACAACTCCCGGTTCGCCACGTCCACCCAATACGACATAACGGTCATATTTACGCCTAGTCTGACATTGCGTTCGCCTGTGTCTTCTCCAGGGCGGGCGCACCTCGTCCCCTCCGGCTCCAAGGGAAGGACGGCTCACCCCCATGCCCGCAGACCTCGCCGTCATCGGCCTCGGCCACCTCGGACTGCCCCTCGCCCACGCCGCCACCGCCGCCGGTGTCGCCACCATCGGCTACGACACCGATCCCCGCCCGGTCGCGGAACTCGCCGCCGGGCGGGTCCCGGTCGACGGGGCGCTCACCCCGCCCGAGGTCCGCCGGATGCTGTCACGCGGCTTCCGTCCCACCACGAACCCCGCCGAGCTGGGGCGCGTCCGCACGGCCGTCATCTGCGCCCCCGCGCGCCCCGGCGCCGCCCGCACGGTGGATCTCTCGGCCGTCACCGACGCCGCCCACGCCCTCGCCTCACGGCTGCGTCCGTACACCACGGTGCTGCTGGAGTCTCCCGTACCGCCCGGGACCACCGAGAACATGGTGCGTCCGCTCCTGGAGGAAGGGTCGGGGCTGCGGGCCGGACGGGACTTCCACCTCGCGTACTCCCCCGCCCGCCTGGACCCGGGCAACCGCTCGTACGACCACGCCCACACCCCCAAGGTCATCGGCGGGCTCACCCCCGCCTGCACCGAGTCGGCCGCCGCGTTCTACGGACGGCTCACCGACAAGGTCGTACGCGCGCGCGGCATCCGCGAAGCGGAGATGACCCACGTCCTGGAGACCAACTACCGGCACGTCAACATCGCCCTCGTCAACGAGACGGCGGTGCTCTGCCACGAGCTGGGCGTCGACCTCTGGGACGTGATCCGCTGCGCCGAGACCAAGCCGTTCGGCTTCCAGGCGTTCCGCCCCGGCCCCGGTGTGGGCGGCCACGGCCTGCCCCTCGACACGATCGGCCCCCACCGCACACTCCGCCTGGTCGAACTGGCCGGACAGATCAACGAACGCATGCCGCAGTACGTGACCGCCCGCTGCGCCACGCTCCTCAACGAGCACGGCAAGTCCGTGCGCGGCGCGCGCGTACTGCTCCTCGGCGTCACCTACAAGCCGGACCTGGCCGACCAGGAGGGCTCACCCGCACCGGAGATCGCCCGCCGGCTGATGGGCATGGGCGCGGCGGTCAGCTACCACGACCCGTACGTCCCGGTCTGGCGGGTGGCCGACGTACCGGTTCCCCGCGCGGACTCCCTGTACGAGGCGGCCGCCGCGGCGGACCTGACTATCCTGCTCCAGCACCACCGCACGTACGACCTCCAGGGCCTGTCGGTCAAGGCCCAGCTCCTGCTGGACACCCGTGGGGCCACGCCCACGGGGGCGGCGCACAGGGTGTGAAGGGAGCGCGTGGGACAGGGCAGGGCCCAGGGCCGGTGGCACACAGCGCCACCGGTGCGGGACGAACAGGCGGAGCCCGGCAGCGGTCTCCTGGAACCCAGGCAGAGCGTCCGCCCCGCCTTCCCGGGGCGGCCGCTCACTTCCCGCAGATCCGCAAGATCCGCCTCCTCCGGCGCTTCACGGTCCGCAGGCGGATCCGGTCCCGGCGGGTGGGCCGGCGGCGACGGCCCACGGGCACGCCCCCTTCCACGACGCCATCGGCCCGGCAGGCGGTCCGTCCGGATCGGGCCGGGCCCCGGGGGCCCGGGTCCGGAACGTCTGCCTGGAAGAGGGCGGCCCGGAGAGCGGGGTCGCCGGGAAGATCGCCGGTGCCCCCGGACACGGCCCCTCACGCGTTCCGCCCGAAGGCCACCGCGCGCCCCTCCCCCGGCACGACGCGCCCCACCGGGTCCACTCGGGCGAGCCCCGGGGCACACGAAGAGGCCCGGCCCACCTCACCGGTGGCCGGGCCTCTCACCTGTTCATACCGAGCACAGCGGCTGCGCTCTCACCGCCGGTGCTGCGACTCCGCGACGGTCACCTCGACGCGCTGGAACTCCTTCAGCTCGCTGTAGCCGGTCGTGGCCATCGCGCGGCGCAGGGCGCCGAAGAAGTTCATGGAGCCGTCCGGGGTGTGCGACGGGCCGGTGAGGATCTCCTCCGTGCTGCCGACGATGCCCAGGTCGACCAGCTTGCCGCGCGGCACGTCCTCGTGGACCGCCTCCATGCCCCAGTGGTGGCCCTTGCCGGGCGCGTCCGTGGCGCGGGCCAGCGGGGAGCCCATCATCACGGCGTCGGCACCGCACGCGACGGCCTTCGGCAGGTCACCGGACCAGCCGACCCCGCCGTCCGCGATGACGTGCACGTACCGGCCGCCCGACTCGTCCAGGTAGTCCCGGCGGGCCGCCGCCACGTCCGCCACGGCCGTGGCCATCGGCACCTGGATGCCCAGCACGTTGCGGGTGGTGTGCGCGGCGCCGCCGCCGAAGCCCACGAGCACGCCCGCCGCGCCCGTCCGCATCAGGTGCAGGGCCGCCGTGTAGGTGGCGCAGCCGCCGACGATGACCGGCACGTCCAGCTCGTAGATGAACTGCTTCAGGTTCAACGGCTCCGCGGCGCCCGACACGTGCTCGGCGGACACCGTCGTGCCGCGGATGACGAACAGGTCGACACCCGCGTCCACCACGGCCTTCGAGAACTGCGCGGTGCGCTGCGGCGACAGCGCGGCGGCGGTGACCACGCCCGCGTCGCGCACCTCCTTCAGGCGCTGCCCGATCAGCTCCTCCTTGATCGGCGCCGCGTAGATCTCCTGCAGACGGCGGGTCGCGGTCTCCTCGTCCAGCTCGGTGATCTCGTCGAGCAGCGGCTGCGGGTCCTCGTGCCGGGTCCACAGGCCCTCGAGGTTCAGAACGCCCAGGCCACCCATCCGCCCGATGCGGATCGCGGTCTCCGGGGAGACCACGGAGTCCATGGGCGCGGCCAGGAACGGCAGCTCGAAGCGGTAGGCGTCGATCTGCCAGGCGATCGAGACCTCCTTCGGGTCCCGGGTGCGCCGGCTCGGTACGACGGCGATGTCGTCGAACGCGTACGCCCTGCGGCCGCGCTTGCCGCGCCCGATCTCGATCTCAGTCACGATGTGTGGCCTTTCCGGTTTACGTCTGCGCCTACCAGTATCACCGACGCATACCTGAGGGGCGGCTCGGGCGCTCGTCCGCGCCCGGGCCGCCCCCACACGCGCGTGCTACCGCTTGCTGTTGCTGTAGTTCGGCGCCTCGACCGTCATCTGGATGTCGTGCGGGTGGCTCTCCTTGAGCCCCGCGGAGGTGATGCGGACGAAGCGGCCCTTGGACTCCATCTCCTCGACGGTGGCGGCGCCCACGTAGCCCATGGTCTGGCGCAGACCGCCCACGAGCTGGTGCAGGACGTTGGCCAGCGGACCGCGGTAGGGCACCTGGCCCTCGACGCCCTCGGGCACGAGCTTGTCGTCGGAGGCGACGTCGGCCTGGAAGTAGCGGTCCTTCGAGTACGACCTGGCCTGGCCGCGGGACTGCATGGCACCGAGCGATCCCATGCCGCGGTACGACTTGAACTGCTTGCCGTTGATGAAGAGCAGCTCGCCGGGCGACTCCTCGCAGCCCGCGAGGAGGCTGCCGAGCATCACGGTGTCGGCACCGGCGGCCAGCGCCTTGCCGATGTCGCCGGAGTACTGCAGACCGCCGTCACCGATCAGCGGGACACCGGCCGGGCGGGCCGCGAGCGAGGCCTCGTAGATGGCGGTGACCTGCGGGACACCGATGCCCGCGACCACGCGGGTGGTGCAGATCGAGCCGGGACCCACGCCCACCTTGATGCCGTCCACACCGGAGTCGATCATCGCCTGCGCGCCGTCGCGGGTGGCGACGTTCCCGCCGATCACGTCGACGTTCACACTCGACTTGATCTTCGACATCCAGCTCAGGGCGTTGCTGTTGTGGCCGTGCGAGGTGTCGACGACCAGGAAGTCGACACCGGCCGCGGCGAGCGCCTGGGCGCGCTCCAGCGCCTCGGGGCTGGCACCCACGGCGGCGCCGACCAGCAGGCGCCCCTCGGTGTCCTTGGCGGCGTTCGGGTACTGCTCCGCCTTGACGAAGTCCTTGACGGTGATCAGGCCCTTGAGGATGCCCGCGTCGTCGACCAGCGGCAGCTTCTCGATCTTGTGCTTGCGCAGCAGCTCCATGGCCTCCACGCCGGAGATGCCGACCTTGCCGGTGACCAGCGGCATCGGAGTCATGACCTCGCGCACCTGGCGGCTGCGGTCGCTCTCGAAGGCCATGTCACGGTTGGTCACGATGCCCAGCAGCTTGCCGGCCGGGTCGGTGACGGGCACACCGCTGATGCGGAACTTGGCGCACAGCGCGTCGGCCTCCGCGAGCGTGGCCTCCGGGTGCACCGTGATCGGGTCGGTGACCATGCCCGACTCGGACCGCTTCACCAGGTCGACCTGGTTGACCTGGTCCTCGACGGACAGATTGCGGTGCAGGACCCCGACGCCGCCCAGTCGGGCCATGGCGATCGCCATGCGCGCCTCGGTGACCTTGTCCATGGCGGCGGACAGGAGCGGGATGTTGACCCGGACGTTCCGGGAGATGCGGGACGAGGTGTCGACCGCGTTGGGGAGCACCTCGGACGCGCCCGGCAGCAGCAGCACATCGTCGTAGGTCAGCCCGAGTGTCGCGAATTTTCCGGGCACTCCGTCGACGTTGGCAGTCATGACACCTTCCCCAATGGCCTTGATCGGTGCAGATGTCCATGCTAACGGCCCGAGGCGGTGTCTCATTCCACGAGCAAGATCACTCGCAAGCTTTGGAGCTTCACACGTATGACATCCGCCATACGCCTGCGGGGACCGGGGCGCCCGGCACACGGCTCCGGGGTCGGCCGCTACTGCTCCGCCAGCGCCCGCAGCCGGCTCAGCGCCCGGTGCTGGGCCACCCGGACCGCGCCCGGGGACATGCCGAGCATCTGGCCGGTCTCCTCCGCGGTCAGCCCCACGGCGACCCGCAGCAGCAGCAGTTCACGCTGGTTCTCCGGGAGATTGGCGAGCAGCCGCCGGGCCCATTCGGCGTCGTCGCTGAGCAGCGCGCGCTCCTCGGGCCCCAGAGAGTCGTCGGGCCGCTCCGGCATCTCGTCGGACGGTACGGCCGTGGAACCCGGGTGCCGCATGGCGGCCCGCTGCAGGTCGGCGATCTTGTGCCCGGCGATGGCGAAGACGAACGCCTCGAAGGGGCGGCCCGTGTCCTTGTAGCGGGGAAGGGCCAGCAGGACGGCGACGCAGACCTCCTGCGCGAGGTCCTCGACGAAGTGACGGGCGTCTCCCGGCAGCCGGTTGAGCCGGGTCCGGCAGTAGCGCAGCGCCAGCGGGTGCACATGAGCGAGCAGATCGTGCGTGGCCTGCTCGTCGCCCTCGACGGCAAGGTGCACGAGTGCGCCGATGGACCCCGGCCCCGGTGCGGGGGCGGGGGGTGCCGGCGTCTGGTCGTCGTGCATCGGTCCATGGTGCCTTGACCGTGTCCGCTCCGTGGCACCGCGTCCCGCCTTGTGCACCGAAGCGTTATGAGCAGGTGCGCCGGAACTCATCCCCTGCGCCCTCCCCTCCCGCTCGATCGACTCGTCCCCGAGGAACTCCACCCCTCAAGGATGCGGCATCGCGCCGGAAACAGACATCGAGCCCGCGCCACCCCGTCCGCCGTGCGGCGGACGGGGGTCTCCCCGGCCGTCACAGCCAGGGGTCGGGGCAGCGGGGAGGTCCACCGGACACGGCCTAGCGCACCAGGCCCCAGCGGAAGCCGAGCGCCACGGCGTGCGCCCGGTCCGAGGCGCCCAGCTTCTTGAACAGCCGCCTCGCATGGGTCTTGACGGTGTCCTCGGAGAGGAACAGCTCCCGGCCGATCTCCGCGTTCGAACGGCCGTGGCTCATCCCCTCCAGCACCTGGATCTCGCGGGCGGTGAGGGTGGGCGCCGCACCCATCTCGGCGGACCGCAGCCGACGCGGGGCGAGCCGCCAGGTGGGGTCGGCGAGGGCCTGGGTGACAGTGGCGCGCAGCTCGGCGCGCGAGGCGTCCTTGTGCAGATAGCCCCGGGCACCGGCGGCGACGGCGAGCGCCACGCCGTCGAGGTCCTCAGCCACGGTGAGCATGATGATGCGGGCGCCGGGGTCGGCGGAGAGCAGCCGCCGGACGGTCTCCACGCCGCCCAGTCCGGGCATGCGTACGTCCATCAGAATCAGGTCCGAGCGGTCCGCGCCCCAGCGGCGGAGGACTTCCTCGCCGTTGGCCGCGGTCGTGACGCGCTCGACACCGGGCACGGTCGCGACGGCGCGGCGGAGCGCTTCTCGGGCAAGCGGGGAGTCGTCGCAGACGAGGACGGAAGTCATGACCGCCCTCCGCAGCTGATGCGCGTCACCTTGGGCCTCCAGGCTGGTTACGAATCGTCACCTGTGCGGTTGACGCTCTCGGACACCTGCCCGAGCGCTTTGTGTTTCAACCGCCTCGACACTCTCAACGACGGTCACCCGAAAGAGTTACGGGTTCGGCCACCTCCTTCGACACGCTGCGTAAGGAAGCGCATACGGAGGAGAGCGCCGCAGGTCACCGCCGTCCCGCGACGGCCCCGCGACAGCCTCGCGACGCCCCCGCAGGGAACTCACTCAGAGCTATGCCCCATTTAGCGCCTTTTCCTTCCCTTTGCTGGTGTCTGTGGCTAGATTCGCAATGAGTCATATTTACATCTACTGCGACAAGACGTCCGCTCAACGAGCCCCTCGGCGGGCTCAGGTACCGACTCGACCGGTCACAAGGGGACATGCGCCATGGCAGATTTCTCCCGCCTTCCCGGACCCAACGCCGACCTATGGGACTGGCAGCTGCTGGCAGCCTGCCGCGGGGTCGACAGTTCACTCTTCTTCCACCCGGAGGGGGAGCGCGGCGCGGCACGGAGTGCGCGCGAGAACTCGGCGAAGGAGGTCTGCATGCGGTGCCCGGTCCGCGCGGAGTGCGCGGCCCACGCACTGGCCGTGCGGGAGCCGTACGGAGTATGGGGCGGCCTCACCGAGGACGAGCGCGAGGAGCTGATGGGGCGAGCGCGCACCCGGCTGGTCACCACGTCCGCGGCACCGGCGGGCAAGCACTGAGCACCCGTCAGGAGCGGCCGGGGCGGAGAAGACTGAAGGAACGTTTCAGCGGGAACCGGCGGCGCCCCGCCGCCCGGCCGGTGCGCCCGGCGTCACGCGCGCGCGGCGGCGGCCTCCAGCTGGTCCAGGGTGGCCGCGACGGCCGGGACCTGGGCCAGGTCCGGCAGGGTGAGCGCGACGATCTCCCGCTCCACGCGCGGCTCGACCACGACCGTCCGGGCGCCCCGGGGCCTTACGGACGCGATGGCCAGCTCCGGGAGCACGGCGACCCCCAGACCCGCGCCGACCAGGCCGACGACGGCCGGGTAGTCGTCGGTCGCGAAGTCGATACGGGGGGTGAAGCCCGCACTCTCGCACACGTCCACGAGTTGGCGGCGGCAGCGCGGGCACCCCGCGATCCACGGCTCGTCGGCCAGCTCCGCGATGGCCACGGCCCCCGCGCCCGCGAGCCGGTGCCCCTCCGGGACGAGGCCGACCAGCCGGTCGCCGAGCAGGGGCCGTACGACCAGGTCGGCCCACTCGGCCTCGGCCGCCGCCCCGTCCCCGTACCGGAAGGCGAGCGCGATGTCGCAGTCGCCCTCGCGGAGCATCTCGACCGAGCGCGGCGGCTCGGCCTCGACGAGCGAGACGCGGGTACCGGGGTGGGCGGCACGCAGGGCGGCGAGAGCGGTGGGCACCAGGGCGGAACTGCCGCTGGGGAAGGAGACCAGGCGGACGCGGCCCGCCCGCAGGCCCGCGATCGCGGCGACCTCCTCCTCGGCCGCGGTCAGCCCCGCCAGGATCCCGGCGGCGTGCCGCACAAGGGCCTCGCCCGCCTGGGTGAGCCGCATCTCGCGGCCGGTGCGGATCAGCAGCGGCGTGCCCGCGGACGCCTCCAGGGCCTTCATCTGCTGGCTGACCGCGGGCTGGGTGCAGCCGAGTTCGCGGGCCGCCGCCGAGAAGGAGCCGGTGGCGGCGACGGCGCGCAGGACGCGGAGGTGGCGGGCTTCGATCACCCTTTGAATATAAGACCATCTTGGGAAGAACACCGAATACTCGATGGCTGCTTTGAGGCGCCGGCGAGGGTTACTGTGCGCACCATGACAGACATGGGGAGCAGCGCGGGCGCGCTGGTGCTGACGGTGAACGCGGGGCGGGCGAAGCAGGCGGACTACACCGACGCGCCTGCCGGGACCGGGATCGACAAGCGCCCGGTGGACGGTCCGGTACGGGTGAGCGACCCGGGGCCCAAGGGGACGGGCGGCAGCGGGGTGGCGGGTGACACCATCTGCGAGCTGCGCCACCACGGGGGAACCGACCAGGCCGTGTACGCCTTCGCGCGCGAGGAGCTGGACTTCTGGGAGCGGGAGCTGGGGCGGCCGCTGACGAACGGCGTCTTCGGGGAGAACCTGACGACCTCGGGACTCGACGTGGACGGGGCGCTGCTCGGGGAGCGGTGGCGGGTAGGGCCCTCGCTGGTGCTGGAGGTGACCAGGGGGCGGGTGCCGTGCCGGACGTTCGCGGGGTGGCTGGGCGAGCGGGGCTGGGTGAAGCGGTTCACGCAGCGGGCGGCGCCGGGGGCGTATCTGCGGGTGATCGAGCCGGGTGAGGTGCGGGCCGGGGCTCCGGTGGAGGTGGTGCACCGGCCGGACCACGGGGTGACGGTGTCGCTGGCGTTCCAGGCGGAGACGACACGGCGGGAGCTGTTGCCGGGGATTCTGGAACTGGGGGACGCGGTGCCGCACCCGGGGCTGGTCAGGGCCGCACGCCGGTACGCGGCCCAGCAGGCGGGAGGCCGGGAGGTCTGACGGGGGCGGCAGACCGCTGCCCCCGTCGACGCGCGCTCCCTCTCCGAGCTCCTGGGGGGGGTGGGCACGCACGGCGCTCGCCCCCACGGCGCGGCCGGGGCGTGGGCGCCCACGCCCCGCCTCGGCACGGGGCACTAACGTGCCCGTATGACGAGTGCACTGATTACTGGCGCGACCGCGGGCATCGGGGCCGCGTTCGCGCGCCGCCTCGCGGCGGACGGCCACGATGTGGTCCTGGTGGCCCGCGACGCGGAACGCCTCCGGGAGCAGGCGACCGAGCTGCACGACCGGCACGGCGTGGAGGCGGAGGTGCTCTCCGCCGACCTGGCCGAGGAGGAGGGCATCGCCGCCGTCGAGGCGCGGCTGTCCCACCCGAAGCGGCCGGTCGACCTGCTGGTCAACAACGCCGGGTTCGGCAACAAGGGCCGTTTCCTGGACGTGAAGATGGCCGACGAGCTGCGCATGCTGAAGGTGCACTGCGAGGCGGTCCTGCGGCTGACCTCCGCCGCGACGGCCGCCATGCGTGAGCGCCGCCGCGGCGGGGTCGTGAACGTGGCGTCGGTCGCCGCGTTCGTGCCGCGCGGCACGTACGGCGCGTCGAAGGCGTGGGTCGTGCAGTTCACCCAGGGCGCGGCACGGGACCTGGCGGGCAGCGGGGTGCGGATGATGGCACTGTGCCCCGGCTTCGTACGGACGGAGTTCCACGAGCGGGCCGGGATGGGCACGGACAACATCCCGGGGTGGATGTGGCTGGACGCCGACAAGGTCGTGTCGGACGCGCTGGCCGACCTGGGGCGAGGACGCACCCTGTCAGTGCCGGACCCGCGCTACAAGGCGCTGATGGGCGTGGTGAAGCTGGCGCCGCGCGGGCTGCTGGGCGGGGTGACCTCGAAAGCCGGGCGCAAGTACGGCCCGAAGTGACGGCTGAGGCCCGGTGCCCCTCCAGGGGCGCCGGGCCTCAGTGCTGAACATCCGTCAGGACGTCAGGGACGTCGGTGCGTCACACCTCAGTGGGCGTGGCCGTGACCGTGGCCGTGGCCCGCCTCGGCCGGCTCCTCTTCCTTCTTCTCCACCACGAGGGTCTCGGTGGTGAGGAGGAGGGAGGCGATGGACGCGGCGTTCTCCAGGGCGGAGCGGGTGACCTTCACAGGGTCGATGACGCCGGCCTTGACCAGGTCGCCGTACTCGCCGGTGGCGGCGTTGTAGCCGCTGCCCTTCTCCAGCTCGGAGACCTTGGCGACGATGACGTAGCCCTCCAGGCCCGCGTTCTCCGCGATCCAGCGCAGCGGCTCGACGGCGGCGCGGCGGACGACGGCGACACCGGTGGCCTCGTCGCCCTCCTTGCCGAGGTTGCCCTCCAGCACCTTGACGGCGTGGACCAGGGCGGATCCACCACCGGAGACGATGCCCTCCTCGACCGCGGCGCGGGTCGCGGAGATGGCGTCCTCCAGGCGGTGCTTCTTCTCCTTCAGCTCCACCTCGGTGGCGGCGCCGACCTTGATGACGCACACGCCGCCGGCCAGCTTCGCGAGGCGCTCCTGGAGCTTCTCGCGGTCCCAGTCGGAGTCCGTGGCCTCGATCTCGGCCTTGATCTGGGCGACGCGGCCCTCGACGTCCTCGCGCTTGCCGGCGCCGTCGACGATCGTCGTGTCGTCCTTGGTGACGGTCACGCGGCGGGCGGTGCCGAGCACCTCCAGACCGGCCTGGTCGACCTTGAGGCCGACCTCTTCGGAGATGACGGTGGCGCCGGTGAGGACGGCCATGTCCTGGAGCATCGCCTTGCGGCGGTCGCCGAAGCCGGGGGCCTTCACCGCGACGGCGTTGAAGGTGCCGCGGATCTTGTTGACGACGAGGGTGGAGAGGGCCTCGCCCTCGACGTCCTCGGCGATGATCAGCAGCGGCTTGGAGCCACCGGTCTGGATGATCTTCTCCAGCAGCGGCAGCAGGTCCGCGATGGCGCCGATCTTGCCCTGGTGGATCAGGATGTACGGGTCGTCGAGGACGGCCTCCATACGCTCCTGGTCGGTCACCATGTAGGGGGACAGGTAGCCCTTGTCGAAGGCCATGCCCTCGGTGAAGTCCAGCTCCAGACCGAAGGTGTTGGACTCCTCGACGGTGATGACACCGTCCTTGCCGACCTTGTCCATGGCCTCCGCGATCAGCTCACCGACCTGCTGGTCCTGAGCGGACAGCGCGGCGACGGCGGCGATGTCGGACTTCTCCTCGATCGGGCGGGCCGTGGCGAGCAGGTCCTCGGAGACGGCGGCGACGGCGGCGTCGATGCCCTTCTTGAGGGAGGCGGGGGAGGCGCCGGCGGCGACGTTGCGCAGACCCTCCTTGACGAGGGCCTGGGCCAGCACGGTGGCGGTGGTCGTACCGTCACCCGCGATGTCGTTGGTCTTGGTCGCCACCTCCTTCACCAGCTGGGCGCCGAGGTTCTCGTACGGGTCCTCGACCTCGACCTCGCGGGCGATGGTGACACCGTCGTTGGTGATGGTGGGGGCGCCGAACTTCTTGTCGATGACGACGTTGCGGCCCTTGGGGCCGATCGTCACCTTGACCGTGTCGGCAAGCTTGTTGACGCCGCGCTCAAGGGCGCGACGGGCGTCCTCGTCGAACTTCAGGATCTTCGCCATGGGAGCGGTTCAGCCCTCTCGGAAATGGTGGAAAGAACCTGCGCCCCTGGCCGCCCGCGGAGAAACCAGGGGGTCAGGGGCGCAGCTCAAAGCATCTGGCTCAGGTGCCTTGGAGACTTACTTCTCGATGATCGCGAGGACGTCGCGAGCCGAGAGGACGAGGTACTCCTCGCCGCTGTACTTCACCTCGGTGCCGCCGTACTTGCTGTAGAGCACGACGTCGCCGACCTTGACGTCGAGCGGCAGACGCTCGCCGTTCTCGAAGCGGCCCGGGCCCACGGCCAGGACAGCGCCCTCCTGGGGCTTCTCCTTGGCGGTGTCAGGAATGACCAGGCCAGAGGCAGTGGTCTGTTCGGCGTCGAGCGGCTGGACCACAATGCGGTCCTCGAGCGGCTTGATGGCAACCTTGGAGCTGGTGGTCGTCACGATCCGACCTCCCCCTTCGGAGATCTCACGGGGTCTTCTGTCTGAGGTGGCGACCAGGTCGATCCGTCGTCGCGGGTGCCGGACCTGCCCGTCGCTGTATTGGCACTCTCCTGCGGGGAGTGCCAGAGCCGAGACTATGACCGCGATTAGCACTCGGTCAAGCGGAGTGCCAATTCCACGCCGGATGCCGTGTTGCCGCACCACCCGGACCGCACACGCGTGCGGGACAGGGGCGGGGCGGCGCCCTTAGAGTGCGTCCATGCCCGCCGACGACCCCGAACGCCCCGCCGGGACCGGAGCCCGGTACGGGTATCCGGAGTATCCGCGCCTCGGGCCCGCCGTCCGCGGGCCCCTGCTTGTGATCGTCCTGCTCGCGCTGGACGCCGGGCTGATCCGCGGCGCGCTGGCCCTGACGTTCGCCGCGGCGTTCGGGCTCCACGGCGGGGAGGTCTTCCTCGCCGCGCACGGCCTGACGGCGGGTCTGATCACTCTCAGCGCGTACGTCCTGCGGCGGCGGGGCCGGCCGTTCATCGCGGCCCTGCAGTACGCCGTGGGGGCCGGCGTGGCCGTGTGGGTGCTGTACGTCCTGTGGGCGGGGTGACGGCCGGGTTCAGTCCCTCGACGGCGGAGCCGTGAACCGGGCGGGGCCGGGAAGGCCCGGGAGAGGCCCCTCACCGGACGGGTCTAACCCACGTAGTCCTCCAGGCGGGCCACCGCGTAGCCCTTGGCGGTGATGGTGTCCATGGCGCGGCGGATCATGTCGGCCATGCTGCCGTTCCACAGGGTGCGGCCCCGGAAGTGGGTCAGCACGATGTCGCCCGGGTGCAGGTCGCGGTCCCATTCGCGCCACTCCATCCGGTCGGGGAACGCCTCCGCCGCCCACAGCGGCACGGCCTTGATGCCGCAGGACCGGGCGGCCCGCAGGGTGTCACGGTTGTAGGCGCCGTACGGCGGGCGGAACAGCGTCGGCCGCTTGCCGAACGTCCGCTCCATGGTGTCCTGCTGGCCGCAGATCTCGCGCTTCTGCGTCTCGTACGGCAGAGCCCGCAGATAACGGTGGTTGAGCGTGTGGTTGCTGAGCACCACGCCCGCGTCCCGCATCCGCTTGAAGTAGCCGTAGTCCTCCCGCACGAGATAGTCGCTGAGGAAGGCGCTGTACGGGATGTCCAGCTCGGCCATCATCCGCAGCAGTTCGGGGTCCTTCTCGGCGCCGTCGTCGATGGTGAGGAACACGACGCGGTCCTTGGTCGGGACGGTCGTGAAGACCGGCGGGAGGCTGTCGTCCCCGACCTCGAAGCCCGGCCGGAAGGTGATCTCCGGCTTCTCCTCCGGCGGTGCCGGTGCGAGCAGCGGCGTCTGCTTCAGGCCCCACTTCCTCGCCACCGCCGCCCGCACGGCCTGCGCGTGCCGGAACCGATCGACGTACGCGGCGATCGCACCCGACGGGGTCAGCTGCCGGGCCTGCTGCCCGCCCGGGCCCAGCGCGGCCTCGCCGAGCCCGCCGCCGCGGCCCGGGTCGCGCGTGCCGCAGGCCGTGACGAGCGCCGCGACGAGCAGCGCGGCGGCGACCAGCCGGACACGCATCCGCCGCGGACCGCGAGCCGCACATGACTGCGATGACCCTCTTTGTCGTACTAGCTGCATGGCGCCGCATCCTGTCAGCGCGGCGTCCCCTCGCCCGTACGACACCGCCGCGCGCCCGGCACCATCCCCCGCCCGGCCCACAGCGGCGGGCCGCGCCCCGCCCGGCACGGCCTACACGTAGTCCTCCAGACGGGCCACGGTGAAGCCCTGCTCCTGGATACGGCGGAGCATGGCCGCGGTCATCTCGGTCATCGTCGCGCCCTTGAGGTCCTTCGGGCCGCGGAAGTGGGCCAGGATGATGTCGCCGGGGCGCAGTTTCCGGTCGCCGCGCTGGTACTGCATGTCGTGGATCTGCATGGACTCGCGCCACAGCACGATCGCGTCGATCCCGCACCGGCCCGCGGCGGCGCGGGTGGCCTCGTTCCAGTTGCCGTAGGGCGGACGGAAGAGGCGGGGGGCCGTGCCGTAGGTGTCCTTGAGCCTGGCCTGCTGGCCGCAGATCTCCTTCTGCTGGGCGTCGGCGCCCAGGGTGCGGAGGTCTGGGTGGGTCAGGGTGTGGTTGGCGACACCGTTGCCGAGGGCGGCGAGCGGCTTGAAGTAGCCGTAGTCGCTCCGTATCTCGGAGTCGGTGAGGAACATCGTGAAGGGGACCTTCAGGTCTCGCATCATCGTGACGAACTCCGGGTCCTTCTCGACGCCGTCGTCGATGGTGAGGAAGACGACCTTGTCCCCGGTCGGTATCCCGCTGATGACGGGGACCTCGCCGGCGCCGGTGCGCGGCGTCCTGACCGGCTTCGTCCCGGGCGGGGCGGGCCGTTCGGGGAAGGGCCTGAGGCCCCACTTCCGGTACGCGGCCTCCGCGCGCTCCCGTTCACCGGCCGCACCGGGGGCGGGTGAGACGGGGTCAGGGGAGCGGCCCCGCGACGCGCCCCCGCCCGAGCCGGCCGCGGCCGGGGAACCTGCGGGCGCGGAGGGCTCCCCGGGGGGCGCCGCACCCGCGCCCGTACCGCCGCCCTCCCCCGCGGTACAGCCGGATATGAGCCCCGATGCGCAGAGGGCGGCCAGCGCGGCCGCCGCGACGTTCAGCGTCGTCTTCTTCACGTGTCTGAGGGATGCGCGAAAAGCTCCGTCGGTTCACCCGTCCGCGTGTGACACGGCCGTGCGTGAAGCCGCCCCGCGCCGCCACGGCAGGACCACGCCTGCGGCGCTCGCCGCCCGGACCGGCGCCGTCCGCCACAGGGGCGGCTCCAGCCCCGCGGCGGCGGCCGGCGCGGCCGGGGCCGGGGCGGCGGCCCCGGCCCAGCCCTCGGCTGGGCAGCGGACGCCCTGGAGGAGGAGGCCGGCACGCGTCCCGGGCCCTAACTCAGGCCGTGCGAGGTGAAGCGCCAGCGGTGGACGGGACGGGTGAGCAGGCCGGCCGGGGGCTCCGGCAGTTCGGGCAGGTCATCGGCGGCGTCCCCGTCCCACCAGGTCAGGACCAGGACCCGGTCCTGGTCCGCCGTGAAGGTCTCGCGGCGCAGCGGCTGGGCCGGCAGCCGCTGGGCCCGCGCCCACTCCAGCAGTTCCCCGCCCCGGCCGTGCACCGCCCGGGCCTCCCACATCAGCGTGAGCGTCACGAGTACAGGTTCCCCTTGCTGATCTCGTGCAGATGGTCGTGGTCGTGATCGCCCGGCACATGGGGATCCGTCACCGGCAGCGACGAGTCCGCCGACAGCCCCAGGTCGGACACCGGCCGGTTGCGGGCCACCATCTCCGCGCCGAGTGCCGCGACCATCGCCCCGTTGTCGGTGCACAGCCCCGGACGCGGCACCCGCAGCCGGATACCGGCCCGCTCGCAGCGCTCCTCCGCCAGGGCCCGCAGCCGCGAGTTGGCCGCGACACCGCCGCCGATCATCAGATGGTCGACGCCCGCGTCCTTGCAGGCCCGCACGGCCTTGCGGGTCAGGACGTCCACGACCGCCTCCTGGAAGGACGCCGCCACGTCCCGGACCGGCACGTCCTCACCTGCCGCGCGCTTCGCCTCCACCCAGCGGGCGACGGCCGTCTTCAGCCCGGAGAAGGAGAAGTCGTACGCCGCGTCGCGCGGTCCCGTCAGTCCGCGCGGGAACGCGATCGCCGCCGGGTCGCCCTCCCTGGCCAGCCGGTCGATGACGGGCCCGCCCGGGAAGCCCAGGTTCAGCACCCGCGCGATCTTGTCGAACGCCTCGCCCGCCGCGTCGTCGATCGTCGCGCCCATGGGCCGTACGTCCGCCGTGATGTCCGGGGCCAGCAGCAGCGACGAGTGACCGCCGCTCACCAGCAGCGCCATGGTCGGCTCGGGCAGCGGCCCGTGCTCCAGCTGGTCCACGCAGATGTGCGAGGCCAGGTGGTTCACCCCGTAGAGCGGCTTGCCCAGGGCGTACGCGTACGCCTTCGCCGCGGAGACGCCGACGAGCAGCGCGCCCGCCAGACCCGGCCCCGCCGTGACGGCGACGCCGTCCAGGTCGCGGGCCGAGACACCGGCCTCCGCGAGGGCCCGCTCGACGGTCGGGATCATGGCCTCCAGGTGGGCGCGGGAGGCGATCTCGGGGACCACGCCGCCGAACCGGGCGTGGTCGTCGACGCTGGACGCGACGGCGTTCGCGAGCAGGGTCGTGCCGCGGACGATGCCGACGCCGGTCTCGTCGCAGGAGGTCTCGATTCCGAGGACGAGGGGTTCGTCAGCCATGGCTCTCACTCTGTTCAACGGTGTCTTGTACGGCGTCTTGTACGGTCAGGCGCATCACGAGCGCGTCCACGTTCCCGGGCTGGTAGTAGCCGCGCCGGAAGCCGATCGGCGCGAAGCCGAAGCGCTCGTACAGCCGCTGTGCGCGCGCGTTGTCGACCCGCACCTCGAGGAGCACCTCCTGGCACTCGAAGTCCGTGGCGTACCGGAGCAACTCGGTCAGCAGCCGGGCGCCGAGCCCGCTGCCCCACCGGTCGCGGGCGGCGGCGATGGTCTGCACGTCCCCGAGCCCGCCGGCCGCGGCCAGCCCGGCGTACCCGACGATCCGCCCGCCGTCCCCTTCGGCGACGACATACCGGCGGGTCGCGGCCGGGCCGCGCGCATGGGCGAGTTCCGACCAGAACATGCCCTCCGACCAGGCGTCGTCGGGGAACAGCTCCCGCTCCAGGTCCAGTACCGGCGGGATGTCCCACCACCGCATCTCGCGGAGGACCACCTCGGCGCTCACTGCGGCGTGACCACCTTGTAGTTCTTCGGCACCTGCGCGTCCGGCCGCCGCAGGTACAGCGGCAGCGGGTCCAGCAGGGTCTCGCCCGCCGCCAGCCGCTCCGCCGCCAGTCCCGCCAGCGCGGCGGCCGACTGGTGCTCGGGCTCCCGGGCGTCCGGGAAGACCTCGCCGTACAGCCGCGCCCCGGCGCCGACAGCGGGGAGCCCGGCGACCAGGTCCGCGATGTCGGCGGGCCGGTCCACGGCGGGCTCCGTCACCCGGGTGCGGGCGTCGTCGTACCGCGCCCAGTAGACCTCCTTGCGGCGGGCGTCGGTCGCCACGACGAACGGCTCGTCGAACCCGGAGGCGTACGCGAGCCCGTCGAGCGTGCACAGCCCGTGGACGGGGACGCCGAGTGCCGAGCCGAAGGTCGCGGCGGTGACGAGTCCGACGCGGAGCCCCGTGTACGGGCCGGGGCCGACGCCCACCACGAGGTCCGTGACGGCGTCCAGGCCGAGCCCGGCCTCGTCGAGGACCCGGTGGACGGCGGGCAGCAACAACTCCCCGTGCCTGCGGGCGTCGACCTGACTCGACTGGGCGACGACGGACTGCCCGTCGTGGAGGGCGACGGTGACGGCGGGCGTGGCGGTATCCATGGCGAGCAACAGCACGCGAACAGCCTACGGCTCCCGCGAGGTGGGGCACGGCGGCCCCGTGGCGCCCCGGGGCTGCTGCTACCGTCACATCCCGACAGTCGTACGAGAGGTGGGGCAGCGTGGCAAGGAGCAGCTCGGGATTCGTGGCCGGGCTCACCGCGGCGGCACTGGCGACAGTCGGTTTCCTGGCCTACCAGGCGTCCGCGACCGCCCCCGAGACACTCCGGGGCGGTACGCACGGCGCGTCGTCCAGCTCCCCGTCGCCGTCCCCCTCCCCGTCGGCCGGCACGTCCGGCACCGGCCCCGCGCCCGGCTCGTCGGCGCCCGCCGAGCCGTCCGGTTCGGCGGAGCTGCCCGCGGACTCGGGCTCTGGCGAGCGGGTCGTGTACGGGCTGAAGGACCGGCGGGTGTGGCTGGTGGACGCGGACGGCGAGGTCGTACGGACCTTCGCGGTCATGCCCAGCACGGTGCACCCCGCCCCCGGCTCGTACTCGGTGACGTCCCGCTCGGGGGCCGTGACGGGGTCGGACGGGGCGCAGGTCGAGCACGTGGTGCGGTTCACGACGGTGGGCGGGGTGACGGTCGGCTTCAGCGCGGCGGTCGACGGCTCCACGCCCAGCCCGGACCCGTCGCGCCGGACGGGCGGTGTCCGCATGACCCGCGAGGACGGCGGCGAACTGTGGAAGTTCGCGCAGGTCAACTCGAAGGTGGTCGTGGTCCCGTAGCAGGGTCTCCGCCCCTCCCCGAACCCGGGGGCTCCGCTCCTCGCACGCCGGAGGGTCCCGGTGCGGGCGCCACCGGCAGGCGAGCGGGAGGGAGAGCCGCCGGGCACGGTTCGGCCCGCCCGGGACGTTGAGGGCGGGCCCCGTCCAGGCACCGTCCACGCCCGCCCGCCGCTCGCTGCCGACACCGGTCAGGCGTCTCAGCAGCCCGCCAGAGGGCTGCGGCCGGGCGCCGCGGCACGGTTCACCCCACCGGCACTCACCCTCAGGCGCCCTCCGGGCTCCGTTCAGGCGCGCGGGCGGGGTCCGGGAGGCACCCCCGGTTCCGAGGGGGAGCGGGGGGAGAAGGCCCGGCACCTACGCGGCAGCGCGACGCGGCGGCCGCTCACGGCCCTCGGTCCCGGTCGCGTCGGCCGCCTCCGCGGCCTCGGCCTCGGGCGTCGGCGGCGTGCACACCGCGTCCGCCGCCGCGGCCACCGCCAACAGCTCCCGCACCGACACGGCCCGTGGGCGTTCCGGCTGCTCCCGCTCCCGCATGGCGGCCTCCCGGCTCAGGCGAACTTAGGCAGACCTAACCAAGGTCTGGCCCCCATGTCACCACGCCTGGGACGTACCCCGCAAGCATTTACCGACACCTTGTCGGAACGTACGGGCAGGCACGGGCCCGCGCCCTACCCCACGACCCCGGCCAGCCCGGCGTCGGCCCACCGCTCCCCCACCCCGGTGAGCGCGACCTCCCGCCGGTCGTCGTCCGTGGCTCCCACCACCCGGTGGATCACCACGTGCAGCCGGTCCTCCGTCAGGTCCTCGACCTTGCCGTCGCCCCACTCCACGACGACCACCGACTCCGGCAGCGAGACGTCCAGGTCCAGGTCCTCCATCTCGTCCAGTCCCCCGCCCAGCCGGTAGGCGTCCACGTGCACCAGCGCGGGTCCGCCCACCAGAGAGGGATGCACGCGCGCGATGACGAAGGTCGGGGACGTGACGGCCCCGCGCACCCCCAGCCCCTCGCCCAGGCCACGTGTCAGGGTCGTCTTGCCCGCACCCAGCTCGCCGGTGAGCATCACCAGGTCTCCGGGGCGCAGCAGTTTCGCCAGGGCACGGCCCAGCTCCTGCATCTCCTCGGGCGAGTGAACGGTGACACGGGCGGTGACGGCGGGGGTGGAGGCCCCCGGGAACTGCGCTGCTTCCATACAGCAAACCTAACCGCTCGCCCGCGGCTCCAGCCCCGCCCGCGCGAGCAGCGCCTCCACCGCCTCCGTCACCGCCTCCGGGTGCTCCAGCATCACCAGGTGCCCCCCGTCGGGCACGACGACCAGCTCCGCGTCCGGCAGCACCGCGGCCAGCGCCTCCGTGTGGGACCGCGGCGTGACCAGGTCCCGCTCCCCCGCCAGAGCCAGTACCGGAACGCCCGCCAGGACACCCGCCACCGCGTCCGCCTTGTCGTGCTCCGCGAACGCCGGGTAGAACTCCGCGACCACGTCGACCGGCGTCGCCTCGATCATGCGCTCCGCGAACCGGGCCACCAGCGGGTCCACGTCCCGGGACCCGAAGCTGTAGCGCTTGATGATCCCCGCGAACAGGTCGGCCGTCGCCCGCCGCCCGCGCTCCACCAGCTCCGCCCGCGACCCGAGGGCCCGCAGCACGCCGGGCAGGACCCGCCGTACGGCGTTGACGCCGACCGCCGGCAGGCCGTAGCTGACCTCGGCCAGCCGCCCCGCCGAGGTCCCGACGAACGCGACCCCGGCGACCCGCTCCCGCACCAGCTCCGGATACTGCTCCGCCAGCGCCATGATCGTCATCCCGCCCATGGAGTGCCCCACCAGCACCAGCGGCCCCTCGGGCGCGGCGGCGTCCAGCACCGCCTTCAGGTCCCGGCCCAGCAGGTCGATGGAGACCGGCTCCCCGTCGGGCCCGGACTGGGCCGCCCCGCGCGCGGAACGGCCATGGCTGCGCTGGTCCCAGAACACCGTCCGGACCCGCCCGCGCAGCGCGGCGCGCTGGAAGTGCCAGGAGTCCTGGCTGAGGCAGTAGCCGTGGCAGAACACCACGGTGGCGGGGGCGCCGCGTCCGTGAGGTGCCACCTCGTCGATCTCGTACGAGAGCGCCGTGCCGTCCTCCGCGAGCGCCGTACCCGGGGTGCCGCGCAGCTCGCCGAACGGTCCGGCCACGTCCAGGGCGAGCCGCGCCTCACGCCGCATGGAGCGGCCCACCGTGAGCCGCTCCACGGCGACCCCGGCCGCCGCGCCCACCGCGACGACCCCTATGGCCGCCCCGGCGATCCCGGCGCGGCGCCAGCCGCCGCTCCCCGCACCCCCGGCTACGGCGTCCGCCGCGTCCATGCCGACCCCCTAGGCGTCCGTCTCACCCACGTAGACGCGCGGGACCCGCTGCCCGATCCGGGTGACGATCTCGTACGCGATGGTGCCGGCGGCCCGTGCCCAGTCCTCGGCCGTGGGCTCGCCGTCGTCGCCGGGCCCGAACAGCACGGCGCGGGCACCGGGGTCGACGGTGTCGGCGCCCAGGTCGAGGACGAACTGGTCCATGGCGATCCGGCCCGCGACCGTACGCACCGCCCCGCCCAGGAGGACCGGCCCGCGCCCGGAGGCCTGGCGCGGGACCCCGTCGGCGTACCCGACCGGCACGAGAGCCAGGTTCGTCTCGCGGTCCGTGACGTAGTGATGGCCGTAGCTGATGCCGAGGCCCGCCGGGGCCTGCTTGACGGACGCCACACGGGCGGACAGCCGCATCACGGGCCGCAGCCCGTAGTCGGCGGGGGTGCCCAGCTCCGGGCTGGGCGAGATCCCGTACATGGCGACCCCGGCCCGCACGAGGTCGAAGTAGGAGCCCGGGAGGGTGAGCGTGGCGGGCGAGTTGGCCATATGCCGCACCTCGGGCCGGACGCCTGCCTTCTCGGCGTGCTCCAGCATGTCCTGGAACCGCGCCAGCTGCTCGGCGATGGAGGGGTGGCCGGGCTCGTCGGCACAGGCGAAGTGCGACCACAGCCCGGTGACCCGCACCAGCCCCTCGGCCTGCGCGGTCAGCGCCTCGCTCACCAGGCGCGGCCAGTCGGCGGGCAGACAGCCGTTGCGGCCGAGCCCGGTGTCGGCCTTCAGCTGCACGCGCGCGGGGCGCCCGGCGGCGCGGGCGGCCTCGGTGACCTCGTCCAGCGCCCACAGCCCGCTGACCGTCACGTCCACGTCCGCGTCGATCGCGGCGCGCCAGGGCCCGCCCGGCGTCCACAGCCAGCACAGCAGCGGTGCGTCGATCCCGGCGGCCCGCAGCGCGAGCGCCTCGTACGGGGTGGCGGTGCCGAGCCAGGTCGCCCCGGCCTCCAGCGCGGCGCGCGCGCACGGCACGGCCCCGTGCCCGTACGCGTCGGCCTTCACCACGCCCATGACCTGCGCGCCACCCGGCGCGACCCGGGCCCGCAGCGCCCGCACGTTGGCGCGCAGCGCGGCGAGGTCGATCTCAGCGGAGGCCCGGGCGGTGCCGGGGTGCGGTGTCGTACTCATCGGGCCCAGTGTGTCAGGTGGGCCCCCCGGCCCACTCAGGCCCGTCCCCCGGTACCCCTCCGGGGGAGTACCGAGGGCGGGCGCCGTTCTGCGGACACCCGCCGCCGAACAGCTCGCGGGAGCGGCGCCGGGGCGCGCCCCCGCGCGGCGGGCACCGCCGGGAAGGGACGGGAGCAGGGAGGACGCCCTCCGGAGGCCTACTCCCGCCCGGTGCCGCCCACCACGTCCCGCCACGCCCCCGCCAGGGCCTCCCCCACGTCGTACGCCGCCACCGGCGCCCCCCGCGCGGCCCGCCTCGCCGCCAGCCCGTGCAGGTACGCAGCCGCGGACGCCGCGTCCCTCGGCACCAGCCCCGCCGCCAGAAGCGACCCCGCCAGCCCCGACAGCACGTCGCCGCTCCCGGCCGTCGCCAGCCAGGACGTCCCGGTCGGATTGACCCGCACCGGGAGCCCGCCCGAGGGGTCGGCCACCAGGGTCGTGGACCCCTTCAGCAGCACCGTCGCCCCGTACCGCCCCGCCAGCTCCCGCACCGCGTCCAGCCGCCGCGCCTCGACCTCCTCGCGGGCCACGCCCAGCAGCGCCGCCGCCTCTCCCGCGTGCGGGGTCAGCACGGTCGGCGCGGACCGGTCCCGCACGGCCCCGGGGTCCAGCAGCCGCAGCCCGTCCGCGTCCACGAGGACGGGCACCTCGGAGGCGAGCACCTCCTCCGCCCCGGGCGTGTCCCCCAGCCCCGGCCCGACGACCCACGCCTGGACACGCCCCGCCTTGCGCGGTGACCCGTCGTGCACCAGCGTCTCCGGGTGCCGGGCCAGCACGGCGTTCCCGGCGGGCCCCACGTACCGCACGGCCCCCGCTCCGCCCCGCAGTGCCCCCGTCACGGCGAGCACGGCGGCTCCCGGGTACCGCGCCGACCCGGCGACCAGCCCGACCACGCCCCGCCGGTACTTGTCGCTCTCCGCCCCGGGCACGGGCAGCAGCCGCGCCACGTCCGCGTGCTGGAGCGCCTCGAGTTCCGGTACGTCCGGCAGGTGCGGGCCCAGCCCGATGTCGACGAGCCGCAGCGCGCCCGCGTACTCCCGCGCCGGGTCGACGAGCAGCCCCGGCTTGTACGCGCCGAAGGTCACCGTGGCGTCGGCCCGTACGGCCTCCCCGTCCACCGTGCCCGTGTCGGCGTCCACACCGCTCGGCAGGTCCACGGCCACCACGACCGCGTCCGAGCCGCGCGCGGCCCGCACCACGGGCACGGCGCCGGGCCGCAGCCCGCCGCTGCCGCCGATGCCGGTGATGCCGTCCAGGACCAGGTCCGCGCGGGTCAGCACCGCGAACGGGTCCTCCGCGACCCGCCCGCCCGCACGCCGCAGCGCGTCCAGCCCCGCCTCATGGGCCCGCGCCCCCAGCAGCACCGCCGCCACCCCGGCGCCACGCCGCGCCAGCCGGGCGCCCGCGTACAGGGCGTCACCCCCGTTGTCGCCGCTGCCGACCAGCAGGACCACCCTGGCCCCGTACACCCGCCCGAGCAGCCCGGCACAGGCCCCGGCCAGCCCCGCGGCGGCCCGCTGCATCAGGGCCCCGTCCGGCACCCGCTCCATCAACGCGGCCTCGGCCGCCCGCACGGTCTCGACACGGTATGCAGTACGCACCAGCTCATCCTCCTCGTCAGCGGCCGTTCCAGCCCGCCAGGCGTTCGGGGGCGGGGTCTCGGCCCCCGCCTCACCCCTCCGCGATCACCACCGCCGACGCCACTCCCGCGTCATGGCTGAGCGACACGTGCCAGTGCCGCACCCCCAGCTCGGCGGCACGCTCCGCGACCGTCCCCCGCACCCGCAGCCGCGGCTGCCCGCTCGGTTCCACGTACACCTCCGCGTCCGTCCAGTGCAGCCCGGCCGGCGCGCCCAGCGCCTTCGCGATCGCCTCCTTCGCGGCGAACCGTGCCGCGAGTGACGCGACTCCCCGCCGCTCCCCGCTCGGCAGCAGCAGCTCCCGCTCCACGAAGAGCCGTTCGGCCAGATGCGGGGTGCGCTCCAGCGCCGCCGCGAACCGGTCGATCTCCGCGACGTCGATCCCCACCCCGATGATCATTCGACGGTGACCGACTTCGCCAGGTTGCGCGGCTGGTCCACCTCGTTGCCCCGGGCCGTGGCCAGCTCGCAGGCGAAGACCTGCAACGGCACGGTGGAGACGAGCGGCTGAAGGAGTGTCGGAGTCGCGGGAACGCGGATCAGGTGGTCGGCGTACGGGACGACCGCCTCGTCGCCCTCCTCCGCGATGACGATGGTCCGCGCGCCCCGGGCACGGATCTCCTGGATGTTGGAGACGATCTTGTCGTGCAGCACGGACCGCCCGCGCGGCGAGGGCACGACCACGACGACCGGCAGGTCCTCCTCGATCAGGGCGATCGGCCCGTGCTTCAGCTCGCCGGCCGCGAAGCCCTCGGCGTGCATGTACGCGAGTTCCTTGAGCTTCAGCGCGCCTTCGAGCGCCACGGGGTAGCCGACATGACGGCCCAGGAACAGCACGGTGTCCTTGCCGGCCAGCGACCGCGCCAGCTCGCGTACCGGCTCCATGGTGTCGAGCACCCGCTCGACGTCCTCCGCGATCCGCGCCAGGTCCCTGATGACGGCCCGGATCTCGTCGCCCCACTTGGTGCCGCGCACCTGCCCCAGGTACAGCGCCACCAGGTAACAGGCGACGAGCTGGGTGAGGAACGCCTTGGTGGACGCGACCGCGACCTCGGGTCCGGCGTGCGTGTAGAGAACCGCGTCCGACTCCCGCGGGATCGTGGACCCGTTCGTGTTGCAGATCGCCAGCACCCGGGCGCCCTGCTCGCGCGCGTGCCGCAGCGCCATCAGCGTGTCCATGGTCTCGCCGGACTGCGAGATCGCGATGACCAGCGTCCGCTGGTCGAGGATCGGGTCCCGGTAGCGGAACTCGCTGGCGAGCTCCACCTCGCAGGGGATGCGGGTCCAGTGCTCGATCGCGTACTTGGCGATGAGCCCGGCGTGGAACGCGGTGCCGCAGGCGACGATGACGACCTTGGTGGCCTGGCGCAGCACGGTCGCGGGGATCCGCACCTCGTCGAGGGTCATCGACCCCTCCGCGTCGATCCTCCCCAGCAGGGTGTCGGCCACCGCCTTCGGCTGCTCCGCGATCTCCTTGAGCATGAAGTAGTCGTAGCCGCCCTTCTCGGCGGCGGAGGCGTCCCAGTCGACGTGGTACGACCGCACGTCGGCGGGCGCCCCGTCGAAGTCGGTGACCGTGACGTTCTCCCGGCGCAGCTCCACGACCTGGTCCTGGCCCAGTTCGATCGCGGACCGGGTGTGCTCGATGAACGCGGCGACGTCGGAGGCGAGGAAGCTCTCGCCCTCCCCGACACCGACGACGAGCGGCGAGTTGCGCCGGGCCCCGACGACCACGTCGGGCTCGTCCGCGTGGACGGCGACGAGGGTGAAGGCCCCGTCGAGCCTGCGGCACACCTGCCGCATGGCCTCGGCCAGGTCGCCGGTGGACGAGTGGGTCTCGGCCAGCAGATGGGCGACGACCTCGGTGTCGGTCTCCGACTCCAGGGTGTGGCCGCGCTCGGCCAGCTCGGCGCGCAGCGCGGCGAAGTTCTCGATGATGCCGTTGTGGACGACCGCGACCCGCCCCGCGTTGTCCATGTGCGGGTGCGCGTTGGCGTCGGTGGGGCCGCCGTGGGTGGCCCACCGGGTGTGTCCGATCCCGGTGGACCCGCTGGGCAGCGGGCGGCCGACCAGCTCCTTCTCCAGGTTGACGAGCTTCCCGGCCTTCTTGGCCGTGGCCAGCCCGCCGTCCGCGAGCACGGCGACGCCCGCCGAGTCGTAGCCCCGGTACTCGAGCCTCTTGAGGCCTGCGATCACCACATCGAGCGCCGACTGTCCGCCGACGTATCCCACGATTCCGCACATGGCGGCAGCCTACGACTCCGGCGGGCGCCGGTGTGTCAGCCCTGCTTGGCGAGCTTCTCGACCTGGGCGGTGGCGAGGGCGGCCGGGAAGTCGCTGTCCTTGCCGGTCACTGCGGAGCCGAGGTTGAGCGTGGGGAACGCGGCGAGCGTGCTGCCCTGCCGGACGAGCCCGGCGTGGTACGGCATCTTCTCGCCGTCGACCTCGGTCGTCACGACCCAGCCGGTGGCCTCGTCGCCACCCGACACCTTCAGCTCCTCGACCTTGGTGACCTTGGTCGTCTCGGCGCCGACGGTGTACGTGAAGCCGTCGGCGCATGCGCCTCCGGCGGTGCGGACGGACGCCAGGGTCTCCTCGGCGCCCTTCCCCTCGTACGAGGAGAGGCCGATCATGGTCGACTTCATGTCGAAGAGGTTCTTCTTGTCGAGTTCGGCCGTCGCCTGAGTGGCGGCGGTCGCGGCGGGCTCACCCAGCTTGAAGGAGATGACGAGGCGGGCGAGCGGCTCGCACTCGGCCTTGTCGGTGGTGACGCTGCCCGTCTCCAGCATCTTGAGCGCGGCGTCCATCGGCTTCTTGACCTTGAAGCCCTCGACGTCGCCCTGCACGACGAGCGCCTTCTCCAGCTCGTCGGCGGACAGGACCTCGGCCGCGGGGGCGGGCGCGTCCGCGGCGGGCGCGGAGGAATCGGCCTTCGCCGTCTCCTCGGGGGCGGCGTCGTCCTTGGCCTCACCACCGCACGCGGTGACCAGCAGGGCGAGGGAGACCGCGGTGGCGGCGACGGCGGAACGGCGGACGAACTTGGAGCGGCGCATCGGCTTTTCTTTGATCCTTCTGTGTGTAGTTGTAAAGAACACTAAACGCCGCCACCGACACCCCTTCTGGTCAGGTCCATGACGCGATCAGACCGTGACGACACCGTGATCGCCAAACGCCCGCCCACGCGGTGTCCCGCCGCCGGTAGGCTCGGCCCTCAGCGCCGCACGCGGCACGGAACGGCGGCGCGCGCACGGACAGACGGAGGGAAACAGGGATGAAGGTCCTGATCGCCGGAGGAGCCGGATACATCGGCAGCACCGTCGCCTCGGCGTGCTCCGACGCGGGCATCGACGTCGTGGTCCTGGACAGCCTGGTGACCGGCCGCCGTGAGTTCGTGGCCGACCGCCCCTTCTACGAGGGCGACATCGCGGACGGCGCGCTCGTCGACCGGGTGTTCCACGAACACCCCGACATCGACGCCGTCGTCCACTGCGCCGCGCTGATCGTCGTACCGGACTCGGTGGCCGACCCGGTGGGCTACTACCGGGCGAACGTGACGAAGAGCCTGGACTTCACCGAGCACCTCCTCCGCAACGGCTGCGGCCGCATGCTCTTCAGCTCCTCCGCCTCCATCTACCGGGCCGAGCCCGACCTCACCGTCACCGAGGACTCGGGCCTGGACCCACAGAGCCCGTACGCCCGGACGAAGGCGGTGTGCGAGGGCATGTTCAGCGACATCGCCGCCACCCGGCCGATCCGGATCCTCTCCCTGCGCTACTTCAACCCCATCGGCGCCGATCCCCGGATGCGCACCGGTCTCCAGCTCCGCCGCCCGAGCCACGCGCTGGGCAAGATGATCGAGGCGTACGAGGAGAAGGCCCCGTTCCGGATCACCGGCACCGACTACGCCACCCGCGACGGCTCCGGCATCCGCGACTACGTCCACGTCTGGGACCTGGCCACCGCCCATGTGGCCGCGCTCCGGCGGTTCGACACGCTGCTGGAACGGGGCAGCACCTCCATCAACCTGGGCACGGGCACCGGCACGACCGTGCGGGAGCTGCTGGACGCGTTCAACAGCGTGGTGGCCGAGCCGGTCGAGGGCGTCGAGGTCCCCCGCCGCCCCGGCGACGTCGTCGGCGCCTACACCCGCAGCGACCGCGCGCGAAAGCTGCTGGACTGGGAGCCCCGCCACTCCGTCGCGGAGGGCATCCGGCACTCGCTGGAGTGGGCGGCGCTCCGCGACAAGCTGCTGACCCCGTAGCCGGTCCCCCGACCCCGTACGGCGGGGCCACGTGACCGACCCCACCCTCCACGCCGCCCCCGTACGCACGACAATGGCAGTGTGATCACTTCGCCGCCACGGAGCAGCACACCCCAGCCGCCCAACGGCAACGGCGCCGGACGGGCGCGGGCCGAGTCGACCCCCTACGTCGACCTCACCCGCGACCAGTGGAGCGCGTTGCGCGACAAGACGCCGCTGCCGCTCACCGCCGACGAGGTGGAGCGGCTCCGCGGTCTCGGGGACGTCATCGACCTGGACGAGGTGCGGGACATCTACCTGCCGCTGTCCCGGCTCCTCAACCTCTACGTCGGCGCCACCGCGAACCTCCGCGGGGCGCTCAACACGTTCCTGGGCGAGACCGGCGCCCAGCGCGGCACGCCGTTCGTGATAGGCGTCGCCGGATCCGTCGCGGTCGGGAAGTCGACCGTCGCCCGGCTCCTCCAGGCACTGCTGGCGCGCTGGCCGGAGCACCCGCGCGTGGAGCGGGTCACGACCGACGGGTTCCTGCTGCCGATGAAGGAGCTGCAGGCACGGGGGCTGATGTCCCGGAAGGGCTTCCCCGAGTCGTACGACCGCAGGGCCCTCACCCGGTTCGTCGCGGACATCAAGGCGGGCAAGGACGAGGTGACCGCGCCGGTCTACTCGCACCTCATCTACGACATCGCGCCCGGCCGGCAGCTCACCGTCCGCCGCCCCGACATCCTGATCGTCGAGGGCCTGAACGTCCTTCAGCCCGCCCTGCCCGGCAAGGACGGCCGCACCCGCGTCGGGCTGGCCGACTACTTCGACTTCTCCGTGTACGTGGACGCCCGCACCGAGGACGTCGAGAGCTGGTACCTGAACCGCTTCCGCAAGCTGCGGCAGACCGCGTTCCAGGACCCTTCCTCGTACTTCCGCAAGTACACGCAGGTCGGTGAGGACGAGGCGCTCGACTACGCCCGCACGATGTGGCGGACCATCAACAAGCCGAACCTGCTGGAGAACATCGCCCCGACCCGCAGCCGCGCCACCCTGGTCGTCAGGAAGGGACCGGACCACAAGGTCCAGCGCCTGTCACTCCGCAAGCTGTGACAGAACCCGCCCCCGTACGAAGAAGGAGACGCCCCGCGAGCCCGTCACGGACCAGCGGGGCGCCCCACCAGAGCATCTGATCCGGCGTCAGCCCAGCGTCGCCTTCACCGCGTCCGCGAGCCGGCTGGCCACCGCGCGGGCCTGCTCGATGTCGGCGGCCTCCACCATCACGCGCACGAGCGGCTCCGTGCCGGACGGCCGGAGCAGCACGCGGCCGGTTGTCCCCAGCGCCCGCTCGGCCTCCGCGACGGCGTGGCCCAGTTCGGCGGAGGTCCGCACGCGCGACTTGTCGACGTTCTTGACGTTGATCAGCACCTGCGGCAGCCGCTCCATGACCCCGGCCAGCTCGGCCAGCGTCCGCCCGGTGGCCGCGACACGCGCGGCGAGCAGCAGACCGGTGAGGGTGCCGTCCCCGGTGGTGGCGTGGTCCAGGACGATCACGTGCCCGGACTGCTCACCGCCCAGCGCGTACCCCTTGTCCTTCATCTCCTCCAGCACGTACCGGTCACCGACCGCGGTCTGGACGAGCTTCAGTCCCTCGCGCTCCATGGCCAGCTTGAAGCCCAGGTTGGACATGACGGTGGCGACAACGGTGTCACCGCGCAGCGTGCCCGCCTCGCGCATCGCGAGGGCCAGCACGGCGAGGATCTGGTCGCCGTCGACCTCCGTACCCGTGTGGTCCACGGCCAGGCACCGGTCGGCGTCCCCGTCGTGGGCGATGCCCAGGTGGGCGCCGTGCTCGACGACGGCGGCGCGCAGCATGCCGAGGTGCGTGGAGCCGCACCCGTCGTTGATGTTGAGCCCGTCGGGGGCGGCACCGATGGTGACGACCTCGGCCCCGGCCCGTTCGAAGGCGGCGGGCGACACGTGCGAGGCGGCGCCGTGCGCCTCGTCCAGGACGACCTTCAGCCCGTCGAGCCGGTTCGGCAGCACGGACAGCAGATGACCGATGTACGCCTCGGCCCCCTCCGCGTAGTCCTTGACCCGTCCGACACCGGCGCCGGTGGGCCGGTCCCAGGGCTCTCCCCGCCGGTGCTCCTCGTACACGGCCTCGATGCGGTTCTCGAGGTCGTCGGGGAGTTTGTGGCCGCCGCGCGCGAAGAACTTGATGCCGTTGTCGGGCATGGCGTTGTGCGAGGCGGACAGCATGACGCCCAGGTCGGCGCCGAGCGACCCGGTCAGATAGGCGACCGCGGGCGTCGGCAGCACGCCGACCCGCAGCACGTCGACCCCGGCGCTGGCGAGGCCCGCGACGACCGCGGCCTCCAGGAACTCTCCCGACGCGCGCGGGTCCCTGCCGACCACGGCGGTCGGCCGATGGCCTTCGAAGGTTCCCGCCTCGGCGAGCACATGCGCCGCCGCCACCGACAGGCCGAGCGCCAGCTCCGCCGTCAGATCCGCGTTGGCGACACCGCGCACGCCGTCCGTGCCGAAGAGTCGTCCCACAGCTGTCCTCCATTGCTTTCCACGGGCGTCCCCATCGACACCCGCCACGGGGCCGGACCGGAACACCGGCCCCAAAAGGGGCGCGCCCCGGCGGCACATTCTGCATGTGCCGCCGGGGCGTACCTTACGAGCCTGTCGCGCAGGTCTCGCAGACCGAGCAGGCGCGGGATTAGCGCTTGCTGTACTGCGGGGCCTTGCGGGCCTTCTTGAGACCGGCCTTCTTGCGCTCGACCGCGCGGTCGTCGCGGCGGAGGAAGCCGGCCTTCTTCAGGGCGCCGCGGTTGTTGTCGACGTCCGCCTCGTTCAGCGCACGGGCGACACCGAGGCGGAGCGCACCGGCCTGACCGGAGACACCGCCACCCGCGATGCGGGCGACGACGTCGTAGCGGCCCTCAAGCTCCAGGACCTTGAACGGCTCGTTGACTTCCTGCTGGTGCACCTTGTTGGGGAAGTAGTCCTCAAGGGTGCGACCGTTGATCTTCCACTTGCCGGAGCCGGGGATGATCCGGACACGGGCGATCGCGTTCTTGCGACGGCCCAGGCCGGCGGCCGGCTGCGGCTCGCCGAAGCGGGAGGCGAGCGACTCGGAGGTGTACTCACCCTCCACGACGGCCTCGGTCTCGGTGGTGTACTCCTCGACGCCCTCGAACTCGTCGACGGGGGTCTCAGGGGTGGTCTCGGCCACGATGCTCCTCAGATTCTTTTCGTCTTAGGGGGTGGCCGGACTTACTGCGCGACCTGGGTGATCTCGAACGGGACCGGCTGCTGGGCGCCGTGCGGGTGGTTCTCGCCCGCGTAGACCTTCAGCTTCGAGAGCATCTGGCGGCCCAGGGAGTTCTTCGGGAGCATGCCCTTGACGGCCTTCTCGATGGCCTTCTCGGGGTTCTTCTCGAGGAGCTCGTCGTAGCGGACGGAGCGCAGACCACCCGGGTAGCCGGAGTGGCGGTACGCCATCTTCTGGGTCCGCTTGTTGCCGGACAGGTGCACCTTGTCGGCGTTGATGATGATGACGAAGTCACCAGCGTCAACGTGCGGCGCGTAGATCGGCTTGTGCTTGCCCCGCAGGAGGGTCGCGGCAGTGGAGGCCAGACGGCCCAGGACGACGTCCTGGGCGTCAATGACGTGCCACTGGCGGGTGACATCGCCGGGCTTGGGGCTGTACGTACGCACGGTCGTAGCCTTCGCTTCTTCAGTGAGTGGGTCCTGTCAAGGCCACCACGGACGATCACGACAGCCAAGACCACACGTCGGTGACGCAAACCGAGTGCAGGTCGCTGGTCATCGGCCCGGTGGACCGGCGTAACGGCCTCTCACGTGAGATAGAGCAAGCCAGTACGCATAACGAACCAGAAGAATACGCGGGCGACACGCGATGGGTCAAAACGACGAGGGCGGCTCCCGGGGCCGGGGGCCTCGCGCCCCGGCCCCGGGGACCAGGGGCGTCGCCCCCCCCGGCCCCCTCAGCGCTCCCGCGCCACCCTCCGCTCGTCCCACACCGGCTCCGCCGTCTCCCGCACGACCCCGTCCGCACCGAACACCAGGAACCGGTCGAAGGACCGGGCGAACCACCGGTCGTGCGTCACGGCCAGCACCGTCCCCTCATACGCCTCCAGCCCGGTCTGCAGAGCCTCCGCCGACTCCAGGTCCAGGTTGTCCGTCGGCTCGTCCAGCAGCAGAGCCGTCGTCCCCGCCAGTTCCAGCAGCAGGATCTGGAACCTGGCCTGCTGACCGCCCGAGAGCTTCCCGAACGGCTGGTCCCCCTGCCGCTCCAGCTCGTACCGGCGCAGCACGCTCATCGCCCCGCCCCGGTCCTTCGCGTGCTCGGCCCACAGGATGTCGGCCAGTGTCCGGCCCTCCAGCTCGGGATGCGCGTGCGTCTGCGCGAAGTGCCCGGGTACGACCCTGGCCCCCAGCTTCCAGGCCCCGCTGCGCGCCACCGACGCGTCCCCGGCCAGCAGCCGCAGGAAGTGCGACTTCCCGGACCCGTTCGAGCCCAGCACGGCGACCCGCTCCCCGTAGAAGACCTCCAGGTCGAACGGCTTCATCAAGCCGGTCAGCTCCAGCCCCTCGCAGGTCACGGCCCGCACCCCGGTGCGCCCGCCCCGCAGCCGCATGCGGATGTCCTGCTCCCGCGGCGGCTCCGGCGGCGGCCCGGCCTCCTCGAACTTCCGCAGCCGGGTCTGCGCCGCCCGGTAGCGGGACGCCATGTCGGGGCTGTTCGCCGCCTGCTGCCGCAGCCGCAGCACCAGCGCCTTCAGCCTGGCGTGCTCCTCCTCCCACCGGCGCATCAGCTCCTCGAACCGGGCGAACCGCTCCCGCCGCGCCTCGTGGAAGGTCGCGAAGCCGCCGCCGTGCACCCACACGTCCGACCCGGCGGGCCCCGGTTCCACCGCGACGATCTTCTGCGCCGCCCGCGCCAGCAGCTCCCGGTCGTGTGAGATGAACAGCACGGTCTTCCGGGTCTCCGCGAGCCGTTCCTCCAGCCACCGCTTGCCCGGCACGTCCAGGTAGTTGTCCGGCTCGTCCAGCAGCAGCACCTGGTCGGGCCCCCGCAGCAGCGCCTCCAGCACCAGCCGCTTCTGCTCCCCGCCGCTCAGCGTGCGCACGTCCCGGAACTGCGCCCGCTCATAGGGGACGCCGAGCGCCGCCGTCGTGCACATGTCCCACAGCGTCTCGGCCTCGTACCCGCGCGCTTCCGCCCAGTCGCTGAGCGCCTGCGCGTACCGCAGCTGCGCGGCCTCGTCGTCGACCGTCATGATCAGGTGCTCGGCCTCGTCGACCGCCCGCGCGGCCGCCCGGATCCGCGGCGGCGCCACCGACACCAGCAGGTCCCGCACGGTCCGCTCGTCCCGCACGGATCCGACGAACTGCGGCATCACCCCGAGCCCGCCGCTCACCGTCACGGTCCCGCCGTGTGGCTGGAGCTCCCCCGCGATCAGCCGCAGCAAGGTCGTCTTCCCGGCCCCGTTGGCGCCGACGAGGGCCACCACGGCCCCCTCCCCCACCCGGAACGACGCGTCCGCCAGCAGGGCCCGCCCGTCCGGCAGGCAGTACTCAAGATGTGCGACCTCGACATGCCCCATGGGGCGCATTCTGACCGCCCGACCGGCACGCCCCCAACTGGTTTATAGGATGCGCGGCATGAGCTTTGGGGGACCGCAGTGGCCGCAGGATCCGCAGCAGCAGGGCGGCGGGGGTTTCGGCCCGCCCACGCACGGAGACCCGTACCAGCCGTACGGGGAGCAGCCCGCACAGCCGTACGCGCAACAGCAGCAGCCCGCCCGGCCGGAGACCGACTCCCACACCCCCGACTGGGGCGCCCTCGCCGACGCCTCGGCCGCCCGTCATCGCCGCAAGCGCTGGCTCCTCGCGGGCGGCGGCGTCCTCGCGACCGGCGCCATAGCGACCCTCGTCGCGGTCGCCGTCATCTCCACCAGCAAGAACGACGCGGACCGGGCGGGCACCACCACCGGCAGCGGCGCGGCCACGGCTCCCGCCGACGACGGCCTGCCCGCGGACCCGACGGCCCCCGCACCCTCCTTCTCCTCGGTCGCTCCCCCGCCCCCGCCCAGCCCGATGGAGTTCCTCACCACGGAGGAGAAGGACAGGGCACCCCTCGACCCCGGGGATCTCTTCCCCGGCAAGAAGCTCACCATGGGCGACCGCGTCTACCAGAAGGGCGCCCTCACCTCCACCACGAACTGCGCCGCCGTCGGCAAGGACGGCCTGGGCGCGGTCCTCCAGAAGCACGGCTGCACCCGCGTCATCCGCAGCACGTACACGAGGGACGGCGTGGCGGTCACGGTCGGCGTCGCCCTGTTCAAGGACGAAGCGGCGGCGCAGAAGGCCAAGGAGGAGGCCCGGGGCGGCATCCTCCCGCTGGCCGGCGCGGGCGTGAACGACTTCTGCCGCGCCACGGTGTGCCTGCGCCGCTCCAACGCGCTGGGCCGCTACGCGTACTTCACCCAGGCGGGCTTCGCGGACGGCCGGAAGGTCACCAAGGAGGACGCCACGGTCTTCAAGACCAGCGACGACCTGGGCACCTTCACCTTCAACCAGATCTACGCCAGGGGCCGGGCCCAGGCGTCAGCAGCAGCCACCGCCCCCGCCACCGGCGGTCAGTGAGCGCTTGTTGCGGGCCTCCCGGTTCCGGGCGGCCAACAGCTCGTCCGCCGGGTATCCGACCTCTTCGAGGGTGAGCCCGTGGGGCCGTACGACATGGACGGCCGAGTCCCGCACTCCTGCGGCCAGCACCTTCCCGGGCCAGTCGACGGGCCGGTGCCCGTCCCCCGTGAACAGCAGCGCGCCGACCAGCGACCGCACCATGTTGTGGCAGAAGGCGTCGGCCCGGACGGTCGCCTCCAGCACCCCGCTCGGCAGCCGCTCCCACCGCAGCTCCTGCAGGGTGCGGATGGTGGTGGCCCCGTCCCGCTTCTTGCAGTAGGCGGCGAAGTCGTGCTCGCCGAGCAGCCTCTCCGCCGCGGCGTTCATGGTGTCGACGTCCAGCGGCCAGTCGTGCCAGAGCACGTGGCCGCGCAGCAGCGGGTCGACACCGCCCGGGTTGTCGGTGACGCGGTAGGCGTACCGCCGCCAGATCGCGGAGAACCGCGCGTTGAACCCTGCGGGAGCCTCGCCCACCCGCCAGATCCGCACGTCGTGCGAGAGCCGCCCGGCCAGCCGCCGCAGCAGCTTCTCCCGGTGTTCCGCCCACACGGCCTCAGGAAGATCGACATGGGCGACCTGTCCGCGCGCGTGCACCCCGGCGTCGGTCCGCCCGGCGACGGTCAGCTCGTAGGTCTGCGAGGAGCGGGTCACGGTCCGCAGGGCGTCCTCGATCTCCCCCTGCACGGTGCGCTGCCCACCGGCCTGCTTGGCCCAGCCGTGGAACTCCTTGCCGTCGTACGACAGGTCCAGCCGCACCCGTACGAACCCGGGCTGCACTTCATCGCTCACGCGACGATCCTCTCAAACGGGAGACAATGGGGAACGGGCCCGCCCCCAGAGGGAACGGGCCCGTCCGTCGGCCGTGGCCGTCAGAACGCTCAGGCGTCCTTCGGCTCCTCGGCCGGAGCCTCGGCGGCCTCGTCGGCCTCCTTCACCGCGCGCTTGGTCGCGGCCTCGGCCTCGGCGACGGTCGCCTTCTTGGCGATCTCGCCCTCGACCAGCTCGATGACCGCCATCGGGGCGTTGTCGCCACGACGGTTGCCGATCTTGGTGATGCGGGTGTAGCCACCCGGGCGCTCGGCGTAGCGGGGGGCGATCTCGGTGAAGAGCGTGTGGACGATGCCCTTGTCCGTGATCGTCTGCAGCACCAGGCGACGGTTGTGGATGTCGCCCTTCTTCGCCTTGGTGATCAGGCGCTCCGCGACCGGGCGCAGGCGGCGGGCCTTGGCCTCGGTCGTGGTGATGCGGCCGTGCTCGAAAAGCGCCTTCGCGAGGTTCGCGAGAAGAAGCTTCTCGTGCGCGGCGCTGCCGCCCAGACGGGCACCCTTGGCGGGCTTCGGCATGGTGTTTCTCCTTGTGATCTGCACCGGCCGTATCAGGTACCGGTGTCAGGACCCCGCAGGCGGACGCCTACGGGCAGCTATCGCGTCGAGCCCTGCGGCTCAGGACGGCTCAGTACTGCTCGGTCTCGACGAAGCCGGAGTCGGCGTCGTCGTCCGTGCCGAACGTGTCGGCGGCGGAGGTCGGGTCGAATCCGGGCGGGCTGTCCTTCAGGGCCAGGCCCATGCCGGCCAGCTTCGCCTTGACCTCGTCGATCGACTTCGCGCCGAAGTTGCGGATGTCGAGCAGGTCGGCCTCGGAGCGGGCGACCAGCTCACCCACGGAGTGGATGCCCTCGCGCTTGAGGCAGTTGTAGGAGCGGACCGTCAGCTCCAGCTCCTCGATCGGCAGCGCCAGGTCGGCGGCCAGGGCGGCGTCCGTCGGGGACGGGCCCATGTCGATGCCCTCGGCGTCGATGTTCAGCTCGCGGGCGAGGCCGAACAGCTCGACCAGCGTCTTGCCGGCGGAGGCCATGGCGTCACGCGGACGCATGGCCTGCTTGGTCTCGACGTCGACGATGAGCTTGTCGAAGTCGGTGCGCTGCTCGACTCGGGTGGCCTCGACCTTGTAGGTCACCTTGAGGACGGGCGAGTAGATGGAGTCGACCGGGATGCGGCCGATCTCCTGCCCGACCTGCTTGTTCTGGACGGCGGAGACGTAGCCGCGACCGCGCTCGACGGTCAGCTCCATCTCCAGCTTGCCCTTGCCGTTGAGGGTGGCGAGGACCAGGTCCGGGTTGTGCACCTCGACACCGGCCGGGGGCGCGATGTCGGCGGCGGTGACGAGACCCGGGCCCTGCTTGCGCAGGTACATCACGACGGGCTCGTCGTGCTCGGAGGAGACGACGAGCTGCTTGATGTTGAGGATCAGGTCGGTGACGTCCTCCTTGACGCCCGGCACGGTGGTGAACTCGTGCAGGACACCGTCGATGCGGATGCTGGTGACAGCGGCACCGGGGATGGAGGAGAGAAGGGTCCGACGGAGGGAGTTGCCGAGCGTGTAGCCGAAGCCCGGCTCCAGCGGCTCGATGACGAACCGCGAGCGGTACTCGTCGACGACCTCTTCGGTCAGCGAAGGACGCTGAGCGATCAGCATGGTGGTGTTTCCTTCAGTCGTGGGCGCCCGCTATTTGACGCCCTCGGATACTGCAAGGGTACGGGCGGCACGCCTGAAAAGAGACGTACCGCCCGAACCCGTCAAGCAAAGCGGCGACGCATGGACGTCGCGCGGCGCGCAGCCTCAGACGCGGCGGCGCTTCGGCGGACGGCAGCCGTTGTGCGGGGTCGGCGTGACGTCCTGGATGGAGCCGACCTCGAGGCCGGTGGCCTGGAGGGAGCGGATCGCGGTCTCGCGACCGGAGCCCGGGCCCTTCACGAAGACGTCGACCTTGCGCATGCCGTGCTCCTGGGCGCGACGCGCGGCGGACTCGGCGGCCATCTGCGCGGCGAACGGAGTCGACTTACGCGAGCCCTTGAAGCCGACGTGGCCGGCGGAGGCCCAGGAGATCACGTTGCCGGTCGGGTCCGTGATGGACACGATCGTGTTGTTGAACGTGCTCTTGATGTGCGCGTGGCCGTGAGCGACGTTCTTCTTTTCCTTGCGGCGCACCTTCTTGGCAGCGCCCTGACGTCCCTTGGGGGGCATCTCTTAACTCCTACGGGAGGTGGTCGGTCCTACAGCGAAGACCGTGGACAGATCGTCCGCTGCGGACTACTTCTTGCCCGGCTTCTTCTTACCGGCGATGGCGCGACGCGGGCCCTTGCGGGTACGAGCGTTCGTGCTGGTGCGCTGACCGCGGACCGGCAGACCACGGCGGTGGCGCAGACCCTGGTAGCAGCCGATCTCCACCTTGCGGCGGATGTCGGCCTGGATCTCGCGGCGGAGGTCACCCTCGGTCTTGATGTTGTTGTCCACGTACTCGCGGATCTTGACCAGGTCCTCCTCGGACAGGTCACGAACGCGGGTGTTGGGGTTCACACCGGTGGAGGCGAGGGTCTCCTGCGCCAGGGTGCGGCCAATGCCGAAGACGTAGGTGAGTGCGACCTCCACGCGCTTGTCGCGCGGGATGTCGACACCGGAAACGCGTGCCATTCAATGGCTCCTGTGTGCTCGGGGGTCTTCCGCAGCGCCGATTCCCGACCGCCGTATGAGGAACGGTCCGGGTCCCCGGCCCCCGCCGGAGGTGTCACCAGCCGGCCTGAACCGGCCCGGTGGGCACTGCGTATGTACATATGAAATTCGCGTCGCGCGTGATCTGCGAGATGCAGGTCGGTCGGCGTGCGTCAGCCCTGGCGCTGCTTGTGGCGCAGGTTGTCGCAGATGACCATGACCCGGCCGTGACGGCGGATCACCTTGCACTTGTCGCAGATCTTCTTGACGCTCGGCTTGACCTTCATGGGATGTGAGGTTCTCCGGGTCAGTGCCAGCACCCACCCCACGGGAGGGCGCGGACAAGATCTACTTGTAGCGGTAGACGATCCGCCCGCGCGTCAGGTCGTACGGAGAGAGCTCCACGACGACCCGGTCGTCCGGAAGGATACGGATGTAGTGCATCCGCATCTTGCCGGAGATGTGCGCGAGGACCTTGTGACCGTTCTGGAGCTCCACCTTGAACATCGCGTTCGGCAGGGACTCGATCACGGTGCCCTCAATTTCGATGGCACCTTGCTTCTTGGCCACGCTTCGCCCTTCGAATCGGCTACCTTGATCGACTCTTGCGGTGGCATGTGGACATGCAGGTACACGAGAGCCGACGCATCAGTCTACGCCACGCCCCCCGAAATGACGAATCTGCCCACCCCTCAAGATCCCTACTCCATCACCGGGGCCCTGCGGGGCCTGTCGGCTACCGGCCGTCGGGGCGCGCCCGCTGTGGGCAGCCGTCCGGCCCGGGGGTTCCGCTGCGCGGAGCGCTCGGAGGAGGAACAGGCGGGCACGTCGGGCACCGACCCGCCGGCCACGGGAGCCGCGGCCGGCCCGCGGCCCCCCGCGC
>NZ_JADWYO010000055.1 GCF_022414595.1 Streptomyces sp. MUM 203J | reverse complement strand
CAGGGGAAGCCGGCGGCGTGGCGGACGCCTCCGGGACGGCCGGGCCGGTGACGGCCGGTACGGCCGGTGTCGGGGCGGTCGTCGAGGTGGCCGCCGATGCCGGGGCGACCGGTGCGGCGGCCCTCGGCGCCGGGACGCCCGACGGCACCGCGCCGGCCGCCACCGGCCCGGTCACCCCCCAACCGCCCACCGCCGTCACGGCCTCCTCCACCACCAGGTGGACTCCCGTGCCGCCGAAGCCGAAGGCGCTCACCCCCGCCCGGCGAGGCTGCCCGGTCTCCGGCCAGCGCACCGCGGCGGTCGGGACGGTCAGCCCCGCCGCGTCGAGCGCGGGGTGGGCCGACAGGCCGAATTCCGGCTGCGGCGGGACCACCCCCCGCTGCACGGCCAGGACCGACTTGATGAGGCCCGCCAGCCCCGCCGCGTTCAGCGAGTGGCCGACCACCGCCTTCACCGCGCCCAGAAAGGCGGGGGCGGCGTGCTCGCCGCGCAGTTCCCGCAGGACGTCCAGCTCGACCGGGTCACCGACCGTGGTGCCCGTGCCGTGGGCCTCCAGGAGTCCCACCGCGTCCGGGGGCAGGCCCGCGTCCCGGTATGCGCGGCGCAGCGCGCGGAGCTGACCGGACGCCTGGGGGTGCATTCCCCCCTGGACGGTCCCGTCATTGGCCGTTCCCACGCCTCGTACCACGGCGTAGACCCGGTCGCCCGCCGCCAGCGCGTCGGACAGGGGCCGCAGCACCAGCATCCCTGCGCCCTCGCCCAGCACGAAGCCGTCGGCCTCCGCCCCGAACGGCAGGCACCGTCCGCTCCGCGAGATGGCGCCGACCCGGCACAGCCCCACCAGCAGGTCGGGAGTCAGGATCAGTTGGGCGCCCCCGGCGACGGCGATCCGGCACCGGCCCGCGCGCAGCGCGGACACCGCGTTGGCCACGGCCATGAGTCCGCCCGAACACGCCGCGTCCAGCGCATAGCTCTCCCCGTGCAGATCGAACACCGAACTGACCGCACTCGGGCCCATGTTGAGCAGCAGCCCGGCCACGGAGCTGCCGTGCAGCCGGTCCACCGCCCGCACCGCTGTCCGCCACCGGGAGTCGGACGGCCGCGCGCCGAACTCGCCGCCCGCCAGCTGGCGCATCCGTATCGGCAGGGTGCTGATCTCGCGATAGCCGCTCTCGGTGAGGGAGGTGATCACCGAGGTCTCCTCGCGGTCGAAGCCCTCCGCCTCCCAGCCCGCGTCCTGGATCGCCTCCCGCGCGAGGTCGATCAGCAGCCGGTGCTGCGGGTCCATCGCCCGGGCCCGCCGCGGCGGAATGCCGTAGTGCGCCGCGTCGAAGTGGCCCACCTCCGGCAGCAGCGCCATCGTGTCCGTGTACGCCGCGGTCGCGTCGCGCAGGTCGTCGCTGAGGAACCCGGCACTGCGCCACCGCGAGTCCGGCACGGCGGCGAACTGCGGCCGGGGGTCCGTCAGCAGCCTCCAGTACTGGTTCACATCGCGTGCCCCGGGGAACCGGCAGGCCATCCCCACGATCGCGATGTCACCGCGGCGCGCCCCGGCCCCGCCTCCCGGGATCTCCGCCACCCGAGTCACCCGCGGGTCGCCGTCCGCTCACGCCACCAGTCCACCGTGGCCTTGACCTGCTGCTCGACAGGGGTCGCCCGTACCGCGAACTCGGCCTCGTAGGCGCTGGAGTCGACGACGAACGGGCGGTCGAACTGGTAGCGGACCTCCTTCAGTTCGCGCAGCAGCGGCGAGAACAGCGACCCGGCGCCCAGCACGGCCGACGGCAGCCCGCGCACCGGCACCGGCCCCGTGCCCGCGGCGGCGGCGAGGCGGTCGACCATCTCCCGTGTGGAGAGCGGGGGTTCCGTCGGCACGTGCCAGGCACGGCCCCAGGCCCGCTCCTCGCCCGCGACCTCGATCAGCGTCCTCGCCACATCGGGCAGATACGTCCAGCTGTGCGGCGCCTCCGGGTTCCCGAGCGCCGAGACCGGCTTGCCGGCCAGCACGCGCGGCACGACCCGCGAGGCGAGATGCCCGCCGTCGGTCACCCCGGGCCCGAAGAAGTCCGAGGCCCGCACCTCCACGGCCCTGATGCGGCCCTGCTCGTGCAGCGCCCGCGCCTGCTCCCACACCGCGGCGCGCAGCCGCCCCTTGGTGCCGGTCGCGGCGAGCGGCAGGTCCTCCGTCAGAGGGCCGTCCACCGGGCCGTAGCCGTAGAGGTTGCCGAGCATGACCAGGACGGCCCCGGTCGCCTCGGCCGCCGCGCAGGCCGAGGCGGCCAGCGGGGGCCAGTCACTCGCCCAGCGCGGGTAGGGCAGTCCGAAACAGCTGTAGATCACGGTCGCGCCCCGCGCGGCCTCCGTCAGCCGGGCGCTGTCCGCCGCGTCCAGCGCGATGTGCTCGATACCCGGCTCCGCTCTGCGGCCGGACCGGGTGATGACCCGTACCTGATGTCCCTCTGCGGCCGACTGCCTGGCCGTGGCCGCCCCTGCGGGCCCGAAACCTATGACGACATGAACGCTCACGCTTCGCACACTAGCGTGAGCGTGTGGTGCCACTGTGTCGGGTGCGCATCAAGCGATGGGAGAGGAACCGCCGTTCTCAGCCACCTCCGGCGCGGCTGTGCCGTCTCTACGGCTGGCGCGTGGTGTGCGGCAGGTAGTGGTAGGCCACCTGCTTGTCGGCGGCCGTGTCGATCAGGTAGATCATCAGCGAGTCGCTCCCCGCTCCGCCCCCGGCCAGTGCGCGCATCCGGTAGCGGATGGTGCGGGCGGCGTTCAGCGCCAGCGCCGAGCCGCCCTGGTGGAGGGCCGGGGGATAGGCGTCGGTGGCCACCCTCAGATCCACGTTCTTCCAGGTGCCCGTCGCCGGGTCCCATCGCTGGAGCACGATGCCCTGCAGGTACTCGATCTGGAAGGTCGGCTTCAGATGGGTGTACGCGCGCGTGTTGCCGTTCGTCAGGGTGACGGTGAACTCCTGGGCCGCCCCGCCCCGCACCAGATCGAGCCCGCCTCCGGCCGTACGGACCGCCATCGACAGGCGTGTCGGCACCGGCGGCTTCGTCGGTGCCGGGGAGGCCGTCCTGGTCTCGGCCGGGGTCGGCTTAGGGCTGTCGTGCACCGGCTTCGGCGTCGGCTTCGCGGTTGCCGACGGGGGCGCCGCCTCGGTCGGCGTGGGGCTCGGGCTCGCGGAGACGCTCGCCCCGGAGGCGCTCGGCACGGGGGAGGACGGGGACTGCGCCGCCGTCGCGCTCACCGACGCGGTCGGCGCCGCCGCCTCCGACACGACCTGCTCCGGAGCCGCCCCCGAGTCCGTCCCGTTGCAGGCCGTGGCCGCCAGGCCGAGCAGCGCCGTCGCCAGGCCCCCCGCCACCAGCCCACGTGTTCTGCGCACCCCGCGCATTCCGCGCATGCTCGTCATCCCCCTGTTGCTGCGACTGGTCGTGTCCCGGGGAAACCTACGCACCCCAGATCACGGCCAGGACCGGGGTGGATAACACTTCGGATGTGCTTTTCGGCCAGATCGGCCGGAAGTCCACCAGAAAGGGACCCACTCCGGGGCGGCACCCTCCGCCATGGCTCCGTCACGCAGGACCCCGTTCCGGAGGCTCCCCCGCCACCGCCTCAGCACGGCGTCCCCCGCGACAGCAGCGAGTACGGCGCGCCCAGCCGGTACAGCCCCGCCTCGGGCGCGTCCAGTTCGGTCCACTCGTCGCCGTCCCCGGTCACCGGAGCCCGCCGCAGGCAGCCCCGGCCGTCCCCCGCCGCCAGTCGCTCGTCCGCCTCGTCCAGCAGCGACAGCCACGGCGAGTACGGCACCCTTATCAGCACCCGCCCCGGCTCGTCGACCCGCAGCAGCAGGCCGCCCGCCCCCGCGTGCTCCACCTGCGCCGGAGGCCCGGCCAGCGGCGTGGCCTCCTGGACGGCGAACAGGCGCCAGTTGTCGTCGGCCCACTCCTCCTTCAGGTACGGCAGGCCGCCCGCCACCAGTGCGCTCTCCTCCTGGGCCCCCATGTCCGGCGTGCCGCCCGTGGGGAGCACGACGTACCGCACGGCCCACCGGTGCAGCCACTCCCGGTAGCTGTCGGCCGTCAGGGACCCGTCGTAGAAGAGCGGGTTGCGTTCGAGATCGGCCTGCCGGTTCCAGCCGCGCGCGAGGTTCACGTACGGCGCGAGCGCGGACGCCTCGCGGTGGCTGCGCGCGGGCACCACCTCGACCCGCGCCTCCTCCGCGCCCCGGCTCCGCAGCTCCGCTATCAGAGGCGCCGCGTCATGTGTCCACGACGCCTGCGGAGCCGTGCGCACCACGTCGTCGACGCTCTTGAAGCCCAGCCACGCGTGGAACACCACCAGGGCCGCCACCAGGGCGTACCGGCGCCGCCGCCCGGCCCGGCCGCCCTCCGCCCGCGCGTAGGGCAGGGCCGCGGCCAGCACCACGCCCCCGAACAGCATCGCCAGCCGGGTGACGTTGGAGCCGACGGGCGAGTGCACCGCCCATGCCAGGACGACCGCGACCGCGTACACGGCCGCGACCGTACGGAGCGTCCGCCAGCCCGTCGGCACGAGCAGCACGGCCGCCACCGCGCACAGCAGAGGCAGCACCACCGTCCCGAACCCCATGGGCATCGCCCCGGAGAACGGGAACAGCCACACCGACAGCGCCACCACGGCCACCGGCGGCAGCCCGAGCGTCAACGACTCACGGAACCGGCCCCGCAGGAACAGCGCCGCCGCCAGGAAGCCCAGGAACAGCCCCGCCACCGGGCTCGCCGCGGTCGCGAGACCGGCCAGCAGCCCCAGCGACACGAACGCCCCCGCTCCGAGGCCGCCGGGGCGGGCCAGCACCGCCACCGCGCCCAGCGCGAACACCAGGCCGAGGCCGAACGTCACCCGCCCCGACAGCGCGTTGCACAGCAGCGCGAACACAGCAGCGAGCGAGCAGGCGGTGATGTTCCGGACGGCCCGCGTCCGCGCCAGGACCAGCACGACGAGCCCCGCCGAGACCGAGCCGACGAGCACCATGGTGGTCCGTACGCCCAGCACCGCCATCACATAGGGGGACAGCACGCTGTACGAGACGGGGTGCAGGCCCCCGTACCAGGCCAGGTTGTACGCGGTGTCCGGGTGGCGCCCGGCGAACTCCGCCCAGGCGTCCTGCGCGGCCAGGTCGCCGCCGCTGTTGGCGATCCACACGACCCACAGCAGGTGCAGCACAGCCGCAGAACCGGCGGCCGTGAGCACCGCCCTGTGGAGGGGGTTCCCGAAGACCCCCCTCCACGCGTGCGCAGCTGTGTGGTTCGCCTCCCCCGCGGCCACTTCCGTCAGCCGAGCCTGGTGAGCCTGATGCCGATGCCCGGCTCCGACAGATCCTCCTGGAGTGCGACGGGCACGCTCACCCGGCCTTCGCCCTTGCCGACCGAGAGTTCACCGACGACCGTGCCGTCGACGGCGTTGCGCGGGAGGTCCTTGCCACCCTCGGTGAGGGTCAGCTCCACGTTCAGCCCGGCCCAGCCGACCGGCTTCAGGTCCTCGGTGGCGACGACGGGCGTCCGGCCGCCGAGCCCGTCGTCGACGTACCCGACGACATCGCCCTTCCTGACGGCCGTCTGCGAGTCGACCCCGTCCTGCGCGGTCCTGATCATGTTGTAGCTGTACGTCTCGATCGCCAGCTTGGTCTTCTCCGAGAGGTGCACGGGGCTCTTCACGCCCATCGTGACGCCCAGGATCCGCTGCCGTTTGCCGTCGACCAGGGTGTACGCCGCCCACAGCAGGTTGCCGCCCGCCGGGGTCGACGTACCGGTCTTGATACCGGCGACACCGTCCTTGAGGAGGATGCTGTTGCCGTTGTAAAGCTCCTTGCCGATCTGGGGCAGGTCGACGCTCGGCATGTCGACGATCTCGCGGAACGCGTCGAACTCCATCACCGCCCTGGCCAGCTTGAGCTGGTCGGTGGGGGTGGACACGGTGGTCTTCTCGAAACCGCTGGGGTCGGTGTAGACGGTGTCCTTCATGCCGAGTTCCCCGGCGGCGGCGTTCATCTTCCTGAGGAACGCCTCCTCGGTGCCGGCGTCCCAACGGGCCAGCAGGTGGGCCACGTTGTTCGCGGACACGACCATCAGGAGCTGCATCAGCTCGCCCTGCGTGTACTTCTGCCCCTTCTTGACCGGCGCGACCGACCAGTCCGCGTTGTGCGACTGGTCCTCGGTGAGCTGGTCGATCTCGATGACGGGCCCGCCGTCCTTGTCCTTGATGGGCCGGTCCTTGAGAAGGACGTACGCGGTCATGGTCTTGGCGACGCTCGCGGTGGGCGCGGGCTTCTGCGGGCCGTAGGTGCCGATGGTGCCGACGCCCTCCACCGCGACGGCACCCTGCCCCTCGCCGGGCCAGGGCATGTCCAGCCTCCCGCCCTCGAAGGTGTACGAGGAGCCCGCGGAGAGCCGCAGGGACGGCTCGGGCAGCGGGCGCAGCATCTGCACGGTCGCAAAGACGATCAGCAGCAGGACGACCAGCGGGGTCCAGATCTTGAGCCGCCGGGCCGTCGTACGCAGCAGGGTCGGCGGCGGGGGCGGCGTGTTCGTCAGCTCCGCCAGCATGTCGAGCGGGGGCCGCGGGGGCAGCGGCTGCTGCTTGGTCCGTTCGGCCTCGGTGAGCGCGGCGGGCGCAGGCGCGTCTGCCTCCGGCCCGGCACCGGCGCGCAGCGGCACGAACGTGCTGCCCGGCCGTTCACCGGCCCGCCCCGTGTCGGCCCGGTCCGCGGTGCCGGCCGCGTCGCGTCCCGGCGCGGCGTCGGCGTCGGCGTCGGCGTCCGCCCACTTGGGCGCGGCCTTGCGCCTGGCCGCCGGAGCTTCCTCGGCCTCCGGGGTGGGGGCCCTGAACACGGCCGTGGCCTGGTCGGATCCGCCCTGGTCCGACGCACGCTTCTGGAACGCGCTGAATGCCGCGGTGGGCTGATCGACGCCCCCGGCCTCGCGCCTGCCCGCAGTCCCGGACGCACCGGAGCCCCCCGTCGCGGGTTCGGGCTTCTCCCGGGATCCCGCCGTCGTGGAAGCCGCCGCTCCGGCACCGGCCGGGGAGTCGGAGGGGGACGCGGGCCTGGCGCCGGTCGCGCCCCCGGACGCGGTTCCGCCCGCGGACGCGGCCCCGGACCTGCGCGCGGGGCCGTCCGACGCCCCCGCTCCGGACACGGACCCGCCCGTGGACGCGGCTGCCCGGCCGGGTCCGGACCCGGAACCGCCGGCGGACCCCGGGCCCGGCCGAACGGACCGCCCTGAGGCAGTCCCGGCGCCGGAGCCGGACGCAGACCCGGGCCTGGAGGCGGGCACCGCCCCGGCACCGGACCCGGGCTCGGGCTTCTGTGCGGAACCGGCAGCGGACTTCGCGGTGGAGGCGGACGCGGACGCGTCAGCGGAGCCCTGCGCGGAACCACTCGGCCGGCCCGGCGAGGACGCGGCCTCGCCGTCGGCCCCGGATCCCGCACGGGACGCGGACGCCGGACCGGCTGCGGGCCCGCGCACGGACCCGCCCGACGGGTCGGGCGCGGTCTCATCCGCAGAGCCGGACACGGAGCGGTCCCCCCGGCCGGACCCCGGTCCGGCGACGCCGGACGCAGCCCCGGCGCCACGCCCAGCCGCGGAACCCGGCGCGGACGCGGGCCTCGGCGCAGACCCGGCAGGCGGGTCCGACGGGTCCGACGGGGACCCGGCTTCTTCGTCGGCCGCTGCCGTGGACTTCGGCCTGGAGCCGGTCCTGTGCTGGTTCTCCCGCTCGCCGCGGGCTGCGGACGCGGCCCCGGCACCCGGCGCGGAGCCGGACGCGGAGTCGTCGGCGGGCCCCTGCCGCGAGCCGGCCGACGGCTCCGACGCGGTGGCGGGCGCGGACCCGGGGACGGAACCGGACACGGGTTCAGGCGCGGCCCCCGCGCCGGCCGCGGCCGTGCCCGCCGCGGGCTTCCGCGGGGAGGCCGCGGACGGGCCCCGCCCGGATCCCGCCGACCGGCCCGAGGCAGCATCGTCGGCGGCACTCGTCGCAGCGTCGGCCGACCGCCCCGACGGGGGCGCCGTCCCGGCCGACACGTTGGGCGCGGGCCGACGCGCGGGAGGCGTCACGGAGCGGTTCCCGGCGGCGGGGGAAACGGCTCCGGATTCGCCCTTCGCGCCCTCTTCGCTCGATTCGCCCTGCTTGTCCGACGCTTCCTGGTCGTCCGGTCCGGCCGAAGGCTCATCGGCCTCTTCCGGGCGCGGTGCGCGGAAGACCGCCGTCGGCTGGTCGACCGTGTCCCGACGGGCACCGCCGTCCGGGGCTCCGCCGCCGAACGCGGTCAGCCGGGGGTCACGGCCACCCGATGCCGTCTCCCCCGACGACTTCCGCTGCTCCGACTTGTCGGGGGACTCGCCCGCCACCGTGCCTCCAACCAACGCGTTGTCCGAACCGTCTACCAGTGTCCTGTGTGGGCACATGGCCACCCGTGCAAGACGAGAACGACATACCTACTGGTTCCCGCCCGAAGCGCCCAGGCACTCTCGACAGATGAATGTGAGAGGGGTCACCCTGTCATTCATCCACGCGGGGAGGCATGGATGGGCAGGAGCCGCAGAACAATTCCGGAAGAGCTTCTGCTGCTCGCTCTGGACCCGGCCACGGGTACCACAGCGCAGCCGCAGTCGCTCGACCTCGGCCTCGCCGGAGCACAGCTAGTGGAGCTGGCTCTGGCAGGACGGATAGCCCCTGACGGGGATCGTATCGCCGTGGTGATGCCACGGCCGACAGGAGATCCGACCCTGGACTCCGCACTGGAACTGCTGCGCAGGCGCGGCAGTCCGGTACGGGCCGTCCACTGGATAGGCGGGCCCCGGCTGGGGCTGCGTCAGACGTATCTCTCGCATCTGGAGCGGTGCGGCATGGTGCATGCCGTCGAGAGCCAGATGTGCGGGGTACTGCCGACGACGCGCTACCAGGCGACGGACACGGCGATCAGCCGCGAGATCAGGGCCCGGCTCGACAGCGCGATCCGCACCGGCGTCCCGCCGGACCCGCGGACCGCCGCACTCGCCGCGCTCGCACACGCCGTCGGGCTCGGCAAGCACCTCTACCCCGGCAACGAAGGACGCTCCTCGCGTTCCCGTCTCCGGGACCTGATCAGGCACGACCCCATGGGCGGCCTCGTGGCGCACGCCGTGATGGACGTCCAGAACGGCGTGGCCGCCCAGCCGCGCCGGGCGACCGCAGGAGGCGGCACCGGCAGGCCGGCCGCTGCCGCGCCGATGCGGTCGGCTGCGCACAGGCCCGGGCCCATGGCCCGCGTCGCCGCACGCTGACCGTCGCGTCGCCGCACCCCGTAGGCCCGGGGGCGCGCCTCGACGCGCACCCGCACCTCACGGCGTACATCCGCACGTCCGTCGCACCGGCGGTCCCCACAGGCCTGGTCCGGGAGCCGCAAGGGCGCGTGGGGCGGCCGTCCCGGCCGCCCCACGTGTTCGAGACGGCGCACGGGACAACAGCTCACCCGTGTGGCAATTCTCCAGCGCGACACGCCCTTTGGTGGCAGTCTGCTGAGCGGTAGATACGCAGAGCAACGCCAGCGTCAGCAGGCAGCCGGAGGTGCAGTTCCCGTGGCGTCCAACGTCAACCCCACCGTCAGGCGACGCAGGCTGGGCATGGAGCTCCGCCGACTGCGCGAGAACAAGGGCATGACGGCGGAGGAGGTGGCCGAGCGCCTGCTCGTCTCCCAGTCGAAGATCAGCCGACTGGAGAACGGCCGCCGTTCCATCAGCCAGCGCGACGTCCGCGACCTGTGCACCGTGTACGAGGTGGAGGACCGGCGGATCGTCGACTCGCTGATGCAGATGGCCAAGGACTCCCGCCAGCAGGGCTGGTGGCACGCCTTCGGCGACATCCCGTACAGCGTCTACATCGGTCTGGAGACGGACGCCGCCTCACTGCGCGTGTACGAGCCGCAGATCGTGCCGGGACTGCTCCAGACCCGGGCGTACGCCGAGGCGGTGATCACCGGGGCGCTGCCGGAGTCCCCGGCGGCCGAGATCGAGAAGCGGGTCAACGTGCGCACCCGGCGCCAGGACCGCGTCCAGGACGTGGACAAGCCGCTGCGCCTGTGGGCGGTGATCGACGAGTCCGCGCTGCGCCGGGTGGTCGGCACGCCGCAGCTCATGGTGACGCAGATGGAGTGGCTGATCGAGCAGTCGCACCTGCCTCATGTCACCGTGCAGGTGCTGCCGTTCGAGATGGGCGCCCACCCGGGAATCAGCGGGCACTACGCGATCCTGGAGTTCCCGGACGCGACCGACTCGTCCGTGGTCTACATCGAGGGCGTCACCAGCGACCTGTACCTGGAGAAGGCCAACGACGTGCAGAAGTACAGCCTCATGTACGAGTACCTCCGTGCACAGGCCCTGGGTGTCGAGCAGACCCGGCAGTTCATCGCCCAGGCCGCCAGGGATCACGCCGAGTCGGCTCAGTGACCCGAACTGGGCCCCACCTGCGAGGGTTTCGGCGCAATTGACCGATCCGCTGCTGAGAAAGCCGACACCGTACACCGCTGTCGGCTTCCAGTGGAAGACCCTGCCTGAATATGCCATCCGGTCGAGTGAACGCCCATCCCGTGCACGGAGGGCGGCGAGTAGCGTCGATCACGCCAGCCTGCAGGTTGGCGCGACTCCTACCAGCCAGAACCAGCCAGAACCGGGAGCCAAGCACATGGCTATCATTCAGGGCGCCACCGACACCTGGACCAAGTCCTCCTACTCCGGCGGCAACGGGGCCTGCGTCGAGGTCAAGTCCCCCGTTGTCGCCTCGATCGCGGTCCGCGACTCCAAGGTCCCGGCGGGCCCGTCGCTCACCTTCGTGGGAGACGCGTGGAACGCCTTCGTCCGCGAGGTGCGCGCCGAGTCCGTCTGAGCTGCTCCCCCTTCCCCGCATCCGGCTCCCGCGCGAGCAGGAACCACCGAAGAGCCCTCTCGTCTGGTCGCCGTCCCGGCCGAGGGGGCTCGGCGCTTCCCGGATTCCTCCCGGGGCCTTGCCTGTTGGTTTTCCGGCCTTTTCCGTGAAGTTGGTCGACATACCGGTCAGTACCCGGCAGGGTGACCCCTGAGTGGCACCGCCGGTCCAGCCTCCCCGCCAGGACCGACAGGGCCGCCGGACCGACCGTCAGCCGTGCGCCCCTCAGCCGCCCGTCGGCGCCGGGTAACGCGCCAGCCAGCCCGGAGACGTGGCCGCCGGGCCGTGCAGCGCGGGGCCCTGGGTCATCTCCATCGCGAAGTCGTCGGCCATCTCCAGGACCGTCGACCGCCCCTCCAGCTCGGCCACCCAGGCCGGTGGCAGCGCGGTCTCCCCGTGCATGGCGCCCATCAGCGCCCCGGTCAGCGCGCCGGTGACCGCCGACGGCCCGTCGTGGTTCACCGCCAGCCGCAGCCCGTGCCGTATGTCCTCCCCGACCTGGGCGCAGTACAGAGCGATGGCCAGTGCGTCCTGCGCCGCCGCCCCGTCCGTGTCTCCCAGGGACGCGATCCGCTCCGGCGACGGCACGCCCTGGCGTACGGCTTCGAGGGCCTGGTTCATGGCGTGGGCGACCGGCTCGTGGCCGGGCCGGGGCGCCAGCTGGGCGAGGGCGCCGCGTACGGCGGCGCCCAGGTCCTGCCCCCGGGCCACCCCGTGCACGACCACCGCGAAGGCCCCCGCCGCGAGATACGCGTCGGGGTGCCCGTGCGACTGGGCGGCGCACTCGACGGCGAGCTGGCACACGAGGTGCGGCTCCCAGCCGACCAGCAGCCCGAACGGCGCAGAGCGCACCAGAGCGCCCACGTCCCGGGCGGTCGGGTTCTTGGGCTTGGCGAGCGTGCCGAGCGTCTCGTCCCCGAACCCCGACAGGGTGGCCGGGGCGGGACCGCGGCGTGAGTACAGCCACTCCTGGCCGGCGAGCCAGCCGTTGTCCTTGCGCCGCTCGTCGGGGCCCCAGTCCCGCTGGGTGGCCGCCCAGCGCAGGTAGGCGCGGTGCAGGTCGGTGGGCGGGTGCCAGGCGCCGGTGTCGCGGCGCACATGCGCGCGGATCAGCCCGTCGACGGTGAACAGGGTGAGCTGGGTGGCGGAGGTGACGGCGCCGCGCCGCCCGTGGGCGGGCGCGAAGTCGGCCAGTCCGCCGGGCCCGTGTGCCGCGCGGACGGCCTCCAGGGACAGGTCCGCGACGGCGGCGCCGAGGGCGTCCCCTGTCGCGGCGCCGAGCAGGCAGCCGCGCACCCGGGAACGGAAGTCCTGCTGTTCGGCACGGCCCCACACCACTGCCGCCGTGGTACTCACCGCAGGCCTCCCCCACGAGGTAGCTCAGCCAGCACTGCTCCGCCCAGCACTGTAATCGAACGGCCGCTGCAGGTTGGGGCCTCCGGCGGTCTTCCCCCGCTCCGCCGCTTCCCGGCCGGGCCGGTGTGCGGCTCCGGCGCACGGGGGATCCGCCCGCACGCCCCCTCGGTCGCGGCTCCGCCGCTCCTCCTCAGGCGCCGGACGGGCCGGTCCCGGCCTCCCCTGAGTCCGAGGAGCGGCGGTCCGGGACGGAGCCCCCGATGACCGGCAGCAGCTCCGGCAGATGCCCGTCCGACGCCTCGGCCGCCGCGCGCCGCTCCTCCGGTACGGCCCCGTACAGGGTGGTCCGGGCGCGAGCCGGGCGTCCGGCTGCCTCGGCTATCGCCACCAGGTCCCGCACGGACTTGTACGAGCCGTAACTCGACCCCGCCATCCGGGAGATCGTCTCCTCCATCAGCGTGCCGCCCAGATCGTTCGCCCCGGACCGCAGCATCTCGGCCGCCCCCTCCGCGCCGAGCTTGACCCAGCTGGTCTGGATGTTGGTGATGTACGGGTGCAGCAGGACCCGCGCCATGGCCGTCACCGCCCGGTTGTCGCGGACGGTCGGCCCGGGCCGGGCGATGCCCGCCAGGTAGACGGGCGCGTTGGTGTGGATGAACGGCAGGGTCACGAACTCGGTGAAGCCGCCCGTCTCCCGCTGGATGCCCGCCAGGGTGCGCAGGTGCCCGAGCCAGTGCCGGGGCTGGTCGACGTGCCCGTACATCATGGTCGACGAGGACCGGATGCCGAGTTCGTGCGCGGTCCTGACCACCTCGGTCCAGGTGGCGGCCGGGAGCTTGCCCTTCGTCAGCACCCACCGCACCTCGTCGTCCAGGATCTCCGCCGCGGTCCCGGGGATGGAGTCCAGCCCGGCCTCCTTCGCGGCGGCCAGCCAGTCACGGATCGACAGCCCGGTCCGCGACGCCCCGTTGACCACCTCCATGGGCGAGAACGCGTGCACGTGGATGTCCGGCACCCGTTCCTTCACCGCCCGCGCGATGTCGAAGTACGCGGTGCCCGGGAGGTCCGGGTGGATGCCGCCCTGCATGCACACCTCGACGGCGCCCACGTCCCACGCCTGCGCGGCCCGGTCCGCGACCTGGTCCAGGGACAGGGTGTAGGCGTCCGCGTCGGTACGGCGCTGGGCGAAGGCACAGAAACGGCAGCCGGTGTAACAGACGTTGGTGAAGTTGATGTTGCGGGTGACAATGTACGTGACGTCGTCCCCGACCGCCGACTTCCGGATGTCGTCGGCGACCCGGCACAACGCGTCCAGCGCCGGTCCGTCGGCGTGCAGCAGGGCCAGCGCCTGCGCGTCGCTCAGCCGCGTCGGGTCGTCGGCGGCGAGCCGCAGCGCCTCCCGCACGTCGCCGTCGATCCGTTCGGGCACCAGCCCGGGCGCGGCGGCCTCCCGGAGCGCGCCCCAGTCCCCGTACACGGCGTCGAAGTCCTCGCGCCGATCGCCGCTGCGCCCCTCCGTGTCGATCGTCCGGTGCAGGTCGGTCCGGCCCGTGGGCGCGGCGAACACCTCGTCCGGCTCCTGCCAGGGCAGGCCCTCCGGCCGGACGCCCTCCCGGGCCAGGCCGGTGACGGGATCGGCCAGGGCGGCGACATGGGGCCGCAGCCGGGGGTCCAGCCACGGCTCGCCGCGCAGCACGAACTCCGGGTACACGCAGAGCCGTTCCCGCAGCGAGAACCCGGCCGCCGCCGACTCCTCGGCGAGCCGCTCGATCCGCGGCCACGGCCGCTCGGGGTTGACGTGGTCGATGGTGACGGGCGAGACCCCGCCCCAGTCGTCGATCCCGGCGCCTATGAGCCGCGCGTACTCGCCGTCGACGAGGTTGGGCGGGGCCTGGAGGCAGGCGGAGGGCCCGAGGATGTGCCGGGCCACGGCGACGGTCGCGACCAGGTCGTCCAGTTCGGCGTCCGGCATCCCGCGCATGGCCGTGTCCGGCTTGGCGCGGAAGTTCTGGATGATCAGCTCCTGGACGCCGTGGTAGGCGCGGGACACGCGGCGCAGCGCGAACAGCGATTCGGCGCGCTCCTCGTACGTCTCCCCGATCCCGATGAGCAGCCCGCTGGTGAAGGGGACGGACGACCGCCCGGCGTCCTCCAGCACCCGCAGCCGCACGGCGGGTTCCTTGTCGGGGGACCCGTGGTGCGGGCCGCCGGGTTCCGACCACAGCCGCTCGGCGGTGGTCTCCAGCATCATGCCCATGGAGGGGGCGACGGGCTTGAGCCGCTGGAAGTCGGTCCAGGACATGACCCCGGGGTTGAGGTGCGGCAGCAGGCCGGTCTCCTCCAGGATGCGGACGGAGACGGCCCGCACGTACGCGAGGGTGTCGTCGTACCCGTGCGCGTCCAGCCACTCCCGCGCCTCCGGCCAGCGGTCCTCGGGCTTGTCGCCCAGGGTGATCAGCGCCTCCTTGCAGCCGAGGGCGGCGCCCTTGCGCGCGATGTCCAGGACCTCGTCCGGCGACATGAACATCCCGTGCCCCGAGCGGCGCAGCTTGCCGGGGACGGTGACGAAGGTGCAGTAGTGGCAGGTGTCCCGGCACAGCCGGGTCAGCGGGATGAAGACGCTCTTCGAGTACGTGATGACCCCGGGCCGCCCCGCGTCCTCCAGCCCCGCGTCCCGCAGCCGTGCCGCCGACGCCGCCAGGTCGTCGAGGTCCCCGCCCCTCGCCTGGAGCAGCACGGCGGCCTCGGCGGCATCGAGCGCCACGCCGTCCCGGGCCCGCCTCAGCGCCCGGCGCATGGCGTTCTCGGTGGGGCGGGACCGATCGGGGCCGGTGGCGGAGGTGGCAGGTCCTGTGGAGGTCATCCCCCGAGCATACGAGCGCCCGCCCCTGCCCTGACCAGCCGTTCCCGCCACCTGACCGATACCGGCCGCACGGCCGTCCAGGCTCGGCGGATCAGAGGTACCGGGCGTAGTCGTCCAGCGCTCTCAGGACCTCGCCCTCCTCTGCGGGCGGGAGCTGGAGGACGACCTCGCCGATGCCCAGCTCGGCGTAGTGGGCGAGCTTGCCGGGAGTGGGGCGTACGGCGTACGGGACGACCTGGAGGTCCTTCGGGTCGCGGCCCGCCCGCTCCCACTCCTCCCTCAGAGCCGGGATGTTCTCGCTCAGCCCGCTGCCGCCGATGGGCAGCCAGCCGTCTCCGTACCCCACGACGTCCTCGAAGAGCCGGGGCCCGGCCGCGCCTCCGACGAGCACCCGCGGTGCCCCTCCCCGGGCAGGCTTGGGATGGGCGAGGGAGGCGGCCACCGCCACGAACTCCCCCTCGTACGACTGTGGTTCCTCCGCCCAGAGCGCCCGCATCAGCGCCATGTGCTCGCGCACCCGGGAACGGCGGGTCGGCCAGTCCACCCCGTGGTCGGCGGCCTCCTCCCTGTTCCAGCCCAGCCCGACGCCGAGCGTGAGACGGCCGCCGGAGAGGTGGTCCAGCGAGGCGGTCTGCTTGGCGAGGTCGATCGGGTCGTGCTGCGCGACCAGCGTGATGCCCGTCCCGAGCCCGAGCCGCTCGGTCACGGCGGCGGCCTGGGCCAGCGCCACGAACGGGTCCAGCGTCCGCCCGTACTCCCGGGGGAGCTCGCCGCCCGGCGGGTAACCCGTCGCTCTCTCCACGGGGATGTGCGTGTGCTCGGGCACGTACAGCCCGGCGAACCCGCGCTGCTCCAGCTCACGCGCGAGCCGGACGGGCGTGATGGTCTCGTCCGTGAGGAAGATGGTGGTGGCGATGCGCATGGAGCCCTCCTCGGTCCGCTGTGCTCCTGTGCGGTCAACGTGCGGCGGTCGCGGAGGATTTCCCGATCCCGACACTCGTTCGAGTGATTCGGGGAGGGGCCGGAGAGGCTTCGGCCGTCGCGCTCGCAGTCGGCGCATCCCGACGGGCCGCCCAGCCGGATTCGGCCGGAATGCCGATGCGGGCGGCCCGGCCCGCGGTCCGCCGAGGCCCGGACCGGCCCCTCACCCCCGCCGCCGCGGGCGCCCGGGGCGCGGACGGAAAGGGCGGTTCGCGTAGGCGGGGTTGACGGCGGCGGCGAATCCGTGGAGCAGGTAGACCGACACGAGCAGCACGGGAACGCCGACGGCCGGTCCCGCCAGGGAAGCGACCCTCTCCGGCGTCTCGGCGGCGACCCGCCCCCGCGGGTCCACCAGGACGGTGAACGGCTCGCCCGCCGGGTACTCGTGGACGAGGCTCCGCCTGGGCGGGCCCGGCACGGGTTCCCCCGTGCCGGTGTAACGGAACGTGAAGTCGCGCCACTTGAGCCGGGTTGCGACCCTGTCGACCGTCACCTCGGCGGGTTCCCCCCGCACCCGCAGCACGAGGCCGTCCATGCCCGGCTTGAGGAAGAGGAGCGCCGCCACGACGGTCACGAACGCCATCATTCCGGTGAGCAGCACACTCCGCTTCCCGACCACACGGCGTATCAGCACACCGAACGCCATGAGCAGTACGGCCCACAGCGCCGGACTGAGCCACCCGGGTGTCTCGGCCCACAGGTACACACACGCCCCGGTCGCGAGGACCCACCCGAGCCCGGTCGTCGCGACGAGGCCCGCCTGGCGGCCGGGGGGCCGCGTGCGGGCCCGCCGGTCGGGCCCGCTCTCCTGGTGCGGCCAGATGACGGTCATGCGCGACACCCCGTTCCCCCGTGTACGGCAGCCCCTGCGAGCCGCCGCCACGAGCTTAGGCCTCGCCCGGTGCGGTGATCCGGCGACGGCCGGCGAGCACGCCCGGCCGCGGTCCACGGACCGGCGGACCGCCGCCCCGGCCACCGGCGCCCACCGGGCGGAGCGGTCGAGGACTGCGAACATTTACCATACGGGTCGACCCGTATGGTAAAAAGGGTTCATGACTGCCAGGACAACTCCACGCGGACGCCCGCGAGATGAGCGCTCACATGCGGCGATCCTCGCCGCCACCGCCGAGCTCGTGGCCGAGACCGGCTATGCCGCCACCTCCCTCGGAGCCGTGGCGGCCCGGGCCCGGGTGGGCAAGGACACCATCTACCGCCGGTGGTCCGGCAAGGCCGAGCTGGTCTACGAGGCGGTGTTCACCACCACCGACACCGCTCCGGTTCCCGACACCGGCAGCCTCGAAGGGGACCTCACCGTCCTCGTCCAGCAGTTGATCGACGAGTTCGACGCTCCGGGCGCCGCAGCGGCGCTGCCCGGCCTGCTGGCGGACTTCGCCGCCTCCCCCGAACTGCGCGCCACCATCCGCACCGCCTTCCTCGCCCCCGCCAAGCAGCGCCTGGCCGACGTCTTCGAACGGGCCGGGGCACGCGGCGAGACCGAGGCGAGCATCGAGACCGACCTGGTCCTCGACGCCCTCGTCGGCACCATCCTGTTCCGGCTGGGCATCCTCGGGGAGGCCGCCGGTCCCCGACTGGCCGGGAACATCGCCGGCATCGCCGCCAAGGGGGTCGAGGTCCGGTGAACGGATGGCTTATGGCCGCGGGCGTGCTGGCGACCCTGACGGCCCTGGTTCACCTCTTCGCCGGAGGCCGCGACGTGGTCCGCCCGCTGCTGGGCAGCGCCCTGGCGGACGAGCCGCTGCGCACCCTGCACGCGGTGTGGCACTTCGCCACGGCCGACCTCCTCTTCAGCGGCGTCGCGCTGATCGCCCTCGCGGTCCGGCCCGCGCCGAACGCGCCGCTCGTCCTCTTCATCGCGGCCCACTTCCTCGCGTACGCGGCGGTGTTCCTGGTGATCACGCTCCGCGTGGGCTGGTCACGCCCTCTGCTGCGGCTGCCGCAGTGGATGCTGCTGCTTCCGGTGGCGGCCCTGGCCGGAGCCGGTGCGCTGTAGCCGCACCGGAGCGCGGCTCACACCGCCGGCCGTCCCCGTCCCGCGCGCCGCGGTCGTGGATACCGGTGTCCGCCCGCCCCGAGTCCCGGTGGCGCCCCTGGGGTCACCGGGCTCAGTACGGGCGGATGCCGGTGCCCAGCGGAGGAAGCTCCCACCGCTCCAGCCCGCCGTCGATCCAGTCGGCGACGAACTGGGCCACGCCACCCGTGTAGTGCCACCAGCCGTGACTCCGGGCGGCCACGGTCACCGTCCAGTCGTCCGGACCGGCACCGGTCGTCGTCCAGAAGAAGAGGTCGCCGTCCACCGACTCTCCCCACGGGAGCAGCCCGCCCGGAGCCGGGTGGGGACGCAGACCGATCGACATGTCGTCCTCCCACCACTCCTGGGCGATCTCCAGGAAGTGCTCCAGGCCGCGCAACCAGCTCTCCTCCCGCCCCGGACCGGGCAGTCGGACATTCAGGAAGCCGTCGAGCTCGAAGGGCCCGAAGATCTCGGACAGCAGTCGGAAGTCGGCAGGCGGCAGCGTCCCGAGCCGGGCCTCGATCACGGACCAGTCTGGTGGGGCAGGGGCACTGCGACGGTGCGCCACGAGCCCCGGGACCGCCGCCTCCAGAGCGGCGACCGCCTCACCCGGATCCGTGAACCGGCGCCGGGGGTGCTGTGTACCGATGAGGTCGTCCATGGCCGGCAGCATGCCAGGACGCCCGGGCCGTACCCTCGGGGGCATGCCCACCCCCGGCCCGCAGTCCGTCGACCGTGCCCTGGAGATCCTGGACGCGGTGGCCGACGCGGACACCCCGCTCACCGCCAAGGCGCTGGCCAGGCGGCTGGGCTGCTCCCTGTCGACGGTCTACCACCTGCTGGGCCCGCTCACCGCACGCGGCCATGTCGTCCGGGCGGCGGACGGCGGGTACGCGCCCGGGCCCCGGGCGGCGGCACTGCACCGTTCGCTCCAGCGGCACATGGGACTCACTCCCGGCGTACCGGAGCTGCTGGGACGGCTCCGGCGGGCGACGGGGGCGGAGGCGTACTTCACGGCGTACCGCGACGGCCGGATCACGGTCGTGGACACGACGGCGCCGCTCACGGACACCGGCCACCCCTTCACCCCCGGCCCGGAGCCGCGCGCCCATGCCACCGCCCACGGCAAAGCCCTGCTGGCGGGCCTCGACCGCACCGCCCGCCGCCGTTACCTGACCGACCACGGGATGGCCCGCTTCACCCACCGTACGATCACGTCCGCCGACCGCTTCGAGGCGGAGATGCGCCGGGTACGGGCGGGGGACGGCGTGGCGGTGTCGGTGGGAGAGGCGGACCCGGCGTACACCTGTCTGGCGGTACGGCTCCGCGACGGCGGCGGCCACGGCCCCCTGCACGCCCTGTCGCTCTCCGTCCCGACGGCCCGCTTCCGGCACGGGCACGGCGCGCTGCGACAGGCGCTACGGGAGGCGGTGGCGGGTTTTCCGACCCTGCCGGAACGGTAGGCGCCCGGCCTTGGCGAACGGGCAGGTCCTTGCGGACCCTGGGACCCATGATCTTCATCACCGTCCGGTTCACCGTCCGCCCCGAGTACCGCGACCAGTGGCTCGCGCTGGTCGACGACTTCACCCGCGCCACGCGCGCGGAGCCCGGCAACCTCTTCTTCGACTGGTCCCAGGACGTCGAGAACCCCGACCGCTTCGTCCTGCTGGAGGCCTTCGCGGACGAGGCGGCGGGCGCCGCGCACGTGGAGTCGCCCCACTTCAAGGCGGGCCTGGCCGCCATGGCGGACGCGATCGCGACGACCCCCGAGATCATCAACGTCACCATCCCGAACGCCACGGGCTGGAACGTGATGGCAGAACTGAGCCCGCGGGGCTGAGGGCTGAGCCTGGGCGGCCTAAGGTGCCTCCCATGGGAGGGCACGACTACGACGCGGCGGACATCCGGATCGTCGAGTTCGACGCGCATGTGCGGAAGCAGCCCGGCATGTACCTCGGAGTCGGCCCCGACAGCCCCGACCTGGCGACGCGTGTCCTGACCCGGGTGCTGGGCGACGCGTTCCACCCGGCGGCCTGGGTGGCGCCCGCACACGCGCCCCGGGTCGCCGGGGAGGTCTCCGGTGACCTCGCCTTCACGGTCGCGGACGACCAGGCCGAGGCGCTGGACTCGGACGGCGTTCCATGTCCGGGCTACTTCGGCTCCCTGTTGGGCCCGGCCCGGGTGGGCGCCGCGGCGGCGGCAGCGCTGAGCACGCGCACGGTGGTGGAGGTGTGGCGGGACGGCACCGCCCTGCGCCAGGAACTGGCAGGACTGCGCCCCCTGTCGGCGCCCGTCCCCTTCCCGGCGCCGACGAACACGGGGACCCGGGTGTCCTTCGAACTGGACCCGTTCTTCCGGGCCCGGGGCCGCGATCACCGGGGACCTGGCGCGCGTTGCGGTCGGCTGCCCGGACTGCGGGACGCAGGGCGGCGGACGGGGACGGGTGGAGGCGCGCGACCTGCGGGGCCGGAGGCCTCCCCGGGCCGGCTGAGGCGGTCCAGGCGGTGGATGACGAATGCGTCGTCAGTCGTGCGACGCGGGTGGCGGGGGTCCGGAAGCGGGCTATTCAGGAACTTGGATGTCGGCGGCCCACCGCACGTCCTGCGTGGTGGTGACGCGGAAGCGCCCGCTGCGGCCTTCGGCGAGGTCAAGCTGATTGACGTTGTTGCCGATGCCGCGGTCGGTGCATTCCAGGGTGAACGTGCCGACGGTTTCGATGTCGAGAGTGATGGTGCGAGTGCCGCTGTCTGCCACACAGTTGACGTTCACCCAGGTGATGCCCTTGTTCAGGCGGACATCGCCAAGGCTCGCCGGTCCGCGCACGGGCCCCTTGGACACCAGGACCCGGTAGCCGGGCTGAACATCCGGCGGGGGAAGGTCCAGGTCCTTGCCCACAAGCGGGCTGGAGGGCTGGGTGGTGGGCGCAGGGGGAGAGGGCGGGGGCGGGCTGGGGTTCCCCTCGCATGCCGCCAGCATCACGGCGGCGGCCAGGAGGGCGGCATGGCGAGGGGTGCGCATCAGTTGCTCGTCTCCCAGTAGCGGAATCCGACCTTCTCATTGGCTACCTTGACCCAGCCCGTGGAGCGCTGGGACTTCCGGCAGTCGGGAAGCTGGTAATACTTCTCGACGGTGGCGGTATGACCCCAGGAGCCGTACTGGACATTCCCGTATTTGCCACGGGATATGTTCCGCCGGTACTGGTGACTGGTGTCCCAGGTCACTGCCTTGGTGGCGCTGGCGCTGACTTCGGCCTTGGCTTCGAGGACGACGAAGTCTGCGGAGACTCCGGCGACGCCGCCGACTTCGGTGGAAAGGGTCTCGGACTTGATCTTTGTGACGACGACAGTGCCGCCGGGACCGTCCTTGTAGACGCTGCCCTTGCCGAGGTGGGTGGCCTTGTAGCCGTAGACGTTCTTGCGCCACCCGCCTGAGCAGATGCCCTCGGGGGCGGGCTCAGGACCATCGGCCGCGAACGCCGCGACGGGAGAAATGAGCGTCGCGAAACAGCGGTCGCGACGAGGCTGGATGAAATCTTCCATATGCGTACCACAGCAGGCAATACCTCTCTCGAGGAAAGGGGGGTGAGATTTCTTTCCGTGCCCACTTCCGGGGCCGATGAGGAGTCAAGCACATGGGCACCCTGAGAATCGGCTACACCGGCGTCAATTTGCCCAACCGTGACCATTTGATCTTCATTTGAGGTTCCCCACGTCGACACATGCACACCCCATGCGCACCTCGGGGAGATTCAGGCTCGACATCTCAATTTCAGCCATCCTTGAGCAGAAAAGAAAAGCTCCGGGAGAGATGCGGAATGATGCACTGTCAGGCGATTTACGGAGCAGACGTGAGACAGTTTGTGCTCCTATGTCCGACGGTAGATTCGAGCCAGGCCATGCAGGGAGGCACCCCGTGGCGAACGGCGACGCAGGCCGGGCGTCACACCTGTCGGCACGGCCCTACCAGGCCACTGACGAGACTGCCGTGCTCGCGCTGATTGAGGCGGATCGGCGCCCCGGACAGCCGAGGACCACGCCCGCGATGCTGGCCGAGGCACTTGTCGGCCGCTCAACGGTGGACGCGGGCTGGTGGTCTGAGCTGGAAGCGCCTGCCACGGACGTGGCGTGCGACGCCGTCGGGCGCGTGGAGGGGGTCGTCTCCCACGCCACCCGCCCGTCCGACGGGGCGGGTTACATCTTGTGGTTGCACAGCCGCGAGGACCTGGCTGTGGCCGAAGCCCTGGTCGCGCATGCACTCGACCGGCTCGGCCCGCGCACCGTGTACGCCTTCGAGTTCGCCTCCGCGCTGTCCCTGGGGCTGGAAGGCCTTCCGGTCCGCCATCGCCCGGCGACACGGAAGGCCCTGGAGCCGTTCGGCTTCACCGGCCGTGACCTGTGGCGCTACATGCGGGCGCCGCTGCCGCTCGCCGGGTTGGAGCGGACGACGGTCCACGCACTGGTCACCGACTCCGAGGACCCGCCGGGCAAGCGCCTGGAGATCCACGAGGACGGCGACCTCGTCGCGGAGGCCATGATCGGCCGCCCGGTGTCCGGGGTCGGAGTGCTGTGGTGGATCAGCGTGACCCCCGGCTCCCAGAGGCGCGGCCTGGGTATGTCTCTGCTCGGCTCAGCGCTGGATCAGCTGAGGGAACTGGGCGCCAAGGAGGTCATTCTGTACGTCGACGACGATGCCCCGGGCGATCCAAAGCGCAGCCGCGCCGCAGCCACCAGGATGTACGACCGCGCCGGGTTCACCGAAGTCGACCGGCTCTTCTCCTACACGCGACAGCCGTAGCCCGCGAACCTGTGAGAGCCGTCAACGTGCCGCAACGGCCCCGATCTTCATCACGCCAGCATGATGGCGACGTCAGCCAGCGCGCGGCGCTCATGCCGTGAGGGCGCCGCTGCGGACGCCGGCGACGAAAGACGCCCACGCGTGGGGCGTGAAGGCCAGGGGGGTACGGGCCGGGGACTTGCTGTCGCGGACCGGGACGGTGTTGGGGACGTTGTCGGCCACCTCGACGCAGTTGCCCCCATCGTGGTTGCTGTAGCTGGACTTGCGCCAGCGCGCGACGCTCACGTCTATTCGGGGGGCGGCGGACATGGGGTTTCCTCCAGGACTCGCTGTACGAACTCCACCGACTGATGCGGGGACAGGGCGTGGTCGCGGAGTTGATCGTAGCGTTGCAGCAGTTCGTCAACCCTCGCGGCTTCCTCGACGAGTTCCCCGCCGTATCCAGTCTCCACCCAGGTGAGCGTCATGCCATCCGGTAGGCGCAGAAACGCTGTGTCGGTGTTGCTCATCTCGCGCACCCCGGCCGAGAACGGAAGTACCTGCACCCTGACGTTCCACCACGTAGCCGCCTCGGCAAGGTGGGTCAACTGCTCGCGCCACGCGGCCTGGTCCGACAGCCCCCGGCGCAGCACGGACTCGTCGAGAATGGCCCGGAACTTCGGAGCCTCGTCACGAGTGAGCAGCTTGCGACGGCTGAGGCGGGCGTTCACCTGCTGGTCGAGCCTCTTGCCTGGCTCCGTACCGCCCAGCACGAGCATCCGGTGGGCGTACTCCCTGGTCTGGAACAGGCCCGGCACCACGCTGGGCGAGTATTGGTGAATGCTCGTGGCCCGCGCCTCCAGCTTCATGTAGCGGCGGTACCTCGCCTTGAACTGCGGCGTGTCCCCGACCGCCAGCTCCCACAGCGTCAGCAGCACCCCGGACGTGCCGTAGTACTGGTCCAGTGCTTCCACAACGTCCACGCTGCCCAGCGTGACGCCCTTCTCCATCTTGCCGAACAGCGACCAGTCCCAGCCCAGCGCCGCACCCAACTGGCGCAGGCTGTCGCCGCGCTGTTCCCGCAGCGACTTCAGCTCCTCGGCGAAGCGGCGGCGCGGCTCCTGGCTTCGGCCAGTGACCCCGTGGTTCGGCTCCATGCAGCCCCCTCTGTGGATCGAGCGGACGGGCTCCCGTACGGCGTGGAATCGCGACCTCGCCACACGTACTCGCCCTGCATCCCGAGTGCATTCTCGTGACACCCGACCTACGCAGCGTAGTCCGGCAGTCACCCGTCACGTACGGGAATCACGAGCGGAGTTGGACCAATGAACACAGAGCGAGTCACCTCGTCCCCGCGGTACGCCAAGTTCAAGGAGGTCATGGACGCCCGCCTCGCCCTCGCCTCCGCCCTGCGGAAGGCCGGCATCCAGCTCCCCGCGCTGGACATCCGGGTCACCGGGCGGGCCGACGACCCTGGGTACGGGGTCGTCGAGCTGGGGATCTGCGCCGCGCCGGTCGCGCAGCAGTTGGCTGAGGTGATCACACGGGGTGCCGAACCCAGGTAGGTTCACCGTCCCCGTGGGACCATCCATCTCATGGCGGAGATCAACCAGAAGGACGGGACCTGGACGTTCGACGGGAGCACCGTGCGGATCGTGCCCGGCAGTGACAAGAGCGTCAGTCTGCTGCGGAAGGCATTGGGCGAAGTCGCCGTTCCGCTGGAGGCGTTGGGGGGCGTCTCGTTCGAGCCGGGGAAGAAGGCCGGGCGGCTCCGGCTGCGGCTGCGGAACGGGGCCGATCCGCTGCTTCAGATAGCTCAGGGGAAGTTGGACGACGCGTCCGACCCGTACCGGCTCGTCGTGGAGAACGCTCGCGCGGGCGTTGCCGAGTACTTCGTGGACGAGGTGCGGAACGCGTTGCTGCTGGACGGGGTGGAGTCCGGGCCGGTGGGTGAGTACCTGCTGCCTGGCCCCTCGCTGCCCGTCACCGCCAGCGCCGGGGACGGGACGGTCACCTTCGACGGGGAGCGGGTGCGGCTCGGGTGGAACTGGAAGACCGAGGAGTCCAAGTCGTCCGGTGGGGAGCGGGTCGTCGGGCTCGCCGACGTGACGTCCGTGGAGTGGCTGCCGTCGACCGGGCTCGACAACGGGTTTCTGCGGTTCGGTGTCGCTGGGGCGGCCACGGCGGAGGCGCTGCCGCCGAAGTACGACCCGCACGCCGTGGACCTGTGGGGCTTCCGCAAGGACCCGCTGATGGCGCTCGTCGGCGCTGCCGTCGTGGCGCGGCTGCCGCATCCGTACGCGCCCAGGGCGACGCCCGGGGGCGGGGCCGCCGACGCCGCCCCCGTCGCGGCGTCGACGGCTCTGCCGGTCCTGGGGAAACCGGCCGCCGCTGCCGCCGCCGAAGCCGGCCCGGGCGGTGAGGACCACGACGTGCTCCTGCGCCGTCTGCGGGAACTCGGTGAGCTGCACCGAGAGGGGATCCTGACGGAGGAGGAGTTCGCCATGGCCAAGCAGGCCGTCCTGCGGCGGATGTAGCCGCCGGGTCCGGACCGGTTCTGCTCCCCCGTCCGGTCCGGACTCCGACGGCACGTCCGAACGTACGGGATCGGGGCGGCGCCGAGGAGTGCACTTCTGCACAGTGGCTGCGGGGAGGGGTTCCGCCCTGCACAGTGACGGTCAGTCGTTGACCGTCGTCAGCAGGAACGCCGTGTCCGTCACCGCCGCCAGACCGTGGCGTTCATGGGGGATCAGGTAGAGATCGCCGTTGGTCAGTTCGATCTCCTCCGCCGGGGTCGTCAGCTTCACGACCCCGCGCAGCACCTGGATCGAGGCGGCCGGGGGCGCGTTGTGCTCGTCGAGCTTGGTGCCGGCGGTGAGCGCGATGATCGTCTGGCGCAGCGGCTGCTGCCGCAGCAGCAGGTTGGCGCTGCGGCCGTGCTCGCTGCGGTGGGCGGCGACCAGGTGTTCCTCGGCGATGGCGTAGAGGTCGTACATACGCCCCAGCCTGCATCGCCCCCGCCCGGCCCGCATGGGGAGCGGGGCGTACGGGCCACGGCGGGCGCGACGGCAACGGCCGCGCGGCAGGGGCCTCGCCCCGGCCACGCGGCCGTCGTACGACTCAGGGAAGCGGGAGCCTCAGTCGGCCACCACCAGCGCCGGTGTCTCCTTCGTCAGCACCTCGCCCCGGAAGAACGCCGGGCTGCGGCGCCGCATCCAGAACATCAGCACCACGCCGAGCAGCAGCAGGCCCACGCCGATCACGAAGACCGAGCCGACGCCGAAGACCGCCGAGCCGCTGCCGTATGCCGGGTCCCACATGTCCTTCAGGGTCTGGAGGAACACCGCCCCCAGCATCATGCCGCCGAGGCCCGGCAGGATGCCCTTGACCAGCAGGTCGCGGCCGGAGCGGCGCAGCTCGCGGCGGAAGTACCAGACGCAGGCGAAGGCGGTGATCGCGTAGTAGAAGCAGATCATCAGGCCGAGCGCGTAGATGGTGTCCACCAGGACGTTCTCACTGACCAGGGTCATGACGGTGTAGAAGACACCCGTCGCGATCCCGGCCACGACCGTCGCGCGGCCCGGAGTCCTGTGGACCGGGTGGACCTTCGCGAAGGCCGGGGGGAACGCCTCGTAGGTCGACATGGCGAGTGCCGTGCGGGCGACCGGGATGAACGTCGTCTGGAGGCTGGCGGCGGCCGACGCCAGGACGGCCAGGAAGAGCAGGATGCCCAGGCCCGAGCCCATGATCGGGCCGGCGAGTGTCGCGAAGACGTTGTCGGCGGTGTCCGGGTTGCCGAGGCCGAGTCCCTCCTCACCGATACCCGCGTACATCTGTACGGCGATGGAGACCATCAGGTACGAGGAGACGATCACGATGATCGCCAGGATCGCGGCGCGGCCGGGGGTGCGGGCGCTGCCGACGCTCTCCTCGTTCACGGACAGGCAGGTGTCCCAGCCCCAGTAGATGAAGATCGACAGGGACAGGCCCGCGGTGAAGGCGGCGAAGGACTCGACGCCGAAGGGGTTCATCCAGGACCAGGAGAAGGACAGTGATCCCGCGATCTCTCCGGACTTGGCGACCGCCATCGCCGCGAACAGCACGATCACGACGAGTTGGAGGCCGACCAGGGCGTACTGCAGCCACTTGGTGGCGGTGATGCCGCGGTAACTGACGACGGTGGCGGCGGCCACGAACGCGAGCGTGGTGAGGATGTGGACGGCCTTGTTGCCGTCGAGGGCGGCGATGTCCGGGTTGCCGGTGATCTCGCCCGCGGTGAGCCAGAAGAAGGAGGTCGCGACACCCGCGAGGTTGGAGAGGACCACGACGGTCGCGACGAGCAGGCCCCAGCCGCACATCCAGCCGACCTTCGGGCCGAAGGCCTTCACCGTCCAGGTGAAGGAGGTGCCGCAGTCGGGGACCGCCTTGTTCAGCTCGCGGTACGCGAACGCCACGAGCAGCATGGGGAGGAACCCGGCCAGGAAGATGGCCGGCATCTGGAGACCGACCTCGCTGACGGTCGGCCCGAGTGTCGAGGTCAGACAGTAGACCGGGGCGACGGTCGAGATACCGATGACGGCACCGCCCATCAGCCCGACGGAGTTCCCGCCGAGCCCTTTGCCCCGGACACCGCCGCCATCGCCGCTCCCGCCCGTCGCGGGGACGTCCCTTACCGTGTCTCCGGCCTGGGGCCGCGCTTCCACCTGAGTCATGAGGAGGACGGTAGGTGCTGCGGTTTCCACATCCGGAGTACGGAACTCCGGAAGCTTCACCTTCCGTTATGCGGGACGAAACGGGCAGTTGGCAAGGAATGAAAGATCGGTTGACGCTTCAATAAGCGAATCAAGAGACGGCACGACGAGTGTTCGATATGCGGGAACCGTAGCCTCGCCCGATTTGCCTGGTTTAAAAATTTCCCGTGCTTGTTTTCACGGGGTTCGGTCTCCGGTTGCGGGACCGCTGCCCGGCGGACCGGGTCACTCGGGGGCGGAGCCCAGCGCGATGTCCGTGCCCTCACCGCCCCAGCCCGCCAGGGTGCGCCAGATGACGTCGACATGGAAGATGTCGCGGATCGTGCCCGCGGCCCACTCCTCGGTGGGCGGTGCGGAGAGGACGAGGTAGAGGCCGTCGGCCGGGGTGGGCAGCGTGTGGTTGATTTCGAGCAGCCGTGTGGCGCCTGCGCGGAGGTCCGCGTAGGCCGAGCGGTCGGCTCCCAGGGCCTCGTAGAGGAAGAGGCCGCGCTCGGTGACGCAGCTGACGTCGATGACCGACGAGTCGGCCGGCTGGAGGTCCGCCCAGAGGAGGGACGACTTCAGCGCATGGCGGACCGCCTCGTGCTTCTTGCACAGACGGTCGGCGGTCGCGGCCTCTTCCAGTGCGCGAAGGAAGCCTTCCCGCTTCACCGGCGACGGCGCGGTGGAGGTCGTTTCCGCAGTGGGCATCTGCATGTCTTCCTTCTGTTCGGGTTGGTACGGAGCGACACGGGCCGCGTCGTCGGCCTCCGGCTCCGCACCGGTGACGAAGCGGGCGTGGAGCGCATGTCCGGCTTCGGCCAGGGGCGCTGCCCAGCCGGAGGCCGCCAGATCCTCCTTGAGGCGGCCCGCGTCGAAGGTGCCGTGCTTGAGCGTGCGGTTCGTGGTCGCGGCGAGGTCGCGCAGAGCGCTCAGTCTGTCCCTGCCCGGGTCCCCGAACAGATGGAGCACATCGACCCAGTCGGCCTGGTCCCGTCGGAGGATCCGGTTGGCCATGCCCTGGAGCTCGGAGAGACGGCTACGGGCATCGGGGACGTCGCCGTCGCGCTCGATCAGCTCACCGAGCACGTTCAGTGCCATGGCATAGCGGCTCGCCATCCGCTCCGAGACGGGCGACCGGCCGCGCGAGTCGGCGGTGAGCACCGTCTGGCTCGTCTCGTTGGCGAAGACCCAGCAGTCCAGTACCTCGCCCCGGCGCGGGGCAGCCGATCCGTGGCGGACGGTGAGAACCAGTGGCCGGTCGGTCACGGGGGACAGCGGCCTGACCCTGTAGCGACCGCCGGGCGCCTGGTCCACGACCTCGACCCTGATGTCGGTGCCGATCCGGGGAAGGGGAAGCCGTTCCGCCGCTCCCTCCGACCGGGCACCGGACGTCTCCGGCTCCCCGCCGCCCCCGGAGCCGGTGAGCGCGCCCGGGAGCGGGGCGGTGTGCAGCACGGTCAGACTCTGGGTGCTGCGGGTCAGGGCCACGTAGAGCTGCCGCAGGCCGGCGGGACCCCGGTCCGCGATGGTGGCGGGCTCGACGACCAGCACGTGGTCGTACTCCATGCCCTTGGCCTGGGCGGCGGCCAGAACGGACACGGCCTCTCGGTTCTGCTCACCGATGTCGCCGCCCTCGTCGATCCTGCGGCTGATCACGTCCAGCCAGTCCGAGTCGTCGGGGACGATGACGGCGACGGAACGGAGCGTGTTGCCGTCGCTGGTGCCGACCAGGCGCTTCACCTGGTCGACGGTGTCGTCGAGCAGCTTCCAGGGCTCGGTCGCCAGCGTCCGCACGGCCTTCGCACCCGCCTGCCGCACCGCCTGCGGGTAGGGCAGAGCCGGCGCGACTGCCTTCGCGAGCGGGGCGACGAACTCCATGATCTCGGCGGGAACGCGATAGCTGGTGTCGAGCTCGGCCACGCGCCAGTCGCCGTGGTCGGACAGGAGCATGCCGGTGCGGTCCCAGCTCGTCGGGAGGTGGGGACCGGTCGCCTGCGCCAGGTCACCCAGGACGGTCATGGAGCCGTTGACCGCACAGCGCCGCCGCAGGGAACGGGCCTGCATGGGCGTGAGGTCCTGAGCCTCGTCGACCACGATGTGCCCGTAGCGCCTCGGCATGTCCCCGGTGATGAGCACCTGGAGCTCTTCGAGGCAGACCTGGTCGTCGAGAGTCCAGGGGTCGGCGTCGGCGCTGGCGGCGCGGGCCCGCAGCAGGGCCGCCTGCTCGTCCTCGTCGAGCAGGCCGTCGGCGCAGACGCGAAGAAGCTCGGGCGAGTCGTAGAGGCTGCGCAGGGCCTCCCGAGGACCCGGTGACGGCCAGACGCGTTCGACGAGACGCTCGACGCGGCGGTTGCGTTCCAGGTCGCGGCGGATCGTGCCGGCCTGTCCGCGCCGGGGCGCGATGTCGGCCAGCTCCCGGAGGAGACGGTCGACGAGCAGGCCCCGGAAGCGTTCGCGGCGCCGCCGGTACGGAGCGTCGCCCTCGTGCGCCTGGCCGAGGAGTGCGAGGACCTCGGACCTCGGTATGCGCAGGGTCACGCTCCCCACGGTCACGACGATCGCGGGCTCGTCCCCCTCGAACGCGGGGGCGGCGGTGAGATCGTCCACGGCTTCGGGGCGATAGTCGTACTCGACGCGACGCCGCAGGACGGCCGCCATGCGTTCGTCCGACTTCACAAGGCGGCCCTGCGGGGAGTCGGTGCGGAGGGTCTCGCCCTCCCACAGGCGGTTCAGTTGGACGGCGTTGACGTCCCGGGTGCCGAGAGTGGGGAGGACCTCGCCGACGTAGTCGAGGAACCGCTGGTGGGGGCCGATGACGAGGATGTCCTGAGCCTTGAAGTGCTCGTTGTCGACGAGCCAGGTCACGCGGTGGAGACCGACCGCGGACTTGCCTGTACCGGGGCCGCCCTGGACGACGAGGATGTCCGAGGGAGAGCCGGTGACCAGGTCCATCTGGTCGCGCCGAATGGTCTCGACGATGTCCCGCATCCGGCCGCTGCGTGAGCGCTGGAGCTCGCGCAGCAGGAAGTCGTCCGGCTGGAGCGGCTTCCGCCGTCGGCGTCGGACGACGTCGCCCGGGGTCGGGATCGGCGCGTGGTGTCCCGCCGCTGCCGGGGTGGGGACTTCGTCCGGCGACTCCTCGCGGCTGCCGTCGGCGGCCTGCCGCGGCTCCGGGACGGGAGCAGGCCCGCTCACCGGCGGGGCGTGGTCGGACGCCTGCGGGGCGATCTCGTCGAAGTAGTCCTCAACCACTCGCTGTACGCAACGCAGTCGGCGCCGCAGAACCACCTCGCCCGGGTTCCCGGGCCGGGCCTCCGTCCACTTCTTCGCCAAGGGGCTGGTCCACAGCAGGACCACCGGCTCGTTCGAGGCGTCCCGAACTCCTCTGCGTCCGATGTACCAGGGGCGGGACTCCATGCCGGACTCCTCCGGCGCGTCGACGCGGGCGAAGACCAGGGCCTCGTTGCCGAGCCCCCCGTACGCGGCGGCGGCCGTCTCCACTGCGGCCCGGTTGGCGATGCCGTCCTTGCCGCTCGCGCTCGCCGTGGCCGCCGATGTTCCGGTCATCTCGGCCAGCCGTGCGGCGTAGCAGTGGTACGCGTGGTCCACCGCCTTCTGCTCGACGGCGAGGATCTCGTCCCGAGTGGTGGTGCTCATGTGGTCCTCCCTGCGGCGCCGAAGGGACACCGCCACGGGGCTGTGCTGTGCCGTACCCCGCTGAAACAACTATCAGAGAGCGGGTGGTGACGAACAGTCAGTAGAAGAAACCGTGCACGAGGGCACCGGGCTCCGCCTGCTGCCAGGCGCAGCCGAACGGGACGGCAGGGCCGGCCGTCAGCACCAGGAACTCGGTGGAGAGCAGGCGGAAGGATGGGGGAGGGGACATCACGCGCGCGCCCCCGGCTTGCGCACCTGTTGGAACAGGGCGGCCGCATGCGGGACGGATCGATGCGCGTCGGAGACCTGCGCGCCTCCCGGATGCGCCCCGCGCCGGCACAGCCGGGACACGGCGGACCGCTTGGTCGCCGTAGCGGAGGTGCGTCTCGGTGCCGGCGACTCCGACGCGGCGCGCGTGGCCGAAGAGGGCGAGCGCCGCGACCTCCCGGTTCCTCTTCCGCGTCGTCGACCGTGTTCCGCAGCCCCTGTCCGGACCCGCTGCTGCAGTGGTCCCGGATCCACGCCGCTGCCGGGAAGGCGCTCTCCCGGGCGATACGGCACAGTCCGGGCAGTACGTGGGTGAGCGTGCGGCCGGGAGGTCCGGGGTCGAGACGATGGCCCGCGCACCGGACACGGCCTGGCCGGGCCGTTCGCCTGCGTGACCGTCAGCCGGTCCGCAGCCGCTGCGCCGAGTGCGGCCGACGCGTGCAGCGTGGCCGTTGTCGCCCCCAGACGGCGTCCCGGCACTGGCTGTGAAGGGACAGTGGGCCATGTCGGCCGGTCACGGACGCGCTGTTCGCCCGGGGATGCCCGCGGGGCCCGCCAGGGGAGCCGTGCCTGGCCTTCCCTCGATGTGCGGGAACTACCCCAGCAGCGCGTACACCGTGGAGGCCCGGGCCGCCGGGTCCGTTTCGCCCTCGGCCGTCATCGTGATGTCCGTGAAGGCCATGCGCTTGCCGAGCTTGGTGATGCGGGCGTCCAGGAGGACGTCGGCGCCGACGACCGCACGCTGGAAGGACGTGGACTGCTGGACGGTGGTCATCGGGACGAAGCCGCCACGGGCGGAGGAGACGGCGATGACCGTCGCCGTGTCGGCGGCGGCCATCAGGGCCTGGCCGGAGATGCCGCCGCCCTCCCGTGCCAGTTCACCCGCCCAGGGGAGGCGGAGGACGGCGTGGCGGTCGCCGGCCTCTTCGACGGTGAGGCCGAGGGCGAGGACCCAGGGGGCGAAGTTGTCGGAGAGGATCTTGTCGGCGGCAGCGAGGGTGAGGGCCATGCGGGGCTTCTCCCCCGCCCCGTCCCTTCCCGAAACCGGCACGAAGCCCCGCCCCGGGGCCGGGCGCCGCACGGCACGGGGCCGCAGGCCGCTGCCCGCCCTGCGCGGACACCGGCCGGAGGTCTCTGCGGGTGCGGGGGCGGGACGGCCCGCCCCCGCACCCATGGCCTCACGGTCAGTGGCCGTGCGGTTCGTCGTCGTGCCCGTCGCCTGCGGGTTCCGTCGACGTCTTCGGCGTGTCCGGTTCCTGCGCGGAGGGAGCAGGAGAGGATTCGGCACCCTCCGCGCCGTCCGAGCCGGGGTGGGGCTCCTGCGGCTCGTGGCTCTCACCGCCGCCGGCGCCCTCACCGTCATGGTGGCCGTCGTCATCGTGCGGAGCGGATTCCTCCGCCGTGCCGTGGCTGTGACTGTGGCTCATCGCGCCCTCGACGGCGGGCAGCGTCATGCCCGTCACCGCCGCCCCCGCGGCGCCGACCAGCAGCACCGCCTGCAGCGAGGAGGCGAAACCACGCGAGGCGCGCCGCCACAGCCGCCACACCGCCACCAGGCAGATGACCAGCTCGAAGGCCACGGCGGTGACTCCGACCCGGGTGATCTCCTCGGGCACTCCCGCGCCGGGACCCACCGGGATCCCCGTGGTCCGGCTGACCGCCCACATCGCGATGACACCGGCGTTGGCGAGCAGACCGAGCAGCATGACACCGCGGCCGGATGCCCACAGGGCCGCCATCGCCCAGCCGGCCTGGAAGGCACCGACCGCGTAGAAGAACACCCCGGCGAGCCACCACTCGGCATAGTGGTCCGCAGCCGACGCGACATGGATCGCGGCGGCCCCCAGCGAGGCGAACGCCGCGACGACACGGCCCGCGCCCACATCCGCCAGGACCCGTGTCTCGCTGTTTCTCCTGGTCCCCATATATGACCGTCCCATATTTTCTGTCCGGAATGGATCGAGAAGCCTGACGTGTGCGTGCTGCTGCGCGGTGGCAGCGGCACGCGGCACGGCTTCTAGATCCGCCAGAGGGACAGAACGGCGAGGGACGGGCTGGGCGGAGACCGCGAAGGCACGGCGGCGCCGCACAGCACCCGGAGGGCAGGACGCAGGTCACCCGGCAGCACGGCGAAGCCGCCTGCGGCCGGATACCAGAAGCGGGGACCGCCGCCGGAGACCATCTCGCAGGCCGTCCCGTCATGACTGTCGTCATGGCTGTCGACGCCGTCGGTCTGCGGCGTGGAGAAGGACGCGGCCACCATCGCCAGCGCGCCATCGGGATGACCGGGCAGGTGGGTGGCCGCCCCGGCGAAGCCGTGGCCGAGTGTGAGCACGGAGACGGCGACAAGCGCCAGCCAGCGCATCACCACTCCGCCGCGCACTCCCATGGTCTCCCTTCGGGGCCCGCACCTGCGGGGGCGCCCACCCTAGCGCCCCGGACGTCCGTCCCGGCCCCCCGTGCACGGCCGCGCCCCGCCGCCCGGCCCGATGCGCATCCGGAACGGCGGCGTGCCGCTCCGCCGCACCCCCTGGACGGCGCCCGCCCTCAAGCCCCGTCCAGCCGGAGCCTCACGCGCCGGACGGGTTCCGGGCCAGGTCCCCGGGGTCCGTGTTCGCACCGCACAGCACCACCGCCACCCGCTCGCCCTCCGCCGGGCCGTACGCGCGCAGGCCCGCCAGGGCCGTTCCCGCGGCGTGCTCCACGGCCAGGCGGTGCTCGTCCCACAGTTCCTGCCGGGCCCGGACGACGGCGGAGTCGGGGACGAGGACGGAGCGGACGTCGTACTTCTGCGCCGCGTACAGGGCCATGGGCGTCACCCTGCGGGCGCCCAGGGAGTCGGCGGCGACCGACTGGACGGGCACGTCGACGACCTCGCCCGCGTCGAGGGCCGCGTTCAGGGCGCGGCAGTTCTCCGGCTCGGCCGCGACGACCCGTACGCCGTGGTGGTGGGCGGACGTGGCGACCCCGGCGAACAGCCCGCCGCCGCCCACGGCCACGACGACCGTGTCCAGCTCGGGGAGCCACGTGTGCAGCTCCTCCATGAGGGTGCCCGCGCCCGCGGCGATGAGCGGATGGTCGTACGCGTGCGAGGCGAGCGCCCCGGACTCGCCCGCGAACGCGCGGCAGGCGTCCAGCGCCTCGGCGTACTCGCTGCCGACCAGCCGCACGTCCGCGTCGAAGGCCCGCAGCCGGGCGACCTTCACGGCGGGGGCGTTCGCGGGCAGGAACACGGTGGCCCGCACGCCCTGCCGCTGGGCCGCCCACGCGCAGGCGAGCCCGGCGTTGCCGCCCGACGCGATCGTGACGCCCGCCTCCGGCAGGGTGCCCGCCTCCTGGTGGGCCCGTACGAAGTTGACGGCGCCCCGCGCCTTGAAGGTGCCCGTGAACTGGAGCATCTCCAGCCCGAACCACACCGGGCCGTCCATCGGCGCCACGGCCAGCGGGCGGACCCGCCCGGCGACCCGCCCGGCGGCGGCGGTCACGTCCTCGTAGCTGAGGTGGATCATGCCGACGACGATACGCGCTCAGGACCAGACGACCAGGGAGCCTCCGGTCGTCAGGCCCAGGAAGAAGGCGAAGGCGATCCTGCGGCCCTCGCCCGTGTTCCGGGCCACGGCGTGGAAGTGGGCCGGGTCGAAGAGGAGCGCGTCCCCGAGGTGCGGGGGCAGGTCGACGCGCTGGCGGCCCGCGACGGCGGCGTGGCGGTAGCCGTACGCCTCGCGGTGCCGCTCGTCGGCGGGGTCCCAGCGGTGCCGCCACACCGTGGTGGCGCCGCCCGGCGCGACACTCACGTACAGGTTGAAGGCGAGCTGGGCCAGGATCTCCTGGTCGAACAGGCCGTCCGGGAACTCGCGGTTGATGTCGTCGTAGTGCATGAGCAGCCCGGCGTTGATCTCTCGGAGCGTGCCGCCGAAGGCCGCGCGGCCGTGGACAGTGGCGGGCGCCACCGGCGTGCCCCAGGCCGCGCCGAGACGGTCGAGGGCGTACGCGACGGGGTCTTCGCGCCGGAGGGCGGAGGCGCGGCTCCACTCCCGCCACTCCTCGCGTGCGGTCTGCGCGTCGGGCCAGTACCGCTCGCCGTCCAGTCGCGCGGTGGCCGCTCCGGGCAGCCGGTAGTCGTTGAGCGCGGGCCCGAAGCGGACCACCGGCGTCGGCACGCGCGCCGGGTCGTACGGAGCGGTGGGCAGCGCCCCCAGCGCCTCGGTCACCGCCCGGCAAGCCGCCCCGTCCAGGAACCCCGGCACGCGCACGGCGGCGAGCGTCCCGACGGCCAACCGGGCCATGTGCCGGCCGGTGAAAGCGGAGGCGTCGAGGGCGGTGAAGAGGGGGTCGAGTGGGGTGCGGCCGCCGGTGGCGGCATCGGCGGGGGTGACGGCGGGACCGGCGGGGGTTTGCCGGCGCGGCCGGTGGCCGGACTCCTCCCGGGCGTCCCGGCCGGTCTTCCGGCCCGTCTTGCGCCCGGGCTCCCGTTTGATCACCGTGCCGGTGTCCCGGCCGTCCTCCCGGCCGGGGATCCCGCCGGTACCCCGGCCGGACTCCCGCCCGGCTTCCCCGGGAACGCGCCTGCCGACGGCCCGGCCGGGTTCCCGTCCGGTGTCCGGCCCGGCCTCCTGGCCGCTTCCGCGGGCAGGCCCCGGGCCGGTGTTCCGGCCGGCCTCCCGGTCGGCGGCTTTGCCGAGTCCTCGGCCGGGCTTGCCGCCGGGTGACCGGCCTGTCGCGGTGGCCATGCTGCGCACCTCCTCCGGGCCGGACGCCGGGGCGGTGCGGCAGCCGGGGCGGTTCCGGGTCGGTTCCGTGGAGTTTCGCGCGCGTCCTCTCGACCGTACGACGGGCGGACCGGCGCCGCATGCGGGCGGGCGTTCAGGTCACCTGGAAGCCCAGGGCCGTGACCAGCGTCGCCGCCTGCGACAGGTCGATGCGGGCGCCCCCCGGCTCCACCTCCCGCGGGTCCAGCGACGACAGGTCGCTGCCCCGCAGGTCGGCGCGGTGCAGGCGGGCGCCGCGCAGCAGTGCTCCCGACAGGTCGCAGCCCGTGAGTACGGCGCCCTCCAGAACGGCGCGCGACAGGTCCGCCTCACGGAGCCGTACACCCTCGAACCCGGCCTTGCTCAGGTCCGCGCCCGCCAGGCCGGTGAACGACCCGTCGCCGCCGTCCACCGCCAGCAGCTGGAACGTGCAGTCCTGGAAGCGGCTGCCCACGGTCTTGCAGCCGGTGAACCGGGAGTCGAAGAACACGCACCCGCGGAACACGCAGTTCGTGAAGGCGGTGGCCGCGTGCCGCGAGGCGTTGAAGCGCACGCCCGCGAACGTGCAGCCGTCGAAGGACGCTCCCTCGCTGAGGCCCTCCGTCCAGTCCACGTCGTAGAACGTGCAGCCCGTGTGGCTGTCCCCGGAGCCGAGCTCCCGGGCGTACCAGTCCTCGCCTCGGAACACCTGGTCGTGTGTGCTGGTCATGTGGCCGATTGAAGCGCCTGCCACTGACAACCGCCCTGAGCCTCCGTCGTGTCACGAGCTTGTGCGGAGCGTCATCCCCCTACTGACGGGTTGCCTTCCGCAAGGCACACTGTCAGCGGCGATACCAGCGGGAGGGGCAGGGGGAGCTATGGGCCGTGACGGCGGGCCGCGAGTGCCGGGGCAGCGTGCTGCGGGGCAGCCGCGGGCGCAGGGCGGTGCGGACGCTGTCGTGGGCGAGGGCGACGGCCCCGGCGGGCTGCGGTTCTCCGTGCTCGGGCCCGTGCGGGTATGGGCCGGGGGCGAGGCGCTCGCGTCCGGGTCGCCCCAGCAGCGGGCCCTGCTGGCCGCGTTGCTGCTGCGGGACGGTCGGACCGCCACCGCCGCCGAGCTGATCGACGCGATCTGGGGCCACGAACCGCCGTCGCAGGCGCTCGCCGCCGTACGGACGTACGCCTCACGGCTCCGGAAGGTCCTCCCGCCGGGCGTGCTGGTCAGCGAGTCCGGCGGGTACGCGCTGCGCGGGCGGGCCGACACCCTGGACCTGAACGTGGCGCAGGAGCGGGCCGCCGAGGCCGAGAAGACCCGGGCGGGCGGGGACCGGGCCCGGGCGCGGGAGCTCGTCGACGAGGCGCTGGGCCTGTGGGACGGGGAGCCGCTGGCGAACGTCCCCGGTCCGTACGCGGAGTCGCAGCGGGCCCGGCTGGAGGAGTGGCGCCTGCAGTTGACGGAGACGCGGCTGGATCTCGACCTGGAGTGCGGGCACCACGCGGAGGCCGTGTCCGAGCTGACCGCGCTGACGGCCGCGCATCCGCTGCGGGAGCGGCTCCGGGAGCTGCTGATGCTGGCGCTGTACCGGGGCGGGCGGCAGGCCGAGGCGCTCGCCGTGTACGCGGACACGCGGCGGCTGCTGGCCGACGAACTGGGTGTGGATCCGTGCCCGGAGCTTTCCCGGCTCCAGGAGCGGATCCTGCGGGCGGACGCGGAGCTGGCGCAGCCGGTGGAGGAGCCCGCGTCCCGTGCGGCGGTGGCGGCGCGGCCCGCGCAGCTCCCGGCGACCGTGCCGGACTTCACGGGGCGGGACGCGTTCGTACGGGAGCTGGGGGAGCTGCTGGCCACGGCCGAGGGTTCGGTCATGGCGGTGTCGGCGCTGGCCGGGATCGGCGGCGTCGGCAAGACGACGCTGGCCGTGCATGTGGCGCACCTGGTCCGGCCGCGCTTCCCGGACGGGCAGTTGTACGTGGACCTGATGGGCGCGGGGGCGCGGGCGGCGGAGCCGGAGACGGTGCTGGGCGCGTTCCTGCGGGCGCTGGGCACACCGGACGAGCGGATCCCGGAGACGCTGGACGAACGGGCCGCGCTGTACCGGTCGGTGCTGGCGGGGCGGCGGGTCCTGGTACTGCTGGACAACGCGCGCGACGCGGCGCAGGTGCGTCCGCTGCTGCCCGGTACGGAGGGGTGCGCGGCGCTGGTGACCAGCCGGATCCGGATGGTGGACCTGGCGGGGGCGCATCTGGTGGACCTGGACGTGATGGCGCCGGAGGAGGCGCTGCGGCTGTTCACCCGGATCGTGGGCGCCGAGCGGGTGTCGGCGGAGCGGGAGGCGGCACTGGACGTGGTCGCGGCGTGCGGCTTCCTGCCGCTGGCGATCCGGATCGCGGCGTCCCGGCTGGCGGCACGGCGCACCTGGACGGTGTCCGTCCTGGCGGCGAAACTGGCGGACGAGCGGCGGCGGCTGGACGAACTCCAGGCGGGGGACCTGGCCGTGGAGGCCACGTTCGAGCTGGGGTACGGGCAGCTGGAGCCCACGCAGGCCCGCGCGTTCCGGCTGCTGGGGCTGGCGGACGGGCCGGACGTCTCGCTGGCCGCGGCGGCGGCGGCGCTGGACCTGCCGGTCCAGGGGGCGGAGGACCTCCTGGAGGTGCTGGTGGACACGTCCCTGCTGGAGTCGGCGGCGCCGGGGCGGTACCGGTTCCACGATCTCGTACGGCTCTACGCGCGTGCGTGCGCGGAACGCGACGAGTCGCCGGAGGCCCGGGACGCGGCGATGTCGCGGCTGCTGGACTTCTACCTGGCGACGGCGGCGCGTGTCTACGCCATCGAGCGGCCGGGCGACCGCCTGGTGGACCACCTGGAGGCGACGGGGGCGGGGGCGGGGCTCCGCTTCGCGGACCGGCACGCCGCGCAGGACTGGCTGTACGCGGAGGCCGACTGCCTCCTCGCCTGCGCGCGGCAGGCATCCGCCGGCGCCCGGCTGCGGCACGCGGTGGACCTGCTGTGGGCGGCGCAGGACCTCGCGGAGTCCGGGGCGAACTCGAAGACGTACGAGTCGGTCGCACGGGGCGTGCTGACGGCCTCGGCGCAGTCGGGCGACCACCGTGCCGAGGGCCGCGCCCGGACCGTCCTCACCAACGTCCACCTGGTGGCGGGCCGTTACGAGGCCGCCGACGAGGAGGCCCGGCAGGCCGCCCGGCTGGCGGGGGCCGCGCACGACCCGGCGCCGGTCTACTGGTCGTACAACGACCGGGGGATCATCGCGGCCGTCCAGGGCCGTCACACGGAGGCCGAGGAGCTACTGGGCCAGGCCATGGAGGCGGCCCGCGCCGATCGCAATCTGCCCGTCGAGGCGAGCGCTCTGTGCAACCTGTCGCGCATCCGTGTGGCGCTGGGGCGTACCACGCAGGGCATCACCCTGGCCGAGGAGGGCATCGCCATATATGAGCGCATCGGGCACACCCTGCGCCTCGCCAACGCCCGTTACGCACTGGGTGTCGCCCTCATCCAGATGAACCGTCACGCTGAGGCTCTGGAGCAACTGCGCAAGGCACTTGAGCAGTTCGAAACCAATCGGCAGCGGCTCTGGGAAGGCACCGCCCGCTTCCGCATCGCCCAGGCCCATCTCGCCGCACACCAGCCCGCCCGTTCGGCCCAGCACGCCGAACAGGCCCTCTCGATCGGCTGCATCGGCGGCGACCGCACCCGTGCCGGTGTACTGACCGTCCTCGGCAAGGCCCTCGACCGGCTCGGCCAACGCGATCGGGCGCGGGCATGCTGGCGCGAGGCACTGCTGCTCCACGAGCAATCAGACGCGCCCGAGGCCCGGGAGGTCCGGGAGTTGCTGGACGCGCCGCTGAGCGGGGCCGCCTGAGTGCGGTCCTGCGGGGCGGACAAGCGACCCGCAAGCGGCCGGACATGGGCGTTCATCGAATGTTTATGCTCATCAGGAATGCTCTAAGCACACGGTCCGTCGACGTCGGGGGGAGACGGGCGGACTACCACCGGGCCTTCCGTCCGGCGACCCTCGGGGGAGTTGCCGGGCCGAAGGCCGTCTTCAGCCCTATCCCGCGAACCATGGGGGGACAGCAACATGCGCAGTGACGAGCAGAAGCATTCGGACATCACCACGTTGGACCACCACATGCCCGCCCCGCCCCAGGACGGGTCCGCCTCCGCCGGTGTCGGCGCCGAGATCACCGTCACGGATGACCATGAGGCTGTCCTCCCGCAGGCCGGCGTCGACCTCGATCCCGAACTGGACGCCGCCCTCGACTCGGGCATCAAGCTGATGGACCACCACATGCCCGCCCCGCCCCAGGACTGACGACCACCCCACGGGGGACGCACGGCCGCGGCGGCGCGGAGGGGGAGCCGTCGCGGCCGTTGCCGTGGGACGCGCCGGGCCCGCACGCCCAGGATGGGGTGCGGGCCCGGTGCGGTGCCGGAGGGGCGTGGTCAGGTGAGGGTGCGGGACGCCTTCGCGACCGTGCAGCGCTTGTACTCGGAGCCGTCACCCGTTCCCGGGTACGCCGTGCTCGCCTCCGCGGTACGCGTGGCACCGCCCTCGACCGCCAGGTCGTCGACCCGGGCCACCGCGCGGGTGACGCTCTCGCCGGCCGCGCCCTGGAACCGGACCGTGAAGTCGTACGCGTAGTCCAGCGCTCCGTCGTTGGTGACGGTCAGCCGCGCGACGAGCTTCTTGGACGCCGGGTCCATCTTGCACTCGTCGATCCTGATGTCCCGCAGGGCCGCGTTGCTGCTGCCGCCGGGGACCACTCCCCCGCCGGAGCCGGAACCGCCGGAGGCGCTCGACGTGCCGTCGTCCGTGTCGGACTTGCCGACGCCGCCGCCGTCCGAGCCGTGGTTGCCCGACGACCCGTGGTCGGAGCCGCCTCCGGACCCGTGGGAGGAACCGCTGCAGCTGCCGCCGCCACTGCCCCGCGCGCCGGTCAGGGCGATCAGCACGATCCCGAATACGGCCACAGCCCGGACATGACGAGTTTTCATGTTTCGACCCCCGTCGAACGTGGAAAAATGCGCCGCACACTTGGCGCGTGCACGTCACCCTAACAGCGCCGGGCACCCGGACAGCCCCGTCCTCAGGCGCCGGACAGGTCAGGGGCCGCGGCTCCGCGGCCCCTCCGCGTCGGGCGGCCCCGTCTCAGCGCGCCGCGGCACCCCGCCCCGTCGCCGTACCCTTCACCGCGTCCAGCGCGTACACACAGCGGTCCTTGCTGCACGCGTACACAACGCCCCCGCGTACCACGGGAGAGCCCGTGATCTCGCCGCCCGTCGTGAGTTTCCAGCGCAGCTGGCCGCCCGCAGCGTCCAGGGTGTACAGGACATGGTCGGCGGAGCCGAAGTGCAGCCGCCCGTCGGCCACCACGGGCGCGCCCACGATCTCGCCGCCCGCCGCGAACCGCCACTTCGGTGTGCCGGTCACCGCGTCCAGCGTGTACAGCGCGCTGCCGCTCGCCACATGGATGTCGCCGCCCGCGACCAGCACCGGCTCCACCGACTGGCGGGACTCGGTCGCGATACGCCACCGGTCCTGGCCGGTCGTCGCGTCCAGCGCGTACACCGTCCCGAGGTAGTCCGTCAGGTACACCCCGCCGCCCGTGACCGCCGGCCCCGGCACGAAGACCGGCGGCGACAGGAACACCGCGGGCGCCTCGAAGTGCCAGCGCACACGCCCCGAAAGGACGTCCACCGACAGCACGCGTGTCCCGGCCGCCACATACACGTGGCCGTCCTCCGCCGGAGCCGCCGCGATCCGCACCGGCACGCCCCCGCAGGACGCCGCGTCACCGACCGGGTACGACCAGCGCTCGGTGCCCGTACGGGCCTCCAGCGCCCTCAGCCTGGCGTCCTGCCACACGTACACGGTGTCGCCGTGCACGACCGGCCCCGCCTCCGGGGTCTCGAAGTCCGTCTGCGCGCCGTTCAGCTCCCACAGCGGGGCGCCGTTCGACGCCTCCCACGCCTGGACGCCGCCACCGCGCGTACCCGTCACGACCGTGCCCCGGTCCACTCTCAGCGAGTACGCCCAGGTGTCCGTCCGCACCCGCCACAGTTCGCCCGCGTCCCGCGCGTCCAGTGCGTAGAGCGTCGGCCCGTCGGTGGCGTGGATCCGGCCCGACGCCACCGCCATGGACCAGGCCACGTCCCGTGTCTTGAACTGGCGCCGCCCCGTCGCCACGTCCAGCGCGTGCACCTCGAACGAGGTGACGTACAGCAGGTCGCCGTCCACCACGGGCGTGCCCCACACGTCGTTCGACATGCGGAACCGCCAGGGGCGCCACGGCGCGTGCGGCACGGCGGCCGTGGGCCCGCCGTCGGCGCCGGTGGACTGGCCGGGGACGGCCGGGGCGTGCCCGGTGCCCGGCAGGGGGCGGCCGGTGGGCGGCGGCAGGTCCGCGCTGACC
>NZ_JADWYO010000054.1 GCF_022414595.1 Streptomyces sp. MUM 203J | reverse complement strand
CGAGCGTCTACGTGATCTACTCACCACCTGAAACCAAGTGGTGTTGCGACGACCCCTGGAACCCAAGCATCGAGCGGGGCCCTCCGCCGTGCGCCGATCCGGTCGGCTACCGGCTCCGGCGCCGGCCCTCCAGGGTCGTACGGACGTCCGCGTCGTGGTAGTAGGTGCGTCCGCCCTGGGACCGGCGGCGCCACTGGTGCTCGCTGGCATGGCGGTACACACTGCCGGGCGCTATCCCCCACAGTGCGGCGATGTCACCGGCGGCGATCCAGCGCACCTCCTCCGCCGGGGAGTTCCCGGAGTCTCCCGGCTCCCGGACGGACTCCGCCCCGCGCTGCCCCGCCATGAGGCGGCTCAGCTGAAGCCACTCGTGGCCCAGCCAGCGGTGCGCCGGGTCCGTGTCGCAGGTGATCTCGGCCGGGAACCGCGCGTGGCTCGGCCGAACGGTGGCCGTCAGTCCGCCGCTGCAGTCCGGCTTCGTGCAGGCGCCGATCGTCACCCGGCGCAGCGGTTCCGGGTCGATGACCCGCCGTGCCCGGCGCACCAGCCGGGCGACCTCCTCCGAGACCTCACCGGCGGCGTCGTGCGCGGCGAGCCAGTCGGAGTGCCGTACCAGGAAGGCGGCCAGCTCGGCCACAGTGCCGGGCGTCCGTATCGCCGCGGCGTGCCGGCCGCCCCCGAACCGGTCGTCGAGGACCATGGCCGCCCAGGAGCGGAGGACGCCCACGACGGACGAACGCGCCTCGGCTGCCGCGGTGTTGAACGGCATGCCCGGCAGCGGCCCCCCGCTCGTCCGCTCGCGCGGCTGGTCGGAGCCGGCGAGCAGCGTCCCGCACTCCTCGTACAGGCCCGGCAGTGCCTTCAGTTCCGCGACGAAGCGGTGTCCGCACCCGGAGCACAGCCGGGTGTTCTGTTCGGCGTGGCGGCGGGCGCGGCCCGCGGCCTCCTGGCGGCGGCACCCCGCGCCCTCGCACGCCGTCACGACCGCGGTAGTCCGGAACGTTCCCTGGCTCATCAGTTCCCCCATTCGTCGAACCGCCCTCAACTTATTCGCGCGTTTGAGCGAGGACAAGGCGGCGGCTTATCATTTGTGATTCCCGTGTAGTCAATTTCTGCTACCGCTGGGACACCTGTGCCCGATCTGCGGAAGCGCTGCGGTTTTTCGCACCTCTGTAGACCGCCTGACAGAACGTGACAGAGATCTGAGACGAAGCCGGTTGACTCCCGACCCGGAAGCGAAGAAGCTCTTTCGTAGCCTCCGCTGAACTGTGTGGAGATCAGGTCCCGCAATCGACGCACGGACCGTCCGCGCATCTTCGAACCGGTTGCCAGAGTCCCTTCCGGCTATTCCCGTCAGCGGTTTCCGATGCCTATTCGGCTGCCCTTCCAGGCATTCTTCCGGCTGTGCCTTCAGTCGCTTCTCACGCCTTTTTCGACCACACCCAAGGAGAGGTACATGGACGCTGCGGTGATCATCGCGGGCGCCGGTCCGGCGGGGCTCATGCTCGCCGGGGAACTTCGGCTCGCGGGAGTGGAGGTCATCGTCCTGGAGCGGCTGGCTCAGCGGACCGGGGAGTCCCGCGGTCTGGGCTTCACCGCGCGGACGATGGAGGTCTTCGACCAGCGTGGCCTGCTGCCCCGGTTCGGCGAGATCGAGACCAGCAACCAGGGTCACTTCGGTGGTCTGCCGGTGGACTTCGGCGTGCTGGAGGGCGCCTGGCAGGCGGCCAAGACCATCCCGCAGTCCGTCACCGAGACACAGCTGGAGGAGTGGGCCACCGACCTGGGCGCCGACATCCGGCGCAGCCATGAGCTGCTGTCCCTGACGGACCACGGGGACAGCGTCGAGGTCGAGGTGCGCGGCCCTCAGGGTGTGCACACGCTGCGCGCCTCCTACCTGGTGGGCTGCGACGGCGGGCGGAGCACGATCCGCAAGGCCGCCGGCTTCGACTTCCCCGGCACCGCCGCCACGCTGGAGATGTTCCTGGCGGATGTGAAGGGCCTCGACCTGGAGCCCCGCATGATCGGGGAGACCCTGCCCGGCGGCATGGTCATGGTCGGCCCGCTGCCCGGCGGCATCACCCGGCTGATCGTCTGCGAGCGCGGCACCCCGCCGCAGCGGCGCACCGAGGCGCCCACCTTCGAGGAGGTGGCGGCTGCCTGGAAGCGGCTCACCGGTACGGACATCACACACGGCGAGCCGGTGTGGGTCAGCTCCTTCGGTGACGCCACCCGTCAGGTCACCGAGTACCGGCGCGGCCGCGTCATCCTGGCCGGCGACTCGGCGCACATCCACCTGCCGGCCGGCGGGCAGGGCATGAACACCAGCATCCAGGACTCGGTGAACCTCGGCTGGAAGCTGGCCGCGGTGGTGAACGGCTGGGCCCCGGAGGGCCTGCTGGACACGTACCACGGCGAACGCCACCCGGTCGGGCAGCGGCTGCTGATGAACACCCGCGCCCAGGGCCTGCTCTTCCTGAGCGGTCCCGAGGTGCAGCCGCTGCGTGACGTGCTGGGCGAACTCATCCAGTACCGGGACGTCAGCAAGCACCTCACGGGCATGGTCAGCGGTCTGGAGATCACGTACGACGTCGGCACGGGAAGCCACCCGCTGCTCGGCAAGCGCATGCCGCACCTCGAACTGGTCGGCGAGTCCCGCAAGACCAGCAGCACCGAGCTGCTGCACGCGGGCCGGGGCGTCCTGCTCGACCTGGAAGACAACCCCCGGCTGCGGGCCAGGGCCGCCGCCTGGTCGAGTCGTGTGGACATCGTGACCGCCGCCCCGCACGGGGTCTCCGAGGACGGCGCGCTGCACGGCACGTCCGCGGTCCTGATCCGTCCCGACGGCCATGTCGCCTGGGCCGCCCCGGGCTGCCACCACGACCTGCCGATGGCCCTGGAGCGCTGGTTCGGCGCCCCGGTCGGCCACCTCACCGTCTGACGGCCACCGCACCCGCCCGTCGGCGTCCCAGGTGCTGACCACAGGGACCGCCCGACCGTTCAGGAGCCACCCATGACCCCACACCCCGTCATGCTCACGCCTCCGCGTCCCGGGCCTGCGGAGGAGGGCCGCGCCATCGAGCGCGCGGCACTGAAGGTCTTCGCTCGCGAAGGATGCACCCGGACCCGGCTCGACACCGTCGCCGCGGAGGCGGGTGTCTCCGTGAGCACGCTGCTGGAGCACCACCGTGACCGGGACCGGCTGCTGCTGGCGGTCGTCCTGAACAGTTCCGCGTCGGTCGCCGCCGCCTTGGCGGACATCGCGGAACGCCAGTTGTCCGGCGGCGGCCGTACCGACCTGGAGGCCGACCTCGTCGCCTTCGGCAAGGCCTGGCTGCGGCCGCTCGCCGACTTCCCCGAGCACTTCGCCCTCGTGCGGCAGCTCACCGCCGAGGTCGAGCGGCTGCCGGCGGATGTCCTGGAGGTCTGGCGCAGCTCGGGCCCGCAGCGGGCCGAGCAGTCGCTGGCCCGGGCGCTGCGGAAGGTGGCCGAGCTGGGGCTCCTCGACATCGAGGACGCCTGCGGAGCGGCCGAGCGCTTCGTCCTGCTGGTCGCGGGTCCGGTCGCCCAGCGGTCGTTCCACGGCGCCGTCCCGTTCACCGACGCCGAGACGGACGCGCTGGTCACCAGGGGCGTACGGGACTTCCTGCGCCTCTACCGGCCCGCGACGGCCGGCTGATCTCCCGGCCGGTCTCCGCCGGTCCGGCCGCCCCCATCCGCCCACGGAAGAGAGAGAAGCATGCACAGCACCCTGATCGTGGCCCGTATGGATGCCGAGTCGAGCATCGACGTGGCCAAGCTCTTCGCGGAGTTCGACGCGACCGAGATGCCCCACCGCATGGGCACCCGCCGTCGTCAGTTGTTCTCGTACCGGGGCCTGTACTTCCACCTGCAGGACTTCGATTCCGACAACGGCGGCCGGCTCATCGAGGAAGCCAAGACCGATCCGCGCTTCGTCGGAATCAGCGAGGACCTCAAGCCCTACATCGAGGCGTACGACCCGGCGACCTGGCGGTCCCCGGCCGACGCGATGGCCACCCGCTTCTACAACTGGACGGCCTCCTCGTGAAGCCGTCCGCCGACATCATGGGAGGCGGTTCCTAGTGGAACGCCGCGTAGTAATCACCGGAATCGGAGTGCTGGCCCCAGGCGGTATCGGCACCAAGAACTTCTGGAGCCTGCTGAGCGAAGGCCGCACGGCCACGCGTGGGATCACGTTCTTCGACCCCTCCTCGTTCCGTTCCCAGGTCGCCGCCGAGGCCGACTTCGACGCCGAACTGCACGGCCTCGGCCCGCAGGAGATCCGGCGGATGGACCGGGCCGCCCAGTTCGCCGTGGTCACCGCCCGGGAGGCGCTGGCCGACAGCGGTCTGGACCTGGCGGGTTTCGATCCCCACCGCACCGGGGTGACCATCGGCAGCGCGGTCGGCGCGACCACCGGACTCGACGACGAGTACCGGGTGGTGAGTGACGGCGGGCGGCTCGACCTGGTCGACCACGCATACACGCCGCCGCACCTGTACAACCACTTCGTGCCGAGTTCCTTCTCGGCCGAGGTCGCGTGGGCGGTCGGCGCCGAGGGCCCCAACACCGTGGTCTCCACGGGCTGCACCTCCGGTCTCGACTCGGTCGGACACGCCGTCGAGCTGATCCGCGAGGGCAGCACGGACGTGATGATCGCGGGCGCCACGGACGCGCCCATCTCGCCCATCACCATGGCGTGCTTCGACGCGATCAAGGCGACCACCCCCCGCAACGACGACCCCGAGCACGCCTCACGGCCGTTCGACGGCACCCGCAACGGGTTCGTCCTCGGCGAGGGCTCCGCGGTGTTCGTCCTGGAGGAGCTGTCGGCCGCCCGGCGGCGCGGCGCCCATGTCTACGCCGAGATCGCCGGCTACGCCTCCCGCTGCAACGCCTTCCACATGACCGGGCTGCGCCCGGACGGCCGCGAGATGGCCGAGGCGATCACGGTGGCGCTCGACGAGGCGCGGCTGAACCCCGAGGCCGTCGACTACATCAACGCGCACGGTTCGGGCACCAAGCAGAACGACCGGCACGAGACGGCGGCGTTCAAGCTGAGCCTCGGAGAGCACGCGTATCGCACTCCGGTCAGCTCGATCAAGTCGATGGTGGGGCACTCGCTGGGAGCGATCGGTTCCATCGAGATCGCCGCGTCCGTGCTGGCGATGGAGAACAACGTGGTGCCGCCCACCGCGAACCTGCACACCCCCGACCCCGAGTGCGACCTCGACTACGTGCCGCTCACCGCGCGGGAGCACACCACCGACGCGGTGCTGACGGTCGGCAGCGGATTCGGCGGGTTCCAGAGCGCGATGGTGCTGGCCCGTCCCGAAAGGAGCGTGGCATGAGCGCGCGTACCCCCCGGGCCGTCGTCACCGGAATCGGAGTGGCCACCCCCAACGGGCTCGGCGTGGACGACTTCTGGTCGGCCACCCGGGTCGGCAAGAACGCCATCGGCCGCATCACCCGGTTCGACCCCTCGCCGTATCCGGCCACGCTGGCCGGTGAGATCCAGGGGTTCACAGCCGAGGACCACCTGCCGAACCGGCTGATCCCGCAGACGGACCGGATGACCCGGCTGGCCCTGGTGGCCGCCGACTGCGCCTTCGAGGACGCCGGGGTGAAGCCCGGTGACATCCCCGAGTACGACATGGGGGTCGTCACCGCCAGCACCTCCGGCGGGTTCGAGTTCGGCCAGAACGAGCTGAAGAAGCTGTGGAGCAAGGGCAGCCAGCACGTCAGCGCCTACCAGTCGTTCGCCTGGTTCTACGCGGTCAACAGCGGCCAGATCTCCATCCGCAACGGAATGCGCGGGCCCAGCGGAGTGGTCGTCAGCGACCACGCCGGCGGTCTCGACGCCATCGCCCAGGCACGGCGGCAGATCCGCAAGGGCAGCAAGCTGATCTTCTCCGGCGGCTTCGACGCGTCGATCTGCCCCTGGGGCTGGGTGGCGCAGCTCGCCAGCAACCGGATCAGCACCCGCACGGAGCCCGAGCGCGCGTACCTGCCGTTCGACGCCGACGCCAGCGGATACGTGCCGGGCGAGGGCGGGGCGCTGCTGATCCTGGAGGAGGCCGAGGCGGCCCACCGCCGGGGCGCGCAGAACGTGTACGGCGAGATCTCCGGCTACGGCGCGACGTTCGACCCCAAGCCGGGCTCGGGCCGGGAGCCCGGGCTCCGGCGGGCGATCGAGCTGGCGCTGGCCGACGCGGAGCTGGCTCCGGACCAGATCGACGTGGTGTTCGCGGACGCCGCCGGCACGCCCGCGCTGGACCGCGCCGAGGCCGAGGCGATCAGCGCCGTGTTCGGCGCCGGCCGGGTGCCGGTGACCGCGCCCAAGACGATGATCGGCCGGCTGTACTCCGGGGCCGCGCCCGTGGACGTCGTCTCAGCGGTGCTGTCCATGAGGGAGGGGCTGATCCCGCCCACGACCAATGTGACCCTGTCGCCGGAGTACGACATCGACCTGGTCGCCCACCAGCCGCGCGCCGCCTCGGTGCGGGCCGCACTGGTCCTCGCCCGCGGCTACGGCGGCTTCAACTCGGCCGTGGTCGTCCGCGCCGCCGACTGAGCCGAATCGATTCTTCCCGGGCCGCGCACCACGGCCACGGGATTCCACCACCACTCATGAGGGAGACCCACATGTCCGACAACGAGTTCACTCTCGAGGCTCTCAAGCGCATCCTCCTGGAGGGCGCCGGCGCCGACGAGGGCGTCGACCTCGACGGCGACATCCTCGACACCGAGTTCGAGGAGCTGGGCTACGAGTCGCTGGCCCTGCTGGAGACCGCCGGCCGGATCGAGCGCGAGTTCGACATCGTGCTCGACGACGACGTCTTCACCGAGAACCCCACCCCGCGCGGGCTCATCGCCGCCGTCAACGCGCAGGTCCGGATCTCCGTCGCGGCCTGACCCTCCTCCGGCCCCCCACAGCACGAAACCCACACCCCCCACGCCCCACACCCCGCGGCCGTCGTGCCGACCGGCCTCGGCACGGTCGGCACGACGGCCGCGGCCACATCACCACCCTGCATTGGAGAAGAGATGTCGCAGCAGGACCAGCGCGTCGCCCTCGTCACCGGCGCGACCAGCGGGATCGGCCTCGCCGTCGCCCGCCTCCTGGCGAGCCGGGACCACAAGGTGTTCATCGGGGCGCGCAACGCGGAGAACGTCGCCCTGACCGTCAAGCAGCTCCGCGACGAGGGCCTGGACGTCGACGGCGCCGCCCTCGACGTGCGCTCCGCAGACGGTGTGCGGTCCTTCGTCCAGGCCGCCGTGGACCGTTTCGGCACCGTCGACGTCCTGGTCAACAACGCCGGGCGCAGCGGCGGCGGCGTCACCGCCGACATCGACGACGAGCTGTGGGACGACGTCATCGACACCAACCTCAACAGTGTCTTCCGGATGACCAAGGCGGTGCTGAACACCGGCGGCATGCGGCACAAGGACCGGGGCCGCATCATCAACATCGCCTCCACCGCGGGCAAGCAGGGCGTCGTCCTCGGCGCCCCCTACTCGGCCTCCAAGCACGGCGTCGTCGGTTTCACCAAGGCCCTCGGCAACGAGCTGGCGCCCACCGGCATCACCGTCAACGCGGTCTGCCCGGGCTATGTCGAGACCCCCATGGCCCAGCGCGTCCGCCAGGGCTACGCCGCCGCCTACAACGCCACCGAGGAAGCCATCCTCGAGAAGTTCCAGGCCAAGATCCCGCTCGGCCGCTACTCCACCCCGGAGGAGGTCGCCGGCCTGGTCGGCTACCTGGCCTCGGACACCGCCGCCTCCATCACCTCGCAGGCCCTCAACGTCTGCGGCGGCCTCGGCAACTTCTGACCGGCCCGGCGGACCCGCCGACGGACACCGACAGACATCGACGGACAAGGACCCGAAAACCATGACCAAAGAGGTCGAGCACGAGATCACCGTCCAGGCCCCGGCCGCCGAGGTCTACCGCCTGATCGCCGAGGTGGAGAACTGGCCGCGGATCTTCCCTCCCACCGTGTACGTCGACCATGTCGAGCGCGGTGACCGCGAGGAGCGCATCCGCATCTGGGCGACCGCCAACGGCGAGGTGAAGAACTGGACCTCGCGCCGCACCCTCGACCCCGAGGAGCTGCGCATCACCTTCCGCCAGGAGGTCTCCGCACCGCCGGTCGCCTCCATGGGCGGCACCTGGATCATCGAGCCGCTGGCCGACGGCGCGTCCCGGATCCGGCTGCTGCACGACTACCGGGCGGTCGACGACGACCCGGAGTCGCTGAAGTGGATCGACGAGGCCGTCGACCGCAACTCCCGCTCCGAGCTGGCCGCGCTCAAGACCAACGTCGAACTGGCCCACGCCGCCGCGGAGGTGACCTTCTCCTTCGAGGACACCGTCCAGATCGACGGCTCCGCCAAGGACGTCTACGACTTCGTCAACGAGGCGGACCGCTGGGAGGAGCGCCTGCCGCACGTGGCGAGCGTCCGCCTCGACGAGGTCTCCCCGGGCCTCCAGGTCCTGGAGATGGACTCCCGCGCCAAGGACGGGTCCACCCACACCACGAAGTCGTACCGGGTCTGCTTCCCGCACCACCGGATCGCGTACAAGCAGGTGACCCTTCCGGCGCTGATGTCCCTGCACACCGGCTACTGGACGTTCACGGAGAACGAGGACGGCGTCGCCGCCTCCTCGCAGCACACCGTCGTGCTCAACACCGAGAACATCACCAGGATCCTCGGCCCCGAGGCGGGCGTCGCGGAGGCCAGGGAGTACGTGCGGACCGCCCTGAGCACCAACAGCCGGGCCACCCTGGGGTACGCCAAGAACCACGCCGAGCAGCAGCGCTGACCATGGCCCAGGACTTCACGGAGACCCAGGTGGTCGTGGTCGGCGCCGGACCCGTCGGGCTGATGCTCGCCGGCGAGCTGCGGCTGGGCGGAGCGGAGGTGGTCGTCGTCGAGCGGCTGGCCGCCCCCACCACGGAATCGCGGGCGTCCACCCTGCACGCCCGCACCATGGAGATCCTCGACAGCCGCGGCCTGCTCGACGAGCTGGGCCCGGTGCCGAACGACGTCATGGGCCACTTCGGCGGCGTTCCGCTCGACCTCACCCTCCCCGGCCCCTACCCGGGCCAGTGGAAGGTCCCGCAGGTCCGCACCGAGGAACTGCTCGGGAACTGGGCGACCGGCCTGGGCGCGGTCCTGCTGCGCGGCCACGAGCTGCGCGAGCTGACCGTGACCCGGGACCACGCCGAGGCGGTCGTGCACGGCCCCGACGGCCCCGTACGGCTGCGCGCGAAGTGCGTCGTCGGGTGCGACGGGGAGCACAGCACCGTACGCCGCCTCGGCGGGTTCGACTTCCCCGGCACCGACGCGACGCGCGAGCTGATCCGCGCCGACGTGGCCGGCATCGACATCCCCGGCCGCCGCTTCCAGCGGCTGGAACGCGGCCTGGCCATCGCAGCGCGCCGTCCCGACGGAGTGACGCGCGTGATGCTGCACGAGTACGGGCGCACGGCCGGGCCGCGTACCGGCGAACCCGGGTTCGAGGAACTCGCAGCCGCCTGGCTGCGGGTCACCGGCGAGGACATCAGCGGCGGCACCCCGATCTGGGTCAACGCCTTCGGTGACGTGTCGCGCCAGGCCGAGCGGTACCGCGACTTCCGGCTGTTCCTGGCCGGCGACGCCGCACACGCCCAGATGCCGATCGGCGGCCAGGCGCTCAACCTCGGGCTGCAGGACGCCGTCAACCTCGGCTGGAAACTGGCGGCCCAGGTCTGCGAACGCGGCCCGGACGGCCTGCTGGACAGCTACCACACGGAACGGCACGCGGTCGGCCGCCGGACCCTGGGCAACATCGGGGCGCAGTCCCTGCTGCTGCTCGGCGGCGAGGAGGTCGAGGCGGCCCGCGAGGTCGTCGCGGAGCTGGTGCGGCACGAGGACGTCCGCACCCACCTGGCCGGCATGATCTCCGGCCTCGACGTCCGGTACGACGTGGGGCCGGGCGGTCACCCGCTGCTCGGTGCCCGCCTCCCGCACCTCGGCCTCACCACCGAGGACGGTCCCACCACCAGCCTGGCGCTGCTGCGTTCCGGGCGGGGACTGCTGCTCGACCTGTCCGCCGACGCGGACCGCGCCGCCGGGCTGCGTGCCTCGGCCGCCCCGTGGGCCGGTCTGGTGGACACGGTGGCCGCCGGACCCGTCGGCGGGCAGGACGCCCTGGCGGGCGCCGCCGCCGTCCTGGTACGCCCCGACGGCCACATCGCCTGGACCGGATCCGACGGCGAGTCGGATCTCACCACCGCGCTGCGCCGCTGGTTCGGCGCCCCGGAGCTCATCGCCGCGGCGCCTTCCGCGGCCGGCGCGACGGCCGCGACCGGAACGGTCCCGGCCGCGCCCCACACGTCAACGAAGCGGAGAGAACACGACATGGGCAGGCTCAGCGGAAAGACAGCACTCGTCACGGGATCGAGCCGGGGCATCGGCCGGGCCACGGCCGAGCGGCTGGCACGGGAGGGCGCGCTGGTCGCCGTTCACTACTCCTCGAACCGGGAGGCGGCCGACGAGGTCGTCGCCTCGATCGAGAAGGACGGCGGCCGGGCCTTCGCGGTCCGCGCGGAACTGGGCGTCTCCGGCGACGTGCACGAACTGTTCCTCGGCCTGGAGAGCGGCCTCAAGGAGCGCACCGGCGCGACCGACCTGCACATCCTGGTCAACAACGCCGGGGTGATGGGCGGGGTGGCCCCGGAGGACACCACGCCGGAGCAGTTCGACCGGCTCGTCGCGGTCAACGCCAAGGCGCCGTTCTTCATCATCCAGCGGGCCCTGAAGAACATGCCGGACGGCGGGCGGATCATCAACATCTCGTCCGGTCTCACGCGCTTCGCGAACCCGCAGGAGATCGCGTACGCCATGACCAAGGGCGCCGTCGAGATGCTCGCCCTGCACTACGCCAAGGCACTGGGCCCGCGTGGGATCACCGTCAACAGCGTGGCCCCCGGCATCACGCGCAACGGCAACCCGGCCTTCGACATCCCGGAGGTCGTCGAGCAGATGGCCGCCCTGTCCACCTTCAACCGCGTCGGCGAACCCCAGGACGTGGGCGACGTGGTGGCGTTCCTCGCCACCGACGACGCCCGCTGGATCACCGGCGCCTTCATCGACGCCAGCGGCGGCACGCTGCTCGGCTGAGAGCCGTCGGCGCGCCCCACTCCCCCCGCCCGGCGCGCCGGCCCGGCCGGCCGCAAGCCCTTCCTCGCGGCCGGCCCCACCCGCTCCGGGCCGGGTGACCCGGACCCCTCCCCCCGGTCCCGTCACCCGGCCCGGCCCACGCCCCGTCCGGCGGACCCCCGACCGGACGACCCCCGACGGAACAGAACCTCTGGGATGGGACCATGACGCTTCCGACCAGCACCCCGGCCCGCGGGCGGACGATGTCCGACGCCCGCTGGAGCCCGGCCCTGTGGGGCCTGCTGTTCGTCCTCGCCGGCAACATGCTCATCGACGCCCTGGAGGTCTCCGTCGCGGTCGTGGCACTGCCCGCGATCGGCGCCGACCTCGGCATCCCGGCGCGTCAGGTGCACTGGGTGGTCACCGCCTTCGCCGTCGGCTTCGGCGCCCTGATGCTGTTCGGCACCCGGGTCGTCGCGGTGCTCGGCCGCCGTCCGGTCTACCTCGCGGCCCTGCTCGTCTTCGCCGCGGCCTCCCTGGCCTCGGCGTTCGCGGACGGTGTCCTGCCGCTCGTCGCCACCCGCCTGCTCAAGGGCTTCTGCGCCGCGCTCACCGCGCCCACCGGGCTCGCCATCATCGCCGCGACGTTCCCCGAAGGACGTGCCCGCGGCCGGGCCGTGTCCGTCTACACCCTCTTCGGCGCGAGCGGCTTCTCCGCGGGCCTGCTGCTGTCGGGCCTGCTCACCGAGGCCGACTGGAGGTGGACCTTCGCCTTCCCCGCGCCGATCGCCCTGCTGCTGTTCCTGTGCGGTCTGCGGCTCATCCCGCGCGACGCCCCGAACCCCGAGCGGCCCCGCCACTACGACGCGGCCGGAGCGCTCACCCTGACCGGCGGCGTCGTGCTGCTGGTCCTCGCCATCGGCTCCGTCCCGGCGAGCGGCTGGGTCCATCCCCGTACGCTCCTGGCCCTCCTCGGGGCGGCCGTGCTCCTGACCGCCTTCGTACGGCACGAACTGACCACCCGTACGCCGCTGGTCCGGCTCGACCTGCTGGTCAACAGGCCCCTGGTCAGGTCGGCTCTCGGAGCGGCGGCCCTCAACGGGTCGTATCTCGGGATGCTCCTGGTCGTGACGGTGCACCTGCAGCGAACGGCAGGCTGGTCGGCCCTGCAGACCGGGCTGGCGATCCTGCCCGCGAGCGTGCCCCTCGCCGTGTCCGCGCTCCACTCGGGACGGCTCGTGAACCGCTTCGGGGCGGCCCGGCTCATCGCGCTCGGCGCGGTGTTCCCGCCACTCGGCCAGGCGGCGCTGCTGGCCGGCCTCGACGCCCCGGTGCGCTACACGACCGGGGTCCTGCCCTCGATGCTGCTGGTCGGCGCGGGCTTCGTCCTCTGCTTCACCGCCCTGCACCTGCAGGCGACCTCCGCCGTCCCGGCCGGACGCCAGGCCGAGGCGAGCGGCATCTACCAGACCGCCGTCCAGCTGGGCGCCGTGCTGGTGCTCGCCCTGGTGGCGGCGCTGCAGCCGATGGGCCACCGTGCCGCGCTGCTGCTGGTCACCGCCGTCGGCGCACTGGGCCTGATCATCGCCCTCGGCGGCGTGCTGCCCCGCCGTGAGCGTCCCCTCAACCCGACTTTGGAGAACGAGAGATGACCCCCACGCACACCATGGAAGGGGGCTGGGACTGGGACGACTGGGAGGACTGGGACCCCGAGCCCGGCCCACCGGTCGCGGTGGACCCGCCCGACCCGGCCCGCCTGGCCTCCGCCCCGCTCCCCGAGCGCACCCGCGTCATCGACCGGTACGTGCGCGAGGAACTCGGCCGCGTCCTCGGTGTGGCCCCCGAGCTGATCGACACCACCGGCCGCCCCATGCGGAGCCTCGGCATCGGCTCGATCACCGGCATGGAACTGCAGCACCGCATGGAGGCCGCCCTGCACGTCGAGGTCAACCTGCAGCGGCTGCTGCTCGCCAACAGCGCCGCCGAGCTGATCGACTGCCTCGCCGGGCAGCTCGGCGGGGACGGCCACTCCCACCCGTACCCGGCGCCCGCCCACACCCTGCCCCGGCACGTCGGTGCCACGGCCACGGCATGACGGGCCCGGCCCCGGTCCTCACCTCGCCCGCGGTGGCGCCCGGGCAACTCGACCTGTGGCTGGTGAGGCCCCCGAAGACCGGCGGCGCGGCCTCGCTGGACCTGTCCCCGCTCGACCGGAACGAACGGCACCGCGCGGCCTCCTTCGTGCGTCCCGCCGACGGGCTGCTGTACGCCTCGGCGCACCTCGCCCTGCGCCGGCTGCTCGGCGCGTATCTCGGCATCGCGGCCCGCGACGTCACCTTCGTGCGCGAGCCCTGCCCCTGCTGCGGGAAGTCGCACGGCAGGCCCGCCGTCGCCACGCCGGACCCGCCGCTGCACTTCTCCCTCTCGCACAGCAGCGGACTGGCCCTGGTGGCCGTCGCGGCGGTCACGGTCGGCGCGGACCTGGAGAAGCTGCCCCGCGCCGAGACCGTCGCGATCTGCTCCGAGGCCCTGCACCCCGGCGAACGGGAGGAGCTGGCGCGCGTCCCCGAGACGGAGCGGCAGGAGCTGTTCAGCAGGCTGTGGACGCGCAAGGAGGCGTACCTCAAAGGACTGGGCACCGGACTGAGCCGCTCCCCGTCCGCGGACTACCTCGGCGCGGACCCGGCCCGGCGGCCCGCGGGCTGGTCGGTGATCGACATCCCGAGCGGCCCCCGGCACGCCGCCGCGGTCGCGGTCAAGGGCGTCGCCCCCGTCCGGGCCACGGTCCGCCGGCTGGCCATGGAGTGGCTGTACACCGACGACGTCGCAGCCCTCTTCGACGCGTCGGCGCGGGAGGAGCGGGCGGTGTGACCGCCTCCCCCGCCCCAGGCCGGCAGCCGCCCCACCGAAGGACCGAAGGAGAGAGGCGTACGCCATGAACAGGACCGCTTTCGTCTTCCCGGGCCAGGGATCCCAACGCGTCGGCATGGGGCGCCACCTCGTCGAACGCTGGCCCGACCTCGTCGACACGTACTACCGCCCCGCCGACGACCTGCTCGGGCTCCCCCTGTCCCAGTTGTGCTGGGAAGGGCCTGCCACCGCCCTCCAGGACACCCCCGTCACCCAGCCCGCCGTGTTCCTCACCAGCCTGGCCACGCTCGACGTGCTGCGCAGGCACGGAGTGCGGCCGGACGTCGTGGCGGGGCACAGTCTGGGCGAGTACGCGGCGCTGGTGTGCGCCGGGGCGCTCGACTGGCGGGACGCCCTGTCGCTGGTGCGGCTGCGCGGGGAACTGATGGCCACGGTCAACGACCGGGCGCCGGGCGGCATGGCCGCCGTCATCGGCCTCGGCCCGGCGGACCTGAAGCGGATCTGCGCCGGTGTCCGGGCGGGCCGAGGCCGTCTCCGGGGTGATGCGGGAGGCGCGCCTGGCGGGCGCCCGCCGGGTCGTCGACCTCGGCGTCCACGTCTCGTTCCACAGCAGCCTGATGGCGGGCGCCGAGGCGGAGTTCGCCGAGGCCCTCTCCCGGACCGCGTTCCGCGCCCCGGAGATCCCGGTGCTCTCCGCCACCACCGCGAGTCCCGTCACCGACGCGGCCGAGGCCGCCGCCGTGCTGCGCCGCCAGCTCAGCGGACGGGTGCGGTGGACGGACACCGTACAGCGCCTCACCGCGGCCGGCGTGGACCGGTTCGTCGAGGTGGGGCCCGGCAGGGTACTGGGCGGGCTGTGCCGCCGCATCGCACCGGGCGCGCGGGTCCGTACGACGGACGACGCGCGCCGACTCGACCAGGCACTCGGCGCGGTCGCCGCCGCCTGAAGCCGTCCGACCTTTCACCTACCTGGAGTTGGGGGATCAGCATGACCACGCACCCTGTACAGGAACGGCTCGACGAACTCGGCGCCATCAAGGAAGCCGCCCGGGCGGGGCTCGACCCCTCCGCCACCGAGCGGCAGCACGCCAAGGGCAAGCTCACCGCGCATGAGCGCATCGAACTGCTGCTGGACAAAGGCTCGTTCAACGAGATCGAGCCACTGCGTCGGCACCGCGCCACCGGATTCGGACTGGAGGCGAAGAAGCCGTACAGCGACGGCGTCATCACCGGCTGGGGCACCGTGCACGGCCGCACGGTCTTCGTGTACGCCCATGACTTCCGGATCTTCGGCGGTGCCCTCGGAGAGGCGCACGCCGAGAAGATCCACAAGGTGATGGACCTGGCCGAGGCCGCGGGCGCCCCTCTGGTGTCGCTGAACGACGGCGCCGGAGCGCGCATCCAGGAGGGCGTCACCGCGCTCGCCGGATACGGCGGCATCTTCCAGCGCAACACCCGCTGCTCCGGTGTCATCCCGCAGATCTCGGTGATGCTCGGCCCGTGCGCGGGCGGCGCCGCCTACTCTCCGGCGCTCACCGACTTCGTGTTCATGGTGCGGGAGACATCCCAGATGTTCATCACCGGACCGGACGTGGTGAAGGCGGTGACCGGCGAGGAGATCACTCAGAACGGCCTCGGCGGCGCGGACGTCCACGCGGGCACGTCCGGTGTCGCGCACCTCGCGTACGACGACGAGGAGAGCTGCCTGGAGGACGTCCGCTTCCTGCTGTCCCTGCTGCCCTCCAACAACCGCGAGCTCGCCCCGGTGGAACACGCCGGTGACCCGGTGGACCGTGCCACCGACGCGCTGCTGAGCCTGGTGCCCGCGGAGCCGGGCCAGTCGTACGACATCCGCGCCGTGATCGAGGAGATCGTCGACAACGGCGAGCACTTCGAGGTGCACCCCGCCTGGGCCGGCAACATCGTCTGCTCGCTGGCACGGCTCGACGGCCATGTGGTCGGCATCGTCGCCAACCAGCCCGCGGCCATGGCCGGAGTGCTGGACATCGAGGCCTCCGAGAAGGCGGCCCGCTTCGTCCAGTTCTGCGACTCCTTCAACATCCCGCTGGTGACCCTCGTGGACGTGCCCGGGTTCCTGCCCGGCGTCGACCAGGAGCACAACGGCATCATCCGGCGCGGCGCCAAGCTGCTGTACGCGTACTGCAACGCGACCGTGCCGCGGATCTCCCTGGTGCTGCGGAAGGCCTACGGCGGGGCGTACATCGTCATGGACTCCCGCTCGATCGGCGCGGACCTGGCTCTCGCCTGGCCCACCAACGAGATCGCGGTGATGGGCGCGGAGGGCGCGGCCAACGTCATCTTCCGCCGGGAGATCAACGCCTCCGACGACCCGGAGGCCGTGCGGCAGCAGCGCATCAAGGAGTACAAGGCCGAGCTGATGCACCCGTACTACGCCGCCGAGCGCGGACTGATCGACGACGTGATCGACCCCCGGGACACCCGCACGGTGCTGATCAAATCGCTGGCCATGCTGCGCGCCAAGCACGCCGACCTGCCCTCCCGCAAGCACGGCAACCCCCCGCAGTGACCCCGGGCCCTCCCGGACGCCCGCCCACGCCCCGCCGAACCACCCATCACACGAGGACATCCATGTCGAAGAAGAAGACCTTCCTGGTCACGGCCGCCACCGGAAACGTCGGACCGCACGCGGCCGCGCAACTGCTGGAGGCCGGCGCCGCCGTGCGCGCACTGGTGCTGAAGGACGACCCGAACACCGGACGGCTGCCCGAGGGCACCGAACTGTTCCACGGTGACCTCACCGACCCGGACAGCCTGGACGCGGCCCTGGACGGCGTCGACGGCGTGTTCCTGATGTGGCCGTTCTTCACCACCGACGTCACGACCGCCCCGGCCGTCACCAAGAAGATCGAGGAGAGCACCCGCAGGGTCGCCTTCGTCTCGTCGGTGGGTGTCCACATCGGTCTGGAGCGGGTGGACAACAACTGCCACGCGTACATCGAGGAGCTGCTGGAGGCGACCGCCCTCGACTGGACTTTCCTCCGTACCACCGGCTTCATGGCCAACGCCCTCGGGTTCGCCGGGCAGATCCGCGACGACGGCACGGTCCGCTTCCCCTACGGCGCCGCCGTGCGTACCTCGGTGCACGAGGCGGACCTCGCCGCGGTGGGGGTGACCGCGCTGCTCACCGGAGCACACACCCAGAGGAAGTACCTGGTCACCGGGCCGGAGGAGCTGTCCCAGCAGGAGCAGGTGCGGATCATCGGTGAGGTCGTCGGACGCGAGCTGCACTGGCAGGACGTGGAACACGACTCGGCCCGCGCGGCGATGGTGGCGTCCGGCTGGCCCCCCGCGTACGCGGACGGCGCACTCGACTACTTCTCCATGATCACCGAGAAGGCGGAACTCGGCTCGACCGTCGTCGAGGACGTGACCGGCCGGCCGGCCAGGACCTTCCGCTCCTGGGCCGAGGAGCGCGCCGATGACTTCCGCTGAGCCCGCCGCGGAGCCCGGCTTCGTCTCCTTCGGCATGCTGCGGGCGGACGGTCCCGAGACGGCCGACGCCCTGGTCGGGCTGCTGACCGGGGAGACGACCCGCTGGGTGCGGCACACCCCGGGATTCGTCTCCTCGCGTGTGCACGTCGGCACCGACGGCACCACCGTGGTCAACCGCGGGGAGTGGACCGACGAGGAGACCTACCGGACCTCCTTCGAGGAGCATCCGGAGGGCGGGTTGCTGCGCTCCCTGGGCACCCGGCGGGGTGTCCTCGCGGCGACCGTCTTCAGGGGCAGTCCCGCCGCCCCGCGGCTGGAGGGCCCCGCGGCGCACGCCCGGCCCGGCGTCGCCGTGGTCGCGACACGGCACCTGGGCGACCGCGCGGCGGCCGACGCCGTGCTGGAGATGCTGGCCGACAGCGGCGCCTGGAAACGGCACCACCCCGGCTTCGTCTCGGCCACGCCCTGCGTCGACCGGAACGGCACCACCCTCGTCAACTACCCCACGTGGACCGACGAGACCGCCTACCGGGAGTGGATGGCCGACCCGCGGATCTCCGAGGGACAGGAGAAGCTGGCGCGCCTCGAAGTCGCCCCGCCCGAGTACGTCCTCTGCCGGGTGGCGGCCCAGATCGACGCCGCCTGACACCCGTCGGTTTGCGCGTACGTGACATCCGTTTCACCGGCTTCTGACATCCGGACAGAAACTTGCAGGACTTCACCGGGATATGTACCGGGGCCTCTTGAAGTTCCTTTCCGAGCCGAAGAAGCTGGTTACTAGAGTCAGCTGATGTGTCTTGTCCGCTGCCAGGGGGTCAGTTATGAATACGTCCGGCCAGGACCATTTCATCCGCGTCGAGAAAGGCTCTCCGAGCGCCGAGGAACTGGCGGCGCTCACCGCCGTGGTGCTCGCCGTGACCGCGGCGCGCACAGCGGAGGACGGTGCCGAGCAGGGTGAACAGCGTACCGCCGGCTGGCGTCGGCCCGAGCGGCAGTCCGGATTCCGCGGACCCCGCACCTGGCGTGAGAATGCGCCGGTCACCGTGCACGACTGAACAACGGGCGTCCGGCGGTATTTCCCAGAGCCGGGCCATCCCGGCTTCATTGCAATTCGAGAGGTCTCACATGTCCGAGAATCCCATCAAGCTCGCCGTCATCATCGGCAGCGTGCGCGGCGGGCGCTTCGGTCCGACCGTGGCGAACTGGTTCGTGGAGCAGGCGAAGGCGCACGGCGACTTCACCGTCGACCTGATCGACCTGAAGGAGTTCCCGCTGCCGGTCGAGATGCCGGCGTTCGGCGAGGAACCGGACGCCGAGACGAACGCGGTGCAGGAGCGGCTGAGCGCCCGGCTCCAGGAGGCGGACGCGTTCGCCGTCGTCACGCCCGAGTACAACCACACCTTCCCGTCCTCGCTGAAGAACGCCGTCGACTGGTTCTTCGACGAGTGGATGGCCAAGCCGGTCGGCCTGGTCTCCTACGGGGGCATGGGCGGCGGCCTGCGCGCCTCTGAGCACCTGCGGCAGGTGTTCGCGGAGGTCCACGCCACGACCGTGCGCGACATGCTCAGCTTCCACAACGCCTGGACGGACTTCGAGAAGGACGGCCGGCCGGTCAGCCCCGAGGGCAGCGAGGACGCCGCCAAGAACCTGCTGAACCAGCTCGGCTGGTGGGCCGAGGCGCTGCGCGAGGCCCGGGGGAAGCGTCCGTACAAGCGCTGAATCTCCCGCTGCGCCCACGCGGCGGCCGCTCCGCGCCGGACTCCGCCCCGATCCGCGCCTGCAGCACACCCGCCGCGCCGGAAACACCCCCCGCGCACGATCCCGCCGGGTGTCGGCCCCTCCGCCGACGCCCGGCGTCCACGCCCCGCCACCGGGCTTCCAGGTCCTTTGCCCCACAACGGAGTTCCCCAGATGAGCCCCCGCCCGGCCTCCCGTCCGGCCCCCGGTCCCCTCCGCCGGGCCGAGAAGGGGTCCACCGCCTTCCGCGTCCGGATCGCCACCGCCCTGGCCACGCTGCTGGCAGGCGTCCTGACCGTCCCCGCGACCGCCCACGCGGTCACCCCCGCGGCAGCGGCTCCGCCGCCGGCCGTGCGGGCCGCCGCGGAGCACACCGCGGGCGTCCGCACGGTGAGCGTCAGCTCCACCGCGACCTCCCTGCACGCTCCTGCGACCCTCGCCCCCGGCATCGTCACCTTCCGCACGACGACCACGGACACCGCATCCGGTTGGATCGGCCTCGCGCGGCCCCGGCCGGGCGTGACGTGGGAGCAGTTCCGCAGCACCCTGATGAAGATCATCAACGCCCACGGTCCGGACATCGTCGAGGGCAGCGAGGAGATGCTGTCCACCGCCGACCTGCTGGGCGGAACGGTCATCTACCCCGACCGGCCCGCCACGTTCACCCAGAAGCTGAACCCCGGTCGCTACTTCCTCTTCGACTACCGGCACATCCGTGACGCCCAGCCGCGGTACCGCACCCTCGCCGTCGAGGGCCGGCCCCACGGCTCGGCGCCCGGCGTCGGCGCCGTCGTCACGGCCAGGATGACCGAGGGCGCGCCGCGCTACGAGGTCACCGGCACCGTGCGGGCGGGCCGGCCGCTGCTCTTCAGGAACGCCATGCCCGAGGGCCAGCCCGCGGAGGCGATCTTCTTCCCGCTGCCGGACGGCGTGACGGAGGAGGAACTGGTCGCCTGGTTCGACAAGTTCGGGGACAGCGGCCGGTTCCCGGAGGACCCCGGGCCGCTCGGTGAAGGGCCCGGCGGCCTGCCGATGTCCTCCGGCGTCTCCTCGGTGCTCCGGCTGCCGCTGCAGCCCGGCCGGTACGTGATCATCGACTGGCTCAGCAGCGCCGAGGACGGCCGCATGCTCCTCAAGCAGGGGCACTACGAGATCATCCGGGTCCACTGACCCGGCCCCACGACAAGGGGAGCGAGCCATGACAGCGACGAACGGGCCGGTCACCGAGCCGGGATTCGTCACCTTCGGCATGCTGCGCACCGCGAGCCCGCAGGCCGCGCGGGAGCTGGTCGGCCTGATCACCGCCGAGGTCACCCGGTGGGTCCGGCACACCGACGGCTTCCTGTCCGCGCGGACCCATGTCGGCGTCGACGGGACCACCGTGGTGCAGTCCGGCCTATGGGCCAGCGAGGAACACTACCTGGCCTCCTTCCCGCACCACCCGGAAGGGAGTGTCCTGCACACGCTCTCGGAGCGGCCGGAGGTCCTCTCCGCGCGCGTGTGCAGCGGTGTCCCCGCGGCCGGTGTGCGGGGACCGGCGGCGGACCGCGCACCGGGCCTGGTCGGATTCGCCGTCCGCCGCCTCGACGGGCCCGGATCCGCCCGCACCGTGCTCGGGCTGCTGGCCCGGAGCGGCCGCTGGAAGAGGACGTCGCCGGGGTTCGTCTCCGCGACGCCCTACGTCTCGCGGGACGGCACGACCTTCGTCAACTGCCCCATGTGGGTGGACGAGGAGGCGTACGACTCCTACATGGGGCACCCGGACCTCCACGAGGGACTGGAGGAGGTGTCCCGGCTGGAGACCGCTCCGCCGGCGTTCCTGCTCTGCACGGTGGCCGCCGACATCGGGGCGCCGGGGCAGAGCCGCTGAGCCGCGGCCGCGACAAGGGCGAAGAGCACCGAGAGGGAGACAGATGACGCAGACCGCCGCACCGAGGACCCACAGCACGGGTTCCCTGAACCAGGGCAAGGTCTCACCGCTCGACCAGGTCCAGTTGTTCGAGAAGAAGTACGATCCGGGGACCCGGAAGATCATCGAGGGGCTCCCCCTCGAACGGCCTTGGCGCTGCCTGGAGATCGGCGCCGGCGGCGGGTCCATGTCCGGCTGGCTCGCCCGGAAGGCGGATCTGGGAACGGTCCTGGCCGTGGACATCGACACCTCCCACCTCAGGGCGGTCCACGCCGACCCGGTGCCGAACCTGACTCTCCGCCAAGCCGATCTCTCCGAGGCGGACTTCACGCCCGGATCGTTCGACCTCGTCCTCGCCAGGGCGGTGTTCGAGCATCTCCCACAGCCCGCGGCCGTGCTGGAGCGGGCCGTGAACTGGCTGGCCCCGGGCGGCTGGCTGGTCGTCGAGGACTTCTACTACCTCCCGCCCGAGGACGCTCCCAGCACGGTCGGCCGGACCCTGCTGGAGGGCTACCTCAACCGGATGCGCGCGCAGGGCGCGGACCTGTGGTGGGGCCGCCGGCTGCCCGCCACCCTCGCCTCGGCCGGGCTGACGTCCGTGTCCTCCCGGATCACCCCGGCCGGGCCCGGCCAGTCCGCCGTCGACGACGAACTGATCGGCCTGCGCCTCGGCCAGGAGGGCCACGTCCTCGTGGAGAACGGCGTGGTCACCGCCGACCGGCTCGCGGAGTTCGTCGGTTCGCTCGGAGATCCCCGGAAGCAGGACATGACGACGCTGCTCGTCTCGGCCTGGGGCCGGCGCCCTCCGGCCTGACGGCCTCCACGGGCCCACCGCACCGCCCCTCCTCCGCACACCGCGGCACGCTGAACCAGGAGTCGTCCATGAAGTCCCCAACGAGCGCCGGACGCGGCGCCGTGCTGCCGATCCTTCTGCTGGCCTCGACACTCACGGTCATGGCCGGGGCGGTCGTCGCGCCCGTGCTGGAGGTGATCCGAGACGACCTCGGGCTCAGCGGCACCGCGGCCGGCATGATCCTCACCGCTCACGGACTGTCCATCGCCATCGCCAGCCCGGCCGTCGGCTGGGCGATCGACCGCTTCGGCGTCCGGGTGCCGCTGGCCGGCGGGCTCGTGCTGTACGGGCTGGCCGGCGGCGCGGGCGCGTTCCTCGACTCCTACGCGGCGCTGATCGCCACCCGTATCGCCTTCGGGGTGGGCGCCGCCGCGGTCTTCGCCGGGACCACGGTGGCCCTGCTCTCCTACTACCAGGGCGAGCAGCGCGACACCGTGATGGGCTGGCGGTCCACGGCCATCAGCCTCGGCGGTGTCGTCTGGCCGCTGCTGGCCGGCGCGGTCGGCGGGCTGTCCTGGCACGCACCCTTCGCGATCTACCTGATCGGTGTGCCGCTCGGCCTGCTCGCGCTGGCGGCGCTGCCCTCGGCTCGGCCGGCCCCCGCACCGGCCGGGACCGTCAAGGAGCGCATCCTTCCCCTCCTGGCGCGCCGCCCGGCGCTGCTCGGCTTCTACGGCCTGCTGATCGCGGCCTCGCTGCTCCTCTACGGCCTGGCCGTGTTCAACCCGTTCCGGCTGGCCGAGATCGGCATCGACAAGCCCTTCCACGTCGCCCTGATCAGCACCACGGCGTCCGTCACCATGAGCCTGGTCGGCTTCGGCTACGCCAGGCTGCGGGCCGCGTTCGGCTACGGTCAGCTGCTGCGGATCACCGCGGTGACCTGGACGCTCGCCTTCGCCCTGCTCGGCCTCACCGGCCACGCCGCGCTCATCGTCGTCGGCAACGGTCTCTTCGGCCTCGGCATGGGCATCCTCATGCCCGCCGTGACCGTGCTGATCGGTGACACCGCCCCGCCCGCGCTGCGCGGCCAGGCCACCGCCCTGTCCGGGACGGCCTCCTTCGCCGGGCAGTTCGTCTCCCCGCTGATCCTCGGCCCCCTCGTCGACAACACGTCCATCACGACCGGGTTCCTGGCCTGCGCGGGACTGGCCGCCGTACTGCTGCTGACCCTGCTCGCCGTCCGCATCACCGATCCGGAGCCCTCCCCGCAGGAACAGGGAGAGCCCGAGCAGGCCGCGGCCTGACCCCGTGTCCCAGGAGGAACACATGAAGTGTCTGTTCATCCCCGGGGGAAGCCCCGCCACGATCTTCGGTCTCGTCCCGCTGGCCCAGGCGGTGCGCGGGGCCGGGCACGACGTCCTCATGGCCTCGACCGAGGACATGATGCCGGTCGTCACCGCGACCGGCGTCCCCGCCGTCGCGGTCACCCCGCACGACATCTGGCACTACATCACCAAGGACCGCGAGGGGAACCTCAAGGAGATCCCCGGCGACCTGGAGCGGCAGGGGCCGTTCGTCGGCCGCTGGTTCGCCCAGATGGGCGCCGACGGCCTGCCGGTCCTGCTCGACATCACCCGCGGCTGGCGGCCCGACCTCGTCGTCGGCGGGTCGATGTCGTACGCCGCGCCGCTCCTCGCCGCGCACCTCGGCGTCCCGTACGTGCGGCAGGCCTGGGACACCGACGACTCCAACGCCCAGGACCGGGGTGCCGAGGCCGAACTCCGGCCGGAACTGCGGGCCCTCGGCCTCACCCGGCTTCCGGAACCGGACCTGCGCATCGAGATCTGCCCGCCCGCCCTCACCCCGCCCGAGGCCCCACCGGGCCGGCTGATGCGATGGCGGCCCGGCAACACCCAGCGCGCCGTGGAGCCGTGGATGCTCACCCGCGGCGAGCGGCGCCGCGTGTGCGTCACCGCGGGCAGCCGGGCCACCCCGGAGCGCACGTTCACGTTCCTGCGGGGCCTGGTCGAGCAGATCGCCCCGCTGGACGTCGAGATCGTCGTTCCCGCCCCCGAGGAGCTCGCCGCCCGGCTGCGTGCCGAACTCGACGTGCGTACCGGCTGGATCCCCCTCGATGTCCTCGCCCCCACCTGCGACCTCGTGGTCCACCACGCGGGCGGCGCCACCACCATGACCGCCATGGACGCCGGGGTGCCGCAGCTGATCATCCCCGAGGCCGTCGTCTTCGACGCTCCCGCGCGGCGCATCGCCGACTTCGGCGCCGCCCTGACCATGTCCCCGGACGCGGCCACCCCCGAGCGGGTAGCCGCGGCCTGCGAGCGGCTCCTGAACGACCCGTCGTACAGCGAGCGCGCCCGGGCGCTGTCCCGGGAGATCGCGGCGCTCCCGCTGCCCGCGGAGATGGTCGGTGAGCTGGAGAAGCTCGCCGCGCGTGCTCCCGCCTAGGGGGAGTCCGAGCCTTCTCGCCCTGTCCCGCCGCCCGGCCGGGCAGGGCTTTCTGCTGCCCGCCTCGCCCCACCAACCCACCAGGAGACATCCGTGATCAATCTCTTCCAGCCGAACGTGGGCGAGGAGGAACTCGCCGCCGTCGCCGAGGTGTTCGACAGCCGCTGGCTGGGCCACGGTCCGCGCACCAAGGCCTTCGAGGCCGCCTTCGCGGAACACGTCGGCGTCGACCCCGAGCAGGTCGTCTTCATCAACTCGGGCACGGCCGGGCTCTTCCTCGCCCTGGAGGCGCTGGACCTGGCCGAGGGAGACGAGGTGGTCCTGCCCTCGCTCAGCTTCGTCGCCGCGGCCAACGCCATCGGCTCCACCGGCGCCCGCGCCGTGTTCTGCGACGTCGACGCCCGCACCCTCAACCCCACCGCCGAGGACGTCGAACGCGCCCTCACCCCGCGCACGAAGGCCGTGATCGTGCTGCACTACGGCGGCTACCCGGGCGACATCGTGCGCATCTCCGAGCTGTGCCGCGCCCGCGGCGTCGCCCTCGTCGAGGACGCCGCCTGCTCCCCCGCGTCACGCGTCGACGGCAAGGCCGTCGGCACTTTCGGGGACCTCGCCATGTGGAGCTTCGACGCCATGAAGGTCATGGTCACCGGTGACGGCGGCATGCTCTACGTACGGGACCGGGACCGGGCGGCGCGGGCCAGGCGGCTGGCCTACCACGGGCTCGCCCAGCCCAGCGGCTTCGGCTACGCCAAGGTCTCGCACCGCTGGTGGGAGCTCGACGTCCCGGAGATCGGCCGACGTGTCATCGGCAACGACCTGACGGCCGCGATCGGCTCCGTGCAGCTGCGCAGGCTGCCCGGGCTCGTCGCCCGCCGCAAGGAGATCGTCGACCTGTACGACCGGGAGCTGGCCGGCCTCGACGCGGTGCGGACCCCGCCGCCGCTGCCCGGGGGGCACGACTCCAGCTACTACTTCTACTGGGTCCAGATGAGCCCGGAGATCCGCGACGAGGTCGCGTCCGAGCTGTACGCGGCGGGCATCTACACCACCTTCCGCTACGCGCCCCTGCACAAGGTGCCCGCCTACCAGGCCGAGGACCAGGTGCTGCCCGCGTCCGACCGGGCCTCCGGCGAGACGCTCTGCCTGCCCCTGCACCCGGGGCTCACCGACGAAGACGTCCGTACCGTGGCCGCCGCTCTGCGCAAGGCCGTCGAAGCGCGCCACAAGTGACCACTCACACGAGGAGACTCCCCATGAAGGCTCTGGTGCTGTCGGGCGGTGCGGGTACCCGGCTCCGGCCGCTCAGCTACTCCATGCCCAAGCAGCTCGTCCCCATCGCCAACAAACCGGTGCTCGCGCACGTCCTGCAGAACATCAAGGATCTCGGTGTCAAGGAGATCGGCGTCATCGTCGGTGACTGGGCCCCCGAGATCGCCGATGTCATGGGCGACGGCGCGCAGTGCGGCACCCGTGTCACCTACATCCGGCAGGACCAGCCGCGGGGCCTGGCCCACTGCGTGGAGATCGCCCGCGACTTCCTCGGCGACGACGACTTCGTGATGTACCTCGGTGACAACATGCTCCCCGACGGCATCACCTCCATCGCGGAGGAGTTCCGGGCCAACCGGCCGACCGCCCAGGTCGTCGTGCACAAGGTGCCCGACCCGCGCGCCTTCGGCGTGGTCGAACTGGACGCCGAGGGCGGTGTCGAGCGTCTCGTGGAGAAGCCCCGGCAGCCGCGCAGCGACCTCGCCCTGATCGGCGTGTACTTCTTCACGCCCGCCATCCACGAGGCCGTCGCCTCGATCGAGCCCAGCGCCCGCGGTGAACTGGAGATCACCGACGCCATCCAGTGGCTCGTCGAGAACGGCGCCGACGTCCGCGCCAGCGAGTACGACGGCTACTGGAAGGACACCGGCAACGTCGACGACGTGCTGGAGTGCAACGCGCACCTCCTGGACCGGATGGACGCCCACATCGCCGGCGAGGTCGACGAGCACAGCGTGGTCGACGACCAGGTCGTCGTCGGAGCCGGTGCACGCATCGTCCGCTCCCGCGTCCGGGGTCCGGCGATCATCGCGGAGAACACCGTCGTCGAGGACAGCGACATCGGCCCGTACACCTCAATCGGCCGGGACTGCGAGCTCCGCTCCAGCACCGTGTCCGGCTCCATCGTGCTGGACCGGGCACGGATCTCCCACGTCCGCAACCTGCGCGACTCGCTCATCGGCCGTGACGCGACGGTCGGTACGGGCGAGCTGAACGTGCCCCATCACCGGCTCGTCGTCGGCGACTTCACCCGCGTCGAGGTGGCGGCATGAGGCTCCTGGTCACCGGCGGCGCCGGGTTCATCGGCTCCCACTTCGTACGCACCCTGCTGGACGGCGGCTACCCGGGCCACGAGTCGACCCGGGTCACCGTGCTCGACAAGCTCACCTACGCCGGCAACCGGGACAATCTCCCGGCCGCGCACCCCCGGCTGGAGTTCGTGCACGGCGACATCTGCGACCCGCGGCTGCTGCGGTCCCTGCTGCCGGGCCACGACGCCGTGGTGCACTTCGCCGCCGAGTCGCACGTCGACCGGTCCGTGGAGTCCGCCGCCGAGTTCGTACGGACCAACGTGGGCGGCACGCAGACCCTGCTCGACGCCTGCCTGGCCACCGGTGTGCGGCGGGTCGTGCACGTCTCCACCGACGAGGTGTACGGCTCCATCGCGGAGGGCTCGTGGACCGAGGAGTGGCCGCTCGCGCCGAACTCCCCGTACGCCGCCTCCAAGGCCTCGTCCGACCTGCTGGCCCGCGCCTACTGGCGCACCCACGGCCTGGACGTGTCCATCACCCGCTGCTCCAACAACTACGGCCCGTACCAGCATCCCGAGAAGCTGATCCCGCTGTTCGTGACCAACCTGCTGGAGGGCCTGCCCGTGCCGCTGTACGGCGACGGGCGCAACATCCGCGAGTGGCTGCACGTCGACGACCACTGCCGGGCCATCGCCCTGGTTCTGGACAAGGGCCGGGCCGGCGAGGTCTACAACGTCGGCGGCGGCAACGAGCAGACCAACCTGCACATCACCGAGCGACTGCTCGACCTGTGCTTCGCGGACGCCTCCATGGTGCGCAGGGTCGCGGACCGCAAGGGCCACGACCTGCGCTACTCGCTCGACGAGACCAAGATCAGGCGGGAGCTCGGGTACGCCCCGCGCATCCCCTTCGAGCAGGGTCTCGCGGACACCGTCGACTGGTACCGCGACAACACGCACTGGTGGAAGCCCGTCAAGCACCCCGGCGACGACGCCGGCACCCCGAGCCGAGAAGGGAACCGGTCATGAGCGACCACAAGGCCCAGGTCCTCGAAGCAGCCAGGAAGTACCACGAGGACGTCCGGAACAAGGCGCCCTTCGAGCCCGGGGTCACCGAGATCTGGCCGTCCGGCGCGGTGCTGGAGGAGGAGGACCGGCTGGCGCTGGTCGAGGCGGCGCTGGAGATGCGCATCGCGGCCGGGCCCAGCTCACGGAGCTTCGAGTCGCGCTTCGCCCGCCGGATGAAGCGCCGCAAGGCGCACCTGACCAACTCGGGTTCCTCCGCGAACCTCCTCGCGATGACGGCGTTCACCTCGCATCTGCTGCAGGACCGCCGGCTGAAGCCCGGCGACGAGGTGATCACCGTGGCCGCGGGCTTCCCGACCACGGTCAACCCGATCCTGCAGAACGGGCTCGTCCCCGTCTTCGTCGACGTCGAACTCGGCACGTACAACACCACCGCCGACCGGGTCGCGCAGGCGATCGGGCCCAGGACGCGGGCCATCATGATCGCGCACGCGCTGGGCAACCCCTTCGAGGTGGCGGAGATCGCCCAGCTCGCCCAGGAACACGACCTGTACCTCATCGAGGACAACTGCGACGCCGTCGGCTCGACGTACGACGGGCAGCTGACCGGCACCTTCGGGGACATCACCACGGTCAGCTTCTATCCCGCCCACCACCTGGCCATGGGTGAGGGCGGCTGCGTGCTGACGTCCAACCTGGCGCTGGCCCGCATCGTGGAGTCCCTGCGCGACTGGGGCCGGGACTGCTGGTGCGAGCCGGGCGAGAGCAACAAGTGCCTCAAGCGGTTCGACTACCAGATGGGCACCCTGCCCGCCGGGTACGACCACAAGTACATCTTCTCCCACGTCGGTTACAACCTGAAGGCCACCGACATCCAGGCGGCCCTCGGGCTCACCCAGCTCGCCAAGCTGGACCGGTTCATCGACGCCCGCAAGCGGAACTGGCGGCGTCTGCGCGACGGCCTGGACGGGCTGCCGCACCTGGTGCTGCCGGAGGCCACCCGGCGCAGCGACCCGAGCTGGTTCGGCTTCGCTCTGACCGTGGATCCCGGGGCTCCGTTCCGGCGGGCCGAACTGGTCGACTTCCTGGAGGGCCGCAGGATCGGCACCCGCCGGCTGTTCGCCGGCAACCTCACCCGGCACCCGGCCTACATCGACCAGCCGCACCGTGTCGTGGGCGACCTCACCAACAGCGACATCATCACCGAGCAGACCTTCTGGGTCGGCATCTACCCCGGGCTGACCGACGAGATGACCGACTACATCGTCGCGTCCGTCAAGGAGTTCATCGCGGCCCGCGGCTGATCCCGGACGATCCGGCGTCCCTCGTGGGCCCGGACCGTCCGGCCCGGCGTCCCCCGCGGACCCGGACCGTCCGACGCGCCCCGTCCGCCCACCCCGTCAGCCAGACCCTCCAGGAGCACGACATGCCGTCCACCCTCACCCCCGGGCCGCCGGCCGCGCCGTCGTCCACGCTGCGGCCGCGGTCCGACGCCTCGGTCGCCGTCCGGATCGCCCGCTCGGCCGCCGAGACCTCCGGTGCCCGGCTTCACACCGACGACTTCCCCCGGTGGCTCGACGAACGCCGCAGGGCCCACCGCTTCCAGGTCGACCGCATCCCGTTCGCGGAGCTGGACGGCTGGTCGTTCGACGACGCCACCGGGAACCTCGTCCACCGCAGCGGCCGCTTCTTCACCGTGGAAGGGCTGCACGTCACCACCGGCTCCGGTCCCCACCGCGCATGGCACCAGCCCATCATCAAGCAGCCGGAGGTCGGCATCCTCGGCATCCTCGTCAAGGAGTTCGACGGGGTGCCGCACTTCCTGATGCAGGCCAAGATGGAGCCCGGCAACCGCAACCTGCTCCAGCTCTCCCCCACCGTCCAGGCCACCCGGAGCAACTACACCAAGGTGCACAAGGGCGCCGACGTGAAGTACATCGAGTACTTCACCCGGCCCGGGCGGGGGCGGGTCCTGGCCGACGTCCTGCAGTCGGAGCACGGTTCCTGGTTCCTCCACAAGAGCAACCGCAACATGATCGTCGAAGCCGTCGGAGAGGTGCCGCTCTACGACGACTTCTGCTGGCTGACGCTCGGCCAGATCGGTGAACTGCTGCGCCTGGACAACGTGGTGAACATGGACGCGCGGACCGTCCTGGCCTGCGCCCCCCTCCCCGACGGCGACACCGGTGCCCTGCACTCAGACACCGAGCTGCTGTCCTGGTTCACCGCCGAGCGCTCCCGGCACGACGTGCGGGCCCGGCGCATCGCGCTCGACCAGGTGGCCGGGTGGCGCCGCGGCGAGTGGTCCATCGACCACGAGGCGGAACGGTACTTCCGCGTCGTGGCCGTCGCCGTCCAGGCCGGAAGCCGGGAGGTCACCGGCTGGACCCAGCCGCTGTTCGAGCCCGTCGGCCTCGGTGTCACCGCCTTCCTCGTCCGGCGTGTCGGGGGCGTGCCCCATGTCCTCGTCCACGCCCGTGTCGAGGGCGGCTTCCTGGACACCGTCGAAATGGGCCCCACCGTCCAGTACACGCCGGAGAACCACGCCCACCTGACGGGTGAGGACCGTCCGCCGTTCCTCGACCTGGTGCTCGGGGCGGACCCGTCCCGGATCCTGTACGAGGCGGTGCACTCCGAGGAGGGCGGCCGGTTCCTCAACGCGGAGAGCCGCTATCTCCTCGTCGAGGCCGACGAGGACCAGGCCCCGCTCGACGCTCCCCCCGGCTACCGCTGGGCCACCCCCGGCCAGCTGACCTCCCTGGTCCGCCACGGCCACTACCTGAACGTGCAGGCCCGCACCCTGCTCGCCTGCCTCAACGCCTCCGGGGTGCGCGCCTGATGGCTGCCGTACGCATCGGGGTGCTCGGCTGCGCCGACATCGCCCGGCGCCGCATGCTGCCCGCCATGGCGGCCGCGAGCGGCGTCGAGATCGCCGCCGTCGCGAGCCGCGACCCCGGCAGGGCCCGGGAACTGGCGGAGCGCTTCGGCACCCGCCCCGTGCAGGGCTACGACCGGCTGCTCGCCCGCGACGACGTCGACGCGGTGTACGTACCGCTGCCGGCGGCGCTGCACGCCGAGTGGACGGAGGCGGCACTGCGGGCGGGCAAGCACGTCCTGGCGGAGAAGCCGCTGACCACCGACCCCGCCGCCACCCGCCGGCTCGTCGAGCTGGCGGGGCGGTCGGGGCTCGCCCTGATGGAGAACGTCATGTTCGTCCATCACTCCCAGCACACGGCGGTGCGCCGGCTGGTCGCCGAGGGCGCGGTCGGTGAACTCCGCGCCTTCCACGCGGCCTTCACCGTGCCGCGACTGGCCGACCACGACATCCGGTACCGCGCCGACCTCGGCGGCGGGGCGCTGTGGGACACGGGTGTGTATCCGCTGCGCGCGGCCCTGCACTTCCTGGGTGACGGTCTCCGTGTCGTCGGCGCCGCCCTCGGCAGCGGGCCGGGCCTGGCCGTGGACACGGCCGGTGCCGCGCTGCTGACCACCCCGGACGGAGTGAGCGCCCAGCTCTCCTTCGGCCTGGACCACGCCTACCGCTCGCGGTACGAGATCTGGGGAAGCCAGGGCCGGATCACCGTCGACCGCGCCTTCACCCCGCCCGCCGACGCCGCGCCCCGGATCGTCCTGGAGACCAGCACGGGCAGCGAGGACGTCCGCCTCCCCGCCGACGACCAGGTCGCCCGTACCGTCGCGGCCTTCGCGCAGGCCGTCCGCACCGGAGCCGCACCGGACCCCGTGGTCCTGCGGCAGGCCGCACTGGTGCAGGCGGTACGCGAACGGGCCGCCGCCTGAACCCCCAGCGTCCCCGACCCGACCCCACACATCCCCGGGAGCACCCCATGGCATCACGCGCCGCGACCGACGAGACCGGTACGCGCTCCGACCAGGTCGCATCGCTCGTCGCCCGGCTGAGCGAACTGGCCGACCGGCTGGAGATCGGGGATCTCGTCAACCGCTACGTCGTCGCGCTGGACCGGGCCGACGAGCCCGGTTACGACGACTCCTGGTACCGCACGGTGTTCACCGAGGACGTCCGGTTCGCCTTCCCCATCGGTGTCCACCGGGGCGTCGAGGGCTTCGCGGAGTTCCAGCGGGCCGCGAAGGCCCGGTGGGCCAGGACCCACCACCTGTGCGGGAACGAGATCATCGAACTGGACGGCGACCAGGCGCGCGTGCGGGCCCACCAGGTGGCGACGCACCTCCACCACGGCGGGGACGCCGGGGAGCCGTTCGTGGTGAGCGGGTACTACGACGCCCGCGCGGTACGCACCACGGACGGCTGGCGGTTCGACGAGCTGGCCTTCCACGTCGTGTCGGCCGTCGGCAGACCGCTGCCGACGATGGCCGGCGTCGCGTTCTGACCGCACGGGGCACCCGGCGGGCGGGAGCGGCGCGGCTCCGCTCGCACGGAAGGAGAGACCAGAGTCATGAACGGCACCGTCCCGGTCCACCGGCTGGTCCGGCGGCGCGTCACCCGGTGCGTGCGCGCCGTCAGGCCGCGGCGGTGGGCTCCGCCGGCTCCGCCGGGAAGGCTCCCGCAGCCGCGGCCGTCGCGATGAACGAACCGGCCAGCTCGGTGAGGCGGGCGGCCCCCTCGGCGCCCAGCCGCTCGTACGGAGCCCGGTCGAGCCGGTCCGTCTCGGCCTCCAGGTCCGCGCGCATCCGTACGCCCCGAGCGGTGAGCCGGCCCTCGCCGTCCATCAGCCCCCGGTCGCGGAGCCGCCGCTCGGCGCCCGCCCAGTCCTCCTCGGTCCAGCCGTGCCGTTCCATGACGAACTCCTTCGGCAGGCCGTCGCTGCTCGCCGTGTGCGAGACGAGCGCGTCCAGACCGAGCACCCCGGCCGCGGTGAGCGCGGCGACATGTCCGTCGCCCCGGTACTCGCGCAGCAGCGTGGCGGCGTGCCACAGCGCGAGGTGCGGCTCGTCCGGTGCGGGATGGTCGGCGTGGGCCGCGTACATCGGCCGTCCCCTCCGGCCGCACGCCCCGGCCGCCCGGAGTGCGAGCGCCGCGGCCTCGGTCATCTCCGCGGAGGCGACGGTCTCGTCGCCCAGGTGGCGTCGCAGCAGAGCGTCGACGGCCCGCAGGCGCAGGGTGAGCACGGTGCCGGGATCCACCCGCCGCCAGAGGGCCGGCAGGTGGCGGGCGATCAGCTCGTGCTTGAGCCCGTTGAACGAGGCCGTGACCGGTCCCGCGCCGACCGCGCCCCACGGCGCGGCCCGGCTCGCCAGGTAGACCGCGGCCGGGTCGTCGACACCGTACGCGGCCAGTTCCGCACCGAGATCGGGCGCGAAGTAGACCATCGCGTGCACCGAGTTGAGCATGTCCGCGCAGCGCGGTCCCGCGCCGCCGGGCAGTGGGGTCATGTCCATGCAGGGACGCTACTGAGCCGCATGTCAGGGGTGGGAAGGATCTCCTTGAAGAAAACTGAGACCGACGTCCGAGAAGAGTCAGACACCGCGAACGGGTACGCCGCCGGGAACGCGGCCCCGGCCGGGGCCGGTCTCGCGCACGCGGATCAACGCCGGGTCCGCGAGATCGTCCTGGATGCCGGCGGCATCCCGATCTCCGGCCTGCTCGCGGAACCGGACGCACCCGCGCCCCGCGCCGTGGTGGTCGCCCTGCACGGCGGCGGCATGCGTGCCGGGTACTTCGACAGCCGGGCCCGCCCGGGCCTGTCGCTGCTGGAACTCGGAGCGGCCCTCGGCTACACCGTGCTGGCCCTCGACCGGCCCGGCTACGGCCGGTCCGCGGCCGCGCTGCCCGCCGGGCAGACGCTCGCCGACCAGGCCGACACCCTGCACCTCGCCCTGGCGGCGTTCGCCCGCGACCACGAGCTGGGCGCCGGCGTCTACGTCGTGGCCCATTCCAACGGCGGCAAACTGGCACTGCGGGCGGCGGCACACGAGCACGGCGCCGACTGGCTGGGACTGGACGTCTCGGGCCTCGGCAGCCGGTACGCGGTGGACCTGCCGCAGCTGCCCGGAGCCGATGTGCGCGGTGCGTGGCGGCGGCACTGGGGAGCGCTGCGGCTCTACCCGCCGGGCGCCTTCGCCCTGGGGCGTGCGCTGGTGGCGCCCGTGCCCGCGCTGGAGGCGGAGGAGCTGCCCCGGTGGCCGGAGCTGTACCCGGACATCGCCGCCGGGGTCCGTCAACCGCTCCGGCTCACCTTCGCGGAGCAGGAGCAGTGGTGGTGCCACGACGACCGGTCCGTACGGGAGATGACGGACCTGCTCGCGACGCGCAGGGTCACGGTGGCGCGCCAGCGCCATGCCGGGCACAACATCAGCCTCGGCTGGGCGGCCCGCAGCTACCACCTGCGAGCGCTCGCGTTCCTGGAGGAGTGCCTCCTGGCGCGCGAGGCCTCGGGCGCACCGTCCCCGGCCCGGCGGAGCCTAGGGAGCCATGAGCCTGCGGGGACCCGGGCCCTGGGCGCCGAGCCGGTCGTCCGGGTTGGCGAGCGCGCACGTGCTGAGGGACATGCAGCCGCAGCCGATGCACGCGTCGAGCTGGTCCCGTAGGCGTTCGAGCTGCCGGATACGGCTGTCGAGATCCTCCTGCCAGTAGCGGGAGATGCAGGCCCAGTCCTCGCGGGTGGGTGTGCGGTCCTCGGGCAGCAGTCCGAGGGCGTAGCGCACCGTGGCCAGCGGGATGCCCAGCCGCTGCGAGACCCGCACGAAGGCGACGCGGCGCAGGACGTCCCGGCTGTAGCGGCGCTGGTTGCCGGACGTACGGCGGCTTCTGATCAGTCCCTCACGCTCGTAGTAGCGCAGCGCCGAGGCCTGGACGCCGCTGCGCGCGGCCACCTCACCCACCGTCAGTTCCGGCCCGCTGAAGGACGTCTGAGACATACGCCTCACAGTAGCTTGACTTCAACCTTGGTTTAAGTCGGAGAGTCGACCCATGGATCCGAACACCACCACCCAGCGCTCCGTCGAGTTCGTTCTCGACCTGATCTGCGTCCACTCCTACATCGCGTTCACCCGGTTCTCCCGGGCCGCGCAGCGCTTCCGCGACTCCGGCGGGCAGGTCGACGTGACCTTCCGCCCCTTCCAGATCGCCCCCGACGCGCCGGCCACCGGACGGCCGCTGTTCGACGTCCACAAGGAGGCCTTCGGCGAGGACACCGCCCGCGCCATCGCGGAGGACACCTCCTTCGGCGCCGAGGACGGACTGGACATCCGGTTCGAACGTGCCGTCCACACCAACACCCTCGACGCGCACCGGCTGGTCGCCGCCGCCGCGTCCCAGGGAGCGGCCGAGGCCATGGCCGAACGTCTCTTCCGCGCCTACATGACGGAGGGGCTGAACATCGGCGACCCCGCCACCCTCGCCCGGCTGGCCTCCGAGGTCGGGGTCGAGCCGCCCGAGGACGGCGCGTCCGCGGTACGTGCGGAGATCGACCGCATGCGGCGGCTCGGTGTCACCTCCGTGCCGCTCGTGCTGGTCGACGACGGCCCCGCCATGTCCGGCGCGCAGCCGGAGGACGCCTATCTCAAGGCCCTCGCGACACCCCCCGCCCCAGCCCGCGGCTGAAGCGGTCCGCCCCCTGGCGGGTGTGCCCGGTCCGACCGGGGGCACCCGCCTTCCGTGTTCCCGCCCAGGAAAGGTCGTCCCACGTGATCTCCGCACTGCTCGACCCCGAGGCCGTCCGACTCGACGAGACCGTCACCGCACCGCCGGTCCTGCTCGCCGGGGAGGACCACGAGGAACCGGCCGACCCGCACATCGTCCGCGGCATCGACTGACCGCCGCGGGAACACGAGCGCGCCGACCGGGACGAGCACCACGGCGCCCGAGCACGAGGAGCCGGAGTGAACCTCCTGAGGCGGACGTTCGAAACCCTGACCATCCGCAACTTCCGGCTGTTCGCCGCCGGTCAGCTGCTGTCCGTCACCTGCACCTGGATGATGATCATCGCCCAGGACTGGCTGGTGCTGTCCCTGTCCGGCGACTCCGGAACCGCGCTGGGCGTGGTCACGGCACTCCAGTTCACCCCCATGCTGCTGCTCACCCTGTACGGAGGCCGGCTCGCCGACCGGCACGACAAGCGCCTGTTGCTGATCGCCGCGAACCTGGCGTCCGGGGCGCTCGCCCTGCTGCTGGCCGTGGCCACCCTGACGGGCGAGCTGCGGCTGTGGCACCTCTGGGTGTTCGCGGCGGCGCTGGGCACCGTCAACGCGGTGGAGGCGCCCGCCCGCATCGCGTTCGTGGGCGAGATGGTCGGTCCCGCGCTGCTGCCGAACGCCTCGGCGCTGAGCGCCGCGTACTTCAACGCGGCGCGGGTCGTGGGGCCCGCCCTGGCCGGGCTGCTGATCAGCCGCTTCGACGCCGGGCCGGTGATCGTGCTCAACGCGGTCAGCTACCTGGCCAGTGTGCTCGCGCTGGTCCTGATGAATCCGGCCGAACTCCACCGGGGCGCCGGGCGCCCGAGCCGGGCCGGTGTCATGGACGGTCTGCGCCATGTGGGAGCGCGTCCCGATCTGCTGCTGACCCTGGTGCTGGTCGGCGTGATCGGCATGTTCGGGTTCACCTTCCAGCTGACCCTGCCGCTGATGGCGAAGACGGTGTTCCACGCGGACTCCGCCTCGTTCGGCCTGCTCGCCAGCGCGCTGGCCGCGGGGTCCCTGCTCGGCGCGTTCGCCGCCACGGGCCGGCGGAGCCGCCCGTCCGCGGCCCTGGTCATCGGCACCGCCGCCGCCTTCGGACTGCTGGAGACCGCCTCCGGGCTGGCTCCCGGCTACCCCGTGGCGCTGCTGCTCCTGGCCGGTACCGGCTTCGCGATGATCTCCTTCGCGCAGGCCGCCAACCACCGGCTTCAGCTGGGCGCCGACCCCCGCTACCGGGGTCGTCTGATGGCCCTCTACACCCTGACCGTCCAGGGCTCCACACCGGTGGGCGCGCTGCTCGTCGGCTGGCTCAGCGAACACTGGGGCGCCCGCGCCGGTCTGTCCGCCGGAGGCATGGTCTCGCTCGCCGCGGCCCTGCTGGCCCTGGCCGCCCACCGGCGCGGGGCCGCCAGGGCGGCAGCCCCCGGGCCCGGCAGTCCCCCCGTTCCGGCCGAGGCCGCGGGCCCGCCGAGCCGGGTCACCGGATCACCGGTTCCGCGGCCGCACGACCGGGACGCGGCACCGCCGGTCTGAGGCCTGGCCGGAGCCCTGCGGCACCCGCCTCCCGGCCCCCTCGGCGGCTTCGGGCCGGTCGTGCGGTCCGGAGCCACCACGCCCGCCCCGCCCCGGGGGCGAGTGCTACGGGTTCGGCCGGCTCCGTGTCCCGGCGATCACGGCGACGACCGGGCGGACCTGCTCGTACCCGGCCAGGGGACACGCGGGCGGGCGGCCTCGGGGCGCCGGACCGGCCGGGCACACCTCCTGCTCCGGATGCGACGGTCCGCGGTGCCGCTGCGGGCGGACCGCGCCCGCTCCCCGCTCCTGCTTCGACACATGCCAATATGGACCGGTGCCGCCTGCGAAGGGCGCCGCACCCGGCGGGCTGTGACGGCCCCGCGGCCCCTTGCCGCCCGCCGCTGGCCGAGCGACCCATGACCGGGGAGGAGTCCGAGCCCACCGTGCAGACGTTCAAGGCCCTCGGCGACCCGATCCGGCTCCGCCTCCCCTCCGCCGTCGCGTGCCACGCGGGCGCGGATGCGCGCGCGAGCGGCGCCTCCCGAAGTCCAGACGGCCCTTCGAGACCTCGTCGACGCGGATGCGCGCGCGAGCGGCGCCTCCGGTGCCGGGGGCCCGCAGTCGGCCGTCTCACGGCCCCCGGAGAGACCCGGGGAGGCCGGACTGCCCGGCTCCGGGCGGCGCGGCGCCCGGGGCCTCCACCACGCCGAGCCGTCCGCCCTCGCCGCGACGGGCACCCGTCTCACCGGCGCCGCCACGGCGGCCCGGCCCCCGCGACCGGAGACCACGCACATGTGCAGCGCCACCACCCGCCCGTCCGGCACACGCGTCGTGCCGATGACCGCCGAGCACGCCGAGCAGGTCCTGGCGATCTACCAGGCCGGGATCGACGGGGGCGACGCCACCTTCGAGACCGCCGCACCGGACTGGAGCGCCTTCGACGCCGCCAGGCTGCCCGCCCACCGGTTCGCCGCGCTCGACGAGCGCGGCGCCGTCGCCGGCTGGGTCGCGGCCACCGCGGTGTCCGACCGGTGCGCGTACGCGGGAGTCGTCGAGCACTCCGTGTACGTCCACCCCCGCGCGCGCGGGCGCGGGGTCGCGTCCGTGCTGCTCACGGCACTTGTCGAGTCCACGGAGGCCGCGGGGATCTGGACGATCCAGTCCGGGATCTTCCCGGAGAACGCCGCCAGTCTCGCCGTACACCGGCGCGCCGGATTCCGGGTCATCGGCACGCGGGAACGCATCGGCCGCCACCACGGCCGCTGGCGTGACGTCGTGCTCGTCGAACGCCGCAGCCCCGCCGTCAGCTGACGAGCAGCTCCGCGATCTCGCGGGCGGCCCGGCGAGCCGGGCGGCCGACGCCGATGAGGGTGGCGGAGGCGGGGCCGGTCCAGTCGCCGTAGCCGAGCAGATGCAGGCGCGGTTCGGCCAGGACCCGGGTGCCGCGCATGGGGATGCGCCCGCGAGGGCCGCGCAGGCCCAGCGGGGCGAGAGGGGAGAGCGCGGGCCGGAAGCCCGTGCACCAGATGACCGCGTCGGCGTCCGCCGTCGAGCCGTCGGCCCAGGCCACGCCCGTCGCGGTGAGGCGGTCGAACATGGGCTGCGCCTTGAGCAGCCCGGCCTCCCGCGCCGCCCGTACGGGTGGTACGGCCACGATGTCACCGAGCGACGCGACTCCGCCAGTGTCGGTACGGCCCTCGTCGAGCGCGCGGCGCCGTGCGGTGGCCACGTCGAAGAGGACGCGCCCGTCCACGTCGTCCGGCAGGAAGCGCGGTTCGCGCGGGGTGACCCAGATCAGGTCGGCCGCGCCGGCGAGGTCGGCGGCGATCTGCGCCCCGGAGTTGCCGCCCCCGACGACGATCACCTTCCGCCCCGCGAAGTCGCGCGGCCCCCGGTAGTCGACCGTGTGGAGCTGGACCCCGGCGAAGTCCTCGCGCCCCGGTACGGAGGGCAGGAACGGGCGGCTCCAGGTGCCCGTCGCACACACGACCGCCCGCGCCCGCCAGGTGCCCGCGTCGGCCTCCACCCGCAGCGCGGCGCCGTCACGGTGGACGCCTTCGACCCGTACGGGCCGGTGCACGGGCAGCTCGTACCGCCGCTCGTACTCCCGCAGATACGCGACGACATGCGCCGCTTCCGGGTACGTCTGCGTGGGCTGCGGCGGCATCATCCACCCCGGCAGCGAGGAGTACGCGGCAGGGGAGAACAGCCGCAGGGAGTCCCAGGCGTGCCGCCAGGCACCGCCCGGCGCCTCCTGCGCGTCCAGGACGGCGAACTCCACTCCCAGGCGGCGCAGATGGTAACCGGCGGCGAGCCCGGCCTGCCCGCCGCCGATCACCACCACGTCGAGGGTCCCGCTCACGCGGGCCTGCCGCGCAGGAAGATGACGGCGACCAGCCCCAGCCCCACGACCGCACCCGCCAGTTGGGCCAGAACGAACGCCGGGACGGAGGACGGGGCGATACCCGCGAAGGTGTCCGTGAAGGCCCGGCCGACCGTCACCGCCGGGTTGGCGAAGGACGTGGACGAGGTGAACCAGTAGGCCGCGCCGATGTACGAGGCGACCGCGACCGGCGCGAAACGCAGCCGGTCGGTACGGGCCAGCCCGAAGATCAGCAGGATCAGCCCGGCCGTGGCGACGACCTCGCCCAGCAGCAGGTTCCCGGCCGACCGGTCGTGCGTGGACCAGGTCACCAGGGGCCGCCCGAACATCGCGTCCGCCAGGATCGCGCCCGCGATCGCGCCGGTGATCTGCGCAGGCACGTAGACGCCCGCCTCGCGCGCGGTGACCCCGGAGCCGCCGCGCCTCCCGGTCCACCACTCGGCCAGGGTGACGGCCGGGTTGAAGTGGGCGCCCGAGACCGGACCGAGCAGCGCGATGAGCACGCCGAGCCCGAAGACGGTCGCGGTCGAGTTCGCGAGCAGTTGCAGGCCCACGTCCCGGGTCAGTTCGGCGGCCTGGATCCCGGAGCCGACCACCACCGCGACCAGGGCTCCGGTACCGACCAGTTCGGCGGCGGCCCGTGCCACCAGAGGCGTACGAGGAGCGCCGCCCGGCGCGGGTCCGGCTGCGGGTATGGCGGCAGCCGAGGCGGTCTCGGTGCTGGCGGTCAAGAGGAACTCCTCGTTCAGGGGGCGCAGGCCCGCTTGTTGTCGGCGGCGGAGGAGGCGCGAGCGGTCTCGGCCAGCTCCGCGAACTGCCCGGCCAGCACGGCGATGACCTCGGGCCTCAGCCGGTAGTAGGTGAAGCGGCCGCACGGCTCGGTCTCCACGACTCCGGCCTCGCGCAGCACTCTCAGATGGTTGGAGAGGTTGGTCTGCCGGGCACCGGTCTCCTCCACCAGGTGGGTGGTGCAGAGGGTCTCACGGGCGAGCAGGGTCACGATCCGGAGTCTGAGCGGGTCGGCCAGGACTCGGATGAGCTCAGCATCGACTGACGTCATCATGGGCTGATACTGTCACATCAGCGGTGACTGACACCACTGGACGGTGACACGTGCCGCGCGTCCACCCCGTACGGCAAGAGAGGCCGCGATGCCCGACCAGCCCTCCGTGCTCTTCGTCTGCGTGCACAACGCCGGGCGCTCCCAGATGGCCGCCGCATGGCTCGCCCACCTGGCCGGGGACCGCGTCGAGGTCCGCTCGGCCGGTTCCGCCCCCGCCGGCCAGGTCAACCCGGCCGCCGTCGAGGCGATGCGCGAGGTCGGCATCGACATGTCCGCCGAGACGCCGAAGATCCTGACCGTCGACGCGGTCAGGGCCTCCGATGTCTGCATCACCATGGGCTGCGGCGACACCTGCCCCGTCTTCCCCGGCAAGCGCTACCTCGACTGGAAGCTCGACGACCCGGCAGGCCAGGGCGTCGAGGCGGTCCGCCCGATCCGCGACGAGATCAGGAAGCTGGTGGAGGGCCTCATCGAGGAGATCGCCCCGGAGTCCTCACCGGGCGGGCGGTGAGCGACAATCGGTCGGGGCATCGCTCCGACCGGACCGGCCCACCCACCTGAGAGGCCCAGCACGACGGTGAACCTCGACCTCGTCGCACTCGACGACCCGGTGGGCGCGTCGCTCGGCGGCCATCACAGCCATCTCGCCCGCCGCGTCGGCCGGGCCGCGACATACCTGCCGGACGTGGCGACCTTCGTCTCGGTCTCCACCGAACCCGGCCCGGCGGAATGGGACGACCTGGCCCGGCTCCTCGGCCCGGGCGGGTTCGCCGACATGTTCAGCTGCCCGGCGACCCCTCCGCCGGACTGGGAGCCGGTCTTCACTCTCGAAGGCCGCCAGATGATCTGGGCGGGAAGCACGCCCACCGGCCCCCCGTCCGCCGGGCCCCGGGACGAGGTGGCCGAACTGGACGCGGACAGCGTGCCCGAGATGCTCGGCCTGGTCGCGCGGGCCCAGCCGGGCCCGTTCTGGCCACGCACCCACGAGCTCGGCACCTACCTCGGCGTCCATGACGGCGGCACGCTGGTGGCCATGGCGGGAGAGCGGCTGCGGCCTCCGGGATGGACGGAGATCAGCGCCGTCTGCACCGCGCCCGAGGCGCGCGGGCGCGGGTACGCCGCCCGCCTGGTGAGTGCGCTGGTCACACGCATCCTGGGCCGAGGGGAGCGCCCGTTCCTGCATGTGGCCGAGGCGAACTCCGGCGCGATCGCGCTCTACGAGCGGCTCGGCTTCGTCACCCGCAAGCCGGTGACCTTCCGCGGCTTCCGCACCCCCTGACGGCCGACGGCGGGTGACGCCGCACGTGACGCCCGTACCCCGCGGGCCGGTCCGCGCTGCCCGCTCGGCGGACCGGCGTCCGGCGGGTCACTCCGGGGCGCGGCTGCGGCGGGCGTAGGCGCGGGCCGCGCGGGCGCGGTCGCCGCAGCGGGTGGAGCACCAGTGACGGCGGCCGTGGGTGCGCAGGAGGAAGCGGTCGCAGGGCGCGGACCCGCAGGCGGCGAGGAGCTCCCCGTCCGGGCCGGTGAGCAGGTCGGCGGCGTCGGCGGCGAGCGTGGCCAGCGCGTGGTTCACGGCCTGGTCGGTGGGGTGCGCCTGCACGCGGTGCGGCCCCCGCGGCCCGTCCCAGGCGAGCAGCGGAGCGGTGGGCAGCGCCGTGAGCGCGTCGTTCACCGCCCGCAGGGACTGCTCGGGCGGTGCGGAGCCGTCGACCCGCGCGGCGAACACGGCACGGATGTGATCGCGCAGGGTGCGCATCCGCAGTGTGCACACCTCGTACAACCGCACGTCGGAAGCGGTCAGTTCCTGGGCGGCGAGCCAGCGCATGGCGGATCCGGGGGTGGCCAGCAGGTCGTACCCCTGGCCCGCGGGCAGTGTCGCGGTGGTGTCCGCGAAGTCCAGCGAGCGGTACCGGTCCGCGCCCGGGGCGGGCGGCAGAACGGCCTGCGTGGCGTCGGCCACCGCGGTCTCCTTCATTCCCTCATGGTAGCGCTTGCCTTTTTCCGTGATGCCTGCCTAGCCTGAGCCGCATCACGGAAAACTTCCACTCCATCCGTGAGAAATGAGGAGTGACGAGCATGTCCCCGCACCACGCCGAGCAGTTCCCGGTCCGCGCCCTCGGCGGCCCCACCGCCGTCTTCGCCTACGGCGGCCTGCGCTTCCTGACCGACCCGACCTTCGACAAGCCCGGCGACTACACCGAGTCCGGGGTGACCCTCTCCAAGACCGCCCCGTCCGCCGCCGCCCCGGACGACCTCGGCCCCGTCGACGTGGTCCTGCTCTCGCACGACGAGCACGCCGACAACCTCGACACCTCCGGCCGGGCCCTGCTCGCGACCGTCCCGCTCACCCTGACCACCCCCGGCGGCGGGCAGCGCCTCGGGGGGAACGCGAAGGGCCTGGCCGACTGGGAGTCCGTCGAGCTGAAGCGCCCCGACGGCGGCACGGTCACCGTGACCGGGGTCCCCGCGATCCACGGCCCCGGACCGCGCGAGGCCATCGAACCGGTCACCGGACAGGTCGTCGGCTTCGTCCTGACCGGCGAGGACCTGCCCACGGTGTACGTGAGCGGCGACAACGCCCAACTCGCCCTGGTCGAGCAGATAGCCGAGCGGTTCGCCCCGGTGGACACCGCCCTCCTCTTCGCCGGAGCACCCCGCTTCCCCGTGCTCTTCGGCGGCGCGACGATCGTCCTGGACAGCGCCCAGGCCGCCGAGGCCGCCCGCATCCTGGACGCCCGCCGCGTCGTCCCCGTCCACTACGACGGCTGGGCCCACTTCACCGAGGGCCGCGACGACATCCGCGCCGCCTTCACCGCCGCGGGCCTGGCCGACCGCCTGGACTGGGGCCGGGACGCCTGAGCCCGCCGGGCGCCCGGCGCCCGGCGGGGCGCCCTCCGGTCCGGCGGCTCAGGAG
>NZ_JADWYO010000053.1 GCF_022414595.1 Streptomyces sp. MUM 203J | reverse complement strand
GGTACAGCGGCTCGCGTACAGCTGCGCGGAGGCGGTGGCGGCGCGGCTCAGGCCGGGAGTGACGGAGGTGCTGGCCGGGTGGCCCGCGTGGCTGCCGCTGCCGCCCGCCGCGTTCGGTGCCGGGCTGCTCGGGGCCTTCTCGTACGGGCACGAGTTCCGTTATCCGGTCCTCCAGCACGCGCTCGGGGCCGCTCCTCGCCGCCTCGGGCTGCTGCTGGCCAAGCTCGCCGTCACGGCCGGCGCCGCGCTGCTGCTGGCCGTGGCGGTTGGGGTGGTCAACCTGGAGGTGCTGCACCTCTTCTACGGGGGCGCGTTGATCCCCGTACCGGAGAACTGGCCCGAGGTGTGCGCGGCTTGGGCAGGGCTGCTGGTCGGGAGCGGATGGGCCGGGCTGCTCGCCGCCGGGCTGTTCCGGGCCACCGCCGCCGGCCCGGCGGCCGTCCTGGCCGTGCCGGTCGTGATCGCTCCGCTCGTCGAACGGGCCGTCGCGGGCCCTTCCCCCCGTTCGATCGCAGGGTTTCCGGCGCGGCTGTGGGAACTGGCCTCTGCGGACTGGCCGCGCGAGGCCGGTCACTGGCTGGACGGGGCCCTGCGGCCCATGGCTCAACCCATGGGCATCGCCCTCACGTTGTCGCTGTTCGCCCTGCTCTGCTCCTTTCTGCTTCAAGGGCTGCGGAGGAGCATCAGGAGGTGATCACTCGCGACCGGGTCCTGACCGACATGGCTCGATCCGGTTCAATCGGTCGCGGTGTCTTGGAATTTGCCCGCTTCCTTCCGATAAGGCGTCAATTGGGCAACGGGCACCGATCACCCTTTCGTGTGCTTTTCACCAAAGACCTCAAGGGGTCTGGAAGCCGCGCCGACAAAGGATGCGTGAGTACCCTTGCGCACACCATGATGACCGCCGCCCGCCCCACCGAGGCGCCCCTCGCGGCCCCGGGCGGACTGGACCGCTACCCCTACGCGGAGGCACCCGCCCCCGAGCGCCCCGCCGCGCCCTCCTGGGATGCCGGGGAAACGGAGTTGGGCCGTGTCGGCCGTCGCACCGCCGGCAGCCGGGGCCGCGGCCTCCACGGCCAACTCGTCCAGCAGCTAGGCCAGATGATCGTCTCCGGTGACCTGGGCGCCGACCGTCCGCTCGTCCCCGAGGAGATCGGCCAGCGCTTCGAGGTCTCCCGCACCGTCGTCCGCGAGTCGCTCCGGGTCCTTGAGGCCAAGGGCCTCGTCAGCGCCCGGCCCAACGTCGGCACCCGTGTCCGCCCGGTCGGGGACTGGAACCTCCTCGACCCCGACATCATCGAGTGGCGGGCCTTCGGGCCGCAGCGCGACGACCAGCGCCGTGAGCTGAGCGAGCTGCGCTGGACCATCGAGCCGCTCGCAGCCCGGCTCGCCGCCGGACACGGCCGCGAGGAGGTGCAGCGCCGTCTCGCCGACATGGTGGAGATCATGGGGCACGCCCTCGGCCAGGGCGACGCGATCACGTTCTCCCGTGCCGACGCCGAGTTCCACTCCCTCGTCATCCACCTCGCCGGCAACCGCATGCTGGAGCACCTCTCCGGCATCGTCTGCGCCGCCCTCCAGGTGTCCGGCGCCCCCACGATCAGCTGCGACCGTCCCGGCGAGTCCTGCGTGACCCACCACGCCCGGATCGTCGAGGCCCTCGCCGCCGGAGACGGGCAGGCGGCCGAGGCCGCGATGCGGCAGCTCCTCACCATCCAGCCCGAGGTGGAACGGGTCGTGCCCGCCCCGCGTGAGCACTGAACGGCGGACCGTGACCGGACGACCGGCGCGGCGAAGCGGAACGGAGGTGTGCCGCCGCTCCCCGGGGGTACACGGCCATGTCGGAACCGGTGGCGTCCGCCCGGCGGCGTCGCCGGAGCCGACCCGGCCCGGGCGAAGGTCGGGCGGCGGGGACTTCGGAGAGTCGGCGGTGTGATTGCGGAGGTTTCATCCGTTCCGTTCGCATTCACCTGTCCCGGGATGTGACTCGGGACACGCGAAATGGGCGTAACGCTCCGCGAAGCACCGCGATGACCTAAGAGGTGACAGCCGAGGAGGGAATACAGCCGCCGCACCCGGCGCTGTGCACCTCCGAGGTTCAGCCCGCGTCGTCGGCCATTCCCTGCCGACGGTCGTCGGCTCCGGCCCGATCATGGGCGGGGCCGGAAGCCGTTTCCCATCGTTCCGAGAGGTTGTTCGTGTCGGCCAGCACATCGCGTACGCTCCCGCCGGAGATCGCTGAGTCCAAGTCTGTGATGGCGCTCATCGAGCGGGGAAAGGCTGCTGGGCAGATCGCGGGCGATGACGTGCGTCGGGCCTTCGAGGCTGACCAGATTCCGCCCACACAGTGGAAGAATGTTCTGCGCAGCCTCAATCAGATCCTCGAGGAAGAGGGTGTGACGCTGATGGTCAGTGCAGCGGAGTCGCCGAAGCGCGCCCGCAAGAGCGTCGCAGCGAAGAGCCCGGCAAAGCGCACCGCCACGAAGACCGTCACCGCCAGGAAGACCGCGGCCAAGACGGCCGCGCCCGCCGCGGCGGCCACGGCCCAGAGCGCGGACGCCCCGGCCGAAGAGGCCGGTGCCACCCCCGCCAAGAAGACTGCCGCGAAGAAGACCGCGGCCAAGAAGACCGCCGCGAAGAAGACCGCGGCCAAGAAGACGACGGCCAAGAAGACCGCCTCCAAGAAGGACGGCGAGGAGCTGCTCGAGACCGAGGAACTGGTCGAGGACGTCCAGCCCGGCAAGGGCGAGGCCGAGGAGGAGACCGACGGCGAGGCCAAGGGCTTCGTGCTGTCGGACGAGGACGAGGACGACGCGCCCGCCCAGCAGGTCGCCGTCGCCGGTGCCACGGCCGACCCGGTCAAGGACTACCTCAAGCAGATCGGCAAGGTCCCCCTCCTCAACGCCGAGCAGGAGGTCGAACTCGCCAAGCGCATCGAGGCCGGTCTCTTCGCCGAGGACAAGCTGGCGAACGCCGACAAGCTGGCGCCGAAGCTCAAGCGTGAGCTGGAGATCATCGCGGAGGACGGGCGCCGCGCCAAGAACCACCTGCTGGAGGCCAACCTCCGGCTCGTCGTCTCGCTCGCCAAGCGCTACACCGGCCGCGGCATGCTCTTCCTGGACCTGATCCAGGAAGGCAACCTGGGTCTCATCCGCGCCGTCGAGAAGTTCGACTACACCAAGGGCTACAAGTTCTCCACGTACGCCACCTGGTGGATCCGTCAGGCGATCACCCGCGCCATGGCCGACCAGGCCCGCACCATCCGTATCCCGGTGCACATGGTCGAGGTCATCAACAAGCTCGCGCGCGTCCAGCGCCAGATGCTCCAGGACCTGGGCCGCGAGCCCACCCCGGAGGAGCTGGCCAAGGAACTCGACATGACCCCGGAGAAGGTCATCGAGGTCCAGAAGTACGGCCGGGAGCCCATCTCGCTGCACACCCCGCTGGGCGAGGACGGCGACAGCGAGTTCGGTGACCTGATCGAGGACTCCGAAGCGGTCGTGCCCGCCGACGCGGTCAGCTTCACCCTTCTCCAGGAGCAGCTGCACTCGGTGCTCGACACGCTCTCCGAGCGTGAGGCGGGCGTCGTATCCATGCGCTTCGGTCTCACCGACGGCCAGCCGAAGACGCTCGACGAGATCGGCAAGGTGTACGGCGTGACCCGTGAGCGGATCCGTCAGATCGAGTCCAAGACCATGTCGAAGCTGCGTCACCCGTCGCGCTCCCAGGTCCTGCGGGACTACCTCGACTGATCCGGTTCGGCCGGTTGTCTGCCGGAGGCCCGGCTCCTTTACGTAAAGGAGCCGGGCCTCCGGCGTTGCGCGGGGTGCGCGGAGCCCCTTTCTGTCTGACTCTGGGTGCACGACACGCCTCATAGAGTCAGGAGCCCGCATGCGCCGTAAGCGCCCTCCGCGTTCCGTGCCGTTGCTTGTCCCGCCACCCGCGCGGTCACGGCGGCCCCGCGGCCGGAGCAGGGCCGCTGCCGCCGTCCTCACCGCCACGGCGGCGGTCGTCCCGCTGCTGGTGCCGGCCGCGGCGAGCGCGGACAGCGTCGTCGTGGGCGGGCAGAGGGTCAGCGTCTCCGAGGCGCCGTGGGTGGTGGCGCTGTCCAGCCGTGACCGGTTCGGCCGAATCCGGGCCGGCCAGTTCTGCGGGGGAGTGGTCGTCGCGCCGACCAAGGTGGCGACCGCCGCGCACTGCCTGCTGGAGGAGGTGCTGGGCGTGGACCCGAACCAGATCAGCGACCTCAAGGTCATCGCGGGCCGCGCGGAGCTGCGGGGCGGGGGCGGGCGCGAGGTCGCGGTGCGGGAGGTGCGGATCAACCCCGCGTACGACCCGGAGAGCAACGAGGGCGACGCCGCCGTACTCACCCTCGCGGAGCCGCTCGACAGCCGCCATGTGCTGCCTGTGGCCCCCTCAGGAGACCCCGTGTACGAGCCGGGGACGGAGGCGCGGGTGTACGGCTGGGGTGACACGACCGGACTCGGGACGTACTCGTACGCGCTCCGCTCGGCGGCGGTCGGGGTGCTGCCGGACGAGGCCTGCGCCCGGGCCTATCCGGGCACGGCCGGGGTGCGCTACCTGCCCGAGACGATGCTGTGCGCCGGAGATCCCGGGGGTGGCGGGCGTGACGCCTGCCAGGGCGACAGCGGGGGCCCGTTGGTGGCCGGCGGGCGGCTCATCGGGCTTGTCTCCTGGGGCAGCGGCTGCGGGCGGGCGGACAGCCCGGGCGTCTACACGCGGGTGGCCACGGTCCTGCCGGACCTGTAGCCGCAACCCGCCGCGCCCGTCGCCGGGACTGCGGGCGGTGCCCAAGGCCCCGGTTCCGGTGATTCAGGCCGGAGCGGGGGTACGACGGCGGGCGGCCTCCCCAGGGTGAGGGGACGGCCGCCCGTCGGGCCGGTCCTGGACCGGCTGCCGCTCGTCGTGGATGCGCGTGTCAGCGGTCCTCGGTGGCTGCGCCGGCCGGCACGGTCGTGAGCCGGTCCGTCTCATCCTGTATCTCCGCGGCGACCTTCTTCAGCTCGGGCTCGAACTTGCGACCGTGGTGGGCGCAGAAGAGCAGTTCGCCACCGCTGGTCAGCACGACGCGCAGATATGCCTGGGCGCCGCAGCGGTCGCAGCGGTCGGCGGCCGTCAGCGGGCTCGCGGGGGTCAGAACAGTAGTCACGTCGCCTCTTCTCTAGCTCGACGAGCTGTCGTACCAGGGACAACATCCAACCAGGCCGAAAACGTTCCCGCTCGCGGCTTTTCCTCGAAAGTTTTTCCAAGGAGGCTGGCTGCTGCCGGTTGGCGGCGAATGAGCCGTATTGCTGTGTCGCTCTGCGTTACGGGTTTCGCGTTGTCTGTCTCGTCCGTCCTCCCGGCCGGGTTGCCGGTTGTGCATGAGGACGTGCCCGGAGCCTAAATGGTTCATGCCTGGAAGGGAACGTGATGTCCACGTCACCCGTACGGGTGATCGAACGCTCGTACGACTCTGGACTAGCATGAGGTTTCGCGAGGGTGGCGTGACAACGGCTCTACCAGGCCTCTGTACGCTCTGAGCGGCGACCGACGCCGACCCTTACCCCGTGGGGCCCGTACTCAAATTCAGCGAGGAGCGAACCGCGTGACCGCCGAAACGTCCGTTCCGTCCAGTGCGCTGCTGACCGCAGACCGTGACGGTTCCAACTACACCGCGCGGCACCTGCTCGTCCTGGAGGGACTAGAGGCGGTGCGCAAACGGCCCGGGATGTACATCGGGTCCACGGACAGCCGCGGCCTGATGCACTGCCTCTGGGAGATCATCGACAACTCCGTCGACGAGGCCCTCGGCGGCTACTGCGACCACATCGAGGTCGTCCTGCACGACGACGGGTCGGTGGAGGTCCGTGACAACGGCCGGGGCATCCCCGTCGACGTGGAGCCGAAGACCGGGCTGTCCGGCGTCGAGGTCGTGATGACCAAGCTGCACGCCGGCGGCAAGTTCGGCGGCGGCTCGTACGCCGCCTCCGGCGGCCTGCACGGAGTGGGCGCCTCCGTCGTCAACGCGCTCTCGTCGCGGCTCGACGTCGAGGTCGACCGGAGCGGAGCCACCCACTCCGTCAGCTTCCGCCGCGGCGTCCCCGGCATGTTCACGGAGTCCGGTCCCGACGCCCCCTTCGACCCGTCCGGCGGCCTGCGCAAGGGCAAGCGCGTCCCGAAGACCCGCACCGGCACGCGCGTACGGTACTGGGCGGACCGCCAGATCTTCCTCAAGGACGCCAAGCTCTCCCTGGAGACGCTGCACCAGCGGGCGCGCCAGACCGCGTTCCTGGTGCCCGGGCTCACCATCGTCGTCCGGGACGACCGCGACCTGGAGGGCATCGGCAAGAGCCAGGAGATCTTCCGGTTCGACGGCGGCATCAGCGAGTTCTGCGAGTTCCTCGCCCAGGACAGGCCCGTCTGCGACGTGCTGCGGCTGTCCGGGCAGGGCACCTTCAAGGAGACCGTGCCCGTCCTCGACGAGCGCGGCCACATGACACCCACCGAGGTCACCCGGGAACTCGGCGTCGACGTCGCGCTGCGCTGGGGCACCGGCTACGACTCCACCGTCCGGTCGTTCGTGAACATCATCGCCACCCCCAAGGGCGGCACGCATGTCACCGGTTTCGAACGCGCCGTCACCAAGACGGTCAACGAGGTGCTGCGCTCCGCCAAGCTGCTGCGTGTGGCCGAGGACGACATCGTCAAGGACGACGCCCTGGAGGGCCTCACCGCCGTCGTGACCGTACGGCTGGCCGAGCCGCAGTTCGAGGGCCAGACCAAGGAGGTGCTGGGCACCTCCGCCGCCAACCGGATCGTGGCGAACGTCGTCGCCAAGGAGCTCAAGGCCTTCCTGACCTCCACCAAGCGGGACGCCAAGGCCCAGGCCCGCGCCGTACTGGAGAAGGCCGTCGCCGCGGCCCGCACCCGCATCGCCGCCCGCCAGCACAAGGAGGCCCAGCGCCGGAAGACCGCTCTGGAGACCTCCTCCCTGCCCGCCAAGCTCGCGGACTGCCGCAGCGACGACGTCGAGCGCAGCGAACTCTTCATCGTCGAGGGCGACTCCGCGCTCGGCACCGCCAAGCTCGCCCGCAACAGCGAGTTCCAGGCGCTGCTGCCCATCCGCGGCAAGATCCTCAACGTCCAGAAGTCGTCCGTCTCGGACATGCTGAAGAACGCCGAGTGCGGCGCGATCATCCAGGTCATAGGGGCCGGGTCGGGCCGGACCTTCGACCTCGACGCCGCCCGCTACGGCAAGATCGTGCTCCTGGTCGACGCCGACGTCGACGGTGCGCACATCCGCTGCCTGCTCCTCACGCTCTTCCAGCGCTACATGCGGCCCATGGTGGAGGCCGGGCGGGTCTTCGCCGCCGTGCCGCCGCTGCACCGGATCGAGCTGGTCCAGCCCAAGAAGGGCCAGGACAAGTACGTGTACACGTACTCGGACAGCGAACTGCGCCAGACTCTGCTGGAGTTCCAGCGCAAGGGCGTCCGCTTCAAGGAGTCCGTCCAGCGCTACAAGGGCCTCGGCGAGATGGACGCCGACCAGCTGGCCGAGACCACCATGGACCCGCGCCACCGCACCCTCCGCCGCATCAACATCGGTGACCTGGAGGCCTCCGAGCAGGTATTCGACCTGCTCATGGGCAACGAGGTGGCGCCCCGCAAGGAGTTCATCACCAGCTCCGCGGCCACCCTCGACCGCTCCCGTATCGACGCCTGAGGCCCTCCCCGGGGCGCTTGCGTCGCAGCATCTCTCGAAGCCCATCGGCCGGAACACTGCCCGGCTGATGGGCTTCATGCATCCAATATCACCTGATGGGGTGAAGTGCGCGGGAGAAGAGGCCAGGATCTTCCCGATCTGCCCATCCTTGGGCCACGCGGCCGAAACGGTTCGCTGACAAGGAGAGTTGACGGGTGGACAACTGGGAACGACCCGACACCGCCGGACCCGGCGGCACCACGACGCGGATCCAGGACCCCTGGTACGACGCGCTGGCCTCCGGCTGGGGCGAGCCGGCCGGGACGGGGCTCCCTCCGGATCCGGGTCCGGGTCCCGCCGAGCGGCCCCGCAGCGCGGCCGACATCTATCTGGAGGTCCAGCGCAGCCCCGCCTTCCGGGAAGTGCGCAGCCGGTACCGCCGGTTCGTCCTCCCGGCCACGGCCGGTTTCCTCGGCTGGTACCTCGCGTACCTGGCCGCCGCGACCGCGGCGCCCGGGCTGATGGCCCGTCCCGTCGCGGGTGCGGTGAACGTGGCCATGCTCGCCTGCCTGGGACAGTTCCTCACCACCTTCGCGCTCACCTGGGCCTACACCCGGCACGCACGCGTGCACCGCGACCGCGCCGCGCTCGACCTGCGCTGGGACACCCAGCAGATGACCCGGGAGGCCAAGCGGTGACCGGAGGCCACCAGACCCTCGCCCTGCTGCTGTTCAGTGCCTTCGTCGCCGTGACGCTCGGGATCACGACCTGGGCGGGCCGCCGCCGGCGCGGCTCCGCCGAGGAGTTCTACGCGGGCGGGCGGCTGTTCTCCCCGATGGAGAACGGTTTCGCCATCGCGGGCGACTACATGTCCGCCGCGTCCTTCCTCGGCATCTCCGGGCTCATCGCCCTCTACGGCTACGACGGCATGCTGTACTCCGTCGGCTTCCTCGTCGCCTGGCTGGTGGTGCTGCTCCTCGTAGCGGAACTGGTCCGCAACTGCGGACGGTTCACGCTGGCCGACGTCATCGCCGCCCGCATGGGCGAGCGGAGAATCCGTACGGCGGTGGGAACCTCCTCCGTGACCGTGTCCGTTCTCTATCTGGTCGCCCAGATGGTCGGAGCGGGCAGCCTCGTCGCCCTTCTCCTGGGCGGCACGAGCGGAGCCGCGCGCTCGTGGACCGTCGTCGGGGTGGGAGCCCTGATGGTCGTCTACGTGACGTTGGGAGGGATGCGCGCCACCACCTGGATCCAGATCGTCAAAGCCGTGCTGCTGATGGCCGGCGCGCTCGCCCTGACCGGGCTCGTCCTGCTCCGCTTCCACGGCGACCTCGACCAGCTGCTGAACACGGCCGCCGACCGCAGCGGGCACGGCCGGGACTTCCTCAGCCCCGGACTGGCGTACGGCACGGACTGGACGGCCCGGCTGGACTTCATCAGCCTCGGCCTGGCCCTGGTTCTGGGGACCGCCGGACTGCCGCACATCCTGGCCCGCTTCTACACCGTGCCGACCGCTCGCTCCGCGCGCCGCTCGACCGTCTGGTCCATCGGCCTGATCGGCAGCTTCTACCTGATGACCATCGTGCTCGGCTTCGGCGCCGCCGCGCTGCTCGGCAGCGACGCCGTACGGGAATCCAACGCGGCCGGGAACACCGCCGTGCCGCTGCTCGCGCTCTTCCTGGGCGGGGGAGCGGGCACCACGGGAGGGGCGGTGCTGTTCGCGGTGGTCGCGGCGGTGGCGTTCGCGACGATCCTGGCCGTCGTCGCGGGAATCACCCTCGCGTCCTCCACGTCCGTGGCCCACGACCTGTACGCCTCGCTGGTACGGCGACGGGGCGTGGCGACGCCGTACAGCGAGGTCGCCGTGGCCCGGGTGGCGGCGGTGGTCATCGGCGCCGCCGCGATCGGGCTCGGGCTGCTGGCCCAGGACCTGAACGTGGCGTTCCTGGTGGGGCTGGCCTTCGCGGTGGCCGCCTCCGCGAACCTGCCGGTCCTGGTCTACTCGCTCTTCTGGCGGCGGTTCACCTCACGCGGGGCGGTGTGGTCGGTGTACGGAGGGCTTGTTCCGGCGGTGCTGCTCGTGGTGCTGTCCCCGGTGGTGTCCGGCACGCCGGAGGCGCTGTTCCCGGGCCTGGACTTCCAGCTGTTCCCGCTTCAGAACCCCGGGGTCGTGTCCGTCCCGCTGGGGTTCCTCGCCGGGTGGCTGGGCACGGTGACCTCTCCGGAGCCGCCGGACGCGGCGAGGTACGCGGAGGCGGAGGTGCGGGCTCTGACAGGTGCGGGCGCCGTGTGACCGGCCCCGGCGCGGCCCCTCCGGAGAGGGAGGGCTTCGCCTCCATGCCTCCGGCATCGGCGCGTCGCCGCTCGTCCTCGGGCGCCGGACGCGCCGACCTCAGCCGCTGCGGCGCGCATCGGCACAGCCGGGAGCGGGCGGGCCCGGAGAAGCCACCGCCTCCGGCAGCGTGACCGTGAACCGCGCGCCGCCCAGACGGCCCGTCCCCACCGTCACCGCGCCCCCGTGGCGCTCCGCCAGGCGCCGTACCAGCGGCAGACCCAGGCCCCGCTCACCACCGTGCGCGGGGCGGCGCTTGGTGGACCAGCCGTCGGTGAACACCGCCTCGCGCTGCTCCACCGGCACCCCCGGCCCGCTGTCCGCCACGTGCAGCACCACCGTGCGGTCCCGGACGTCGAACTCCACCTGGACCAGCGGGTCGGCGGACCCCGCCGCCGCGTCCAGCGCGTTGTCCACCAGGTTCCCGACGACGGTCACCAGCTCCCGGGGCTCCACCAGCCGGTCCGGCAGCAGCGACCCCTCGGCGATCCGCAGCGCCACCCCCCGCTCCGCCGCCACCGCCGCCTTCCCTACCAGCAGCGCCGCCACCAGCGGGTCCCGCACCCGCTCCGTGACCTGCTCGGCCGTGGCCCGGTGCACCCCCACCACGTCGGTGAGGAACTCCACCGCCTCCTCGTGCAACCCCAGCTGGAGCAGCCCCAGCAGCGTGTGCATCCGGTTCGCGTGCTCGTGGTCCTGTGCCCGCAGCGCGTCGATCAGACCGCGAGTCGCGTCCAGCTCGCGGCCCAGCCGCTCCAGCTCGGTACGGTCCCGCAGGGTGACCACCGCGCCGCCGTCGTCCGTCGGCATCCGGTTCGCCACCAGCACCCGCTGCCCCCGGACCGCCACCAGGTCCTCCCCGGCGACCCGCCCGGTCAGGACATCCGCCGTGCGGCCCGCGCCCAGCACCGCGTCCACCGCGCCGCCCGTCACCTCCGGCCCCAGCCCCAGCAGCCGCTGCGCCTCGTCGTTGACCAGCCGGATCCGCCCTGCCCCGTCCAGCGCCACGACCCCCTCCCGAATGCCGTGCAGCATCGCCTCCCGCTCCGCCAGCAGCGCCGAGATGTCCGAGAACGCCAGGTCCCGGGTCTGCCGCTGCACCCTCCGCGATATCAGCCACGCCGCCAGCGCCCCCACCGCCAGCGCCCCGCCCGAGTACGCCAGCAGCCCCGGGATCGCCGCCAGGAACCGGCCGCGCACCGTGTCGTACGCGATGCCCACCGATACCGCGCCGACGATCTCGCCGTCCCGCGCCCGCAGCGGCACCTTGCCCCGGGCCGTACGGCCGAGGGTCCCGCTGTCGATCTCCATCACCTCGTGGCCGCCCAGCGCCCGGCTCGGGTCCGTGGACACCACGCCCCCGATCCGGTGCGGGTCCGGGTGCGACCAGCGCACCCCGCGCAGGTCCATCACCACCACGTACTCCGCGCCCGTGGCCCGCCGGACGCGCTCGGCACCGGCCTGGACCGGGCCGTCCGGGTCCGGCGGCGTCGCCATCAGCTCGGCCGCCACCCCGGGCGACGCCGTGGTCTGAGCGATCGCCAGGGCCCGCCGCATCGCCTGGTCGTCCAGCTGCGCGCTCAGCGGCCACAGGAACAGGCCCGTCACCAGGATCGTCACCCCGGCCGCGACGGCGAGCTGCATGAGCAGCACCTGCGAGAAGACCCTGCGGGGTCGGCCCAGCCTCATGGCGGCTCACGCTAGACGGCCCCCGCCGCCCCGGGGAATGGCCGGCGTCACTTCCGGGCCCGCCTATCCTGAAGGGCCTGATCAGCGCCGTACCCGGTGGACGGCCAGCGAGAAAGGCGCCCCTTGAGCCCGCAGCAGATCCCCGTTGTCGTCCTCTCGGGATTCCTCGGATCCGGCAAGACGACCCTGCTGAACCATCTCCTGCGCACCGCCCGGGGCACCCGTATCGGCGTCATGGTCAACGACTTCGGGTCCATCGAGATCGACGCGATGACCGTCGCCGGCCAGGTCGGCTCCACTGTCTCCCTCGGCAACGGCTGCCTGTGCTGCGCCGTCGACGCGGGCGAACTCGACACCTACCTGGAGATCCTCACCCGGCCGTCCTCCCGCCTCGACGTCATCGTCATCGAGGCCAGCGGTCTCGCGGAGCCCCAGGAGCTGATCAGGATGCTCCTCGCCAGCGACAACGAGCGGATCGTCTACGGCGGACTCGTGCAGGTCGTCGACGCCGCCGAGTTCGACGCCACCCGCGCCCGCCACCCCGAGACGGACCGGCATCTCGCCCTCGCGGACCTGGTCGTCGTCAACAAGTCCGACCGCGTCCCGGAGGACGGGCTGCGCCGGGTACGGAGGTCCGTCACCGGCCTCGCGGACCGTGCCGCCGTGGTCGACGCGGCCTACGGGCGGGTCGATCCCGAACTGCTCTTCGACCGGGCGGCAAGGCCCGAGGACGACCTCGTCGGCGGGAGCCAGCTCTCCTTCGAGGACCTGTACGCGGAGGCGTACGACGCCGCCCACGACCACACCGGGCACCCGCACGCGCTGTACGACACGGTGTCCTTCACCAGCGACGTGCCCCTGCATCCGCGTCGGCTCATGGACTTCCTGGACTCACGGCCCGAGGGGCTGTACCGGATCAAGGGCTTCGTCGACTTCGGCGAGGGCGACGCCGCCAACCGGTACGCGGTGCACGCCGTCGGCCGTTTCCTGCGGTTCTACCCGCGGCCCTGGGCGTCCGGCGAGCCGCGCCTGACCCAGCTGGTCCTCATCGGCTCCGGCACCGACGGGGACGCGCTGCGTGAGGCCCTCGCCGGGTGCGTGACCGCGGGGCCGGACGACCGGCCCGAGGACCGGCACATGTGGGGCGTCCTCCGCTACGTACCCGGCCCGGGGGACGAAGACCCGGAGGACGTCCCCGCGGAGGACGCCCTCCAGGACGTCTGAGCCCTACGACGCCGGGCCCGCGACCACCGCCACCGGCTTCACCGGCGGCGTGCCCGACCCGTCCCGGCGCGGATCAGGCTCCGGCAGCTCCACGGGCGCGCCGTTCTTCTGCGCCGCCCGCGCCGGTGTCGTCCCCGCCCAGGCCAGCACCAGCACGTCCTCGCCCTTCAGGAACCGCTGGCAGCGCACCCCGCCCGTGGCCCGGCCCTTGCGCGGGTACTGGTCGAACGGCGTCAGCTTCACCGACGTACCCGCCGCGGGGTCCAGCGTGCCCGTCGTGCCCGCGACCGTGAACACCACCGCGTCGGCCGCCGGGTCCACCGCGGTGAACGAGATCACCTGCGCGCCCGCCGACAGCTTGACGCCGGCCATGCCGCCCGCCGGGCGTCCCTGCGGGCGCACCTGCGAGGCCTGGTAGCGCAGCAGCTGTGCGTCGGAGGTGATGAAGACCAGGTCCTCCTCGCCGGTCCGCAGCTCCACCCCGCCCACGATCCGGTCACCCTCCTTGAGGGTGATGACCTCCAGCTCGTCCTTGTTCGCCGGATAGTCGGGCACCACCCGCTTCACCACGCCCTGGAGCGTGCCCAGCGCGAGGCCCGGCGACGACTCGTCGAGCGTGGTCAGACAGACGACCGTCTCGTCCTTCTCCAGCGTCACGAACTCCGACAGCTGGGCGCCGCCCGACAGGTTCGGAGCGGCGGCCGTGTCCGGCAGCTGCGGCAGGTCGATGACCGAGATCCGCAGCAGCCGCCCGGCCGAGGTCACCGCGCCCACCGTGCCCCGCTGGGTCGAAGCCACCGCCGACACGATCACATCGTGCCTGGCGCGCTTCCCGTCCGTCTCCGGCAGCGGCTCCCCGGACGCCGTGCGGGCCAGCAGGCCGGTGGAGGACAGCAGCACCCGGCACGGCGAGTCCTCGACCTCCAGCGGCATCGCGGCGGCCGGGCTCCCGGCAGACTCCAGCAGCACCGTCCGGCGCGGGGTGCCGAACTTCTTCGCCACGGACGCCAGCTCGGAGGACACCAGCTTGCGCAGCTCCGCGTCCGACTCCAGGATCCGCGTCAGCTGCTCGATCTCCCCGGTGAGCCGGTCCCGCTCGGACTCCAGCTCCAGCCGGTCGAACTTGGTGAGCCGGCGCAGCGGCGTGTCGAGGATGTACTGCGTCTGGACCTCGCTCAGCCCGAACCGCTCGATCAGACGCTCCTTGGCCTGCGCCGAGTTCTCGCTGGACCGGATCAGCCGGATCACCTCGTCGATGTCGACGAGCGCCACCAGCAGACCCTCGACCAGATGCAGCCGGTCCTGCTTCTTGCCGCGGCGGAACTCGCTGCGCCGCCGGACGACCTCGAACCGGTGGTCGAGGTAGACCTCCAGCAGCTCCTTCAGGCCCAGCGTGACCGGCTGCCCGTCGACCAGCGCCACGTTGTTGATGCCGAAGGACTCCTCCATGGGCGTCAGCTTGTAGAGCTGCTCCAGGACGGCCTCCGGGACGAAGCCGTTCTTCACCTCGATGACCAGCCGCAGCCCGTGCTCCCGGTCGGTGAGGTCCTTGACGTCCGCGATGCCCTGGAGCCGCTTCGAGCCGACCAGGTCCTTGATCTTGGAGATCACCTTCTCCGGGCCGACCGTGAAGGGCAGCTCGGTGACCACGATGCCCTTCCGGCGGGCCGTGACGTTCTCCACACTGGTCGTCGCGCGGATCTTGAACGTGCCGCGGCCGGAGTCGTACGCGTCCTTGATGCCGTTCAGGCCGACGATCCGGCCGCCGGTCGGCAGGTCGGGCCCCGGCACGTACCGCATCAGGGTCTCCAGGTCCGCGCCAGGGTGCCTGATGAGGTGCCGGGCGGCGGCGACGACCTCGCCCAGGTTGTGCGGCGGCATGTTGGTCGCCATCCCGACCGCGATCCCGGACGCGCCGTTGACCAGCAGGTTCGGGAACGCCGCGGGCAGCGCGACCGGCTCCCGCTCCTGGCCGTCGTAGTTCGGCCCGAAGTCGACCGTGTTCTCGTCGATGGACTCCGTCATCAGGGACGTCGCGTCGGCCATCCGGCACTCGGTGTACCGCATAGCGGCCGGCGGGTCGTCGTTGCCGAGCGAGCCGAAGTTGCCGTGCCCGTCGACCAGCGGCAGCCGCATCGAGAACGGCTGCGCCATGCGCACCAGCGCGTCGTAGATCGACGCGTCGCCGTGCGGGTGCAGCTTGCCCATCACCTCACCGACGACACGGGCGCACTTCACGAAGCCGCGCTCCGGGCGCAGCCCCATCTCGTTCATCTGGTACACGATCCGGCGGTGCACCGGCTTCAGGCCGTCCCGCGCGTCCGGCAGGGCCCGGGAGTAGATCACCGAGTACGCGTACTCGAGGAAGGAGCCCTGCATCTCGTCGACGACGTCGATGTCGAGGATCCGCTCCTCGAACTCGTCGGGCGGCGTGGTCTTCGTGCTGCGGCGGGCCATCGCTGCTGCGGCTCCTTCACCAACAAGGACTGATCTGACGCGGACCATTGTGGACCGTCCCACTGACAGCACCCACCGCGACCCGGGAGAGGGACGCTACCCGGAAGGGGGAAGGTGCGGTTCGCCGGGAACTTCCCGCGCCACCTGTGCGCTTGCATACAGTGGCAGGACTTTCTCATGACGCGATCGAAGGGACCTACATGCCCATGGGTCACACGGCCACAGCCCCGGCCGGCGCCGGCGGCCTCACAGCGACCGAGCACCGGCTGGCCAACGGCCTGCGCGTGGTGCTCTCCGAGGACCACCTGACCCCGGTCGCGGCGGTCTGCCTCTGGTACGACGTCGGCTCCCGTCACGAGGTCAAGGGCCGCACCGGCCTCGCGCACCTCTTCGAGCACCTGATGTTCCAGGGCTCCGGGCAGGTCAAGGGCAACGGCCACTTCGAACTGGTGCAGGGCGCCGGCGGCTCCCTCAACGGCACCACCAGCTTCGAGCGCACCAACTACTTCGAGACCATGCCCGCCCACCAGCTGGAGCTCGCCCTCTGGCTGGAGGCCGACCGGATGGGCTCCCTCCTCGCCGCCCTCGACGACGAGTCCATGGAGAACCAGCGGGACGTCGTCAAGAACGAGCGCCGCCAGCGGTACGACAACGTGCCGTACGGCACCGCCTTCGAGCGGCTCACGGCCCTCGCCTACCCGGAGGGGCACCCGTACCACCACACGCCCATCGGCTCCATGGCCGACCTGGACGCCGCCACCCTCGAGGACGCCCGGAACTTCTTCCGTACGTACTACGCGCCCAACAACGCGGTCCTGTCCGTCGTCGGGGACATCGACCCGGAGCAGACGCTCCAGTGGATCGAGAAGTACTTCGGCTCCATCCCCCAGCACGACGGCAAGCCCGCCCCGCGCGACGGCGAGCTGCCCGACACCATCGGGGAGCAGCTCCGCCACGTCGTGGAGGAAGACGTCCCGGCCCGCGCTCTGATGGCCGCGTACCGGCTCCCTCAGGACGGCACGCGCGCGTGCGACGCCGCGGACCTGGCGCTGACCGTCCTCGGCGGCGGTGAGTCCTCCCGGCTGCACAACCGGCTCGTCCGCCACGACCGCACCGCCGTCTCCGCCGGGTTCGGCGTCCTGCGGCTCGCCGGGGCGCCCTCGCTCGGCTGGCTGGACGTCAAGACGTCCCATGGCGTCGAGGTGCCGGACATCGAGGCGGCCGTCGACGAGGAGCTGGCGCGGTTCGCCGCCCAGGGCCCCACGGACCAGGAGATGGAGCGCGCCCAGGCCCAGCTGGAGCGCGAGTGGCTGGACCGGCTCGGCACCGTCGCCGGCCGCGCCGACGAACTGTGCCGCTACGCCGTGCTGTTCGGTGACCCCCAGCTCGCGCTGACCGCCGTGCAGCGGGTTCTGGAGGTGACGGCCGAGGAGGTGCAGGCCGTCGCCGCCGAGCGGCTGCGCCCGGACAACCGGGCGGTCCTCGTGTACGAACCCACGAAGGCCGAGGACGCGGACACCGCGGAACCTGCCGCCGCGCAGACCGACAGCGACGACGAGGAAGAGGGCAAGGACAAGTGAGCGACGCTGCCGTGTCTCTGACCAGCATGGACTTCCACCCGCAGCCGCAGGGCGGCACACCCCGCCCCTGGGCGTTCCCCGCCCCGGAGCGCGGCACGCTCGGCAACGGCCTGACCGTGCTGCGCTGCCACCGCCCGGGCCAGCAGGTGATCGCCGTCGAGATCGTCCTGGACGCCCCGCTAGACGCGGAGCCCGAGGGGCTCGACGGGGTGGCCACGATCATGGCCCGCGCCCTGTCCGAGGGCACCGACAAGCACACGGCGGAGGAGTTCGCCGCGGAGCTGGAGCGCTGCGGTGCGACCCTGGACGCGCACGCCGACCACCCGGCCGTACGGGTCTCCCTGGAGGTCCCGGCGTCCCGGCTGCCCAAGGCCCTCGGCCTGCTGGCGGAGGCGCTGCGGGCCCCGGCCTTCGTGGACAGCGAGGTCGACCGCCTGGTCCGCAACCGCCTGGACGAGATCCCGCACGAGACGGCCAACCCGGCCCGCCGCGCCGCCAAGCAGCTCTACGCGGAGCTGTTCCCGTCCGAGACCCGGATGTCCCGGCCCCGCCAGGGCACCGAGGAGACCGTCGCCCGCATCGACTCGCCGGCCGTCCGTGCCTTCTACGAGGCCCATGTCCGCCCCGCGTCGGCCACCGCGGTCGTCGTGGGCGATCTGACCGGTATCGACCTTGACCTACTGCTCGCGGACACCCTCGGCACCTGGACCGGGGACGCCGCCCGGCCCCGTAAGGCGCCGCCCGTCACCGCCGACGACACCGGCCGCGTCTTCATCGTCGACCGGCCGGGCGCGGTGCAGACCCAGCTGCTGATCGGCCGGATCGGCCCCGACCGGCACGACCGGGTCTGGCCGGCGCAGGTCGTCGGGACGTACTGCCTGGGCGGCACGCTCACCTCCCGGCTCGACAAGGTCCTGCGTGAGGAGAAGGGCTACACCTACGGTGTGCGGTCCTTCGGGCAGGTACTGCGCTCCACGCCGGACGGCACGGGCGCGGCGATCCTGGCGATCAGCGGGTCCGTCGACACGCCCAACACCGGCCCCGCGCTGGACGACCTCTGGAAGGTGCTGCGCACCCTCGCCGCCGGGGGCCTGACGGACGCGGAGCGGGACGCGGCGGTGCACAACCTGGTGGGCGTCGCCCCGCTCAAGTACGAGACGGCGCTGTCCGTCGCGGGCACGCTCGCGGACCAGGTCGAGCAGCACCTGCCGGACGACTACCAGGCCGAGCTGTACCGGAGGCTGGCCGAGACGGGGACTGTCGAGGCCACGGCGGCGGTCGTCAGCGCCTTCCCGCCGGACCGGCTCGTCACCGTCCTCGTCGGTGACGCCGCCGAGATCAAGGAGCCGGTCGAGGCCCTCGGTATCGGTGAAGTGACAGTTGTCACGGGCTGATTGACGCTCCATCCGGGTACCCCGGCGCTCCTGAGCGGACGCCGGGGTTCCGCTCACCTTCTGCCATATGACCGTTTTAATGGGTTCGTTACCTGTCTGCCCTGTGGCGTGCGCTACAAAAATCCGTGTCCGTTTGGTGATTGAAAGATCGGCCGCATAGCGTCTTCGTCGCTGTCCGGCCGTTGCAACCGCCGCATCCGCGGCACCGGGCAGCGATCGCCGAATCCCCGTCGGGCGCGAGCCTGGGGAGCCGGGGACCCACCCTCCCGTCGCTGCCTTCGCGGCTGGAGAACCCAAGTCCCGTGGGGTGAATCGGACGCCTTCGCCGCCGGCGGAGGGGCCCGTAGGAGACCTTCCTGCTCCGAACCCGTCAGCTAACCCGGTAGGCGAGAGGGAAGGAAAGGACCACCCCACTTCATGGCGTTCACCCGTGCCACCGGGAAGCACCGTGCCCCCAGCCGCCTGAGCCGCAGGAGTGCGCACGCCGCGGGCGTCGCCGCGCTCGCCACCACCGGCGTGATCGGAACCCTGACCTCCCCGGCCGTCGCCGCCGACAAGGAGACCCCCACCGGGTCCCTGGAGGCCGTGGACACCGCCGGGGCCGCAGAGGTCCCCGAAGGCGCCGCCCTCACCGCCGCGGTCGCCGGGCACGACCTCGCGGAGGAGGTCCAGGAGCAGGCCGTCGTCCAGGAGCAGGTCGCCGCCGCGGCCGAGCGGCAGGACCAGGCCGAGCGGGAGGCGAAGCGCCAGGCCGAGGTCCGGTTCCAGGAGGCCCGCGTGGCCAAGGAGCGCGCCGACCGTGAGGCCGAGCGCAAGCGCCTCCAGTCCTTCCAGCTGCCGATCGCCGGTTCGCACGTCTCCACCGCCTACAAGGCGGGCGGCGCCCTCTGGTCCTCCGGCAGCCACTCCGGCGTCGACTTCCATGCCCCGTACGGCTCCGCGGTCGTCTCCGTGGGCATGGGCACCGTCGTCGAGGCGGGCTGGGGCGGCGCCTACGGCAACAACGTCGTGATCCGCATGCACGACGGCAGCTACACCCAGTACGGTCACCTGGCCTCCGTCACCGTGGCCGTCGGCCAGAACGTCGCCCCCGGCCAGCAGATCGGCGTGTCCGGGTCGACCGGCAACTCGACAGGCCCGCACCTGCACTTCGAGGCCCGGACGGGGGCGGACTACGGCTCCGACGTCGACCCCGTCTCGTACCTGCGGGCGCGCGGGGTGCGTGTCTGACGGCCTGTCGGCTCCGCCTGGAAGGCCCCGGCCCCTCGCCTCGCGAGCCGGGGCCTTCCGCGTGACCGCGGTCCCGCCGCACCCGGGAGCCCGGCTTCCGGCCAAAAAATACCCATGAATTACGGCCGGGCATCGGAAAAGACGTCAGTTTGCCTTAGAGTCACGCCAACGGCGTCGGGCGTGTGTGTTTCGCACGCATTAAAGCGGTGGGCAAGCGGTGGGCGGAGCGATTCGGAGGCACGGTATGCGCATTCCCGCGCACTCGGTATGCACGGCGATCCGCGCGGACATCGTCTCCGGAGCGCTGCCCCGGGGCGGCCGGCTCGCGGAGGAGCAGCTGGCCCGCCGCTACGGGGTCTCCCGTGTCCCCGTGCGCGAGGCGCTGCGCACCCTGGAGTCCGAGGGCTTCGTCACCTCCCGCCGGCACGTCGGCGCGTTCGTCGCGGAGCCGACCGAACAGGAGGCGGCGGACCTGCTGGATATGCGCGCGCTGCTGGAGCCGCTGGGCGCCGCGCGGGCCGCGCAGCGGCGCACCGACGCCCACCTCAAGGTCCTGCGGGGCCTGGTCCGGCTGGGCCAGGAGCGGGCCCGCCGCGGCCAGGGGGAGGACCTGGTGTCGCTGGACGGCTGGTTCCACGAGACGCTCGCCCAGGCCTGCGCCAGCCCCGGGCTGACCGCACTGCTCACGCAGCTTCGCCACAAGATCGCGTGGATGTACGCGGTGGAGCAGCCCGAGCGGCCCGCCGAGGTCTGGGCGGAGCACGGCGCCATCGCCGACGCGGTGGCGCGCGGTGACGCGGAGCGGGCGCGTGCGCTGACGGAGCGGCACGCGGAGCGGTGGCGCGGGGTGCACCGCTTGCGGCGGGCGGAGCGTGTGAGGGCCGCGCAACATTCCGTAAACACGGTGGGAGCGCGGAATTAACGAGCGGGCCGTATACAGGGGGAGGGAATAGGGACCGCCTATTTCTGCTGCCCTTTCCGCGCACAGCGGCTCCGCCGCTCGTCCTCAAACGCCGGACGGACTCGGAATCCCTCCGGCGTTTGAGGAATGTGAGACGTCAGACGGTCTCGGGAAGTTCCTCCAGGCCCTCCGCCACCAGCTTCGCCAGGCGGTCCAGGGCGGCCTCCGCACCCTCCGCGTCGGCGGCGAGCACGATCTCCTCGCCACCCTGCGCGCCCAGCCCCAGTACCGCGAGCATCGACGCGGCGTTCACCGGGGCGCCGCCGGCCTTGGCGATCGTCACCGGGACGCCGGACGCCGTGGCGGCCCGGACGAAGATGGAGGCGGGGCGGGCGTGCAGGCCCTCGGCCCAACCGACGTTGACGCGGCGCTCAGCCATGGTGTCTGCCCTTCAGGTGCTCGGGGGTTGTCTAGACCAGTGTCACACATGCGGCGAGGTCCCCCGGCCGGGGGACCTTCGGCCCGCCCCCGCCCGGCGACCGGCCTTCCTTGCGGCCCATGGTGTCAGCCCGCCTGTGCCGCCCGGACGAGCGCCGTACGCTTGGCCCATGCGGAACGCGTCCGATCAGTCGGTCCCGTCGGCCCCGCGGCCGGCCCACGCCTACCCCGACCACTGGGAAGCCGACGTCGTGCTCCGCGACGGGGGAACCGCGCGGATCCGGCCGATCACCGCGGACGACGCCGGGCGACTCGTCAGCTTCTACGAGCAGGTCTCCGACGAGTCGAAGTACTACCGCTTCTTCGCCCCCTACCCGCGGCTCTCCGCCAGGGACGTCCATCACTTCACCCACCACGACTACGTCGACCGGGTCGGGCTGGCCGCCACCATCGGCGGCGACTTCATCGGGACCGTCCGCTACGACCGCATCGACCGGCACGGCCACCCGGCCCCCTCCCCGGCCGACGAGGCCGAGGTCGCCTTCCTCGTCCAGGACGCCCACCAGGGGCGCGGGGTCGCCTCCGCGCTGCTGGAGCACATCGCAGCGTGCGCCCGTGAGCGCGGCATCCGGCGGTTCGCGGCGGAGGTGCTGCCCGCCAACACCAAGATGATCAAGGTGTTCACCGACGCGGGCTACACCCAGAAGCGCAGCTTCGAGGACGGTGCGGTCCGCCTCCACCTGGATCTGGAGCCCACCGACCAGTCCCTGGCCGTGCAGCGCGCCCGCGAGCAGCGCGCGGAGGCCCGGTCCGTGCAGCGGCTCCTCGCACCCGGCTCGATCGCCGTCATCGGCGCGGGCCGCACCCCCGGAGGCGTCGGCCGGACGGTCCTGCGCAACCTGCTGGACTCCGGCTACACCGGGCGGGTGCACGCGGTGAACCGCGCCCTCCCCGACGGCCCCGCGGGCGCGGTCATGGACGGCGTCCCCGCGCACCGCTCGGTCGCCGTGATCGGGGAGCCGGTCGACCTGGCCGTCGTCGCGGTGCCCGCCGAGCGGGTGCCCTCCGTCGTGGCCGAGTGCGGTGAGCACGGGGTGCGCGGGCTGGTCGTGCTCTCCGCCGGGTACGCCGAGAGCGGGCCCGAGGGGCGGGAGCGGCAGCGGGAACTGGTGCGGCAGGCCCGCTCGTACGGGATGCGGGTCATCGGGCCGAACGCCTTCGGCGTCCTCAACACGGCGCAGGACGTCCGCCTCAATGCCTCGCTCGCGCCCCGGCTGCCGGCCACCGGGCGGATCGGGCTGTTCACCCAGTCGGGCGCGATCGGCATCGCGCTGCTGGCGGGGCTGCACCGGCGCGGCGCGGGCGTGTCGTCGTTCGTCTCGGCGGGCAACCGCGCGGACGTGTCCGGCAACGACATACTCCAGTACTGGTACGAGGACCCCGGCACCGACGTCGTGCTGCTGTACCTGGAGTCGATCGGCAACCCCCGCAAGTTCGCCCGGCTGGCCCGCCGGACCGCCGCCGCGAAGCCCGTGGTCGCCGTGCGGGGCGGCCGGCACAGCGGCAGCGCGCCGCCCGGGCACGCCGTGCCGGCCACCCGCATGCCCTACGGCACGGTCTCCGAGCTGCTGCGCCAGGCGGGCGTCATCCGCGTGGACACGGTCACCGAGCTGGTGGACGTCGGCCTGCTGCTTGCGGGGCAGCCGCTGCCGAGCGGGCCGCGCGTGGCGATCCTCGGCAACTCCGAGTCGCTGGGCCTCCTCACGTACGACGCGTGTCTGGCCGAGGGGCTGCACCCGCTGCCTCCGCGCGACCTGACCACCGCCGCCACGTCCGACGACTTCCGCGCGGCGCTCACGACGGCGCTGGCCGACGAGGACTGTGACGCGGTGGTCGTCACGGCGATCCCGTGGGTGGGCGAGCAGGAGGCGACGGCCACCGAGACCGAGGGCGAGGCACTGGCCGCGGCCCTGCGCCAGGCCTGCGCGGAATCGACGGCGCGGAAACCGGTGCTCGTGGTCCACGTGGAACTCGGCGCCCTGGCCGATGCCCTGTCGGCCGCGTCCGCCACGGCCCCGGCAGCGGAACCTGCGCCTCCGGCGCCTACGCCCGGTTCCGTCCCGGAGCCCGCACCCGCCGGTTCCGCCCCCGGGGCGAGAGCGGGGCGCGAGGCGCCCGCGCCCGTCCCGGAGGGGCCCGCCCCCGGCACGGGCGGGCCCGCCACCGGCGGGCGTATCCCCGCCTACCCCGCGGCCGAGCGGGCCGTACGGGCCCTGTCGGAGGCCGTGCGGTACGCGGAGTGGCGGCGCAAGGCCGCAGCACCCGGGCGGGTGCCCGAGTACGAGGGGATCGACGAGGCGGGGGCCGCCGCACAGATCGAGCGGCTGCTCACCGCCCAGGAGGTGGGCGAGCACGGGGTCGTCCTGGCGCCCGTCGAGGTCCACGAACTGCTCGGCCGGTACGGCGTCCCGGTGCGGGCGGCCTTCGCCGCACCCGACCCCGATGCGGCCGTCCGCGCCGCCGCGCACCTGGGCTACCCGGTCGCGCTCAAGGCCACGGCCCCGCATCTGCGGCACCGGCCCGACCTCGGAGGCGTGCGGCTCGATCTGGCCGCCGAGCAGCAGCTGCGCACCGCGTACGCCGAGCTGACCGAGACGCTCGGCAGCCCCGCGGAGACCCGGCCCGTCGTGCAGGCCATGGTCCCGCGAGGCGTCGACACCGTCGTACGGGCCGCCATCGACCCCGCCGTAGGCGCGGTCCTGTCGTTCGGTCTCGCCGGTGCCCCGTCCGAACTGCTCGGGGACACCGCGCACCGCCTCGTTCCGGCCACCGAGCGCGATGTGGCCGAGCAGATCCGGTCCATCCGGACGGCGCCGCTCCTCTTCGGCTGGCGCGGCTCCACCCCGGTCGACACCCCCGCCCTGGAAGAGCTGCTGCTCAGAGTGTCTCGGCTGGTCGACGACCATCCGGAGATCGTCGCCGTCTCGCTCGAACCGGTCGTCGTCGCGCCGCACGGCGTCGCCGTCCTCGGCGCGGCGGTACGGCTCGCGCCGCCGCCCGCCCGTTCGGACCTCGGACCCAGACGGCTCCCGGCCTACTGACCGGGGCCCCGCTCACGGACGGCCGGAGCGGCTCCACCCGGGGATTAGGATGGAGCCCATGGCGAAGACCGGTACGACGACCCAGGGGCTGCGCTCGGCGATCGAGCGCAGCGGCTACTACCCGGCTCTCGTGGCCGAGGCGGTGGAGGCCGCCGTCGGCGGCGAGCCGATCGCTTCGTACCTGGTCCACCAGGAGACGACGTTCGACGCCAACGAGGTACGCCGCCACGTCACCGTCCTCGTCCTCACCTCCACCCGCTTCATCGTCAGCCACACCGACGAGCAGAACGCCGACACCACCTCCCCGACCCCGTACGCCACGACCTCCACCGAGTCCGTCAAGCTGGGCCGGATCTCCTCCGTCGTGCTCAGCAGGGTCGTCGCCAACCCGGAGTCCTACTCCCCGGGAACCCTGCCCCGCGAGGCCGTCCTCACCATCGGCTGGGGCGCCGTCTCCCGCATCGACCTGGAGCCCGCCGCCTGCGGCGACCCCAACTGTGAGGCCGACCACGGCTACACCGGCAACTCCACCGCCGACGACCTGAGCCTCCGTGTCAGCGAGGCCGGCGACGGCCCGGAGACCGTGCGCCAGGCGCTGCTCTTCGCGCAGGCACTGTCCGAAGCCACCGCGGCCGTCCGCTGATGGCCCAGCCCGCCGCCACGGCCGCCGCCTGGCCCGACGACCCGGTCCCGCTCGCCCTCGATACCGCGCCCGTCCCGGCGTACGGCTCCGGCTCCCTGGCCGACCTGCTGCCGACGCTGGCCGCCGGGCTCGGCGTGCCGGGCCTGGAACACCGGATCGCCGAGCTGACGCCCGCCGACCGGGTGTGCGTCTTCCTCATCGACGGTCTCGGCTGGGAGCAGATCCGCAGCCACCCCGCCGAGGCGCCGTTCCTCCACGCGCTGCTCGGCTCCTCGCGCGGGGGCACCGGCCGCCCCCTCACCTCCGGCTTCCCCGCCACCACCGCCACCTCCCTGGCCTCGGTCGGCACCGGACTGCACCCGGGCGCCCACGGCCTGGCCGGATACACGGTCCGCGACCCGGACACGGGCGAGCTGATGAACCAGCTCCGCTGGCGCCCCTGGACTCCGCCGCAGGTCTGGCAGCCGTACCCCACTGTCTTCCAGCTGGCCGACGCCGCCGGCGTGCACACCGCGCAGGTCTCCTCGCCCGCCTTCCAGGACACCCCGCTCACCAAGATCGCCCTCAGTGGCGGAACGTTCCACGGCCGCCTCTCCGGCGAGGACCGCATGGACCTCGCCGCCCAGCGGCTCGCCGCCGCCGACCGGGCGCTGGTCTACACGTACTACAGCGAGGTCGACGGCGCGGGTCACCGCTTCGGCGTCGACTCCGACGCCTGGCGCGGCCAGCTCATGCACGCCGACCAGCTCGTGCAGCGCCTGGCCGAACAGCTGCCGCCCCGCTCGGCCCTGTACGTCACGGCGGACCACGGCATGGTGGACATCCCGTTCGACGAGGACGCCCGGATCGACTTCGACGAGGACTGGGAGCTGCGCGCCGGAGTCGCGTTGCTGGGCGGCGAGGGCCGCGCCCGCCATGTGTACGCGGTACCGGGCGCCCGGTCGGACGTGCTGGCCTGCTGGCGTGAGGTGCTGGGGGACCGGTTCTGGGTGGCGAGCCGGGAGGAGGCCCTCGCCGCGGGCTGGTTCGGCCCGGAGGTGGACGAGCGGGTGCACGGCAGGATCGGTGACGTCATCGCCGCCGCCCACGACGACGTGGCGATCACCGCGTCCGTCAACGAGCCCCACGAGTCCGCGATGGCCGGCATGCACGGCTCCATGACGGCGGCGGAGCAGCTTGTTCCGCTCCTCGAAGTACGCTCGTAGGCCGCGAACCGGGTCATCCGAGCCCTTCCCCCTGTACGAAACCCCTGACCCGAAAGGCCGTCACTCAGCCATGCCCGAGCCGGTGTTCTTCTCCGGAACGAGGGACTGCGCAAAGGGCGCCGGTTCTCTTGGGTGTCCACCGTGTACGGGTCGCGCCGTGGCCGTGGGAGCCGTGTGAAGTGACTCCGTACTTGTCCGTGTTGCATGATTCCATCGTTGTTCGGTGTGAAAGGTCCTGTCTTCTCCATGTCTGAGCTGGCTTTTTTCTCCGGGACGATGGACTGCGGGAAGTCGACTCTGGCGCTCCAGATCGCGCACAACCGGTCGGCTCGCGGTCTGCAGAGCGTGATCTTCACGCGGGACGACCGCGCGGGGAAGGGCAAGCTGTCGTCGCGTCTGGGGCTGGTGACCGAGGCGGTGGAGGCCACGCCGGAGCTGGATCTCTACTCGTTCGTGGTGGAGCTGGTGACGAAGGGCGGCAAGGTCGACTACGTCATCGTGGACGAGGCCCAGTTTCTGCTGACGGAGCAGATCGACCAGCTGGCCCGGATCGTGGACGATCTGGATCTCGACGTGTTCGCGTTCGGCATCACCACGGACTTCCGGACCAGGCTGTTCCCCGGTTCGCAGCGGCTGATCGAGTTGGCGGACCGGGTCGAGGCGCTGCAAGTCGAGGCGATGTGCTGGTGCGGGGCGCGGGCCACCCACAACGCTCGCACTGTGGGCGGCGAGATGGTCGTCGAGGGCGAGCAGGTCGTGGTGGGGGATGTGGGAGTGGCCGCGGAGGTCGTCGGGTACGAGGTGCTGTGCCGTCGGCACCATCGCAGGCGGATGACGAGCGCGACGGCGCGAGCAGCGGCACTGTCCCCCGACGTACTGCCGGTCACGCCGGGCTGACCTGCGTAGTCGCGGCACCGAAGGCCTCGGGGGCAGGGACACCCGGCATTGCGAGTCCTTGCCGCGCCAATCGCGTGACTGGCAGCCCCGGGGAGGGGCGGACGAGCCGGCCGCAGGTTCGAGCCCTGGGCAGGAGCCGCAAGGCATGGCTCGTCGCCCCCACGGTGCTGACCTGAACATTTCTGCCACGGTGGAGCTGGGCAGGTGGTCCCGGCCAGTGCCGATCCGGTGGCGGACGGACTTGGCGCCTGCGCCATCCGCGAGCGTGGTAGGTATCGCGCCGCGATGAAGGGGTCTGGCCCAGGTTCTGTGACAGGGTCACCGTGAGTGATAGTCGGGTACCTCATCGCTCGGAGAATCAACAGCGTTCGTTGGTGCCGTTCACCTACGTCCCCTTCGGTCTGCCAAGACGTGAAGCGAGCAGGAAACTTGGTGGTGGCCATCTGGGCCGTACGAGATGCTGCCAAAGTGATTGAACGAGATGCCGCGGTTCAGATCGTTGAGGAAGAGCTGGAACGCGACTACCAGCGGGAGCAGTCGCTTGGGCTTGTCCCGATCCGCATGGCTGTGTCGCAGGTAGAGCAGCATGAGCTGGTGTGGATCATTTCCTGGGCATCTGAGGAGTACCTGCGCACCCGAAACCCAGACTTCGCACTGGCCGGAAATGGGCCGTACCTTGTTGACCGCGTCGACGGAAGTCTGCATCAGATCGGTGTCGTCTCCGCAGTGACGGACGCGTGGGAAGCGGACTACCGAGTCCGCATTCGAAAGCAGGTCACGCGGACCGCAGTGGACGATCTGCACGATGAGGTCCGGGCGGTGGCAGGCGCTCGCGGGAGGGTTCATGCCATGCATGCCCTGCGTCAAAGAGTGCCAGCGCTCTCCCACGCTCAGATCATCGAGTACGTGGCCGCCTTGCAACATGGCGATGCTCCGGCGCACCTTGTGGACGTCTCCTCCAGGGAGCTGGTGCCGCCTACCGACCCGTTCTTGTCCGCGGTCACCATTCGCAGAGCCGCGAATGGTTGAGGTGCTGAAAGCAGCAGCTGTCCTCACGAACCGAGGAGAACTCGCTTGCGCAGCAGTGAGAAGCCAGCGCGGCCGTACATCTGGCGCTTGAGCATTTTGATTCGGTTGACATGGCCTTCGACAGCGCCCGAACTCCAAGGCAGGGTCAAGTCGGCGATGACGGCGTCGCGGTCGCGGTCGATGCCGGCGGCGAGGGCGTGGAGGCTGGGCAGGTCGTTCTGCCGGACGGCGTCGAGCCAGGCGGGCAGACGCTCGCCCTGGCGCTCGGTGAGCATGGTCGCGAAGGAGCGGACGTGCCTGGTGAGAGCGTCGAGTTCGGAGCAGTGCGTCCGAACGGCCTTGAGCTGAAGTTGCTCGGGTTCGGTGAGGGTGTCCGGACGGCGGAGGATCCATCCGGCGACAGTTCGGGGCGAGGGCGGCCGGGCGGTCACCGGCCGCGGTGAGGTGCGTTTGTCCTGCAAGTAGGCGCGAACGTGCTGGTAGCTGCCCTTGTAGCCGAGTGGCACGATCTCCTCCCGCAGCTTCCAGGCGTTGGTGCAGCCCTCGCTCCAGCGGTCGTCCAGATAGGACTTGTAGTCGTCGAGGACGGAGGGCCGGTTCTGCCACTGACCGGTGAACAGCTCCTCCGGCGTCGCGGCGTCTGCGAGTTGCTTGACGGTGCGGTAGGTCATCCCGAGCTGCCGCTGCACCAAGCGTCGGCTGTGTCCCGCCGTCAGCAGTGCGTGGACTGCGGCATGCCGATCCCGGGTCCGATCGGCGAATCGGTGCCCGCGCGGCCAAGGAGAACCGGGCGAGTCCGCGGCCGGGACGGCCTCGGGTTCGGGACCGGGTGCGGGAACCGTGGAAACCAGCGCGCGGAGGCAGCGACGGGGCGCGGCGACGCTCCGCTCGGTGGCCTCGCTGAGGTTGCGCCAGAGATGCCACCGGTCCGCGACCTGGAAGGCCTGCGGTGCACGGGCGGTGGCGCCCTCGGCGAAGAATGGCGCCCGGTCCCGGCACACGACCCCCGGCGCCGGGCCGATCGGCGAGCCAGGCCGCCAGGCTCGATGCCGCCCGGTCGGGCAGCAGGTCTACAGGGCGGCGGGTCTCGACGTCGACGAGAACGGTGCCGTAGTAGCGGCCCTTGCGGGTGGCGTACTCGTCAACGCTGACCACACGCGGGGCGGGCGCTTCCGGCTCGGGAAGGGCATCGAGCAGGCGCAGGAGGGTGCTCCGGCTGACGCATACCCCGAGCGCGGAGCTCAGGCGGGCGTCGGCGCGGCCCGCCAGGGCGAGACCGACCGAGGCCAGCGTCGCGCACAGCCGCTCGGTCCGCTGGCCGTGCCGACGGGGCAGGCTGGGTATCTGCTCGACGAAGGTGCGGCGGGTGCAGTCCGAGTTCCGGCAGGCAAACCGGCGGACCCTCAGCTGAAGAACAACGCTTCGTCCGGCGCTGGGCACATCAGCGGGAAACCGCAGGTAGGATCCACGAACCCGGTTCGACCAGACCCCGCACGCCGGGCAAGCGGCACCGTTCGCAGTGCATTCCGCGTCGACCCGCACCATCGCGATGCTCACGTCCACCGACAGCACCGCGATGTCCGCGATCGACGGGAACAACAGCTGCTTCAACCGGGTCACGATCTCTTCCACGGACCCGAACTTTCATCCCAGCTGCCATGGCTACGGCTGATTTTCGGGCGACTTCACGCACTGCCCGGAGAAGCTCAGCCGTCACTCAGCGTGGCCACGTCACAGAACCTGAGCCAGAACCCCTTTTTGTGAGCTCCGGCCGCATTCTGGTGAGCGCGCACGATCGTAGAGTCCACCGAGACGGCCCAGTTCAGATTCTCTTCAGCATCGGCCCTGGGCTCGAAGTGGCTGCGCGCCGATACCGAGGAGGGCGCCAGGCCCACAGCGGCGGCGGGTGAGTCCGCCGCACTGTGCGAAGCACGTGAACGGAAGCGGCTGCCGGAGCAGGGGAGCGAGATGCTCAACTGAATGACGTACCCGCCCGTCCGCGAGCCGGCCGCCGCCGACGCCCCTGACCGGGTGCCGGCGCCGGACCGGCCGGGCATGCCGGGCCGACACCTTGTCCGACGCCCGCCGTGACTGTCCTTGAGTTCGGCCACCGGTGCTCGAGGAGGCCCGCGAGGCCTCCAGGGAATGATTTTCAGCCGTAACGACCGGGCAAGCCAGGGGCGGCTGTCCTCCCGTCTCGGACTGGTGACCGACGCCGTCGAGGCCGGGGACGGCATGGACCTGTACGCCCATGTCGTCGACGATCTCTCGCGCGGTGGCCGCTGCGACCGTCTGATTCTCGACGAGGCACAGTTCCTGGCCCCGGACCAGGTCGACCGGCTCGCCGCTGGTGCGGGACCCGTGCCACCCTCGACGCCCGCACGGTGGAAGCGAGATGGTGGTCGAGGGCGAACAGGTCGTCGTCGGCGACGTCAACCGCCCGGCTGAGGAGGTCGGTTACGAGGTGCTGTGCCGACGCCATCACCGCCGCCGCACGGCCAGCACCGCGGCCCGCGCGGGTGCCCTCTCGCCGGACGTCCTGCCCGTCACTCCCGCCTGACTTCTCACCTGCGGGCTCAGGTGGCCGATTCTGTTCCTCCTGCCATGACACCCGCCGCTGTTATCTTCGGCCCGGCGGACACGCGCCTGAGGCATCTGCCAACGGCAGGCGCTGGTGGACGAGTTGAAGAGCCGGGGACTCAATGGCGGGATACAGCGGCACCAGTGGCGAACTCATGGAGACGGTCGGGGCGCATCTCACGCGCTGCGCCCCGCCGTACAGACACCGGGAGTCCGCGGGACTCACCCGGCTGGGAAAGGGCGGCGGCCTCGGGCACCGTGTGGAGCCCGAGACCTTCCCGGTGGACGGGGTCCTGACCCGGGTCCCGAAGGAGTTCCCGGAACCGGACGCGCACGGCGCGGCCCGCCTGCGCGAGCTGGACCGGTGCCTCGACCTCGTCCGTTCGGCGTTTCCCGCCGTCGCGACCGAGATCCGGATGTGCAGGCTGGCCTGCACGATGCTGGAGGGAGCCTGGCGCGCACGCGCGGAGGCCGACGCACCCGCCCCGGAAGGCGCCCCGTGCGACTGCACCCTCTGCTCGCGGCTCCCGGCACCGCCCCCGCGCACTCTGGCGGACTACGACTGGCGCAGAAGCGACGGCCGCCCGCTCACCGTCAAGACCTGGCCCCACCGGCGGGAACTCGACAGCGTCCTGACCGGCGGCTGGGTGTGGACCAGGAAGATGAACGACGCGGACCGGGACCTCGGCCTCCGGTTCCGGTACGAGGACGACATCCTGGTCTTCCACGAGTACAAGCGGGCCGTGAACGCCATCGACGTCGAAGAGGTCGCACGGGCCGTCAAGGAGGGCCTCGCAGAGGACTTCAGCGTCAACGGCGCCCGCGCCCTGGTCTCCGGTCTGTACGCCGCCTACAAGCGGTCCGTCGACGAGCACTGGCTGGCCCGGCACCGGTCGGGAACCGTCGTCCTCCCCCCGTACTCCCCGTTCGACCAGCCCACCTACGCCCTGCTCCAGCTGCTGGACTCGCTCTTCTGGCACACCGCGCCCGACAGCGAACTCTGGCAGGAGCAGAACCTCGCCTCACTGGTCCTGTGCCGCGTCGTGAACGACATGGTCGACGTCCGGGCCGATGCGGTCACCGGGGAGATCGACAACTTCTGGCTCTCGTCGCTGTCCACCCACGAGAAGAGCCTGTACGGCGCGTGCGCCATCGCCCTGATCAAGTACGGGTGCATGCCCGAGGCCCACGGCCTCATCTGGAACACCTGGCTCATGCCGACGACCATGGTGTGGATGGGGCTCACGGGCCGGCACGCCCTCTGGTTCGACGGCATCACCCCCGGCCTGCCCCCGGCCGAGGACTGCCCGCTGTGCGGTATCCAGCCCAGCGCCTGTGCCGGTCTCCTGTCCGGCGGCGTCACCCTGCGCACCGGCCCCCGGCCCACGGTGGCCCGCCTCGGGGCGCGCGCGGCCGCCCTGTCGGCCCGCTGCCGGACCGAACACCCACGGCTGTGGCGGCTGTTCCACACCGAACTCGCCGCCTTCGAAGCCCTCCACGGTGAATGGCGCGGCGAGGTGGACAGCACCTGGGAGATCCTGAGACGTACCTATCTCGCCGCCCTGGCCGCGTCTCTCGGGGGCGGGACGGGGGCGGACGCGCGGGCCGTCCAGGTCGACTCCGGCGCGGTCGGCGCCGACCTGTTCCACGTCCTGCACCGGCCTCCGACCTGGAAGGAGGACACCGCGCTGCTGGCCTACATGTTCGGGTGCGCCCACCCCCACCTCGTGTGGAACACCCAGGGCCATGTGCCGACCGAGGTCGGCGGCGACTGGCTGGACGGCTGACGGCGGACAGCCGTGCGTGACGGCTGAGGCGCCCCCGGGCTGCCTCAGCCGGACCGGCGCTACCGCCCCCGCAGGAACCGCTTCAGCCGAGCCCACCACGACCCGCGCGGCTCGGGTGGCCGGGTCGCCCCCGGCACCTCGGGCGGCAACTGCGCCTCGGAGAAAGGCCATTGCCCCGAGGCGGGCTTGCCACTGCTCGGCGGCGGCGGGGCGGGCAGCGGCGTCGGCACCTCGTGGGCCGCCGGGCCGCGCGGAGCGAACCGTACCGGCAGCGCCGTCAGATGCCGGGCCCAGGTGGAGGAGCGGTAGGTCAGCTCGTCCTCGGGGATGGCCAGGCCGAGGTCGGGCAGCCGGGTGAGCAGGATGTCGATGCCGGTGTCCGCGATCACCCGCGCGATGTCCTGCCCGGGGCACTCGTGCGCGCCGGTGCTGAACGCCAGGTGCGCCCGGTTGTGGTGGACGTGCGGCGCGGCGCCGGGGCGGATGGCCTCGTCGGCGTTCCCGGCGGCCAGGCCGAGCAGGAGCATGTCGCCCGCCTTGACCTCGTGCCCGCCGAGCGTGGTGTCGCCGGTCGCCCAGCGGCCCGGGCACACCATCAGCGGCGGCTCGTCCCAGAGGACCTGCTCCACCGCCTCCGGCAGGGTCATCTGCCCTCCGGCCAGAGACCCGCGGAACCGCGGGTCGATCACCACCATGCGCAGCACGTTGGCCATCAGGTTGGCGGTCGTCTCGTAGCCCGCGAGCAGGATGAGCCGCAGGTGGTGCAGCACCTCGTCGTCGCCGAGACCCGCCGGGTGGTCCATCAGGACGGAGGCGATGTCGTGCCCCGGCATCACCCGCTTGGCCTTGACCAGCCGCTCCAGGGTCTCCAGCAGACCGGTGTTGAGGGCGACCGCGTCCGCCGAGCCCTTGATCAGGTCCCGGCACGTCTGCACGAGCCGGGGACCGTACGCGTCCGGCATGCCGAGCAGATGGGTGAGCGCCAGCATGGGCAGGTGCTCGGTGAACCGGTTGATCAGCTCCGCCTGGCCGTCCTCGCAGAACTCGTCGATCAACTGGTGGGCGAAGCGGATGACATGGCGACGGACCCCGCGGTGGTCGAACTGGTTGAGACTTGCCGTGACCGCCCGGCGCAGGCGCTGGTGCTCCTCGCCGTCCGCGGACACGCAGTCGGGGCGCCAGCCGATCAGCGGTACCAGCGGGGAGGTCTCGGCGTCGATCTCACCGCTGGTCCAGCCGTGCCAGATGCGCGGGTCACGGGTGAACTGGGTGGCCCGGGTGGCCACATCGCGGTTCTCCAGATAGCCGAGAACGAGCCAGGCGCGGACATCCCCGTCGAGCAGGACGGGCGCCACCGGTCCGTGCTCGGCCCGCAGCTTCTCGTACAGGCCCATGGGGTCGGTCTCGGCGGCCGGGCCGTAGAGCCGGGCCAGCCCTCCGGGCCCGGTGGCGGCGGGCCCGCCCGGCACGTGGGCGGGGCAGCCCGGCGGGGGCACGGGTTCCGGTGGGGTGGTGGTGTGGTCGGTGGGAGGGAGGGTCATGCGGACTCCTGAGCGGCGGCGAGGGTGCGCAGGTAGCCCATCAGCGAGAGCAGGGCGTCACGGCTGGAAGGCCGGTCGCGCGCGTCACAGGTGATGATGGGCACCGACTCGTTGAGGGCCAGCGCGGTACGCAGGGCGGGAATCGGGTGCTGAGGGGCCTCCGGGAACGTGTTGACGGCCACGACGAAGGGGACGCGGCGGTCCTCCAGACGGGTGATGATCTCGAAGCAGACCTCGATCTGCCGGGTGTCGACGAGGACCACGGCGCCCAGGGCGCCTTCGAGGATGCCGTTCCACAGGAACCAGAAGCGCTCCTGGCCCGGTGTTCCGAAGAGATAGAGGATCAGCTGCTCGTTGATGCTGATGCGGCCGAAGTCCATCGCCACGGTCGTGGTGCTCTTGGCGGCTACCCCGGGGTTGTGGTCGATCCCGACACCCGCCTGGGTCATGGTCTCCTCGGTGGTCAGCGGCGGAATCTCACTCACCGCGCCGACCATGGTCGTCTTGCCGACGCCGAAGCCGCCGACGACCACCACCTTGACCCCTCGGGCGCCGTGCGGCAGAAGCATGTCCGGGCTGGGGCCGACGGAGGGGGCATCAGAGCTTGCGTAGTCCATGGATCACCGCCTCCAGAAGGCCGAGTTCGGGTACCGCCGTGACAGGGACGGGAGCGGTGGCCTCCACGCGCTGGTCCTCGACCAGCTTGGCGAGCAGCGCCGTGACGACGCTGAACGGCAGGCTGAGATGCGCGGAGACCTCGGCCACGGACAGTGGGTAGTTGCACATGACGAGGATGGTCGCCTGCTCGGGCTGCAGCCCCGGTTCGGGTGTGGAGCGCGAGGTGATGAGGGTGACCAGGTCGAAGTTCTTGGCTGCGGGATCGGGGTCGCCGGTGATGACGTACATCGGCACGGGAGCCGCCTCCTCCCACGGGCGGCCCTGACTGTCTAAGGTCACATCGCCTGCCCGATGTCGTCGCGCGGCGGACTGGTGATGTGCTGGCCGATCCGCTGTACGAGTGTCCGCATGCGAGCGCCCAGCAGACCCACGTCCACCCGCTCGTCGGCCAGCACCGCGAGGTACGCCCCCGGTCCGGCAGCCATCATGGAGAAGTACCCGGAGTCGACCTCGATCCCGATCAGGTGTACCGAGCCGTCCCCGTCCGGGAACTGCTGTGCGAGGGCCTTCGACAGGCTCTGCATGCCCGAGCAGGCGGCGGCGACCGCGTCGGCCGTGTCGGGATCCGTGTTGGCCTGGCCGATGCACAGGCCGTCCGCCGACAGCACGACCACGTGTCGCACATACGGGACGCTGGTCGTGAGGTCGGTGAGCATCCAGTCAATGTTGGGCAGTGGCGGCACGGTTACTCACCCTTATCTGATGGCTCGCTGGTCGGGCTGTCGGGGTCGCTGCTCGGTCTGATGCCCTTGAAGGCCTCCCACATCAGGCCTGGAGGCCGGGTCCTGCGGCGGGAGGGGGCGGGGGGCGGTTCGGGGCTCGTGCGGACGACCGGTGTGGGGACGGGCGAGTGGCGCCGCCGCTGCGGCAGTCCGTTGGTGGTCGTGGGGAGCTCGGCGGAGTCCGCGGCACCGTCACGCGTCGGTGCCGGCCTCGGCACGCTCGGGACCGGCGGTGTGTTCGGGACGTCCGGCGCGCGCCGGTGCTTGGGGGCGCGCGGCTGGAACTTCAGCGCGGGCGGGGCGATGGTGGTGATCAGACCGCGCGGTACGAGCACGACGGCCCGGACGCCTCCGTACGCGGAGGTACGCAGGTCGACGACGAAGTTGTGCTCCTTGGCCAGCCGGGCGACCACCGGCATGCCGAGCTGGGTCGTCTCCCCCAGGTCGGAGAAGTCGATGTGGCCGGCTGCCGAGCGCTCCATGGTGCGCTCCACACGGTGGCGGACCTCCTCGGTGAGCCCGACCCCGCGGTCCTCGATCTCGATCGCGACGCCGGTGGGCACCTCGCTCGCGTTGACCTGGACGGGGGAGTTCGGCGGCGAGAAGGTCGTGGCGTTGTCGAGCAGCTCCGCGAGCAGGTGCATCAGCGGCTCGGCCCCGCGGCCGATGATGGCCACCTCCGCGATCGACTGGAGCTTCACGCGGGGGTAGGCCACGATGCGGGACATGCCGCCGCGGATGATGTCGTAGAGGGTGATGGGCTTCGACCACTGGCGTCCCGGCCGGGAGTCGCCCAGGACCGCGATGCTGGCGGCGAGACGGCCGACCAGCGCGTTGCGGTGGTCGATGGTCTGCAGGCCGCGGGAGACCACGAGGTCCGTGCCGTGCAGCATCTGCATCTCGTGCAGTTCCTTGCCGAGCTGGTGCACGATCGCCTGGACGCGGCGGGCGATGGCCACGAGGGCACGCTGGGAGGAGTCCCTGGTGCGCTCCTCCAGCTCCACGGCGTCCAGAAGCGTCCGCAGGGCCCCGCGGAGCGCCTCCGCGAACTCGGCGTCGATATGGTCGCCGAACTGGATGGTGCGGACGATCTCCGTGGTGGGTTCGCCGCGCCGGAGCCGGGCGACCGCCGCGGGGAGGAGCTCCTCCGCGAGCCACACGACGGTGGTCCGCTGGTCCGCCAGCCGCCGGAACAGGGCGGCTTCACGCTGGGCGTAGAACTGCTGGACACCGGAGGTCGCCCTGGCGTGCCGCGCCGCCTCCGAGGCGCGCGCCCGGCGGGCGGTCAGTGCCGAGGTGAGGGCCGTCAGCACGACCGCGGCGAGGCCGGACCAGGCGACCGGCAGCCGTATCTCCGCGGGGACGGCGAGCAGCGCTATGCCGCAGGCCCCGGCCAGGACACCGGGGGGGATGAGCCATGCTGACGCCGCCGTGCGTGGCGGGGCGCCAGGGGGTGAACCTGCACGATCCATCGAGGGGTCCCCAAACAGTCTGCGATCAGTGGACTAGGGAGTGACGCGGTGCGCCGACGGGACGGGCCGGTTCGGGACGTCCGACGGGTGCCTCCGATGCCCCCGGAGGGTGCGGGAGCACATCGGTGGTCACGCCTCCCCACAGCCGGGTTCCGTCCGGCCTGCTCCACAGCGTGTGGTTACTCGCTGAGAGCGGCGCAACACGCAAGGGAGCATAGACAGTTCGCGTTCGCCACGTGACCGTGCCGGAACGAGAACGTCCCCCTTGAGCGAGTCAGGTCGGGATGTGATCGATCCTGGTCGCGGCGCCTGTTGTGGATGTCGTCGATCGACCGCATCTGCCAACCGGCGGCGCCGCGGCCACCGACTGCCAGGGCACGTGCGCGTGGCAGGTGCCGTTCGGACTGTCCGGGGGAGTGCGAGGACCGGCTTCCCGGGGTCCGCGAGCAGGGGATTCCGCCGAGGTGCGATGCGGGGGTCCGGTGGGGGGCGGGAGTCCCCCGGCCTCAGGGAGTGGCGGACCGGACGATCGTGAAGACCGCGCCCTCCCGGTCCGCGACCGTCGCCCGGCGGCCGGCCGCGTCGTCCCGGGGCGGGCCCAGCACCCGGCCGCCCAGCTTCTCGACCCGTACGGCCGTGGCGTCCGGGTCGGCCACCTCGAACCAGGTCATCCAGTGGGCGCCCCGGTCCCGCGGCAGTGCGTTGCCGACCCCGTGCAGCGAGGCGACCGGGCGGCCGTCCGCCAGGAGCGTCACGAAGTCCGTGCCCCCGCCGACGCCCGCTCGCGGCGCGTCCAGCAGGTCCAGGCCGTAGCCGAACACCGTCCGGTAGAACTTGGCGACCGACTCGGTCTGCTGGGTGAGCAGTTCGTTCCACACCGGCGCACCGGGCGTGCCCGCCACCGCCGCGCCCAGGTGCGCGGAGGCCTGCCACACCCCGAACACCGCCCCCGACGGGTCCGCGCAGATCACCATCCGGCCCGCCTCGCCCGCGTCCAGCGGCCCCACCGCGACCGTGCCGCCGCTGCAGTGGATCGATTCGGCGGTCTCGTCCGCGTCGTCGGAGGCCAGGTACGGGGTCCAGGCGACCGGCAGGTCCCGGTCGGCGGGGAGCTGCCCGATCCCCGCCACCTCCCGCCCGTCGAGCAGACCGCGCACGTACGGGCCGAGCTGCTGCGGGCCGGGCGTGAAGTCCCAGCCGAACAGTTCCCCGTAGAACTCCTGCGTCGCGTCAAGCCCGTGCACCATCAAGCTCACCCAACAGGGGGTACCTGGTGTGCGCCGAGTCGCCTCGGTCATCGTCACTCTCTCCTCGGACCATCGTCGTGGCCGTGCGGGGGAACCCGGGCGGATGCCGTACGAGCGGCAGCTCCACGCCTCGTCAGATGCTCGCACCGCCGGTCGAGCGGTACGCCCCGGCCGCGCCGTGGATTGGCGCGATCCGGCAGGAGGATGCCCGAAAAACGGGGACCCATCCTCCCGGCGGGTCCCGAAGCGCCCGTGGTCTGCGCGAGGATGGCGGCATGAAGCCTGACGCAGACCCGATGCCCGGCCCGCACCCACTGGTGTCCCCGGAGGACCTGGCCGCCGAACTCGGCGCGACCGGCACCGACGCCCCGGTGCTCCTGGACGTCCGCTGGGAGCTGGGCGGCCCTCCGGGGCGTCCCGCCTACGAGGCGGGGCACCTGCCGGGGGCCGTGTACGTGGACCTGGACTCGGCGCTGGCCGGGCCCCCCGGTGCCGGCGGCCGCCATCCCCTGCCTGACCTGGAGGTGTTCGGCGCGGCGATGCGCGCGGCGGGGGTCTCGGCGGGCGCGCGGGTGGTCGCCTACGACGGCGGCCAGGGGTGGGCGGCGGCCCGTGCCTGGTGGCTGCTCCGCTGGGCGGGCCATCCGGATGTACGGGTCCTCGACGGGGGCCTCGCGGCGTGGCGCGGCCCGCTGTCGACGGAGATCCCGGCGCCGGTGGCGGGCGGCTTCCGCCCCCGGCCGGGTGCCCTGCCGCTGCTGGACGCGGACGGGGCGGCGGCGCTGGCGCGGTCGGGGCTGCTGCTGGACGCGCGGGCAGGGGAGCGGTACCGCGGTGAGGTGGAGCCGATCGACCCGGTGGCCGGGCACATCCCGGGCGCGGCCTCGGCTCCCACGAACGAGAACGTCGGGCGGGACGGCCGCTTCCTGACACCGGAGGCGCTGGCCGCCCGCTTCAAGGAACTGGGCGCGACCGACGCCTCCGAGGTCGGTGTGTACTGCGGCTCGGGCGTGTCCGGCGCCCACGAGGTCCTGGCCCTGGCGGTGGCCGGAATTCGTGCGGCACTGTACGCGGGCTCCTGGTCCGAGTGGTCCCGGAACCCCGGTCGCCCGGTGGCCACGGGCCCGGAGCGCGGCTGACTCCCCCGCCCCGCCCGGAGACCGGTACGTCCGGCGCCCGAGCACGAGCGGCGAAGCCGCGACGGCCGGAGGCGGAGCCCAGGGCTCCGGGAAGGGGCGCCCGCCACGCAGCGGCAACCGGGCACGGCGGGGAAGGCCCCGGTCACTCCTGCTTCTTGCGGCGCGTGCCGAACACGATCTCGTCCCAGCTCGGCACCGCCGCCCGCCGTCCCGGCCGCACCCCGTCCGCCTCCGCCTGACGGTCCGTCGTGCCGGTCAGCCGGTCCCGGTGACCGGTCACCGACCTCGGCATCAGTACGTCCGCGTACGCGGAACCCGCTCCCGCGGACGCCGCGGACGCCGGGCGCTCCTCGGATGCGGCCTCCTGCTCCTCGTCCTCCGCCGACGTCTCCGACACGGACGCCCGCTCGGGCACGACCATGTCGCCCCGGAAGCTGGGCACCGCCTCCAGCAGGCTGGTCAGCGAGTCCCGCTCGGACTCCGGCTCCTGTTCCCCCTCGCCGTCCACACTGCCGAGCGCGGGCCGGTCGGCGGCCCGTTCCAGCGTCCGCTCCCGGGGCAGCCGTGCGATGCGGGGCACGAAGGGCGGACTGGGCTCCGACACGGCCACGGTGTCGTCGGCCTCACCGATCAGCGACCGGGCCTCCCCGTCCACGGCCTGCACCAGGCGCCGGGGCGGGTCGTACGTCCAGCTCGCCGTGTGGACCTCCCCGGCCACCCGGTAGACGAGCAGCACCTCCCAGGTGCCGTCGTCCCGGCGCCAGGAGTCCCAGGCCACGGTGTCCTTCTCGGCGCCGCGCAGCAGCAGCCGCTCCTGCACGGCCTCACCCAGCTGCGGCCCGGCGTTCTCACCGGGCCTGCGTACGGGGGTCTTCCGGGCCCGCTCCGCCATGAACGCGCGCTCCGCGAGCACCGGCCCCTCGAAGCGGCGCACCCGCTCGACCGGGATACCCGCGAGCTGGGCCACCTCCTCCGCGGTCGCGCCCGCGCGTATACGGGCCTGGATGTCGCGGGGGCGGAGGTGGCTCTCCACCTCGATCTCGATCTGGCCCAGCCGGGGCCGGTCGTTGCGTACGGCGGCACGCAGCCGCTCGTCGATCGGAAGCGTGTACTCCGTGTTGTCCGCAGCCTTCAGCACCAGTCGTGTGCCGTCGTTGGAGACGGCCACGACACGCAGTTCGGGCATGGGGACCTCCCGGGTGGTGCCTGCCGACGTCACGTGCGTCGCTGCTTCCGCTAGTCGAGTGTGGCCTGCCCGGGTGCAGCCTGCCACAACCTTGCCGAGTTGCCCGGCGTGTCGGGCATGGGCCCTGGAACGCCGTTATGGCACGGTTACCTGTTTCGCCACTCAGCGTAACTGGTCGGTTACGCTGCGCAGCAGGTCTCCGTGCGATGCCGCGGCGCCGCCGGATCGAGTGCCATTTTCGGCCCCTCCCGTTGATCCCGGACACCCGTAAGAGACCGATGCCCAGGGTTCGCCACAGTACTCCATTCGGCCCATGCTGGTAGACCGGCACGCCGTCGAAGTCGCTGCCGGCGGCTGTGGTTGGCCTCCGGGGCGTCCTGGCGCCGAGTGGCCTCCTTCACAGAACTGGCCGAAACGGAACCGTCCAGCTGGCTCATAAGTCCCTTTACAGCACAAGCCGGGAAGATCGTGAACCGAGGCTGAGGATGTGTCAGAGGGTTGACAAGCGGGAGAACGCAACGGAAGGGGCACAAAGGGCTCAAGGGGAGGGGGAGCAGGGCCGCCGGCTCGAACTGAGCGCCGCGCAGGTCGCCGCCAGCACCGTCGCGGCCGTGCTGGCCGCCCTGCTCGCCTCCCGGCTGGGCGTCTACGGCACGGTTCTGGGCGCGGGCGTGATCAGTGTCGTCGCGACCTGCGGCAGCCCGGTCCTCCAGCATGTCTTCAGCAGCACCGGTGCGAAGATGCGCGACGCCGCCACCACCCGCGCCTCGCCCGCCCCGGTGCCCGCCCGTACCTCCGAGCCCGAGGCCGGCTCGTACGGCGCGGCCACGACGTACCGCAGCCGGGTGGGCGGCCGTCGGCGGCCCGTCCTCGCCGCCGTCGTGGTCTTCGCGGTGGCCATGACCGGTATCACCGTGTACGAACTGGTCTCCGGCCGGGACCTCAGCGGCGGCAAGGGGGCCACGACCGTCGGCTCGGCCGTCCGCGGCGGCTCCGGACCGGGTGGAGCCGCCGAGGACCGAGAGGATCCCCGGGCCCCGGAGCAGGAGCGGCAACGCCCGGACCGCCAGGGCCCGGACGGCGATACCGCCCCGAACGGCACGCAGCCTCCCGCTTCTCCCCGACCCACCCCCTCCGGCTCCGGTACCCCGGACTCCGGTTCCACGGGCTCCGGCTCCGCCGACGGCGGCAGCGGCGAGGACAGCGGTACGGACCCCACCCCCACCCCCGCCCCTACCCCGTCCACGTCCCGGTCCGCGCCTGCCCCTACCCCGTCCACCACCGCGCCCGCGTCCGGTTCCTCCCCGTCCGGAGAAGCCGCGGACGACGCCACCGCCCCGGCGGGGTGACCCGGTGCCGGGCCACCCCGCCGGTCACCCGCCCAGTACCCGCCGCAGATACGCGTTGCCGAACACCCGGTCCGGGTCCAGCCGGTCGCGCAGCGCCGTGAACTCACCGAACCGCGGGTAGGCCTCCGCCAGATAGGCGGCGTCCCGGGTGTGCACCTTGCCCCAGTGCGGACGCCCGTCGTGTGCCGTCATGATCCGCTCGGCCGCCGTGAAGTACGCCCGGTACGGCGTCCCCCGGTACATGTGCACCGCGATGTACGCGGTGTCCCGGCCCGACGCCGTCGACAGCGTGATGTCGTCCGCGGGTGCCGTGCGCACCTCGACCGGGAAGCTCACCCGCAGCGGCGAACGCTCCAGCATCGCCTTCAGCTCCCGCAGCGCCGCCACCGCCGCCTCGCGCGGAACGGCGTACTCCATCTCCATGAACCGCACCCGGCGCGGGCTGGTGAACACCTTGTACGGGATGTCGGTGTACGTACGGGCCGACAGCGCCCGGCTCGACACCCGGGCGATCGCGGGCACCGCCGCCGGGAGAACGCTGCCGACCGAATTCGCCACCTGGAACACTCCGTTGGACAGGAACTCGTCCTCGAACCAGCCGCTGAACCGGCCCGGCGGGTCCACCGGCCCGTGGCTGCGGTTGTTGCGCTTCGTCATGCAGTTCCCGGTGTGCGGGAACCAGTAGAACTCGAGGTGCTCGTTCTCCGCGTGCAGTGCGTCGAAGTCCGCCGTCACCCGGTCGAAGGTCATCGGCTCCTCGCGCGCGGTGAGCAGGAACATCGGCTCCACCGCGAAGGTGATCGCGGAGATCACGCCGAGCGCCCCCAGCCCGATCCGGGCCGCCGCGAAGACGGCGCGCTCTTCTTCGGTTCCCTTCTCCGAGCAGGCCAGCACACGGCCGTCAGCCGTCACCAGCTCAAGTCCCCGGATCTGCGCGGCGATCGACCCCGAGTCCCGGCCCGTGCCGTGCGTCCCGGTGGCGGTGGCCCCGGCGACGGTCTGCTCCATGATGTCGCCCATGTTCGTGAGCGACAGGCCCTCCCGGGCCAGCGCCGCGTTCAGCCGCTTCAGCGGCGTGCCCGACTCCACGGTCACGGTCATCGCGGCACGGTCGATCGCGCGGATTCCGGTGAGCAGATCGGGCTGGATCAACAGCCCGTCGGTGGCTGCCACGGACGTGAACGAGTGGCCCGTGCCGACCGTCTTGACCCGCAGCCCGTCCTCGGCCGCGCCGACGACCGCGTCCACAAGCTCGTCCACGGACGCGGGCCGCGCCACGCGCGCGGGGCGCGCGGACACGTTCCCCGCCCAGTTACGCCACGTGCTGCCCCGACCGCCCAGCCCGGTCCGGCCCAGAGCCAGGGCCTGACTGATCGTGCTCTTCCGGGTCCTGCTGCTCACGCTGCCCCTCCCGCATCGGAACCGGCCTGCGCAGCCGGCTGTACCCCAGGAACGCGATCAGCGCCGCCAGTACCCCGGCCAGGCCGGGCACCGCGTACGCCGCCGCCGCTCCGTGCGCGTCGACCACCCAGCCGGCGACCGAGGATCCCAGCGAGATACCGACCGCGAGCCCGGTACTCGTCCAGGACATGCCTTCGGTGAGCTTGCCACGCGGTACGTGCGCCTCGACGAGGGCCATGGTGGTCACCATGGTGGGCGCGATGGCAAGACCCGCGACGAAGAGTGCCCCCGCCAGCAACGGCAGGTTCCCGGCCAGCTGGAGGGGGATCATGCTCACGGCCATCGCGCAGACCCCCACGAGCCAGCGCCGCGCCGGGTCGCCCTTGAGGGGCGTCAGCCCGAACACCACGCCCGCAAGGCAGGAGCCGAGCGCGTACACCGCCAGTGCCAGGCTCGACGCCGCCTTGTGCCCGGCCTCCTCCGCGAACGCCAGCGTCACCACGTCCACCGCTCCGAAGATCACGCCGGTGGCCGTGAACGCCGCGACCAGCACCTGGAGTCCGGGGGAGCGCAGGGCGCTGGAGCGCCCGCCCGCGTTCCTCCGCACCGGATGCGGCGCCGGCTCCGTGTCCCGCTGGGCGGTCAGCCACCACACACCGGCGAGCAGGAACAGCCCGGACAGCAGCGGACCGGCCTCCGGGAACCAGACCGTGGACAGCCCGATGGAGACCGGCGGGCCCACGATGAAGCAGATCTCGTCGACGACCGACTCCAGCGAGTACGCCGTGTGCAGCTCCTGCGGCCGGCCCCGGTAGATCTCCGCCCACCGCGCCCGGACCAGCGCGCCCACACTCGGCACGGCCCCCGCCCCGGCGGCGCACACGAAGAGTGTCCAGTCCGGCAGTTCCTCCCGGGCCGCGAGCAGCAGCGCGCCCACCGACACCACCGACACGAGCGCGGCCGGGCGCACCACCCGGCGCTGGCCGTGCCGGTCGACCATCCGTGAGATCTGCGGGCCCAGCACGGCGGCGGACAGCGCCAGCGTCGCCGTCAGGGCGCCCGCGAGCCCGTACCGCCCGGTCAGCTCGGAGATCATCGTCAGGATGCCGATGCCGGTCATCGCCAGTGGCATCCGGCCGACGAAACCGGCAGCGGAGAAGTTCAGAGTGCCGGGGGCGGCGAAGACCGCGCGATAGGGACTGGGCAAGGGGGACTCCGGTCGGGGACGCGCGAGGCGCGAGGTGCTGAGCGTGGGGGCCGAGGCCTACGCGTCACACCGGTAAGGCGTATGGCCAGCCTTCACAGATTACGGCCGAACGGGTGGGTGTGCACCGCGGTTTTCCGGCTGTCGGCCGCGGGTGGCAGGATCATTCCCATGTCCGATCAGCGTGTGCCCGATGAGCGCGACCCCGCCCCGTACGACGCCCTGCTGCTGCTCTCCTTCGGCGGGCCGGAGGGCCCCGACGACGTGGTCCCGTTCCTGGAGAACGTGACCCGGGGCCGTGGGATCCCCCGGGAGCGGCTCGAGGAGGTCGGGCAGCACTACTTCCTGTTCGGCGGTGTCAGCCCCATCAACGGGCAGTGCCGGGCCCTCCTCACCGCGCTGCGTGAGGACTTCGCGGGCGCCGGGCTCGACCTGCCGGTGTACTGGGGCAACCGGAACTGGACGCCGTACCTGAAGGACACCCTGCGGGAGATGGTGCTCGACGGACGGCGTCATATCGCCGTCCTCGCGACCAGCGCGTACGCCTCGTACTCCGGCTGCCGCCAGTACCGCGAGAACCTCGCGGACGCTCTCGCCGCGCTCGAAGCGGAGGGCCTGCCGCTGCCCCGCGTCGACAAGCTGCGGCACTACTTCAACCACCCCGGCTTCGTGGAGCCCATGACCGACGGCGTCCTGAAGTCCCTGGAAGGGCTGGACGCGTCCGTGCGCGCGGACGCCCATCTGGCCTTCACCACGCACTCGATCCCCGAGTCCGCCGCCGAGACCTCGGGCCCGGTCGCGGACCACGGCGACGGCGGGGCGTACGTCCGGCAGCACCTGGACGTGGCCCGCCTCATCGCCGACGCCGTACGGGAGCGCACCGGCGTCGACCACCCCTGGCGGCTCGTGTACCAGTCCCGCAGCGGCGCCCCGCACATCCCGTGGCTGGAGCCGGACATCTGCGACCACCTGGAGGAACTCCACCAGCAGGGTGTCCCGGCCGCCGTGATGGTCCCGATCGGCTTCGTCTCCGACCACATGGAGGTCCTTTACGACCTGGACACCGAGGCCACCGCGAAGGCCGCCGGGCTGGGGCTGCCGGTGCGCCGCTCGGCCACCGTCGGCGCCGACCCCCGGTTCGCCGCCGCCGTCCGCGACCTGTTGCTGGAGCGGGCCGCGACGGAGCGGGGCGCCGCAGTGGAGCGGTGCGCTCTGGGCGCTCTGGGGCCGTCGCACGACCTGTGCCCGACCGGCTGCTGCCCGGCGCGTGCGGAACACCCCGCGGCAGCGGGCGCGGACAGCCCGTACGCCTGAGGCCCGGCCGGTCCGCCTCTGCACCGCCCCGCCCCGGCCGCGTCGACGTGCGGCCACCGCCGTGGAAGGGCACCGGCCCCGTGCGGCGGCGCGCCGCCCGTCCTCACCTCCCCCGAAGGGGCACCCCCGGACAGCCGAGCTGTGGGCGTCCGGGCCGGGCCCCGACCTCGGACCACCTGACGAGGAGATTCCGTGACCGAACAGCCGAACGCCGACCGCAGCGACGACCCGCTCTCGGACGAACTGCTGGCGATCGCCCTGGAAGCCGCCCGCAGGGCCGGCGCGCTGCTCCGCGACGGCCGCCCCGCGGACCTCGGCGTCGCCGCGACCAAGTCGAGCCCCATCGACGTCGTCACCGAGATGGACCTCGCCGCCGAGAAGCTGATCACCGACTTCCTGGCCGAGCGCCGCCCGGAGGACGGGCTGCTCGGCGAGGAGGGCGGCACCAGCGTCGGCACCAGCGGCATCCGCTGGGTCGTCGATCCGCTCGACGGCACCGTGAACTACCTGTACGGACTGCCCACCTGGGCCGTGTCCATCGCCGCCGAACGGGACGGCGAGGCGCTCGTCGGGGTGGTCGAGGCGCCCATGCGGGGCGAGACGTTCCGTGCGGTGCGGGGGCGCGGGGCGTTCCTGGGGGTGCGGCGGCTGCGCTGCCGTCCCGCGCCGCCGCTGGACCAGGCCCTGGTGTCGACCGGTTTCAACTACGTGGCCGAGGTGCGCGCCCACCAGGCGGAGGTCGCCCACCGGCTGATCCCGCGCCTGCGGGACATCCGCCGGGGAGGTTCGGCGGCCGTGGACCTGGCCGATGTGGCGGCCGGGCGGCTGGACGGCTACTACGAGCGGGGGCTGCGCCCCTGGGACCGGGCCGCCGGAGCACTCATCGCGCGCGAGGCGGGGGCCCTGGTGGGCGGCCGCCCGGGCACGTCCGAGGGCGACGAGCTGACGGTGGCGGCGAGTCCCGGCGTCTTCGCCCCGCTCCAGGCCCTGCTGGACGAGTACGGCGCCTGGCACGACTGAGCGGGCGCCGGGCGGCCCGGTCTCTCGCCGCGCATGACTGAGGGCCCCGGTGCCAGCTTGGGTTCTGACGGTCCTCGCAACACCCGCGATCTGTGGGAGTTGCGAGGACCGTGGCCGTTGGGC
>NZ_JADWYO010000052.1 GCF_022414595.1 Streptomyces sp. MUM 203J | reverse complement strand
CCGCTGCCCGAGGCGGCCCGGAGACGGCTCACCCACCTGCTGGCCGACCGGGCCGGCGCGGGGCACGGCGGGGGCCGCCGGGGCACCGCGCCGGACCTCACCGAGCTTCTGCCGCAGTGGCTGGCCGCCGCGAACGGGTACGGCTACCGCGCGCCCGCAGCCGCGCTGCCCGCACTGCTGGACGCCGCCCGCGGCCGCACGGACCTGCGGCCACAGGTGCTGGCCTTCGCCGGGCCGCGCGCCCTGTGGCTGGCGCGGTTCAACCCGGAGTGGAAGTTCGCCCTGCGCGGCGGCCACGGGGGCGGAGCGGTTCCCGACCCGGCCGACAGCGGAGCCGTACGACGCCTGTGGGAGGAGGGCCTGTTCGCGGAGCGGGTCGCCGCCCTGGCGACCGTAAGGGCGCATGATCCGGCGGCGGCGCGGGACCTGCTGGGCTCGACGTGGGGCACCGAACGGGCCGAGGACCGGCTGATGTTCCTGGACGCGCTGCGGACCGGGCTGTCCGGGGCCGACGAGGCGTTCCTGGAGCGGGCCCTGTCGGACCGCAGCCGGAACGTACGGTCCACGGCGGCGGAGCTGCTGTCGGCGCTCCCCGCGTCGGCGTTCGCGGCGCGCATGGCCGAGCGTGCCGCGACCTGCGTGGGTCTGGACCGCACGGGGACCGACGTGACCGTCGCGGTGGAGGCGCCGCACGAGTGCGACGCGGGCATGCAGCGTGACGGTGTCGTCCAGAACCCGCCCGCCGGGCGCGGCCGCCGCTCGTGGTGGCTGGGGCAGCTCGTGGAGGCGGCGCCGCTCGCGGTGTGGCGGGAGCGGTTCGGGGGACGTCCGGCCGAGGAGATCGTCGCGCTGCCGGTCGCCGACGGCTGGCGGGCCGAACTGCACACGGCGTGGTGCCGTGCGGCGGTCCGGCAGCGGGACCCGCAGTGGGCGCGGGCACTGCTGGGCCCGGCGTCGTCCCCGGCCGAGCGGTCGGCGCTGCTCTCCACTCTGCCGGAGGAGGAACGGGCCGCGTGGGTGGCGGAGTTCATCGCGGGGAACGGACTGTCGGAGGCGTTCCAGCTGCTGGGGGCATGTGCGGTGCCGTGGTCCCGGGCGCTGGGGCGGGCGGTGGCCGACGCGCTCGACGACGCACGGGACGCGGGAAGCTATCCCTGGAGTTTCAGCGGGGTCATGGGCCTGGCCGAGCGCTGCCTGGACCCGGCCGAAGCGGACCGTCTCGCCCCGTTGACGTCCGCGTCCGGCGCGAGGGCGTCCGGCGCGGACACCTACTGGAGCGAGGCGTTCCAGCGCCTCGTCTCCACGCTGCGGCTACGCGCGGCGATGCACGCGGAACTGGCGCCGTAGCGCCTCAGGCGGTTTCCCCCGGCCCGCCCCTGCCGGAGCCGGGTGCTGCCGCTCCCGGGCCTCGCTGTCGCGCCTTCGCCGCCTGTCCGCAAGCTCACCCGGAGGGGGTACGCCCGGACGGGCCGGCGGTCAGCCCGTCCGGCGCTCGGGGAGCGCGGGCAGGGGGAACGAGGCCCGCGCGGCGAACCCGCTCGGGGGGTCGGGGCACAGCCCCGGGCGGCGCCCCGGCAGGTTCACGCCTCAGCCGGGTGGCGGACGTTCGCGTTGACCCAGTCGACGATGGACGCCGTCGTCGCCCCGGGCGTGAAGATCTCCGCCACGCCCTTCTCCTTCAGCGGTGCGATGTCCGCCTCCGGAATGATCCCGCCGCCGAAGACCAGGATGTCCTCCGCGTCCCGCTCCTTGAGCAGCTCGATGACCTTGGCGAACAGCGTGTTGTGCGCACCCGAGAGGATCGACAGACCGATCGCGTCCGCGTCCTCCTGGATCGCGGTGTCGACGACCTGCTCGGGCGTCTGGTGCAGACCGGTGTAGATCACCTCCATACCGGCGTCCCGCAGCGCCCGCGCGATCACCTTCGCGCCGCGATCATGGCCGTCGAGCCCCGGCTTCGCGACCACCACACGGATCGGACCGGTCACACCCATCACTGCCTCCAGATGCGTCCCCCGTACTTGAGCGCCGGGGAGGTGAACGAACGTTATCTACAGCATCCCGCACCCGACAGTTTCGCGGTGGTGAGGGAGGGGGAAATCACACGTGGACATGTTCGCTCGGCGTCGCACCCGATACGGCGGGCCCAGGCACCGTCGGGGCGAACGCACAAAGGAGCCGTGACGAGGTCGGCGTATCCCCGTGCCATCAGCCGCATGGCACGGCGGTACGACCGATCCCCACCCCTCGTCACCGGCGCCGCCTGAGGGCATACGGGGGGTCGGAGCCGCCCTCCGTATGCCGTTCGCCCAGGAGGTCCGCCCATGCCAGCCCCGCTTCTCGCGCTGCCCTCACACCTCCCCCCGGCCAAGGCGGCCGTCCTGGAGCTGACCGTCCTCGCGTTTCACCTGCTCCTCTACCCCACCGGGGTGACCCAGGAGCGCCACGCCCCGGCCGGGCCGCCGCCCCCAGGGCCCGGCGCCCCGGGGCCCGGTATCCCGCGGCCGGCACCCCCGCCCGTCGTCCTGCTGCACGGGTTCGTCGACAACCGGTCCGCCTTCGTCCTCCTGCGCCGTACTCTCTCCGGGGCCGGGCGGCGGGTCGAGGCACTCAACTACTCCCCCTTCACCCGGGACCTCCGTACCGCCGCCGAACAGCTCGCCCGCCATGTCGAGGACGTCCGCGCCCGCACCGGACACACCCGGGTGGACCTGGTCGGACACAGCCTCGGCGGCCTGGTCGCCCGCTATTACGTGCAGCGGCTCGGCGGCGAGCGGCACGTCCGTACGGTGATCACCCTCGGCACCCCGCACCACGGCACGTCCGCCGTGCCGCTCCTCGGTGACCTGCACCCGCTCGTGCGCCAGATACGGCCCGGCTCCCGCCTCCTGCGCGAGCTGGACGCGCCGGCGCCCGGCTGCCGCACCCGCTTCGTCACGTTCTGGAGCGAGCTGGACCCATGGATGGCCCCGGCCGAGACCGCGTGCCTGAACCATCCCGACCTGCTGGCCGTGCCGGTCCGGGTGACCGGAATCGGCCATCTCGCGCTGCCGGTCCACCCCGCGGTGACCGCCCGTGTCCAGGAGGAGCTGGCAGGGCCGTCCACGGCCCTGGGTGGAGGTTCCGCTTCCGTGTCCGTGGCGTAAAGACGCCGCCATTTATCGAACACGCTTCGAACGTACCGCCAAGGCTCCGTGTGCGCTCCGCCGAAAGGCGGCCGAATGCCCGTTTCCGCAGGGCGCAAAACCGGCGGAAGATTGTCGGTTGCGCGTACCGCCGGGTACAGTCGCGCCCACTGCTTCCCCCTCTGGGGCGTCCTCCGGGGGCCGTGCCCAGACCTTGTCCTGCTGCCGAGGCGAGAGAGAAGTTGGTGAACGACCAGCACCCCCACGCCGGCTACACCGGTGACAGCACTTACGCCACGGGCAGCCACCACACGGGCACGTACGAGACCGGGGCGTACGCCACCGGAACGTACGACGCCGGGGCCTACGGCACCGGTTCCTACACGACGCTCGACGACTCCGCTTCACACAGCGGCTATTACGACCCCGGACACAGCGGGCAGTACGACTCCACCGCATGGAACCCGGCCGCCGACCAGCAGTGGGACTCCACCGCCTACACCGGCCAGTGGGACGCGAACGCCTGGAACCAGGCCCACGACGCCCAACAGGCCGATGCCTCGCAGCAGTTCGCCACGACCTCCGGGTACGACGCGACCGGCCAGTGGTACACCGGCGGGCTTGAGACCGGCGCCTACGACGCCACGGCCTGGGCTTACGCCGCCGACACGGCCGACGCTCCCGGCGAGGCCGGCCCCGCGCACGACACGCACGAACCGTTCGTCCCGGAGCAGTACGACTACGCGTCCGCCGACATGCAGGGCATCTCGGAGACCGGCGCCGAAACACCGGACTCCGAGATGCCGGAACCCGAGCAGGCGGACGCGGACCTCTCCGAACCGGACGGCCCCGTCGCCGAGTTCGAGGGCGGCTTCGACGGCGACCCGGCGGCCGGCCATCTTGAGGGGGGGCACCCTGAGGGCGGTTCCGAGGAGGAGTCCTACGAGGAGGACCCCTACGAGGGAGAGCCCGTCATCACCGCCGGGTCCCCGCCCCGCGAGCCCGCCGCCCGGCCGACCCGCCGCGCAGCCGGCAGCCGGGGACGACGCCGCACTCCCGCCAAACGGTCCGCGCTGCTGACCGTGGCCGTGCCGTCGGCGTGCGTCATGGGCGTGGCCGGCATCGCCGCCGCCTCGGTGAGCGGCCTGACCGGCGGGGCTCCGAAGAAGGAGGAGCCCTCGACGGTCGCGGCGGACAGCCCGACCGCCGTGAAACCCGACGTCGCCAACAAGGCCCTGGACACCCAGCTTCTGGCTCTCGACAACGGCGCCCGCGACTTCGGTGACCGCGCCAGCCGCACCCAGGAGCGCATCGACCTCAAGGAACGCCAGGAGGCCGAGCGCAAGAAGCGAGCCGAGGAGGCCGCGCGACGCGAGGCGATGCGCCCGAAGTTCGCCGTCCCCGTCGACCTGCACAGGCTCAGCGCCCGGTACGGTCAGTCCGGCATCAACTGGATGTCCCTGCACACCGGCATCGACTTCCCCGTCCAGTACGGCACACCCGTGAAGGCGGCGACGGACGGCACCGTACGGACGCAGTGGAACAGCGCGTACGGGAACATGGTCATCGTGACCGCCGCCGACGGCACCGAGACCTGGTACTGCCACCTCAGCAGCGCGAAGATCCGCTCGGGACCGGTCAAGGCGGGCGATGTCATCGCCTACTCCGGCAGCTCCGGCAACTCCACGGGCCCCCACCTCCACTTCGAGGTCCGCCCCGGCGGCGGAGCCGCCATCGACCCGGAGGCCTGGCTGCGCGGCAAGGGCCTCAGCCCGACGGGCTGACGCTCGCAGGACGGTCCGGGCCCGGCGCCGTACCGGCCCCGGGCCCGCAGCAGGCACCCGCCACGCCCCCGGACGGGCGTGGCCGGCGCCGTCGGCCGCCCCCTACAGCTTCTCCACCGGTGCGTACCGCAGCAGCAGCCGCTTCGGCTTCGCGTCGCCGAAGTCGATCGTCGCCTGCGCGTCGCCTCCGGAGCCCGTCACCGCCATGACCGTGCCCAGCCCGAACTGGTCGTGCGTCACCCGGTCGCCCACCGCCAGCGCGATCACCGGCTTGTCCGTCGTACGACGGGTCGCGAAGCCGGACGGCCCCGACCGGGCCCGGTGCGCCGCGACCCCCGACGCGGGCGTACCGCCGGACCGTCCGCCACCCGCCGACGGCGCGGCCGTGCGCCCGGTCCGGCGCCAGGCCAGGTGCTGCTCCGGGATCTCCTCCAGGAACCGCGACGGCGGGTTGTACGCGGGCTGCCCCCACGCACTGCGCATCGTGGACCGGGTCAGATACAGCCGCTCGCGCGCACGGGTGATGCCGACATACGCCAGGCGGCGCTCCTCCTCCAGCTCCTTGGCCTGGCCGAGGGCCCGCATGTGCGGGAACACCCCGTCCTCCATGCCGGTCAGGAAGACCACCGGGAACTCCAGGCCCTTGGCGGTGTGCAGGGTCATCAGCGTGATGACGCCGTCGCCCTCCTGGTCCTCGTCGGGGATCTGGTCCGAGTCCGCGACCAGCGCGACCTGCTCCAGGAACTCCGCGAGCGTGCCCGAGCTCTCGCCTTCACCCCGCTCCTGCTCGAACTCCAGCGCCACCGCCGCGAGTTCCTGGAGGTTCTCGATCCGGGTCTCGTCCTGCGGGTCGGTCGACGCCTGGAGCTCGGCCAGATAGCCGGTGCGCTCCAGGACCGCCTCCAGGATCACGGCCGGGCCCGCGCCGGACTCGACGACCGTGCGCAGGTCGTCCATCAGCTGGTTGAACCGCTTCACCGCGTTCGCGGAGCGGGCGGCCATCCCGTACGCCTCGTCGACCCGCTTCAGCGCCTGCGGGAAGGTGAGCTTCTCCCGCAGGGCGAGGGCCTCGATCATGGCCTCGGCACGGTCACCGATGCCACGCTTCGGCACGTTCAGGATGCGGCGCAGCGGGACGGCGTCCTCGGGGTTGGCCAGAACCCGCAGGTACGCGAGGACGTCCCGGACCTCCTTGCGCTCGTAGAAGCGGACCCCTCCGACGACCTTGTAGGGCAGGCCGACGCGGATGAAGACCTCTTCGAAGACACGGGACTGGGCGTTCGTCCGGTAGAAGACCGCGACGTCTCCGGCCTTCGCGTCGCCCGCGTCCGTCAGGCGGTCGATCTCGTCCGCGACGAACTGCGCCTCGTCGTGCTCGGTGTCCGCGACGTACCCCGTGATCCGGGAACCCGCCCCGGCGTTGGTCCACAGGTTCTTGGGGCGGCGGCTCTCGTTGCGCTCGATGACCGCGTTGGCGGCGGAGAGGATCGTCTGCGTGGAGCGGTAGTTCTGCTCCAGCAGGATCGTCGTCGCGTCCGGGTAGTCCTCCTCGAACTGGAGGATGTTGCGGATGGTGGCGCCGCGGAAGGCGTAGATGGACTGGTCGGCGTCACCGACGACGCACAGCTCGGCCGGGGGCTGCGCCGGGTCGTCGGCCCGGCCCACCAGCTCCCGTACGAGGGTGTACTGGGCGTGGTTGGTGTCCTGGTACTCGTCGACGAGGATGTGACGGAAGCGGCGCCGGTAGTGCTCCGCGACGTCCGGGAACGCCTGGAGCAGGTGGACCGTCGTCATGATGATGTCGTCGAAGTCCAGCGCGTTGGCCTCGCGCAGCCGGGCCTGGTACATGCGGTACGCCTCGGCCAGCGTCTTCTCGAAGCCGTCGGCGGCCCCGTCCGCGAAGCTCTCCTCGTCGATGAGCTCGTTCTTGAGGTTGGAGATCTTGGCGCTGAAGGACTTCGGCGGGAACTTCTTCGGGTCGAGGTCCAGGTCGCGGCAGACCAGGGCCATGAGCCGCTTGGAGTCGGCCGCGTCGTAGATCGAGAACGACGAGGTGAAGCCGAGCCTCTTCGACTCGCGGCGCAGGATGCGGACGCACGCACTGTGGAAGGTCATCACCCACATGGCGCCGGCGCGCGGGCCGACGAGCTGTTCGACGCGCTCCTTCATCTCTCCGGCAGCCTTGTTGGTGAACGTGATGGCCAGTATCTGCCCCGGGTGGACGTCCCTGGTCGCCAGCAGGTGCGCGATGCGGTGGGTGAGCACGCGGGTCTTGCCGGAGCCCGCACCGGCCACGATGAGCAGCGGCGAGCCGGTGTGGACGACCGCGGCACGCTGCTGCTCGTTGAGCCCTTCGAGCAGGGCGGCGGGGTCCACGGCGGGGCGCGGGGCGCCGTTCCGGTAGTGGTCGTCCCGCTGCACGTCCGCCGGGTCCGGGGGCAGGTCGAACCGGCCCTCGAACAGGTCGTGCGGGACCTCCTCCGGGGGCGGGGTGTCGCCCTCGAAGGCCTCGGGCGGCGGGGGCTCCTCCGAGGCCGAGGCGTGGTTCCCCTGGAGGTCCGCCAGGAAGCTGTCGTCAAAGAGGCTGCTGCTCATCGCCTCCCGAGTCTAGGCCGCCCCACTGACACCCCGAGCCGGTTCCGGCCTCCTGGCCGGAACCCGAGACGGCCCTCACATCACGCGACGCTCCGGCGACCGCCTGCCGCGACCACGCCCCGGACGCGGAAAGGTCACGGAAATGTATCGGGCATATCGAACATCATCCTTCACAACGCCGCCACAGGTTGGCTAGCGTGCCGACCAAGCGGCCGGTCCTCCCCCCGCGGCGCTCCTCCCTCCGGTGCTCCGCGCCGACGACCGGGCCGCCGTCCCCCTGATCCGGCCTGCCGCCGCGTGGCCGCCCGCCCGCCCACGGCCGGCGGCGTCGCGGCGGTCCATGGAAGGAGATGCCGACCCTTGGCGTCGCATCGCAAGCCGCGCACCATCACCACCACCGCTGCCGCTGCCACGGCCGCACGTACGATCCCGGCGGCCCTCGCCTCCGTCACGCTGCTGTCCCCGCAGAGCGCCCTCGCCGCACCCGCCGCTCCCGAACCGACGGTGGAGGAGGTCCAGCGCAAGGTCGACGACCTGTACCGCCTGGCGGGCACCGCACAGCAGCGCTACGTCAGGCCCGCAGCCCCCGAACCCTCGCTGCCGCCCCGGGCGGACGAGGCCCAGATCATGGACCGCCTCACCGACCGGGAGCGCCGGGCGGTCACCCACTTCCAGTCCCGCCGGACCCAGGCCGCGCAGCAGCAGCATCAGCCGGAGCGGGAAGCCCCCGAGGCGGCCGGCCTGCGCACCGGAAAGCTCACCGTCCAGGCCAAGCTGGCCCGCGCCCGCACGCTGCTGGAAGGGCTCGCGCTCCCCGGTCCCCCCGAGGAGGACCGCGCCGCCAAGGCCGAGGAGGTACTGGCGTTCGCACGGGCCCAGATCGGCAAGCCGTACGTCTGGGGCGCGTCGGGCCCGAGTTCGTACGACGGACCGGGCCTGGCCCAGGCCGCGTGGAAGGCGGCGGGTGTGGCCCTTCCCCGTGCGGCGGGAGAACAGGCGGAATCCGGGCGTCCCGTCACAGCCGACGAGCTGCTGCCCGGTGACCTGGTGTTCTTCCACAAGCACGAGGACGACGGCCTCGGCGTGGGCGTGCACACCGGCAACGGCACACTGATCCACGCGCCGAGTCCCGGCACGACCGTCCGCGAGGACCCGCTCTCCGCCCTGCCGTCCCTGTACACGGCGGTCCGGCCGGCCTGAGCGCCCGCTCCTCGAGCGCCGGAGGGGCCTGGCCCGGGCCCGTCCGGCGCGGGACGCACGCAGTCCCCCGGCCTGTCCGGCGCTTGAGGACGAGCGGCGTCAGGCCGCGACCGCGGAGGATCGGGGGCAGCGCCCCCGATCCTCGGAAGCACGGCCCGCCGCGCCGTGGCGACGCGCGGGGGCGGACCCGCCGGTCACGTCCAGAGCGTCGCGATGAAGACGTTCGCCACCGTCAGCCCGCCGACCGCGCCGAACACCCCCTTGCCGACCCGCTCCTCGTCCCGCTTCACGTACACCAGCGCCAGGATCACCACCAGCACCGCGAGCTTGACGCCGATCTTGACGTGGTTCAGCTCCGCGCCCTGCCCCTCCCTGAGGCCGACCAGGGCGACGCCCGTCACCAGCATGGTGAGCGCGCCGTGCAGCATGGCCGGCACCATGCGGGCCGTGCCCGCGCCCATGGCCTTCATCTGGGTCAGGAAACCGCCCAGGAGCGAGCCGATACCGATGACGTGCAGGGCGACGAAGACATTGATCAGGACGTCCATGCCGGGGAGCCTATAGGCCCTGTTCGAATCGCCGGAGACCGCCCTCCCTCCGCCCGCGCACCCCGCCTGCCCGGCCCGGGACCGGCACCCGGAGCGGCGCCCCGGGCGGCCCCGTAACCGCCCCCGGAGGCAGCAGGCGTCAGCCACCCGCCGTTCCCCGGGCCGCCCGCCGCGCGGCGGGAGCCGGGAGCCGGGACGGCCCCGCCCGGACTTGCCGCGCCCTGGTGACCGCGCTCCGGGCCATAGCATCCACCGCCCACGGACCCGGCGGCTTTACCCGCAATGATCACGGCTGATGTGGAGGCAGTGATTCCGGACGCCCTCTTCCGATCACCGGTGACACCTCGTCGCTCATCCGCGGGCAATAGCGATCGCCCCCGCACCCCGCCCCGGCCCCCGGGCCTAGCGTCCTCCCCCAGGCGGCCGCTTCCGTCTCACCGACCAGCCACGCACCCACCCGGCCTCCCCGTCCCCCGTCCCCCAGCCCGCCCCGCAGCCCCGCCACCACCCGAACCGTTTCTGCACGCCGTGCCCCACCCCGTACGTACGCAGCGAAGGAAGTGACCACCCTCGTGGCAGCGCACCGGAAGCCCAAGCAGCGCCCGCTGACCGGACAGGCCGGCCGAACGGCCGCCACCCTGGCACTCGCCGGGGCGGCCACCGCCACCGTCTTCGAGGGATCGGGCCATGCAGAACCGCAGCTGACCAGCGCCGAGGTCAAGGCCAGGGTGGACAGCCTGCACCACGAGGCGGAGCTCGCCACCGAGAAGTACAACGGCGCCAAGGAGAAGGCCGAGCAGGCCGAGGAGCGGCTGGACGCCCTGCGCGACGAGGCCGCCCGCCGCACCGGCCGCCTCAACGCCGCCCGCGACGCCCTCGGCAGCACAGCGGCCGCCCAGTACCGCTCCGGCGGAGTGAACCCCGCCTTCCGGCTCGCCCTCACCGCCGACCCAGAGTCCTATCTGCGGGGGGCGGCCCTGTCCGAACGCGTCGGCGCCCGCCAGGCCGCCGCCGTGTCGTCGATCAAGGGCCAGCTGGTCGAGCTCGACCGGCTGCGCCGCGAGGCGGACGACCAGGCGCGTGAGCTGAAGGCCCGGCAGGACGAGCTGAACCGGCACAAGACGACCGTCCAGCACAAGCTCGGCACCGCCGAGAAGCTGCTGGCCCGGCTCACCGCCGCCGAGCGGGCCGCGTACCGGGCGGGCCCGCACGCACACGGCGAGGGCACCTCGGCCCGCCCCGGCGCCGCACCCCGTACGACCCGCTCCGGGCGTGCCGCTCTCCCCGAGCCCGGCACCACCGCCCAGGCCCAGGACGCCGCCTCGCGGGCGGACGCCTCCGGGCGGGCCGCCAAGGCGGTGGCCTTCGCGTACGGGGCGATCGGCAAGCCGTACCGGTGGGGCGCGACCGGCCCTTCCTCGTACGACTGCTCGGGCCTCACCCAGGCCGCGTGGCGGGCCGCCGGAGTGGCGCTGCCCCGGACCACCTACAGCCAGATCAACGCGGGCCGACGCGTCGCCCGCTCCCAGCTCGCCCCCGGTGACCTGGTGTTCTTCTACTCGGGGGTGAGCCATGTCGGGATCTACATCGGGGACGGCAAGATGATCCACGCACCCCGTACGGGCTCCAGTGTCAAGATCGCGTCCATCGACGAGATGCCCTGGGCGGGCGCGGCCCGCGTGGGGTGACGCGACGCGTCAGACCAGCCTGCGGGCCGTGGCCCAGCGCGTGAGTTCGTGCCGGTTGGAGAGCTGGAGCTTGCGCAGCACCGCCGAGACATGGGACTCGACCGTCTTCACGGAGATGAACAGCTGCTTCGCGATCTCCTTGTAGGCGTACCCCCGCGCGATCAGCCGCAGCACCTCGCGCTCCCGCTGGGTGAGCCGGTCCAGGTCCTCGTCGACCGGCGGGGCGTCCGTCGAGGCGAACGCGTCCAGCACGAAGCCCGCGAGGCGCGGCGAGAACACCGCGTCGCCCTCCTGCACCCGGAAGACCGAGTCGACCAGGTCGGCGCCCGTGATGGTCTTGGTGACGTAGCCTCGGGCCCCGCCCCGGATGACGCCGATCACGTCCTCGGCGGCGTCCGAGACGGACAGCGCCAGGAACCGTACGGGCCGCTCGGCCGCCGACATCAGCGGGGCGCAGCGGCGCAGAACCTCGACTCCGCCGCCGCCCGGCAGGTGCACGTCCAGCAGGACGACCTCGGGGCGGGTCGCGGTGATGACGGTGACCGCCTGGTCGACGTCGGCCGCCTCCCCGACGACCTCGACGCCGGTCTCCTCCGTACGCCCGATCTCGGCCTGGACACCGGTACGGAACATCCGGTGGTCGTCGACGAGCACCACCCGCACGTGCCGACCCGCGCCGCCGCCGTCTCCCGTGCCCTGCTCCAGCCTCTCCTGACCGGTCATCCGCCCGTCCCTCTCCTCACTCGTCATCCGCCGCCGCCTTCCTCTCGGCCGGGCCGTCCCCGCGGCCTGCTCGCTCCACCCGGCCGTCCCCACGTCCGACGCCCCGGCCCGGCCCCTGTCCGACCGCGCCCGGGGATGCCTGCCCGACGGCCGTCCTCCCGACGGCCCGCCCCGGATCCCCCGGCCGCGTCCGTCTGCCGGTGACGCCAACGGTACGCACCCGGCGCCCGCATGCCCCCGCCGCTCCCGCCACCGTGCCGCGCACCCCGGCCGCCCGGCCCGCCGACGGCGCCCGTCACCGGCCCCGCTCCCGTCACGGGCCCGGCTCCTCCGCCCGTTCCATCTCCAGCTCCACCTCCGTGCCCTCCCCCGGGGCCGAGCGGACCCGGGCCGTGCCGCCGTTGCGCTGCATGCGGCCGATGATCGACTCGCGTACGCCCATGCGGTCGGCGGGAACGGCCCCGGGGTCGAAGCCCGGTCCACGGTCCCGCACGGAGACGAAGACCGTACGGCCCTCGACCTCGGCGTACACCTGGACGGGGCCACCCACGCCACCGTACTTGGCGGCGTTCACCATCGCCTCGCGCGCGGCCTGCATCTGCGCGGCCAGCTTCTCGTCGAGCGGGCAGTCGCCCACGACCACCACCTCCAGGGGGACACCGTGCTTGTCCTCCACCTCGGCCGCCGCCTGGCGCACCGCGTCCGCGAGGGTGGCCGGCTCCTCCGCCTCGTCCTTGCCCGTGCCCTCCGGCTTGTACAGCCAGGTGCGCAGCTCCCGTTCCTGCGCCCGGGCCAGGCGCCGCACCTCGCCCGCGTGGTCCGCGTTGCGCTGGATGAGCGTGAGGGTGTGCAGGACGGAGTCGTGGACGTGTGCGGCCACTTCGGCGCGCTCCTGCGCGCGGATGCGCATGGTCCGCTCCTCGGACAGGTCCTGCGACATCCGTACGAGCCAGGGCCCGGCCAGCAGCGCGATCCCGGCGAGTACGGCGAGCGCCGCCGTGAGCGCCGTACCGAGCTGCGCCGCGGAGCCGCGCACCACCAGGAACACGGTGAGGCCCAGCCCCACGAGCGCGACCCCGGTGAGGCCCCGGGCCAGCTCGAACAGCCGCTTGCGGCGCCCGGAGTCGGTCCAGCGGGCGCGCCGGGCGTTGTCCGCCTGCCGCCAGACGAGGACGACACCGACGCCGATCAGCAGCGCCGGCCACACGTACCGGTTGGCCTGGCCGCCCAGGTCGAGGCTCCTGATGAAGACCGACATCCCGACGATCAGCGCGACCAGCGCGACGACCTGTCCCGTGTCGGGCTTGCGGAGCCTGCGCCGCCCGTCGGGAGTGGTCTCGAACAGGGTGCGCTGCTCGGCCGAACGCCCGCCGACGCCGAGCGGCACGGCGATCCAGAACGCCGCGTAGAGGAGGACGCCGAGCGGCCCGTCGGACAGGAAGAGCCCGAGGAACGCCAGCCGTACCCAGACGACGGGCAGCCCCAGGTGCCCTGCGAGGCCCCGGGCGACACCGCCGAGCATCCGCCCGTCGGCGCTGCGGTACAGCTTGCGCGGGGCGGACTCGTCGAGCGCGGCGGCCGGTTCGGCGGTCGTGCGGGCGGCGGCAGGCATGTACCGATGGTCACACGGGCGGGGGCGGCGGAACATCAGGGTGTGCCCTGACCCGGACCCTGAGACAGCAGGGAACCGCCGGGGCCCTTCCAGACCCCGGTTCCCCCGGAGGGCCCCCCGGGGGAACCCCCGACCGGAATATCAGGGACCGGCCAGGGTCTCCACCGGTCCCGCGACGCCGTACGGACCGTCACCATGTCCCTATGACACCTGCGACGCAGCCCGGAACGGGCACCTGGGCCCCGAGGGAGCCGGAGCAGCCCCCGCCGCCGCCCCTGCGGCGCACCCCGCGCCAGAAGATGATGGCGGGCGTGTGCGGGGGCCTGGCCCGGCACTTCGACCTGGACCCGGTGGTGTTCCGGGTCGCGACCGGAGTGCTCGCGGTGGCCGGCGGGATCGGTCTGATCTTCTACGGCTTCGCCTGGCTGCTGATCCCCGCGGACGGCGAGGAGGAGAACGAGGCACGGCGGCTGCTGTCCGGCCGGGTGAGCGGCTCCTCGCTGACGGCCGTGCTCATGGCGCTGGTCGGCTGCGGCCTGTTCCTGACGATGCTGAGCGCGAACGGCGACGCGGTGGGCTTCGCGATCGTGCTGTCGTTCGCCGTGGGCGGGGCGGCGGTGTGGTCGCAGCGGCGCCACCAGGCGGCTGCCGGTGCCCAGGCCCAGGGCGGGCCGGGCGTCGGGCAGGTCCCGGGCCAGGCGCCGGGGACCGCGTCGGCGGCCGGTCCCGGGACGGGGCACATGGCGGCGCCGGACGCCCCGCCGGAGACGAAGGCGCCGCCCCCGCCGGACGCTCCGTCGTGGTGGCGGGACCCGATCGTCAAGGACGGCTCGACGGGTCCGGTCCCGGTCGGCTACCTGTGGGGCCCGCCGGACCAGGCTCCCTCCGAGTGGCCGGAGCCGCGGGGGCAGTGGGGCGCCGGGGCCGTGGCGGTCCCTCCCGCAATGCCACGGGCCCCGCGCTCCATCGGAGGCCTGGTGTTCCTCCTCGCCCTGGTGGCGGGCGGCATCGGCACGGCGGCGGCGTGGGATCTGCAGCCGCTGGGGACGAGCCTGCAGATCGGCCTGGTCTGCGCGCTCATGGTGTTCGGCCTCGGCCTCGTGGTCAGCAGCCTGGTGGGCCGCACGGGCTTCGGCACGCTCTTCATGACGGTGACGACGGCCCTCCTGCTGGCCGCGGTGTCCGTCGTACCGGCCGACATCAGCACGCAGTTCACGCGCACCGAGATCGCCCCGGCGTCCCTCACGGAGCTGCGGCCGCACTACGACCTGGCCAACGGCGACGTGACCCTCGACCTGGACGCGCTGAAGGTACCGGCCGGTGAGACCACCACGGTCTCGGCCGACCAGGCGGCCGGGCGCCTGCGGATCGTCGTCCCCCGGGACGTGACGGTGAACGCGCACGTCGAGATGGGGCTCGGCGCGGTACGGCTGACGGACGAGCACGACGTCGGGGGCACCGACCTGAAGGTGACCGAGACCCTGACCCCGCCGGCGGGGGTCACCCCCGGCGGCACCCTGGATCTGGACGTGGAGGCCGTGTTCGGCCTCGTGGAGGTGACCCGTGCGGCGTCATGAGTTCCGGCCCGGCAGGCTGCTCGCGGGCGCCACGGCGCTGGCGGTCGCCGTGGTGTACGCGGCCGACGCCGCGGGCGACCCGAACGTGCCCTGGTTCGCGGCGTTCCCGATCCTGGTCGGCGGCCTGACGCTGGCGGCGATCGCCTCCTTCGTCTCCTACCGGGTACGGCTCCGTCGTCGCCGCGCGGCGAACAGGGCGTCCAGCGACAGCAGGGGCGCCCCGGCGAGCACCAGCGGCAGCCAGGCCATCAGATAGGCGAGGTCGTTGCCGAGGTAGTACGGGTCGGCCTGCCAGCTCACGGTCAGCCACAGGCTCAGCGAGAGGCACGCCCCGCCGAGCGCGGCGACCCGGGCGAACAGCCCGGCCAGGGTGCCGAGCCCGACCGCCAGCTCCCCGAAGGCCATCGCGTACCCGAACCCGGCCGGGTTCTTCAGGGCCAGGTCGACCAGCCACGGCACGGCCGAGGTGTCCCGCACGCCCCGCATCACCTCGCCGATGGAGCCGGTGCCCTCGGCCGCGAAGAACCCCGGGTCGGTCAGCTTGTCGAGCCCGGCGTACACGAACGTCACACCGAGGAACACCCGCAGCGGCAGCAGCGCGTACCGGGCCGCCGCCTCACGCAGTTCGTCCCGCCGTCGAAGATCTCGCCTGTCCGTCACTCTCTCCCCCTCGCTCACCGCCGCCCGCCCTCTTGCGGTCCGGCGGCCTCAGAGCAGATACGTACGCGGCGGGCCGCCCGTTCAACCGCGAACGGCGAAGCCGCCGCCCACTCGGAGTGGACGACGGCTTCGGCGCGCGTGCGGGGAGACCCGGAGGTCACTCCCACTCGATGGTGCCCGGGGGCTTGCTGGTCACGTCCAGGACGACCCGGTTGACGTCCTTGACCTCGTTGGTGATCCGGGTGGAGATCCGCGCGAGCACGTCGTACGGCATGCGGGTCCAGTCGGCGGTCATGGCGTCCTCGGACGAGACCGGCCGGAGGACGATCGGGTGCCCGTAGGTCCGCCCGTCGCCCTGGACGCCCACGGAGCGCACATCGGCCAGCAGCACGACGGGGCACTGCCAGATCTCCCGGTCGAGCCCGGCGGCGGTCAGCTCCTCACGGGCGATCGCGTCGGCCTCGCGGAGCAGGTCGAGCCGCTCCTTGGTGACCTCGCCGACGATCCGGATGCCGAGCCCGGGCCCCGGGAACGGCTGCCGCTGCACGATCTCCTCCGGCAGGCCCAGCTCCTGGCCGACCATCCGGACCTCGTCCTTGAACAGCTTGCGCAGCGGCTCGACGAGCTGGAACTCCAGGTCCTCGGGCAGCCCGCCCACGTTGTGGTGGGACTTGATGTTGGCGGTGCCGGTGCCGCCGCCGGACTCCACGACGTCCGGGTAGAGCGTCCCCTGCACGAGGAACTCCACCGGCTGGTCGCCGGGCGCCTCCGCGATGATCTCGGCCTGGGCCTGCTCGAAGACGCGGATGAACTCGCGGCCGATGATCTTCCGCTTCTCCTCGGGGTCGCTGACCCCGGCCAGCGCCTCAAGGAACCGCGCCTCGGCGTCGACGACCTTCAGCTGGACGCCGGTCGCGGCGACGAAGTCCTTCTCGACCTGCTCGGTCTCGTCCTTGCGCATCAGACCGTGGTCGACGTACACGCAGGTGAGCTGGTCACCGATGGCCCGCTGGACGAGCGCGGCGGCCACCGCCGAGTCGACGCCGCCGGAGAGCCCGCAGATGGCCCGCCTGGTGCCGACCTGCTCGCGGATGAGGGCGACCTGCTCGTCGATGACGTTGCCGGTGGTCCAGGAGGGCTCGATGCCGGCGCCGCGGTAGAGGAAGTGCTCCAGGATCTGCTGGCCGTGCGTGGAGTGCATCACCTCGGGGTGGTACTGCACGCCGTACAGCTTCTTCTCGTCGTTCTCGAAGGCGGCGACGGGCACCACGTCGGTGGACGCGGAGACGCTGAAGCCCTCGGGCGCGGCCGAGCAGGCGTCCCCGTGGGACATCCACACGGACTGCTCGGCGGGGGTGCCCTCGAAGAGCGTGGAACCGGTCCTGCTGACGTGCAGCGGGGTGCGGCCGTACTCGCGGGCGCCGGTGTTGTCGACGGTGCCGCCGAGGGTCACGGCCATGAGCTGGAAGCCGTAGCACATGCCGAAGACGGGAACCCCGGCCTCGAACAGCGCGCGGTCGAGCCGGGGTGCGCCCTCCTCGTACACGGAGGACGGACCGCCGGAGAGGATGATCGCCTTCGGGTTCCTCGCGAGCATCTCGGCCACCGGCATGGTGGACGGCACGATCTCGCTGTAGACCCGGGCCTCACGGACGCGACGGGCGATGAGCTGGGCGTACTGCGCGCCGAAGTCGACAACGAGGACTACGTCCGGGCTGCTGTCGGGCGAGGCGGCGGCGGGGGTCGCTGGTGACACTTCGGCGGCCTTCCGGCGGTGGGAGAGGGTCGGTATTGGCCAATTCTACCGGCGCGCGAGCGGAGGCTTTCGTCTCACCATCCGAACACGGACGGGCGCGGACTGGCCATACGGTGACACGCGCCCCCATACTGACCCCCATGTTCACGCACACGACCCACGTCTTTACCTATGGCACCGGCTGGTCCGGCTGCCATGGTCGTGCTGCTGCGTGAACAACCGCTGACAGCGACTTCGACAGGCGCCCCGGGCCGGCCAAGGCCCGGGGCGCCTGTTCGTTTCAGTCCGCCGGAGGCCGCAGCAGCCGGATCCCCGGGCTCAGATCAACAAGGAGCCCCACCATGACGACGACCACCCCCCTTGCCGCAGCCTCCGCCGCCGACCAGACCGGCGCCCGCACCCCCGACGCCGCCGAACTGATCGCCGGAGCCCGCGAACGCATCGACGCGCTCGACGACCGGATCATCGGCCTGATCCAGGAGCGGATGGCGGTGTCGGCGGTCATCCAGGACGCGAGGATCGCGTCGGGCGGGCGCCGGGTGAACCTGACGCGCGAGATGGAGGTGCTGGCGCACTACCGGCAGGCGCTGGGGAAGCCGGGCACGTCGGTGGCGATGACGCTGCTGGAGCTGAGCCGAGGCCGCGTCTGAGCCCCTCCGCGGCCCGGTCTCACCCGTACGGCGCGTGACCCACACCACACCTGCTCGTTGGATGCAGTGGATCCGTTCCAGCCAGGTGCGGACCGGAGAGAAACACCCACGCGTGGCTCCGCTGGAGCGTGTGGCGTATCGGCAGATGCGCCGTGGGACCACGTTCCAGCGTGCGTGACCGGACGGCAGGGGACAGCAGCCCGGTCACCCGAAGAGCGGTCGGTTCCGGGGACGCCCGGAACCGACCGCATCGACCAGACATCCCCGTTACCCGGCGCTCCGCTCTCCCCCTCCCACCCGAGCGCCCCTTCGGCCCGGGCACTCCCCCCGCTACCGGCGCCGACCCCGAGGGCCCTGCGGTCCGCCTCCCGAGGCGGACCGCGGGGCCCTCGGGGCTGCGTACGGAGCACACTCCTCCGCAGACGAGATCCGGCCAGATCCGCACACGCGTCCGACACACCCCACGCCCCGCGCGCACAACGGAGATCGGGCAGGACGCAGGATCGCAGGGTGGCGCTTTCAGCCACCGGAGCCCGAAAGGAACTTGGGACTCCGCGAGCACCGGGACAAGAGTGACCGGCGGGTGAGAGCGCTGCCGACCTGAAACACAGCACTCCCGCCACACATCACCATCACCTGTCATGCTTCGACCACATTGGGGGAACCAGTGGCCATGACCATGCGCCCGGGGCGGCGCGTCATCACATCCATATCGGCGGTCACGCTCGCCGCCGGAATCGCCTTCACCTCCGGCGGCGTCGCCGCCGCGGACGGCCCGCTCCCGGGGGACACCGAGGGCACGGACACGACGGAGGTCGTCGAGATCGCGGAGCCGGACCGGCTGCTGCCGACCGGGGACGCGGTCCTCGGCGCTCAGGAGCTGGGCGGGGCCACGGAGGCGCCCGGCGCCGCGGGCGTCCTCAGCGCCGCCAAGCGCCTTCCGTACCTGTGCAGGGCCTCGGTGGACTACCCGCACAACTCGCACACCACCAAGGGCACCATCAACGTGCACTTCGACACCAAGTGCGGCCAGGTGGCGCCGAACCTCTCCACCGAGGGGACGCTGTCCCGCTCCCGCTGGTACGGCTGGGAGCACCTGAGCACGGGCAAGGGCCGCAAGAAGAACACCAAGAGCCTGCGCGTGGTGGCCCCCAAGGGCTGCAAGAAGGGCACCTGGTACCGCTACAAGGGCCAGGCCCGCTTCTACGTGTCGGGCTCGCAGGGCAAGGGCTCGGCGCACGTCTACAACCAGAACGACAAAGAGATCAAGTGCACCGGCTGACACGCCGGTCGGCCAGGGCGGCGGCGGCCTCCGCTGCCGCCGCCCTGCTCGCCTCCTGCACGGCTCCTTCGTCACCGTCCCCGTCACCGTCACCGGAGCCGTCCAGCCCCTCGGCCTCCGCCCCAGGGCGACCGGCAGCGCAGGAGTCCGGCACCACGCGCGAACTCCCCCTGGTGGCAGGGGCATGGGGCGAAGGCCGGCACAAGAAGCCCCCGCAGAGGCTGCACTGGCCCGCTCCGCGGCCGGAGGCGCCCCTCAAGGTCACCGTGACAGCGACAACGCCCCCGTCGTACGCGTCCTTCATGGTGCACAGCAGGGTCGACGGGTCCGGGATCCCGGACGAGGACACACGGCGCCAGAAGGTCCTGGCCTGCGGGGCCGGGATCACTGATCCTGGCTGCCGGATCACGGACAACAGAGACGGTTCGTTCACCATCGAGGTCCCGGGCACGCCGCCGCCGGGCCACCCGTACCGGGTGCTGTACGTGCAGTGGGCCCCGGACCGTCCCGGCACCGAGGAGACCTGGGCCTCATGGCAGCTCCCCACCGGCTAGGCACGCCGCCCTCCGAACCATCAGCCCTGGCGGCCTGGGCCCTGTCCCGCCTGGCGGCGACGGCGGCCGAGGACGTACGGGCGGACGCGGTGGTCGAGTACACCCGGGCGCCCCGGGCGGCGGACGCGCGCCTGGGCGGCCGGTACGGCACGTGGACGCCGGGCGGCGGGAAGCCGGAGGAGACCTTCCGCCTCCGCGGCCTCTCCTCCCGCGACCTCCGGACAGAGGACGGTGACGAGCCCTGGGCCGTCCTGTTCGACCCGGCGAGACTGATCCGCGCAGTGGGCGGGGTGACGGACGCGCGCCGAACCCCCGAGGAAGTGGAGGCGACCCTCACCCCCACCCCCTGGTTCGCCGCCCCCACCGACCCATGGCTCCCCCCGGCCGCGCACTCCCTGACCGTACGCATCGACCCGGCGACGGGCTTCCTCCTGAGAGCCACGCTCAGCGACGACCAGGGCGAACTGGCAACCGCCCGGGTACCGGCCCTGTCCCTCAAGGAGCCCCCCGCCACCACCGCGTCCTCCGCCGCCACGACCCTGGCCCGCATGGCGAGAACTCTGCTGGAACCGACAGCGCTGACGGCCGGGGTCCGCATCCAGGCCGAGACACACGAGGACCTGGACTACACCGCCGTCCCCTCCCCCCGCACATGGACGGTCTCCACCGGCGCGGCCACCCTCACCATGAGCGGCGCCTACGAACCGGACCGGACAGGCCCCCGGGCCGCCCGCCTGGCCGAACTCCTCACCCCGGCCCGCATCGTCGCCCACCTGGCGGACGTACGAGCGACATCCCCCACCTCCATCAGGTCCACCGTCCGCCCCCTCCGCACGTTCCCCTTCAGCGCCTGGGCCCCGGACGAGGACGTGACCTGCCACTTCCGGGTGGACCCGGCAACGGGCGTCCTCCTCGAAGCGAAGGCGACGTCGACAGACCACACCCTCTTCCACCACGTGGTCACCTCCTTCACCCGCCGGTGAGATCCAGATCAACTGGATCCCCCGGCTGCCATATGGGATCGCCCATGTCGACGGTCGGCGGGGGCTGCGGCGGCGCGGGGGGCGGGTTGGGCCCCCGGTTCGGGTTCTGCGGCACGACCGTCGCGAGCTGCGGCGGCGCAGACTGCTGTGCGGCGGGAGGCCGCGTGGTCGGCTGAGACTGGGCGGGCTGTCGTGCAGGTTGCGGGGAGTCCTGCCGTACCACGGGACCAGCCGGTGCCGTGGACACCGTCGAGACGCTGACGGACGAAGGCGAGGACGAAGACGAAGACGACGCGGCAGGTGTGGCGGAAGCCGACGGAGACGCGGACGGCGTCGGTGACGACATCGCCGTGGCGGAGGGGGACGCGGCGGTGCCCTCCGCATCAGGCGAGGCGGAGGTACACGCCGTCATGCTGAACGCCGACGCCAGAAGGCAGACGACAGCACGCGGCAACGGACCCGGGCGGTACATGTGCGAGACCTTCCATCAAAGCGCGCGGGCCACTCAGCGGGCCCGAGGAACGTGAGTTCGACACCTCGGCCCCTCAAAGGGTTGCGCCGCAAGAAAGGTCAGGGAGAGTGCGACTCCGCAATGGTCAGCTGACAAGAATCCGCACCCACTGCAACCATCATCCAAGCAGGTCGGGCGAGGCGGAGGCGCTGACGGAGGCCCCGTCAGTCGAGCTCCCGCAACGCGACCAGGACTACCCTCACGGAGTCGACAACAGACGACCACGTACGCTTCCGCGCATCCTTCGTATACGGCTACGGGGCCGACCGGGGGCCACACAGGGAGCGATGGTGCGCGTCCGGGGCCTGGCGTGGCAGTCGGCGCAGGCGCGGGGGAACCAGCGGACCCTGCTGCCGCCGCGCGGGGGCTCGTGAAACTGGTCGCCGTACGCGAAGCCCGTACCGGCATCCGCCGGTGTGAACCGGTGCCCGCAGTGCACGCAGGCCAGGCCCCACCGTCGTACGTCGGTCAGCGCGCCGAACGCGGGAAGGGAGGCGCTCACCGGCTCCGCTCCTTCCGGGCGCCGCAGCGCGGGCAGGTGCACGGCGGAAAGGTGAGCACGGGCGGCGGCGGGTCGGCCGGCGCGACCTCGTGCCGCTCGCGGATCATCGTGGTGGTGCCGTCGGAGCGCACGCGGTACACCATCATCGTCATCACGGATCTGCTCCTGTCAGTGCCAGTCGGTGACGTGTCCGGCACTGACGGTAAGAGCGCCCCGGCGAGAACAGGGGCCCGGTTCAGGCCCCTTACCTACGCGGTCGTCATCCCGATCTTCACGGCCAGCGCCGCCGCCCGCTGCCGCCGCTCGGCCGTCCTGGACGCCGTCTCCTCCAGCACGATGCGCCGGGCGTAGCCGTTGTAACGGGTCGTCTCCGGCGCCGCCTCGTGGGCCTGTTCCAGCGTGGACACCGCCGTCTCGTACTGCCCGTCCAGGTAGTACGCCCGAGCCTGCTCGATGCGGTGCCGAGCGCGGCGCGGCCGGGACCGGATCACCCCGGCTTCAGCCCGTACGGCCTGCCGAACCGACTCGCCGCCCTTCCTCAGCTCCACCGCCACGGTCACCGCATGGGCGCCCATGATGTGAGCCCCGAAGCTCGTCACCGGGTGCGCGTACCCCCGAGGAAGGCGCCCGGCCATCTGCGCGGCACGGTCCCACCAGCCCCAGGCCGTACCGGTCTCCATCCGACGTGCGGCGGTGTACGCGGCTTCGAAGGTGAGGGCGCCTGCGATCGCCCGTACGTCCACGGTCGCATCCGGCAGGAGCGGTTCCAGGTAGCGGAGCGTCCGCCCAGTCACGTCGTCCGCCGCGTCGAAGTGGGCCGGACCGCTGTCCCGGTGGGCCTGAGCGGCCAGCCACGCCGTGACCCCGATCGCGTGCGGGTCCTCCGACTCCTGGGCCGCCACCATCGCCCGCTCGGCCACCCGCCAAAGCAGTGCCGGGTCGGGCTGGTAGGCCAGGAAGAACTGGGCGAGCGAGTACACCTCCGCCAGCACCGCCTGCGCCGCCCGCCTGTCGGCCGCCGTCTCCGCCCGCCGCGCGGCGACTTGGGCATCCCGGATCAGCCCCGGCAACAGATCGCCCAGCACCTCACGGTGGTTGGGCGACGAGTGCCGCGCGACCCAGGCCCGGGCGACACGGGCGCGGAGGTGCTCCGCGCAAGGAGCGGGGGCATCAGCGTCGAGCGGGAACGCGTTGATGGCCGCCGCCACAGCGGGAAGCCGCTGGTGGCCGGGCCCGACGAACAACTCGACGTCGGCCTCGGAGACGTCCCCGACCAGGTCGTTTAGGCGCGGAACCCGCAGAACTTCAGCGATGCGGAGGACCTCGGGCAGCCGCGGCATCCTCAACGCCCCGGTCTCGACCTTCTTCACCCAGGAGGGATGATGCCCGAGCAACCCGGCAAGCTGCTCGCGGGTCATGCCTCCGCGGTTGCGGAAGATGTGGACTCGCTGCCCGAAGCGAACTGAGTCCTCGTACGGATCCGGGCTTGCATCAGACGACACAACCATGCCCCTCCCTACGCAGCTCGTCCCTCACAGGGTATGGGACGAGCCTGGTCACCTCCGAGGTCCCACGGGATCGGCCCCAACAGGTACCACCAAACCAAGAGCCTGTGGGCATCGCACTAGTGCGATGCCCACAGGCTCAAGCACTCACGAAGCAAAATCGGGCAAGCTCACCCTCAGTCCGGCTGCTTCTCCAGCCGAACATCAAGGGAGCACACAAGGTCTGGATCATCGGTAGCGCACAGCTCCTCACCCCCCGAAACCACACTGAGCGTCATATAACACCCGCCATGTGCAACCCCGGAGAAATTTAGGGCCATGGACGCCCCTTCCTTCGCCTCCGGTCTGGCAAGGACGGTGTCGCTTCGACCGTCATCCACCCAGAAATTCCATGATCCAGAGGACTTCCCCGCAGGACACGACGATTGCCAGGACTCCCAGACAATTCCGGACGCCTCAAATGTCCTATCATCGCGAAACACTATCACGCCGCCACTCGACTTATCCGCCCACGATCCGACAATATCCGAATCCTTCACAGATGTCAGAGTTTCCTGATTCACGCAGGAAGAGAGCAGGAGCGCCACCAAAACGAACCCCAGGAATCGCGCTATGCAAGACGGCACTCCCAGAGCGTCGAACTGCCAACATTTCCGAGCAGTCATCACTGTACCCAGCACACGCAGCTATTCAAAGGGAGCCTCTCTCGCCACTCGAAGTTCTGCCTCACCGGTGCACCGAACGTGTCCTCGAACATCGGATTCCAGCTACGCGGAATAAGGTGTGTGGCTGAACGCCAGTCAGACAGATTAGTGGCGTGGAACTCCACGATGGCTACTCCTTCCTTACGATCAACAGACACGATCTTACCCGACCCGTCATAGGTACCAAGGAAAGCATCAGCCTGGTTGCGTGTACCGATAGCACCGTTGCTCAGAACGCCAGACACATCGTTCGCAGCCCCACGTATCGAGTTGAATTTCCACCAGGGACTCCCCGGCTCCGGCCCCACATCCTTGTAATCGACATTGAGCGGCTCCTTCGCATTTGGAGCATCCATTCCATGCTTGATGGCTTGATTAACCAGCTCCACTCGAGCCCTGCTGAACGTCTCATCGCCAGCCAGCTTACCCGTGAACGCGTCGCCACCACGGAACTCTTGAGTTGGCTTCAGCGGATAGCCGCCACCCCAGAGCCAGCCGAAGAACAGAGCACGCGACGTTTCCCACGGATTCCTCTTGCTGCCATAATCAGCGATGATTCCATAAGGGTCCTTGACGTTGTAATCAGCAAGGAGGGATTTCAGGTCTCCGTAGTTTCCAATCGGCCGCGTCTGGGCCTGCCATGGCGAAGCAAGCCGGTTTCCGCCAGAGGAAACGGTACCAAGTCGATTTGTATCCACCGCCCCAGAGCTGCCGCCGCCAGCTCCTCCGGCTACCGCACCCCAGGACATGGACATGCTGGCATCGGCTGCTTCCATCTCGCCCGAGCAGCTACCGCGTTGGCAACTGACCGCTGCCAACCCTGTGGGGTCGGTTGAGGTGACGGGACTGTTGTTGGCATAGCTGTAGCCATTGAGCGACTGGTGCTGCTCCAGGCTCAGGAGTGGGTCGACGCTGATGAACTGGCCCAGGGTTGGGTCGTACTGGCGGGCGCCTATGTGGGTCAGGCCCGTTGTCTTGTCGGCTGTCTTGCCCAGGAACGCCTTGTCGCCGGGGAAGTCCGACGAGCCCGAGCCCCGTGGGGCGCCGAACGGAGTCATGTGGCGCTTGACGAAGGGCTGCGTGGACTCCGAGGCGATCGACAGCGTTGACGTGCCGTGGCGGTCGCCGGCCAGGTAGTGGAGCTTCTGGGTGCCGGACTCGTTGGTGCGGAGCGCGATCTGCTGGCCGCCGAAGCTGTAGCTGCGCTGCGCCCACTTCGTGCCGTTGGCGCGGAGGTGGAGTTCCGTGGCGCCCACGTAGAGGACGCGCTCACCGCCCTGAGTGGAGCGGATCAGCAGGGTGCCGTCGGCGTCGTAGATGTAGTCGGTTGATTTTCCTGATTCGGTGAGTTCGGAGAGTTGGCCCTCGTCCGTCCACGTCAGGGACTGGGAGGCGTTCGGGCCCGGGCGGGTTGTCGTGTTGCCCGTGGAGTCGTAGGTGTACGTGCTGTCCGGGGTCGCGCAGTTCGCCGTCTTGCTCGTGCCCGTCACCGCGTGCGGCTGCGTGCCCTTGTAGCAGTACGTCGTCGTCGTGTTGCCGCTCGACTTGTGCTGGGTCTCCGTCGTCCGCTGGCCCGCCTTGTTGTACGTGTAGCTCGTCCAGTACGGGGCCGGGCCCGACAGGCTCGACGCGTTGCGCGGGTCGGCGCAGTTCTGGGACGCCGGGGTCCAGGCCTCGGTCATGCGGCGGTGGCCGTCGTACGCGAAGCACTGGGTCTCGGCGCTGCTCTTGCCGCCGAGGGTGGTGGGGTCCGCGATGGACGTGACGTTGCCCGCCTGGTCGTACGTGTAGGTCAGGTCCTGGAGCATGTACGGGTGTGTCTGGTCCGTGACATGGCTCCGGAGCAGGCGGCCCGTGCCCTCCTCGTAGGTGTTCGTGAGGTAGGACTTCTTGAAGGCCTCCGTGTTGCCGGTTCCCAGCGTCAGCTGCTGCGGCTGCCCGAGGGCCGAGTAGTCGACGTCCAGCAGGTAGCCCGTGCTGCCACCCAGCTTGGTGACCATGCCGAGGCCGTTGTAGGTGTAGTCGATGATCTCGTCACCCAGACCGCCGAGTGCGGGCTCCCGGTGGTTCGCCAGCGTGCCGTCGATCCGGTAGTAGCTGTCCAGGTCGATCGTGGCCGGGTTGCCCGCCTTGACCAGCGGGTCCGTGTCCGGGAGCGTCAGCCTCGTGTCCGTCGGGCGGCTCATCGAGTCGTACTTCGTGACCGACTTGGTGTACGCCGCGCCCGTCCGGCCGCCCACATAGCGGGTGCTGGACGTGACCAGGCCCTTCAGGAGTGTGTCGTAGGTGTACGAGGTCAGCTGCTTCGCGTCCGTCTTCTGGCCGGACCAGGTGCCGACCGTGCGGCCGAGTTCGTCGTACTCCGTCAGGATGGAGACGCCCTTGGAGTTCGTCGCCCTGATGACGCGGTCCGCTGCGTCGTACTCCTGACGGGACGTGCCCTTGTCGGGGTCCGAGTCGGTGGCGAGGCGGCCGAACAGGTCGTACGTACGGCTCCACTTCGCCCCGTCGGGGCCCGTGATGGTCCGTTCCTTGCCGTCCAGCGTGTGCGTGTACGTCACGCTGCTGTACGACACCCCGGTCATCGCCCCGTACTGCGTGTCCGCCGGGGTCTGGCCCGCGTACTCGCGGGTCTCGACCGTACGGCCCAGGGCGTCCGTGATCGTACGGGCCGCGGTGCCGCCCTTGACCGCTGTGGTGGCGGTCGAGTCACCCGTGTACGTGCTGGTGGTGGACCACTTCTTCTGGCCGAAGACCAGCAGGGTGCTCTCCGTGGCACGCCCGGCGCCGTCGAAGACGGTCTGCGTCTGGGTCGGTGCCTCGCCGTACTCGGCGCGGGTGTACGTGCCGTTCGGGGTCTTCGTGTTGTCGAAGATGTCCGCGAACGTCTCGTACGCCAGGCCCCGCGAGTCGTAGCGCGTGTCCGTCAGCAGCCTGCCGCCCTGCGGGGTCGGGGACTGCGTCTGGAGGGGACGCAGCAGCGCGTCGTAGAGGGCGTACGTGGTGTTGTACGTGTCGCCGTCCGCCTTGAGGGTGCCCGTGGACACCCAGGACGGCTGTGTCGCGCTGATGTTGTAGCGGAACTTCTGGTTCGGGGCCTGCGTGCTGACCGCGGCGCGGTTCGGCAGCCACACGTCGGTGAGGCGGCCGAGGGCGTCGTAGGCGAGTTCCGTCTTCTTGAGGTTGATGTCGTACGACCGGAGGGTCAGCCCGCGCCTCGGGTCGATGAAGTCCGCGCTTCGGTGGCCCTTGGGGTTCGTGGTGATGCTCTTGGTCAGCGGGCCGTCGGTCGCCGGGGTGTAGGCGGTCGAGGTCGTCTGGTCGGCGGCGTCGGTGACCGTGAGCGGGCGGCCGAGGGCGTCGTACGTCGTGCCGCTCGTCTTCTGCCAGACCGGCGTGCCCGTGGAGCCGTACGCCTTGGCCCGGCCGGTCCAGGTCGGCATCCCCTTGGTGGGCTGCATGGACGTGGACCAGGTGAGGCCGTCGTACGCGGTGGCGGTGTCGGACAGGACGTCGCCGCGCCGCGTGGTGTCGGCCGGCAGGTCGAGCCCCGTGTCCGCGACCGAGCACGGTTTGCCCACCGTGCGGGTGCGGGAGGCGAGACTGAGGCCGGCGGACGCGTTGCGGGCGTACCAGGTGCGGGTGCAGGTCTCGTCGCCGGTCCTGGCGTCGTCGCCCCGGCCCTCCACCAGGTACGGCGTGCCGTGGCTGTCGTACTGGGTGGACGTGGTGGCGGAACGCCACTTCTTCGGGGCGGTCAGATAGGTGTACTGGGTCGACTTCTGGACGCGCACGAAGCGGGCCACATGATCGCCCGCGCCGGGCACCGTCTGGCGCGCGGTCTCCTTCGACCACGGTTCGCTGGCGGAGGCGCTGACGGCCGTGGCACCGTCGTAGGTGACCTGCTGACGGAGCTGGCCCGCGTACTGGCTGCTGTCCTTGATGGATGCGAGGCCGAGGGACGGGGAGCCGAGGGGCGCGACGCTGACCGAGCGGGTCGTGCCGTTCTTCAGCTTGTCGCCGTCCATACCCTGCAGGTAGAGGGACACGGTCCTGGAGCGGGTGGTGTCCTTGGCTCCGCTGTGGACCGTCACCTGACGGTAGCCGCGCCACTCGGACCAGGTGCGCTCGTCCTTCGGGGTGAAGGGCTCGTCGCTGTGGTGCCAGGCGGCGCCGCTGTACACGTACTCGTGCTCGACGGCGTCGTTCTGGCCCGCCGGGTCGGAGACGGTGACAGCGGTGACCCGGTACTTCTGGAACCAGTCGACGGACGCTTCGGAGGAGCCGTTGATGTTCCAGAACTGCGGATAGCAGTTACGGGTGTTGGTGTCCTCGGCGGCACCGAGGACCTGGCTGCGGACGCACTCCGGGGACGACAGCGTCACGGTCGTGATCGCGCCCGTCTCGGACGTGACCGTCGAGATGCGGGGGCGGGTAAGCGGGAGGATGTCGTCGGTGCCATCGACCCGGTTCGGCCGCATCTGGTACGTGAACGAGACCGGCGGCAGGGTGATCGCCGTACCGGCCTTGGCGGTCCGCTTCAGGGACTTCAGCGTCAGGACGTGGTCCGAGGTGTCACCGATGTCGCCGCCGTCCAGGTACTGCTGGCTCAGCGCCCAGGAGTCGACGGGCTTGTAGGCACTGGTGGCCGCGTCCCACGAGTGGGTGTGGACGGCCGTCACACGCTTCCGGGAGAAGAACGTCGGGCCGGAACTCTTGCAGTCGCTCGCGCCGCTGGAGCAGATCGCGTCGAACGGCACGTCCGGCCAGTTCTCGGCGGTGTCCTTCGTGAGCGAGGTGCAGTTGCTGACCGTGCAGCGCTCGGCATGCGAGAAGGTGACCTTCGCGTCGGCGTCGCCGCTGAACAGCGCGCCCTTGCGGAGACCGTACTTGACCTCGGTGAGGTAGCCGCCGCGGACGTACGAGGCGTTCGCCGTGCTCGCCTTGTTCTTCTTGTAGTGGTTGGTCTCCTTGGTGTACCAGTACGTGGCCGCGTTGCCGCTGGTGTCCTCGATGTAGTCGAGGTTCCACCGCCACGCCTGGGTCAGGGAGCGGCCGGAGAAGCTGCTGCCCTTGGAGTAGCCGGGCTCGCCGGAGTCGTCGCCGAAAACGGGGACGGTCCAGGTGGAGTTGGTGCGCTGGGTGCCGGCGCCGTCGAGCTTGTTGAGGCCGAAGACGTACTTCGTGCCGTCGCCGGTGATGACGGTCCAGTACTCGCCGTTGTCGTCGCCGTTGTCCGCGCCCGTGGAGCGGATCACCTTGGAGTCGTCGTCGTTGAGGAGACGCCACTGGCCGGTGCTGTCGTCCTTGACGAGGCGGGACGCCTTGCCGTTGAGGACGAGGGAGGCGTTGTCGTACTTCCAGCAGCGGTCGAAGACGTCGGCGTGGCCGTCGTCGTCACAGGCCCCGTAGCTGCGCTCGATGTAGGACTCGGTGAGGGAGAAGCCCTCACCGACCGAGGTGCCCTGGTTGTTGGTGGTCGCGGTGCGGCCGTCGACGCTGCCCGAGTCGTAGGAGAGGGACAGCTTGGGGCTCGGGCCCGCGGCTGCGGGCGGCATCGTGAAGTCGTACGACCAGGTGAAGGAGCCGGAGCTGCCGCCCGCCTCCCAGGAGGAGGACGCGGACAGCTCGGTGGCGGAGTAGTCGCCGGAGCCGTTGGCGGCCTCGCCCGATCCGGGGTCGCTCGTCGCGGTGGCCGCGAGGACGGTGGCACCGGAGGACGCGGCGGTCGTGGCGGTCGTCAGCTGGGGCGACAGGCCGTCGCTCGCTGCCTCGGTGAGCTTCACCTCGGCGGAGAGGGTCTGCTTGGCGCCGTCGTTGCGGGACGGGAGCGCGGTCGCCTTGCGGCACTCGCTCTTCTCCGGCGTGGTCAGCGCACAGGCGGGCAGCTGGACGAGCTGGAGGCGGCTTGCCCAGCCGCCGCCGAGGGCGGAGGCGAAGGCGCCGTAGTCGAGGGTGAGTTCCGCCTGCCGGGCCTCGTCGGCCTGGGCGGTGAGGACGACGCCCTTGATGCCGAGGCGGTCGGCGGTCTTCTGGTCCAGGACCCTGAGGGTGGCGGCGCTGTCGTTCCTGCTCTTGCCGGTGGGCCTGAGGGTGACGGGCAGGCCGCCGGGTGCCGCCTTGGACGTGCCCTTCGCGCGGAGGGGCAGCTCGGCGCTGCCGGGCTTGGGCCAGGTCGCGGCCCTGCTCTCCTTGCGGGCGCGCACGGCCTGCTCGTTGTTGGCCGCGGTCTCCTTGGCCACCCGGGCGCGGGCCTCCTTGGCGCCTTGGCCCTTGACCTCCTCGACCTCGCTGACCCGCTGTTCGGGCAGGTCGGGGCGGCCGAGCCCGCCGGTCGCGGCTGCCGCGGTGACGGGGGTCAGGCCAACGGGGACGGACATGACCAGGGCGAGGGTCACGAGCAGGGGTCTGCTGCCTGGGCGCCGGGTCACCTCCGCCCGTCTCCTCTTTGTAGTGCCTATGCCAAACGGCATGAGTCATCCGTTCCTGGAAGTAGTTGGGAGAACCGGAGGAAGCCCGGTACAGGCGGGGATCGGGGCGGGCGGCGCCTGTGCACGCACAAGCGCCGCCCGCCGCCTCTCCCGTCAGTCGCCTACGTGCCGCTCCACCTGCTTGGAGCCGGCCATGGCTCCGGCCCACAGGCGTACGTCGCTGATCCGGGCAGGCAGGTGGTGCTTCCAGCCGCCCGAGGTGTAGCCCTTGGCCAACGCGAACTCCCCGGCGCCGAGCTTGGCGGTGTACGCCGTGGGCTCACCGTTCACGTTGTGGCCGAGATACAGGCTGATGGTGCCTGCCTGGGCGTCGTGGATGCCGGTCAGCCGGACGGCGCTGTCGAGTGCGGCCTCCTCGTCCGAGGCCACCGTGGAGAAGGTGCCGTCCGCGTTGAGGCGCCCGAAATGCCAGAACCCGACAGGTACGGTCCGTTCCTCGAACGTCTCCTCGTCGAAGACCGTCCTGGTGTCGGTGACCTGGAACCAGAAGCCCCAGGCCGACCCGTCAGCCGTGCGCTGGCCGAGCACCTGGCCCTTGTACCCGGTGCCCTTGGCCAGCAGTTTCGCGCTGTCCAGTTCGACCGCGGCGGTCACGGTGAACGAGCCGGTGTCGTCCACCGGCGGTCCGGCGGCGGTCGCCGCGTCGTCCACACCGTCGAACTGGATGGCCTCGTTCTCCGCCTTCGCCCCACCGGACAGCGTCAGCTCCCTCCCGTACCCGGACATGGTGTCCGTGACGGACGCACCGGAGACACCGGAGGCGTTCCAGTCGGCCACCAGCTCGACGCCCGCGTACTGCTCCGACGTCAGCAGCCGCGCCTCCTGCGCGATCTCCGCGGGGAGGAGCGCCCGCTGCCAGGCGGCCACCTCGTCGACGGAGCCGGTCCAGTAGTCGGTGTAGTTCCCGCGCCAGATGACGCGTCCGATCTGGAAGGGCCCCGTGGACGACCAGGACGGGCTGACGCTGTCGGCGCCCTGGAGCTGCCCGTTGACGTACAGGCGTATCTGCTGCGCCTCGGCGTCGTAGACGGCGGCCAGATGGGTCCAGGCGCCCACGGTGGCAGGCTGCTTGGCGATCACTTTCTGATCGGACAGATTGCCGTCCGCCGCGTCCTTCGGTGACGTACGCAGCGCCCAGGTCTTCTCCGAGGGCAGGTACGAGAGGTAGAAGGCGCCGTAGAACGATCCGCTCTGGCTCGCGACCGTCATGTAGCGGGTCGGGTCGTCCAGCCGCGCCCAGGCGGACACGGTGTACGAGGAGCGGGTCTCCAGCACCGGACCGGATGTGGCCGCGTAGCCCGCACTCCCGTTGGTCGCCAGACCCTTGTCCGTGACGGGGGTGGCGAGTTCGGCGCCGTTCCCGTCATGGGTGATCAGGCCACGGCGACCCCGGTCGTCACGGATGGCTCCGCCGGACAGGCTCGCGTTGTGGGTCGTGCCGTTGCCGGACGAGTCGGTGGCGGCGCCACTGCCTTCGTTGAAGTGCCAGCGGGCAACGGGGCCTTCGCCTGCGGCGACGAGGAAGTCGACGACCTGCTCGGCGCCCCAGCGGCCAGCATCGTCCTTGGCGCGCGCATAGAGACGGAAGGTTCCGGAACGGTCTGGCGTGACGGTGGCTCGATATCCGTAGACGTATGGGGCAGACTCCGGGGCCTTGGGACACCACTTCGAAGCAACGGCCCTCGAGCAGACCTTCGTTGCCTCGCGCCACGCCTCGCCGTTGGAGAGCCGGTACTGGTACGCCACATTATTGGTGTCGCCGTCAGCCGCTTTGAGTGTGATGGTGGCCTTTGCTCCCGGGCCACCGGCCGCGACGCAGTCGTTAGACGTGCATTCGCTGTACGGGCTGGAAAGTGAGATCCGCGGCGCCTCGGGCGCGGTAGCGTCGACCTTGAAGTAACACCAGCCCGTCGCGTTCTCGCTGGACGGCCCGCCAAGCGAGGACTTTCCGCCGTCGTAGTACGAGCGCACCCACGAGCGGTACCGGTAGAGCTTGCCCTCAGCCAGGGTGGACCACGACATGGTCACCTTGGTGTCGTGGCCCACATAGCCCGTCGACGGACGTGTGTCGCCGTTGCCGGGAGGTGTGTCCGACCAGGTGCCGTCAGCGTTCTTGTGGTCGATGTCGAACACGGCTCGGAGGCTTGCCTCCTTTTCGCCGCCCGCCTTGGTGCGTGCGGTCGCGGCCAGCGCCGGAGTGGGGTCCGAGATGACGGACGGGCTGCTTTCGGAGGTGGAGCACACCGCGCCCGACCCGGCCACCAGTCCGACCCCGGTCGGCGTGTCCGGCAGTCCCACGAAGACCACGGCCAGCACGGCGTCGTCCTTGAAGCGCTTCCACGCCGACGTGTCGGTCTCGTCGTGGGCGCGGAGCTGAAGTGTCAGCCGCTGGAACTTGCCCGCCGCGAAGTCGCGGACGGTCGGGGTGAGGTTCTCGTTGCTCTCCGCCGGGTTGTCGCGGAACTCGATCGGCGCGTCCGGGGAGTCCGGGTCGCACAGGGACCCGCGTCCTGCGGAGACGTTCCGGTCCACCATCAGGTCCCGTTCCTTCGGACGGGTCGCCCAGGTGGTGGCCGAGGAGATGTTGTCCGTACGGACCAGGTCCACCCAGCGCGGCTCGCACTGGAACGCCCAGGGCTCGGTCACCCGGAACGTCGCGTCCAGGACCTTCTTGCCCTTCAGACTGGCCGCGGAGAACTCGTAGTACAGGCGCTGCACGTAACCGGGCCCGCAGTAGTAGCCGTTCCAGCTACCGCACTTGCCGACACCCTGCCCCCGGCCGTCAGAGCCGTTGGACCAGTTGTACGACACATAGCCGTCCGAGCGTAGCTGCGTCCGCTCCGACTCGCCCCAGGTCACGGTCGGGTCGATGAACAGCGGGAAGGCCGAATCCGGTGTCCCGGCCAGCATGGCCGCATCGGGCACGACCGAGAGCGACTCCTGGTCGACCTTCACATCCATGCGGGCGATCTTGTCGCCCTGCCCGGGCTGCAGTCCCTTGCCGGACGGCGCCACCTCGGACGGGTCGCGCGGCACCTCGGCTTCGGGCGCTGCGGCAGCGCGCATCGCGGGTGCCGCCGACGAGGACTTGGGCTGCGGCTTGCTCTTGCCCGCCGAGTCCCACATGAGCGCCAGCGGCGCGCGGAACACGGTCTGTCCGCTGTCATCGACGGCGTTCAGGTTTCCGGCCGCGCCCTTGCTGACCGCGAGGCCCTTCGTCTTCAGTCCGAAGGTCAGTTCCTTGAGCCGCTTGTCGGAGGCGGCCCGGCGCGACTTGACGACCAGCACGTGCTGGAAGCTCTCGACCGTCGCCGTCACCTTCAGGTCGACGTCCGGGAGAACCTCTCGGTAGAGCGCGCTCGTGCCGTCCAGCTCAGGCTTCGGGAGCTTCCCGGGCCACTCAAGGGCAAGCGACCGGCCGCTGTCCGCGATGGACACGAGCGGGGTCGCGTCATCGCCACCGGAGAACGTCATCTCCGCGGCGGCGGCCCGGGGCCCGATCGTCCCGTCCGCCCGCTGCTCCAGCGTGGCGTCCGGCTTCTGCCAGCCTCCGTCGGGCTTCCGGACGCGCACGGGGACGGCGGATTCCTCCAGGGTGAAGGTGTACCCGTCCGGGTTCGCGAAGACCGTTGCACGCTCGGAGCGCTCGGCTGTGACCTCGACACGGGCGCCGGTGCGCTTCGCTTCCTCCAGCGCCTTGCGACTCTCCGAGAGCGCCGCGTTGCCCCCTGCGGTCGCCTCCGCCGCCTGTTCCTGGCCGATCGCCGGGAGCGTCAGGCCGGACACGGCCGTCGTCATGGCGATGGCCGCCACGACGGCGGCGCGGGGCCACTGTCTTCGCCTGTGGACCCCCGATGGACTCGTGCGCATGTCCCCCCCATTCGCAGTTGATCAAGACATGACGCGATCCAAGCCACGAAGTCACACAACGTCAACACACAATTACGCCAATCACTCTTGCGGGTGATGCAGCTCACATAAAGAACCTGTGAGTTCCCGTGCAACCAATCCCGCCCGCCGCAGGTCACCTATGCGAAACCAATGGCCACGCCCGCAACACGGCGGGGGAGGCCACACCGGACCGCGTGCCGCCACCAACGGCACGCCGAGACCACGGGGTCTTGACTTGAAGCTTCGTCGTGCCATGGCCGTCGCCGCCGCGACCGCCGTCATCACGCCTGCCGCGTTCCTGATGTCCCCGGCCGCCTACGCGACCGACGGATCACCCGCCGCGGCCGAGACGGCCACCTCCACGGGCGGCGCGGGCGAGGAGACCAAGGACGACGCCCAGTCGAACGGCACCTCCGAGAACGACGGCGAGACCACCGCGCCGGAGAGCAAGGAGACCGAGGAGAACACGGGCGGCGAGAACGCCACCACGCCGGACGAGAACACCGCCGGCGAGGAGACCAAGGACGACGAGAACACCGCGCCGTCCGAGGAGACCAAGGAAGAGCAGCCCTCCGCGCCGGACGAGAAGAAGGACGGCGAGGAGAGCAAGGACGAGGACAAGAAGGACGACGAGAACGCCACGTCCGACGAGAAGAAGGACGAGGAGGTGACCAAGGAGGAGGAAGAAGAGTTCAGCTGCGCGGACGTCGTGGACAACGAGGACGTCTCCACCGAGCTCATCGGCCTGCCGTCCAAGGTCGTGGCCGGCTCCGGCTGGAAGGAGTTCACGTTCCGCGCCGCGAACAACTCCGACAACGTCCTCGACGAGGTTGCCGCCTACCTCATGACCGTGGCCATCGACGGCAAGGAGTTCGACGACATGTCGAAGTTCGTCACCGTCCAGGCGAACATCGGCTCGGGCTGGGAGACCATCAACGACGACCTGGGCTACTTCGGCAGCGCGCAGGACCTGAAGCCGGGCGAGTACGCGGACGCCCCGATGCGTCTGATGGTGAACGAGAAGGCTCCGGCCGGCTACGGCTTCGCTTTCGCCTCCGGCATCAACATCACCAAGAACGACGTCTGCGAGTTCGGTGAGGAGACGGAGTACGAGTTCGAGATCCTCGCCGCCAGCGCCAAGCCGGGCAAGGTCGACGACGCCAAGGGCAAGCCGGGCAAGGTCGAGAACAAGCCCGCCCCGCAGGGTGGTCTCTCCGAGATGCCGATCAAGGGCGAGCTCGCCGAGACCGGTTCCTCCTCGATGCTGCCCACCATCGGCATCGCCGGTGGCGTCGCCATCGTCGCCGGTGCCGGTGTCGTCTTCGCGCTGAAGCGTCGCAACAGCGGTGCCACCGCGTAAGTAGCAGCGGTCGCGTCTGACGACAGGAAGGCGCACCCGTAGAGCCGGAGAGGCGCTGCACTCGGAGGGGGGTGCAGCGCCTCTCTTGTGTTTCCCGGGGAAGCACAAAGAAGTCAGTCGTCCTTGCGGGGCACCCTCGGCACCGGCAGCACCGGCAGCCGCAGCGCCCCGAACGCCTCCCTGGGCACCGCCGGGTTCTTCGGCTCCACCGGGGTCATCCGCACATACCGCTCCCCCTGCGCCGGGCGGGCGTCGGGCTCGCCCTTGTTGGGCCACAGGGACATGGCCCGCTCCGCCTGGGCGGTGATCGTCAGGGACGGGTTCACGCCCAGGTTCGCGGAGACGGCCGCGCCGTCCACGACCGAGATGCCCGGGTGCCCGTACAGCCGGTGGTACGGGTCGATCACGCCCTCCTCCGGCGACGCGCCGATCACGCAGCCGCCCAGGAAGTGGGCCGTCAGCGGGGTGCCCATCAGTTCGCCGATGTTCGAGCCCGCGAAGCCGTTGATCTCCTCCGCGATGGCCGTCGCCGCCTCCGTCGCCTCCCGGATCTGCTTCGGGTTCGGGGTGCCGTGGCCCTGGCGGGCGGTCAGCAGTCCCTTGCCCAGGCCGCCCCGCTTCCGGTACGTCGTCAGCGAGTTGTCCAGCGACTGCATCACCAGGCCGATGATCGACCGCTCCGACCAGCGGCGGTTGGAGACGGAGCGGAGCGTCAGCACCGGGTGCCTCGCCGCGTTGCCCAGCCACCCCCGCACCCGGCCCTTCCCGTCCGGGACGTACGGGACCTGGAGGATCGACAGCGAGCCCATCGCGTTCGAGCCTCTGCCGTACCGGACCGGCTCGATGTGCGTGTTCTCGTCCGGGTGGACGGACGAGGTGATCGCCACGCCCCGGGTGAAGTCCGGGTCCGCCCCGTGGCGGGCCCGGTAGCGGCGGTCCGTCGTCTGGGAGCCGACCAGCGCCTCCGAGTTCGTGCGGGTCAGCTCGCCCAGGCGGTCCGAGATGCGGGGGAGCAGGCCCTTGTCCTTCATGGTGTGCAGGAGGGTCTGCGTGCCGTAGGTCCCCGCGGCCACGACGACATGGCGGGCGCGGAAGGTGCGCGGCTTCGACCTGCGCCTGTTCGTGGGGACCGTACGGACCTCGTACGCCGAACCCCCCGGGGCCTCCGCGACCGCCCGTACCGTCGTCATCGGGTGGATCTCCGCCCCCGCCTTCTCCGCGAGGTACAGGTAGTTCTCCGTCAGCGTGTTCTTCGCGCCGTGCCGGCAGCCCGTCATGCACTCGCCGCACTCGGTGCACGCCCGCCGTGCCGGGCCCGCCCCTCCGAAGTACGGGTCCGGCGCCTCGCCCCCGGGCGACGCCCCCGGAGCCGTGCCCTCCGCATCCTTCCCGTCCCCGAAGAACACACCCACCGGTGCCATGTGGAACGTGTCGCCCACGCCCATCGCCCGTGCCGCCGCCTTCAGATGGACGTCCGACGGGGTCGTCGTGGGGTTGAGGCGCACGCCCAGCATGCGTTTCGCCTGGTCGTAGTACGGGGCCAGCTCGGCCTGCCAGTCCGTGACGGACGCCCATTGCCGGTCCTGGAAGAACGCGGGCGGCGGGACGTACAGCGTGTTCGCGTAGTTGAGCGAGCCGCCGCCCACCCCCGCGCCCGCCAGCACCATCACATTGCCCAGCAGGTGCACGCGCTGGAGGCCGTATAGGCCGAGCGCCGGGGCCCACAGGTAGTTCCTCAGGTCCCAGGAGTTCCTGGGCAGGGTCTCCGGGGTGAAGCGGCGGCCCGCCTCCAGGACCCCGACCCGGTAGCCCTTCTCCGTCAGCCGCAGCGCCGCCACCGAGCCGCCGAAGCCCGAGCCGATCACTATGACGTCGTAGTCGTACCGAGCTTCCGGCATCTCTCTCCTCACACCACAGGGACCACGGAACCGTCAGCGCAGCCGCAGGGCCTTCATCAGCCTCAGGCTGCGGCTCATGAACTGCGCGTACTTCGCGTCGTCCATCCCGAAGGAAGGCGCCAGCGGCATGACCCTCTGCTGGGCGACCGTCTGGGCCTCGGTGTACTTGAGGATGCCCTCCGCCCCGTGCCGCCGGCCGAGGCCCGACTCCTTCATGCCGCCCATCGGCGCGCGCACACTGCCGTACGCGGCGCTGTACCCCTCGTTGATGTTGACCGTGCCCGCGCGCAGGCGGGCGGCGACGGCGTGGCCGCGGCGGCCGTCGCGGGTCCAGACGCTGGCGTTCAGGCCGTACGCGGTGGCGTTGGCACGCTCGACGACCTCGTCCTCGTCGGTGAAGCGGTAGACGGACACCACCGGGCCGAAGGTCTCCTCGGCGCAGACGGCCATCGGCTCCTCGACGCCCTCCAGGATCGTCGGCTCGTAGAACAGCGGGCCGACATCCGGCCGGGCCACGCCGCCCGCCAGCACCTTCGCGCCCTTCGCGACGGCGTCCTCGACATGCCGGGTGACGGTCTCCAGCTGGCGCTCACCGACCAGGGATCCCATGTCCGCCCCGTACGCCAGGGCCGTGCCCAGCCGCATCGCCCGCGTCCTCGCCGCGAACCGCTCCAGGAACGCGTCGGCCACCGACTCGTGCACGTACAGGCGCTCGATCGAGATGCACAGCTGACCCGCCGAGCTGAAGCACGCGCGCACCGCGCCCGCCGCCGCCTTCTCGACGTCGGCGTCCCGCAGCACCAGCATCGCGTTCTTGCCGCCCAGTTCGAGGGAGACCCCGACGAGGCGGTCCGCCGCCCCCCGCGCGACCTCCCGGCCGGTGCGGGTCGAGCCGGTGAACGACACGTAGTCCGCGTGCCGGACGACCTCCGGGCCCACCACCGGGCCCTCGCCCAGCACCACCTGGAACACGGCCTCCGGAAGTCCCGCCTCCACCAGCAGGTCGCGGGCCCACAGGGCCGTCAGCGCCGTCTCCGTGTCGGGCTTCATGACCAGGGCGTTGCCCGCGACGAGCGCCGGGAGCGCGTCGCCCACGGACAGCTCCAGGGGATAGTTCCAGGGCGCGATCTGGCCCACCACGCCCTTGGGCTGGCGCAGTTCGGTCACCTTGGTGAGGGTCGGCACGGCTCCGGTGTGCCGCTTCGGCCTCAGGTACGCGGAGGCGCGGTGCCCGTAGTGGCGGGCCGCGATGGCGACGGCCAGCACCTCCTCGTGGGCGTGCAGCCGGGCCTTGCCGGTCTCCAGCTGGATCAGGTCGAGGACCTCGCCCTGCCGTTCCAGGAGCAGGTCGTGGAAGCGGAGGAACACGGCGGCCCGGCGGCGGACGGGGGTCGCGGCCCAGGCCGCCTGGGCGGCGCGGGCCCGCCGGAACGATTCCGCCACGTCCTCGGGCGCGGACTCGGGCAGCTCGGCCAGCCGCCCGCCGGTGAACGGGGTGTGGTTGGCGGTACGGCCGGAGCCTCTGACGCCGCGGGTGAGCCGCGCGACCAGATCGGGCGTGACCACGTCGGCGGCGGTACGGACACCGGCGGGGGCCGGAGCCACCGGGTTGGCGGCGGGAGTCGGGGCAGCGGTTGCGGTGGCGGGGGCCTGCGTGTCCGTCATGGGGGTGAGGGTATGCGCGCCCGGGCCCTTTGTGTACCCGTCGGTAACGCGTTTTCGCCGGGCCCGCACATCACGCCAGCGTTCACTGGCAGATAAGCCCTGATCAGCGCGTTGTCGGCCGGAATCAGCGGGTGGTGAGCACCAGCACACCGATCGCCACCAGAGCGGCGAGGAGCAGCCCCGCCAGCAGCCCGGTGAGCGGAGAGGGCCGCCTGCGCACCCGTGGGGCGGGCGGGGAGGGGGGTGGAAAAGGGGGCGGGGGCGGCACCTGGGAGAGGGGGCGGGAGGGGGGCGCGGGCGGCATGCGCGGGTGCGGCGAGGCCATGGACTGTCGGTACGGCACGGAGTCGGGGGCACCGCCCGGGGCCCGCTCCCCCACCCGGGCCGGGTCCCTCACGCCGGGCTCCTCCCTCATCGCCTCCACCGGCGGCAGTCCCCGCCCCGCCTGGTCCCGCGCATCCCCGCCCGGCCGGCCGGAGCCCCCGCCGCCCTCCCCGGGTGAGCGCACATGAGACCGTGCCCCCGCCCGCGCGTCCCCCTGTTCCCCCACCCGCCCCACGGGCCGGTCATGCACCGGAACGTCCGGTTCCACCGCCCGCCCCGGCGCGGCACCCTCGGGCCCCGCCGCATCCGCCGCCCACCCCACCCGCAGCAGCCGCTCCGCCTCCGCCGCGCCGAGCCTGTGCGCCGGATCCCGCTCCAGCAGGCCCCGTACCACCGGCAGCAGCGGGCCCGTCCCGGCGGGCGGCCGGATCTCCGCCTCCACCACCGCGTGCAGCACCCCGCCCAGCGAGTCTCGGTGAAAGGGCGACCGCCCCGTCATCACCGCACACAGCAGCACCCCCAGGGACCACAGGTCCGACGCCGGCCCGGCCCGGTGGCCCTGCACCCGTTCCGGCGCGGTGTACTCGGGCGACCCGACGAACATCCCGTCCTCCGTCAGGGTCGTCGCCCCGGCGAGCTGGGCGATGCCGAAATCCGTGAGCACGACCCGCCCCGTGGACTCCTCCAGCAGCACGTTCGCGGGCTTCAGGTCGCGGTGCAGCACCCCGATCGCGTGCGCGGCGCGCAGCGCGGACAGCAGGGCGAGCCCGATGGCGGCCGCCTCCCGGGCGTCGACCGGGCCGTGCTCCGCGATCCGCTCGGCCAGCGTGACGCCCTCCACCAGCTCCATGACGATGAACGGAACGCCGTCCTCCGCCACCACGTCGTGCACGCACACGATGTGCGGGTGATGCACACGGGCCACGGCGCGGGCCTCCCGCAGGGTGGAGTCGACCGACGGGTCCCCCGCCCCGCCGGTGCGGCCACGCCCCGCGACGCCCCCGCCGTCCGTGTCGACGTGCAGTTCCTTCACCGCGACCCGGCGGCCGAGCAGTTCGTCGTACGCGCGCCACACCGTGCCCATGCCGCCGCGCCCGAGCCGGACCTCGAGCCGGTAGCGGCCGACGATCCGACGCGCCTCACCGGGCTCGGCGTGCGGTTGTTCCCGCCGTTCTCGCTGTCGCGGCAGTTCCCCCTGCTCCTCCGGTCTCCAGCCTTCGACCGACACGGCACATCTCCTCCGCTCGCGCCGAGGAAGTCACCCCTCGGCGGGTCGCCAGTGGCGCAGCACGATGTCGAACTGCTCCCGTGTGGTCGCCCAGCTCTCCTCGGGCGACGACATGTACAGCGCGTACTCGGTTCCGTCGTCCGTGTAGTACACCTGGTCGATCGCGTGGCGCTTTCCGGGATGGGTCTTCTTCTCCAGCCAGGTGAACTCCCAGAGACAGGATTCCAGTTGATCACGGAACGTATTCGCGTGAAGCTGGATCCGGCGATACTCCGGCAATCTGTCCTTCAATCGCCGTTCCACGTCCAGCATGTGCATGTACGGGTTCTCGAAATCGGGCGACCGGTCGACGCTGACCCGGATGCGGTGCTTGCCGTTGTCCGGGGTGTAGTCGATCTGGTCGCCGTCCAGCTGACGCTCCCAGCCCTTGGGGACGAGCAGGCTGAAGCCCTCCGGGTCCTGTACCCGGTGCCATCCCTCAAGCCCCTTGCCCGAGACGGGATCCGCGGTGGACCCGGTGCCCGGGTCTCCGGTCGGCCGGCCGGCCGGGCCGGCGGTGACGGACTGCGGGGCCCCGCCGGTGTTCACGTACTGGAGCACCGCGAAGCTGGTGCCCGCGCCGACGAGGGCCGCCGCGAGGACGGCCAGCGCGGTCCGCCGCGCACGGCGCGGCCGGGGCGGGGGCGGGGGCGTGCGGGGGCCGGGTGCGGCGCTGGAAGCCCCTTTTCCGGCCTCGTCCGCCGACGCCGTCCTCGTCGTCGGCGGCTGCGTCAGCTCGCCCGGAGGCTCCGCGGTGCCCCCCGCGCCGGTCGCCGTGCCGTCCGCCGCACCGGTCAGGTCTCCGTCCCGCTCGCCCGGTTTCAGCGTCCGCGTCGGCACATACGCCTGGGCTGCGGCCGGGTAGCGGCCCTCCATGGCCTCGACGAACATGTGCTCGGCCTCCGCCGGATCGGGCCGGGCCGCCGGGTCCTTCCGCAGCAGTGCCGTGATCACCGGCCCCAGGGCATCCGCCCGGACCGGGGCCGGAGGCTCTTCGGTGACGACGGCCTGCATGGTGCTGATGGGCGACGTACGGCGGAAGGGGGAGCCGCCTTCCACGGCCGCGTAGAGCGTGGCGCCCAGCGCCCACAGGTCGGACGCCGGTCCGGGGTCGCCGCCGCGGACCCGCTCGGGCGCCAGGTAGTCGATGGAGCCCACCAGTTCGCCGGTGCGCGTGATCGTGGAGTCGCCCTCGATGGCGGCGATCCCGAAGTCGGTGAGCAGCACCCGGCCGTCCCGGGCCAGCAGGACGTTGCCGGGCTTGACGTCCCGGTGCAGCACCCCGGCCGCGTGCGCGGCGCGCAGCGCGCCCAGCACGTGCAGGCCGATGCGGGCGGCCTCCCGCGCGTCGACGCCCCCGTCCTGCGCGTCCTTCATGGCGTCCGCGAGCGACTGGCCGTCCACGTACTGCATGACGATCCACGGCCGGTCGTCGTGTTCCAGCACGTCGTGGACGGTGACGACGGACGGGTGACTGATCCGCGCGGCGGCCCGCGCCTCCTTCTGGGTACGCGCGTGGAGGACCGTACGGTCGGCTTCGGAGACGTACTGGCCCGCCGTCAGTTCCTTGACGGCCACGGTCCGGTGGAGCACCTCGTCATGGGCGCGCCACACCCTGCCCATGCCCCCGCGGCCGATGCTCTCGCCCAGCCGGTACCGACCGGCGAGCAGCAGCCCCGCACCTGTGCCCTGCATGTGTTCCACGTGTCTCCGCTCGCCCCCACCACAGCTTCGGAGCAAGGTTACGGAGGGTGTGCGGCGGGCGGAACCGCGGGGCGCCCAAGGAGACCGCACCGTGATGCACTTGCCCGCTCTGTCCGCTCTGCCTGACAGGCCGCAGGGCCGAGTTGACCACTGAGCGTTACTCACATGGTCGTACGGATGTGCCTAGCGGGTGACGCGATAGCTCCGGGTCGCCTGCTCGTGGAACGCGGTGACCCTGTCACGCTCGGACTCGGGGCCGATGGCCAGAATGACGTGGTACGTGTCGTCGACGAGGACGGCGAGGTTGCGCACGTACAGGTTGCGGCCGCCCGCGTCCTGCCAGGTGAACTGGCCCTCGGCCATGGACTGCCGCCCCTCGTCGATGCGGCGCAGCCCGGTCGCGGACGCCCAGGTCGAGTCCCGCCACGGCTGGAGTTCGCGCTCCTTCTCCCGCTGGTACTCCAGCGGGTCGGCGCCGGAGGTGCGGATGGTGTCGCGGCCGGGGACCACCACGAGGGTGAAGTCGCCCCCGGTGTAGCGGACCTGGCCGATCTCGTTGACGGGGCTGCGGCGCCAGGTACGGTCGACGGCGACCTGGAAGCCCTCGGGGTCGTCGCGCAGGGCGTAACCCTCGGGGAGCCGGGGGGCCGTGGGCGTGACGGCGTTGGTGGAGGGCGCCTGGCCGCCGGGGGCGGGGCGCTGCGCCGCCGACTCGGTCGGGCCGGCCTCCGGGTCCGTCGCGGGCGTGGTCGCGGTGGGGAGGGCCGTACTGCCCGCGGGGGCCTGGGAGCGGTCCCGGGCGCCCTTCCCGGGCATGAACAGCACGGCGTACGCGACGGCCCCGGCGAGCGCGAGCAGGATCAGCAGCAGGAGCGTGCGCCCCAGGGCCCGCGGGCTCCCGGAGTTTCGGCGCGCGGGCCCCCGTTCCCTGGCCTTCCGGTGGCGGTGCGGCTGGGACCGGGGCGCGGGGCGGTCGGCTTCGCGACGCATCTCGGGGGCGCGGGCCCGGCGCCTGCGCTCCAGGTCTCCGCGGCGGCGCAGGATCGGCAGCCGGGTGTCGTCGGCGGACGGCATCGGCACGAGAGACAGGCCCGCGTCGGGCTCGGGCGCCGACCGGATGAGCGAGCGCAGCCAGCCGCGCAGCTCCTCGTAGTCCGGCCGCTCGGTGGGGTCCTGGCGCAGCAGCGACTCGACGACGGGCCGCAGCGGCCCGCATTCCTCCGCGAAGGCGGGCGGTTCGGCGCACACCATCTGGACGAGCTCGGGAGCGCTGTCCTCCGGGTACGGGGCGTGTCCCTGGAGGACGCGGAAGAGCAGGGCCCCGAGGGCCCACAGGTCGGTGGCGGGTCCGACGGGCGGGGCGAGCTGCCAGGTGCCGTGCACGGGTCCCGCCTGCTCCGGCGCCCACCGCTCGGTGACGGGCCCGACGACGGCGATCCTGGCCTGCCGGGCCCGCTCGGCGGCGAGCGGCGTGGCGGGGCCGCGGTAGGGGGCGGGCTGCCGGAGCTCCGGCTCGGGCCCCTGGCCGGGACCTTGTCCCGAGGCCGGCCGGGGCGGCTGCCGGCCAGCGGGCGTGCGTGAGGCGGAGCCGTACGGGCGCGGGGCGCCGAGCGGCTGGACGGCGGGCCCCTGGGGTTCGGGCTGCCGGGCCTCGGCCCTCTGGGCATCGACGCGGAGGCCCGCGCGGGGGCCGCCGTACGGGGGCATGTCGCCGTACGGGGACCTGCCGCCGCCCGCCGGGACGGGGCCGGTCCGGGCGGGGCCGTCCCGCCACGTACCGGCGAGGAGCGCGCGCGGGGCGTCGCCGTCCGGCCGACGGCCGGGGCTGCCGTCCTGGGCGTCGTCCTCGTCGTCCGCGATGCGGTCGGCCAGCTCGTTCACCCACTGTGGCTGATAGCCGCTGGGCAGGGCGGGAGGCGCGGGCGGCAGGGGCAGCGGGGCCCGGTCCGGGCCGGTGTCCGGGCCTCCGGGGGCGGCGGCCTCCTCGGGATCACCCGAACTCCCGGGATCGCCCAAGAGTTCGGGAAGGCCGTGCTCGCCGTGGTCGCCGTGGTCGTCGTGGTCGTCGTGGTCGCCGTGGTCGTCGTGGTCGTCGTGGTCGCCGTGGTCGTCGTCCGGCGGTGGTACGGGCGCGTACCCGCACAGCGCCTCCTCGGCGGCACCGGTCGCGAGCCCGGAGAGGACGACGCGCCCGTCGTCGCAGACCAGCACGGTACGGGTGGTGATGTTCCGGTGGGTCCAGCCGTGTGCGTGCAGGGCGCGCAGCGCGGTAAGCAGGTCGGAGGCGATCTCGGCGGCGCGGTACGGGCCCAGCGGCCTGTCCCCGAGCAGCGCGGCGAGCGGCCGGGCGGCGATCGGCTCGCTCACGATCCAGAGCGAGCCGTCCTCGGTGAAGACGTCGAAGACCTGGTCGAGCCGGGGATGGTCGGGGATCCGCGCGACCGCCTGCACCGCCTCGACGGCCCGCTGGACGGCCGGATCCAAGGCCGCCGCCCGGCGCCCCCGGTCACGGTCCCGCCCGTACAGCCGCGCCTGCTGCTGTGAACCGCCTCGGCCGTACGTCCGGTACGCGTCCTGGACGTCGTCTCCGTCGACGACTTCGGCATCCACGGTCTCCGGCAGCGGAACCTGCCGGATCACGACCTCCTGGCCGCTGTAGCTGTCGAAGGCCCGGGTCTCGACGAGGGAGGCATACGGCTCGTCGTACGCGCCGGTGGACGGGTCGTCGTCAGAGGTGGGCAGCGGCAGGCGGTAGCGGTCCGCGAGCACCCTTCCCGCGTAGTCGTCCACGACGCCTCCCCACCAGCCCGCTTCCCCCCGGCCCGTCACATCCGGTCGGATCCGGTGCAGTTACGCACCCGATCCGGTCCCATACGGTCCACGCGCTCTCACGATACGTGCCCGCGCTCAGTCCGTGGGCCGGAACGTGGCGAACGCGGTGTCCCGCAGCTCGGTGCACTCCTCGCCGTCCCACTCACCGGACTTGCAGGTGATCATGATCGCGTACCCGTGCGTGGCGTCGACCTTGAACCCCCTGTTGAGCACCCATACCCGCTCGCCGCTCTGTTTGCGCTCGAACTGCCAATCGGCGGTCGTCGGGTAGCCGTTGTATTCGACGGGCTTGATGCCGTGGTGCCGGTAGCCGGAGCTGCTGGCGGCGACGGCCGTCATGGCGGCACGCCAGGCGGCTGCCGCGTCGCCACCCGGGCTGTCGGTGTAGTCGACCTGGAGGCGTGGGAAGCCTCCGTCGACACTGAAGACAGCACCGGAGTTGCGGCCGGCTATGGCGGTCTGGCGGAAGTTCTCCGGCATGGCGATGGAGAAGTGGAACCGGTCGTTGGTGACGAGCCCGTAGCCCTCGGGGAGTTTCTCGCCGTCGCCGTCGCCGGGCGAGCCGGAGGACGGGGCGCCGTCGTCGCCCGTGCCGTCCCCGGGGTCGTCGCCGGAACCGGTGGTGGTGCCGGGCTGGTCGCCGCCGCCCGCCTCCTTCTCCTTCTCCTCCTTGCCGGGTTCGCCGTCAGGGCGGCCGTCGTCGCCGGTACCTGCGTCCGTACCGCCGGTGCCGTCGCCGGCGGTGGATCCGGCCGAGGACGTCCCGTCGCCGCCGGCTGTGCCGCCCTTGCCGTCGCCCGGGCCGTCACCGCCGAACGCGAAGGCCAGCACCGTGGCGAGGACGGCGAGGACGGCCACGACCGCGATGGTGACCAGGGCGCGGCGCGGCACCACGTCCGTGAGCGGCGCCCGTGTGGAAGCGGGCGGACCGGAACGTTCCGCCGTGGCGGTCGACTTGGTTCCGGGCTTGGCGGTGGTGGCCGCCGCCGCGTTCCGTACGGCACGGAGAGCGCCGCGCAGCCGCTCGGCGGTGGCCTCGCCGGGTGCGGCGGCACTGGCGGTGGCGGCCGCCGGGGCCGGGGCCCGGTCCGGGGCCTTGCGGGCGGACGGGACGGCGGGCGGCCCGGGCGGAAGGGGCACCACCCGGGTCTTCTCCGCCGGTCGTTCGCCCTCCGCCGCGGCGGCGGGCGGCTCGGTGGCGTCGAGGACCTCGTGGAGCATCGCCCGGGCGCCCGCGTCGTCCAGCCGCTGCGCGGGGTCCTTGGCGAGCAGCCCGTAGATGGCCTTGTCCAGCGCCCCGGCGTTCCGGGGCGGTTCGAGCTGCTCGGTCATCACGGCGGTGAGCGTCGCGATGGCGGAGCCCTTGTCGTACGGCGGGTGGCCCTCGACGGAGGCGTACAGCAGCCCGCCCAGCGACCACATGTCGGCGGCAGGACCGGGACGCTGGCCCCGGGCGCGCTCGGGTGAGATGTACGAGGGTGCACCGACGAGCATGCCGGTGGAGGTGATGGACGGATCACCCTCGACCTGGGCGATGCCGAAGTCGGTGAGCACGACGCGGCCGTCGTCCGCGATCAGCACGTTGGACGGCTTCACGTCACGGTGCAGGATGCCCGCGCGGTGCGCGGACCGCAGCACGTCCAGGACGGCGAGCCCGACTTCGGCGGCGCGCCGGGGCGTCAGCGTCCCGTCCTCCCGTACGACGTCGGCGAGCGACCGCCCCTCGATCAGCTCCATGACGATCCAGGGCCGGTCGTCCTCGTCCACGACGTCGTAGACGGTGACGGCACCGTTGTTGCGGATCCGCGCGATGGCCTTCGCCTCGCGCAGCGTCCGGGTGACCAGGCGCCGCTTCTCGTCCTCGTCGATGCTGCTGGGGAACCGCAGCTCCTTGACGGCGACGGTCCGTCCGAGTGTCTCGTCGACGGCCCGCCAGACGGTACCCATACCGCCGCGCCCCAGCACCCCGTCCAGCCGGTAACGCCCCGCCAGCAACCGCCCGGGCTGCGTCTTCCGTACCAGCGGGGCCGCTGCCTCGCCTCCGCTCGGGTCGCCCTCGGGCGTCCCCCCGGCACGCGTGGACGCCGCCCCGGGACCGGCCTGGTGGGCGCCCTTGACCGGACCGCCCGCAGGGGCGGCGCTGTCGGGTGCCTCTTCCGTCGACGGCGCCTTCCGGCCGGAGCCGGCGACCGCCGGGCCCGCCTCGGCCTGGTCGTCGTCGGCCCGCTCCGCCTTCTACGCACAGGACGAGGCGCAGGAGTGCGCCCGGGCGCTCGCGCACCTGGAGGAC
>NZ_JADWYO010000051.1 GCF_022414595.1 Streptomyces sp. MUM 203J | reverse complement strand
GTCGCCGCGAAGGGGACGTATCCGCGGGCGGCGAGGCCCACTGCGGCGGCGACGAGCTGCTGTTCCGACGTGCCGCCCGGGCGTGCCCGCGCCGCCCGTCACCGGTGCCGCGCCCACAGTCCGCTCCCTCCGCCACGTCCGGGTGCCCCCGGCGGGCGCCCGCCACCGGTTACGGGCCGACGGGTGCCCCCGAAGGTGACCACCCCTGCCCGCCCTCTGTGAGCTGCCGTTCCACGAACGCCAGCTTGGCCGGGCTCAGGACCGACCGGATCACCGCGATGGCCCCGCCCCGTACCTCGAAGGACGCGGTCGCGACCAGTGTGTCGCCCGCCCGGGCGACCAGCGCCGGAGCGCCGTTGATCTCCACGACGTCGAGCCGCATCGAGGCCACGGCCCGCACCGAGGGGCCCGTGAGGAACCGCAGCACCTTGTCCCGGCCCTCGATGGGCCGCAGGGCCGCCCGGACGGCGCCCCCGCCGTCGCTGCAGAAGGTCACGTCGGCGGTCAGCAGCTTCTCCAGGCCGGCCAGATCGCCCTCCTGGGACGCCGTGATGAAGGACTTGACCAGCTCCCGCAGCCGCGCCTCCTCCACCTCCGCCCGCAGCCGGTTCTCCGGCGCCGCGATCCGCGCGGCGGCCCGGCGGTACAGCTGGCGGCTGTTGGCCTCGCTGACGTCCAGTACCCCGGCGATCTCCCGGTGGCTGTACGCGAAGGCCTCGCGCAGCACGTACACCGCCCGCTCCGTCGGGGTGAGCCGCTCCAGCAGCACCAGCAGCGCGGTCGACACCGCGTCCCGCTGCTCGGCGGACTCCAGGGGGCCGAGCGCCCCGCTCTCCGTGACCACCGGCTCCGGCAGCCAGGGGCCCGTGTACCGCTCGCGCTGGGCGCGGGCCGAGGTGAGCCGGTTCAGGCAGAGGTTGGTGATCACCTTGGCCAGCCAGGCACCCGGGCGGTCGATGCCGTCCCGGTCGGCGCCGTTCCAGCGCAGGAAGGCGTCCTGCACCACGTCCTCGGCCTCCTCGGCCGAGCCCAGCATGCGGTAGGCCAGCCCGAACATGCGCGGGCGGTGGCTCTCGAACTCGTCGACGGTCTCGGTCGCTCTCGCTGTCACACCGTCAGCCTGCCACGGCCGCCCTCCCGGGCACGCGGGAGACCCGGTGGCGGGCAAGGGCCGTTCTTCACCGCCACCGGGTCTCGTCCTGAAGGTGCGTCAGATGTCAGCAGGCACCCAGATCCTGCCAGACACCCCACTCACCGGTCGTGCCGGGCTCGTCGCCCCGGGTCCACCACTTCGCCTTCCACTGGTGGGAGTTGTGGGAGACGGTGTCGCCGCCGTTGTAGACGTCGCCCGCGGCCCACGCGGGAGCGGTGCACGTCCCGGGCGTGTCCGTCTGGGTCGGCGTCGGGCTCGGAGTCGTACCGGTCTCGGTGGGCGTCGGCGTCGGGGTGGTCTGCGAGCCGGGATCCACCACCGTCGTCCCGCGCGCCAGGTCGCCGGCCAGGGCGTAGGTCCTGCCGCCGAAGCTCACCGTCCAGTTCGACGGGGTCGAGGTCGGCAGGTAGTACACGAAGTCCAGCTCCACCGAGGCGCCCGGCGCCAGCGTCTGCCAGGCCGGCAGCTTCAGCGAAACCCGGTGGTAGTCGCCCTTCAGGCCGCCGACGTTGTCGCCGGTGTGGTCGCTGCGGACGATCTTCGCGCCGAAGCCGGACTGGTCCTTGGCGTTGGCCGGAGCGGAGGTGCCGTAGTCGAACTGGAACTCCGTACCGCCCGGCAGGGTCGCCGTCGTGTTGTTGGTGATCTTCAGCTTGGGGCTGATCGGGTAGTTGGAGTCACCGAGGGGGAAGGCCCCGAAGTCCACGCCGATGTCGACCGCCTCGGACGGCAGGTCGGTGGTGGCACGCTCGGCGCCGTACGGGGCGGCCGACTTGAACGTGTCGTACATGACCGTGGTGAGCGTGTCGCCCTGCTCGTACTGGCCCTTGGCCGCGTTCCAGTCGTAGTCGCCCGCCAGCTCCCACACCATGGTGCCGCCGATGCCCCGGTCGGCGACGTAGTCGGCCTTGGCCTTCACCGACTGCTCGTCCTCGGTCGACAGGAAGACCTTCTTCTGGGCGTTCCACAGCCAGGGCGCGACCAGGGCGGAGCTGTACTTGCGCTCGTAGCTGCCGGTGAGCCGCGTGTCCGCCGGGAAGCCGTAGTCCGCGAGGTAGTCGCCGACGACGCCCTTCTCCAGGTTCTTGGCGTGCCACATCGGGTTGGAGCCCGCCGGGGACTCCTTGCCTTCGTCGTCCTTGTCGTGCCACAGGTTGTCGATGCCGACGGCGCCGTCACCGCACTTGGTCAGGCCGGACCCCGCCGGGCAGTCGGTGGTGGCCGCCTTGCCCCACAGGCCGTCGGTGCCGCCCTGCACGTTCTTGAAGCCGCGTGTGTAGTACGGCAGGCCGATGTTGATACGGCCGGCCGGCATCGAGGTGCGGAAGTAGTGGTACGCCCAGTCGGCGTTGAGGTAGCCGATCCCGCCGTACTGCGAGGTCGTGTAGACCCCGGCGGCGGCCAGCTCGCCGTCCTTGCCGTCGTCGAACAGCGAGGCGTTCGGGCCGACGTACTCGTTCCAGGCGCCGTGCAGGTCGTACGACATGATGTTGACGTAGTCCAGGTACTTCTGCTGCTGGTACGTCTCCATGCCGCGCAGGAGGTAGCCGGAGGAGGGGGCGGCGACGGTCAGCATGTAGTGCCTGCCGTCGGCGGCGCCCGCCCGGTCGAGCTTCTCGCGCAGGGTCTTCATCAGCGCCGAGTAGCCCTTGACCAGGCCCGCGCGGCGCGGGTTGGAGATCGACCAGTCGAGCGGGTTGCCCGCGTCCTTCATCGTCGTCGCGTACTCGTAGTCGATGTCGACGCCGTTGAAGCCGTACGTCCGGATGAACTCGACCGCCGAGTCGGCGAACGTGTCGATCCCGGCCTGGTTGACGGAGCCGTCCGCGTGGGTGGCCATGGAGTAGAAGCCGCCGGACGCGACCCGGTCGCCGTTGTCGTCGAAGTAGCCGCCGGTCTCGGCCCACCCGCCGACCGAGATCAGCGTCTTGACGTCGGGGTGCTGCTTCTTGAACTTGTTCAGCAGGTTGAAGTGGCCCTTGTAGGGGAGGGCCGGGTCCATCTCGGCGCCGGGGACGCCGGGCCAGGTCATCCCCGTGGCCGCGTTGTCCGGGCTGTCGGAGCCGACGGAGATCTTGTTGTTCCCGTCCACGTGCGCGAACGCGTAGTTGATGTGGGTGATCTTGTCCCACGGGATGTCGGAGGCGAGGTAGGCGGGCGTCCCGTCCTTGCCCGTCCGCCAGCCGGTGAAGTAGCCGATGACGCGGCGCTGGTGGTCGTCGCCCATCTTCTCGCGGCCCTCGGCGTCGTACACCGAGCAGTACGGGACGTCGACGCCGGGCGTCTTGTGGAGGCCGTCGGGGCGGCAGTTCTCATGATCGGCGGCGTGCGAGACGCCACCCGAGAGCGAGCTGAGCAGCAGTCCGGCGACGGCGGCGCCGGATGCGAGCAGCGAGGCTCTCGCACGGGGGGATGACAGCACGGTCGGCTCCTCCTGGTGGAGTCGGGCTTCACACAACATGCGGCTTCTGGCAGGGGGTTGGTGGTGCCGGGCCCGGGGTGTGCGCACACCGGAGGGCCGCCTCCGCGGAGAGGTGACGCAGACACTAAGAGGACTAGACCAGAGCGTCAATAGGTCTGGACCAATCGAATACGGTGATCGCTTCGAGGCCGGGCTCCGCCGCATTCCGGCTGTCGCTGTGAGTCACCCCACAGTGGATCACCCGTTTGGCCGGCGTGCCCTCATGGCACACTTGCCCTGTATCAGCAGCAGCGCACTCCGGGGTCGGTGCAATTCCGAACCGGCGGTTAAAGTCCGCGACCCGGCCGCAGCCAGTGGCCGGTTGACCAGGTGAAACTCCTGGACCGACGGTGAAAGTCCGGATGGGAGGCAGTGCGCGGCGGGCGAACCCCGGCAGGGTGCGTCGGCCGTCTGCCGGTCGCCGGGCACGCCTGCTCCGGCATCCGGCCGGACGTCTTACCGGCCATTCCTGTACGAAGGTGCCGTACCGCTTCTTCTGTCGTCATCGACAGTGCCCCGGAGTCCGTGCCCGATGAGGCAGGAGGACCCGGTGGCCACCGCAGCCGACGTGAACGCCATGCGCCGAGCCGTCATGCTCGCCGCCCGCGGACTCGGCTCCACCCGCCCCAACCCCGTCGTCGGCTGCGTGATCCTGGACGCCTCAGGACACGAGGTCGGCGCCGGACACCACGAGCGCGCCGGAGGCCCGCACGCCGAGGTGCACGCCCTGCGCCGGGCCGGTGTCCTGGCCCGCGGCGGCACCGCGTACGTCACCCTGGAACCCTGCAACCACACCGGCCGTACCGGGCCCTGCGCCCAGGCGCTCATCGAAGCCGGAGTCACCCGCGTGGTCTACGCCGTCGCGGACCCGAACCCGCAGGCCGAGGGCGGCGCCGACACCCTGCGCGCCGCCGGGGTGACCGTCGAGCGGGGACTCCTGGCCGAGGAGGCCGAGGCGGGCAACGCGGCCTGGCTCACCTCCGTACGGCTGCGGCGTCCCTGGGTCCGCTGGAAGTACGCGGCCACACTCGACGGCCGGACCGCCGCCGCCGACGGCACCAGCCGCTGGATCACCTCCGCCGAGTCCCGCGCGGACGTACACCGGCTGCGCGCCGAGGCCGACGCCGTGCTCGTCGGCTCCGGCACCGCACGCGCCGACGACCCCCATCTGGCGGTACGCGGCATCGAGGGGGCCCTTCAGCCGCTGCGGGTCGTCGTCGACACCGAGGCCGCCGCGGTGAAACCGGGCGCCCGGGTCCTCGACGGCACCGCGCCCACCCTGATCGCCGTGGCCGAGGACGCCGACGCCGGCCACCTGGACGGTCTGGACGTCGTACGGCTGCCCAGGGCGGACCGCGGGCGTGGCCTCGCCGTCCCGGCCCTGCTGGCCGCCCTGCACGCCCGGGACGTCCGCTCGGTGCTCCTCGAGGGCGGCGCCACCCTCGCCGGGGCCTTCGCCGCCGAGGGCGCGCTCGACGAGGTCGTCGGCTACCTCGCCCCCGTCCTCCTCGGCGCGGGACCCGCCGCCCTCGGGGACGCCGGGATCACCACCATCGGCGAGGCGCTCCGCCTCGACGTGACCGACACCACCCGCATCGGCCCGGACCTGCGGATCACGGCCCGGCCCACCACCACCCACAAGGAGCACTGAGTGTTCACCGGAATCGTCGAAGAACTGGGTGAGGTCACCGCCGTCGAGACCCTCGACGACGCCTGCCGCTTCCGCGTCCGCGGGCCCGTCGTCACCGAGGGCGCGCGGCACGGTGACTCCATCGCCGTCAACGGCGTCTGCCTCACCGTCGTCGAGCACGAGGGCGACGAGTTCACCGCCGATGTGATGGCCGAGACCCTCAAGCGCTCCAGCCTCGGCGCCCTCACCGTCGGCTCCCGCGTCAACCTGGAACGCCCGATGGCGGCGGACGGCCGCTTCGGCGGGCACATCGTCCAGGGCCATGTCGACGGCACCGGCGCCGTCGTCTCGCGGACGCCCTCCGAGAACTGGGAGATCGTCAAGGTCTCCCTGCCCGCCGGACTCGCCCGCTACGTCGTCGAGAAGGGCTCCATCACCGTCGACGGCGTCAGCCTCACCGTCGTCGAGGCGGGTGCCGACCACTTCACCGTCAGCCTCATCCCCACCACCCTCGCCCTCACCACCCTCGGCGTGAAGCAGCCCGGCGACCCGGTGAACCTGGAGGTCGACGTGATCGCCAAGTACGTCGAGCGGATGCTCGGCACCGGCGGGGAGACACGGTGAGCATGTTCGACTCCCTCAACTCCGTGGCCTTCACGGCCTTCGGGCAGGACATCAAGTGGTCCGACATGACCGGCAACGTCATCGGACTGCTCGCCCTCGCCCTCGGCTGGCGCCGCTCCCTGTGGACCTGGCCGGCCCAGCTCCTCTCCGGCGCCGTCCTCGTCGCCGCCTACGCCTCCGCCCAGCTCGGCGGCGGCGTCGGCAAGCAGCTCCTGGTCATCGCGGTCGCCGCCTGGGGCTGGCGCCAGTGGAGCCTCGGCAGGCGGCGGGCCCAGGACGGCTCGCTCGCCGTGCGGTTCGCCACCTGGAAGGAGCGCGGACTGCTGCTCGGCGGCGCCGCCCTCGGCACCCTGGCCGTCGGCGGGCTGTTCACCCTGTACCCGTCGCTGTCCTGGAGCCCGTGGGCCGACGCGTACATCTTCGTCGGCACCCTCGTCGCGATGGTCGCCCAGGCCCGCGGACTGGTCGAGTTCTGGTTCGCATGGCTGCTCGTCGACCTGGTCGGCGTGCCGCTCGCCTTCAACAGCGGCCTCGCCTTCTCCGGACTCGTCTACGTCATCTACGGCGCACTCGTCCTGTGGGGCATGCGCGACTGGTGGCTGCGCTCCCGCACCGCCCCCGCCCCGGCTCTGGAAGGAGCACCGGCATGACCACCGCCCCCGAGCTCACCGCCCTCCCCGCGTGGGAGCCGGCCGACCTCGCCCTCGACCCCGTCGAGCAGGCCATCCGCGACATCGCCGCCGGACGCCCCGTCGTGGTCGTCGACGACGAGGACCGGGAGAACGAGGGCGACCTCGTCGTCGCGGCCGAGAAGGCCACCCCCGAGATCGTCGCCTTCATGATGAGCGAGTGCCGCGGCCTCATCTGCGCCCCCATGGAGGGCGCCGAACTCGACCGCCTCCAGATGCCGCAGATGGTCGGAGAGAACACCGAGTCGATGAAGACCGCCTTCACCGTCTCCGTCGACGCGACGGCGGCCCACGGGGTCACCACAGGCATCTCGGGCCCCGACCGCGCCACCACCCTCCAGCTCCTGGCGAGCGGTACCGCCCAGCCCTCCGACTTCGTCCGCCCCGGCCACATCTTCCCGCTGCGCGCACGCCCCGGCGGCGTCCTCGTCCGAAACGGCCACACCGAGGCCGCCGTCGACCTGGCCCGCCTCGCGGGGCTGCGGCCGGCCGGCGCCATCGTCGAGATCGCCGGCGCCGACGGCATCATGCTGAGGCTGCCCGAGCTGGTCCCGTTCGCCCGCAAGCACGGGCTGACGATCATCTCCATCGAGGACCTCATCGCCTACCGCCGGGCCACGGAGGCCCCCGAGACCCCCGGGCAGGCCGACGAGGCGGGCCTGGACACCTCCGCCCCGGCCGTACGGCGGGAGGCGGAGGTCACGCTGCCCACCGCGCACGGCGACTTCACCGCGTACGGCTACCGCTCCGCCGACGGCGTCGAGCACATCGCACTCGTCCACGGCGACCTGGGCGACGGCCGGGACATCGTCGTCCGCGTCCACTCCGAGTGCCTCACCGGCGACGTCTTCCACTCCCTGCGCTGCGACTGCGGGCCTCAGCTGCACGCCGCCATGGACCGGATCACCCAGGCCGGGCGCGGTGTCGTCGTCTACCTGCGCGGGCACGAGGGGCGCGGCATCGGACTGCTGCCCAAACTCCGCGCGTACGAACTCCAGGAGCGCGGCCGGGACACCCTGGACGCCAACCTGGAACTCGGCCTCCCCGCCGACGCCCGCGACTACGCCGCCGGCGCCGAGATGCTCACGGATCTGGGTGTGCGCAGCGTCCGGCTGCTGACCAACAACCCGGACAAGACCTCGGCCCTCGCCCGGCACGGCATCACAGTGACCGGCCGCGAGCCGATGCCCGTCCAGGCCGGCGAGCACAACCTGCGCTATCTGCGCACCAAGCGCGACCGCATGGGACACGACCTGCCCTGGCTCGACGAGCAGGCCGGTGTCTCCCCCTGCGCCAGCCAGTAGGACCCGTCCCCCCCTCCCCCGACCCATCAGCAGCACAGCACCGAGGAGCAACGTGAGCGGCAAGGGCGCACCCGAACTGACCGTGAAGAACGCCGGAGACCTCCGGGTCGCCGTGATCGCGGCCCAGTGGCACGACACGATCATGGACGGCCTGGTCGGCGGGGCCCTGCGCGCCCTGCACGAGCTGGGCATCGACGAGCCGACCGTCCTGCGCGTCCCCGGGAGCTTCGAGCTTCCCGTCGTCGCCAAGACCCTCGCCGGGCGCGGCTACGACGCGGTGGTCGCCCTCGGCGTCGTCATCCGCGGCGGCACCCCGCACTTCGACTACGTGTGCCAGGGCGTCACCCAGGGCCTCGTCCAGGTCTCCGTCGACACGGGCGTCCCCGTCGGCTTCGGCGTCCTCACCTGCGACACCGAGGAGCAGGCCCTGGACCGCGCCGGACTCGACGGCTCCCACGAGGACAAGGGCCACGAGGCGGTCACCGCCGCGGTCGCCACCGCCATGACGCTGCGCACGGTCAGCGAACCCTGGCGCTGAGCCCCGTACGGGCGGGCCGGCCGCCGTGCGGGCCGGGCGGCGTCCCAACGGCCGGACGCGCTGCACGGGCGGCGCCGCCCACCCCGTACCCTTGGACCATCATGGCGAACAAAACCTTCGAAGAGCTCTTCACCGAGCTGGAGCTCAAGGCCAGGACCGGCGACCCCGCCACCTCCCGTACCGCCGAACTGGTGGACAAGGGGGTGCATGCCATCGGCAAGAAGGTCGTCGAAGAGGCCGCCGAAGTGTGGATGGCCGCCGAATACGAGGGCAAGGAAGCCGCAGCCGAGGAGATCTCGCAGCTGCTGTACCACGTACAGGTGATGATGGTCGCCCGCGGGATCTCCCTCGACGACGTCTACGCCCACCTCTGAGCCCCGCCCCCTCCCGCACCGTACTCCTAGCAAAGGAAGCCCATCCCATGCTGCGCATCGCCGTTCCCAACAAGGGTTCTCTGTCCGGACCTGCGTCGGCGATGCTCCATGAGGCCGGCTACAAGCAGCGCAAGGAGTCCAAGGAGCTGGTGCTGGTCGACCCGGACAACGAGGTCGAGTTCTTCTACCTCCGCCCCCGGGACATCGCGATCTACGTGGCCTCCGGCAAGCTCGACATCGGCATCACCGGCCGCGACCTGCTGCTGGACTCCGGCGCCAATGCCGAGGAGATCCTGGAGCTGGGCTTCGCCCGCTCCACCTTCCGCTACGCCACCCGGCCCGGCACGGCGAGCGGCCCCGCCGACTTCTCCGGCATGACCATCGCCACCTCGTACGAGGGCATCGTCGCCAAGCACCTGGCCGACCACGGGATCGACGCCTCCGTCGTGCACCTGGACGGCGCCGTCGAGACGGCCATCCAGCTCGGCGTCGCCCAGGTCATCGCGGACGTCGTCGAGACCGGCACCTCGCTGCGCAACGCGGGCCTGGAGGTCATCGGGGAGCCCATCCTCACCTCCGAGGCGGTCGTCGTCCGCCGCACCGGAGCCCCCGCCGGCGACCCCGAGGTGGAGCGCTTCCTTCGCCGCCTCCAGGGCGTCCTGGTGGCCCGCAGCTACGTGATGATGGACTACGACTGCCGCGCCGAGCACTTGGAGCAGGCCGTCGCCCTCACCCCCGGCCTCGAGTCGCCGACCATCTCCCCGCTGCACAACGAGGGCTGGGTCGCGGTGCGGGCCATGGTCCCCGCCAGGGACGCCCAGCGCATCATGGACGACCTCTACGCCCTGGGCGCCCGCGCCATCCTCACCACGGCCATCCACGCCTGCCGCCTCTGAACCGGAAGTGCATGTTCCATGACTGACGCGGCCCCCGCGACCCCCCACGCCCCGCCCGCTCTCCCGGTCACCTTCCGGCCACGGCGCTCCCGGGCGGTGCTGCTCACCACCGGCGCGGCCCTCTTCGCCGTCATCACGGTCATCGCGCTGATGCTGGAGCGGCTGAGCCCGGGGGAGCGGGTCAGCTTCGTCTTCACGGCTGCGCTGTTCGCCGGGGTGCTCGTCCTCCTCAGCCGCCCCAGGATCGTGGCGGACGAGGAGGGCGTGACGGTCGTGAACCTCACCCGGACCCGCCGTCTGGCCTGGCCGGAGATCCTCCGTGTCAACCTCCGGGTCGGGGACCCGTGGGTGTTCCTGGACCTCAGCGACGGCACCAGTCTGCCCGCGCTCGGCATCCAGCCGGGCATCGGCAAGGCCCAGGCCATCCGCGACGCGCAGGCCCTGCGCGTGCTGGCCGAGGCCCGGGGCACAGGCGCCGACGAGCACTGACGCGCCGGGGCGTTCCGGGCGGACTTCGACGCGGTCTCCCCGGGACCCTTGAGCCCTGTCGTCGCGTGGCTACTCTTGTCGCGGCGGCGCCGAGCGCGCCCCGCCCCGCACACACGGCGGCGGTCCGGCCCCTGCGGACCGGACCGCACCCGCCCGGAACCGTCCGGGCGGCAGCCGGCGGGGCACCTGCGACCCGAGGAGTGACTCCCTCCAGCAATGGACGGCTCGTCCTGTAGTACCTGCGCCGCCCCCTTGGCACCCGAGGAGGCGGCGGCATGACCATCGCTCTCCTGCTGCTCTGCGCGGCCTTCCTCCTGATCCTCGCCAACGGCTTTTTCGTGGCCGCCGAGTTCGGCCTCGTCACGGTCGAGCGGGCGGACGCCGAACGCGCCGCCGCGGAGGGCGACCGGCGCGCCCGCACCGTCGTGAAGTCCCTGCGCGAGCTGTCGTTCCAGCTCTCCGGCACCCAGCTGGGCATCACACTCACCTCGCTCGTCGTCGGCATGCTCGCGGAACCGGCCCTCGCCCGGCTGCTCAGCGCGCCGCTCTCCGCGACCGGCGTGCCCGCAGGAGCGGTGCCCGGCATCGCCGTGGTCACCGGCATGCTGGCCGCCTCCGCGCTCCAGATGGTGATCGGTGAACTGGTGCCGAAGAACTGGGCGGTGTCCCGGCCGCTCCAGGTGGCCCGGTTCGTCGCCGGCCCGCAGTACGCCTTCTCCGCCCTCTTCCGGCCGGTGATCGCCCTGCTGAACGGGGTGGCCAACCGGCTCGTACGGCTCTTCGGAGTCGAGCCCACCGAAGAACTGGCCTCCGCCCGAACCCCCGCCGAACTGGTCTCCCTCGTCCGGCACTCCGCCCGGGCCGGAGCCCTCGAACAGGACACCGCGGACCTGTTCGTGCGCACCCTCTCCCTCGGCGGGCTGACCGCGCAGCACGTGATGACCCCGCGGGTGAAGGTCAGCGCGCTCCAGGCCGACGCCACGGCGGCGGACGTCCTCAACCTCACCCGCGCCACCGGCCTGTCCCGCTTCCCCGTGTACCGCGAGCGCATCGACGAGATCGTCGGCATGGTCCACCTGAAGGACGCACTCGCGGTGCGCGCCGAGAAGCGCCTGCACACGCGCGTGGGCCGGATCGCGGTGCCGCCGCTGCTCGTCCCCGAGACCCTCCAGGCCCAGGAGCTGCTGGAACGGCTGCGCAGCGAGCAGCCGATAGCCGTGGTCGTCGACGAGTACGGCGGCACGGCGGGCGTGGTGACCCTGGAGGACATCGTCGAGGAACTGGTGGGCGAGGTGCGCGACGAGCACGACACGCCGACCGGGGAGCCCGCCGGACCGGCCGCGGTCGCCCCCGAGGACGGGCTCCCCGCCTGGGAGGCGGACGGCAGCTGCCGGGTCCACGAACTGAAGCGGATAGGCCTGGAGGTGCCCGAGGGCCCGTACGAGACGCTGGCCGGACTGGTCGCGGACCTCCTGGGCCGTATCCCGGCGGCGGGCGACCGCGCCGAACTGCCGGGCTGGCGGCTGTCCGTACGGCAGGTGGACCGCTACCGGGCGGAGCGGGTGCGGCTGGTGCGGATGACGGACCCGGCGGCCGCCGCGGAGCCGGATGCGGCGGGGGACCCGGCGGTGTCCGAGGTGGCGGAGGCGACGGCCCGGTGAGCGCGCTCCAACTTCTCTTCGCGGGCCTTCTCGTCCTCGGGAACGGCTTCTTCGTCGGCGCGGAGTTCGCCCTGGTGTCGGTGCGCCGCAGCCAGATCGAGCAGCAGGACTCCAAACGCGCCCGGAAGGTCCTGTACGGGCTGGAGAACCTGCCGCAGATGATGGCGGCGGCCCAGTTCGGCATCACGGTGTGCTCGCTGACGCTGGGGGCGGTGGCCGAGCCGACGGTGGCGCGGCTGCTGGAGCCGGTGTTCCACGCGATCCATGTGCCCGAGGGGCTCATCCACCCCCTCGGTTACGTCATCGCACTGGCCGCGGTCGTCTTCCTCCACCTGGTGGTGGGCGAGATGGTGCCCAAGAACCTCGCCATGGCGGCGCCCGAGAAGACCGCGCTGTGGCTCAGCCCCGCGCTGGTGGGCTTCGCGCGCCTGTGCCGTCCGGTGACCCGGGCGCTGGGTGCGGCGGCGCACACCGTGCTGAAGGGCTTCGGGGTGGAACCCAGGGACGAGGTCGAGGCGGTGTTCACCAGCGAGCAGCTCAACCGCCTGGTGGAGGACGCCGGCCAGGCCGGTCTGCTGGCCCCCGCCGAGCAGGAACGGCTGGAGGACGCGCTCGAACTGGGCACCCGGCCGGTACGGGACGTGGTGATCCCGTGCGGCGTGCTGGTGACGGTGGCGCCGTCGGTGACCCCGGCACAGGTCGAGGAGCTGACGGTGCGCACCGGCTACTCCCGCTTTCCCGTGCGGGCCGAGGGCGGGGGCACCTTTCTGGGCTTCCTGCATGTCAAGGACGTCCTGGACCTGGAGGACCCGGACCGGGCGGTGCCGCAGCACGTGTGGCGTCCCATGGCCACGCTGCGGGCGGAAACCCCCCTGGACGAAGCCCTCACGGTCCTGCGCCGCGCGGCCACGCACCTGGCCCAGGTGGCCGACGCGTCGGGCCGCGTGCTCGGCCTGGTGGCCCTGGAGGACGTCCTGGAGGTTCTGGTGGGCGAGGTCCGCGACCCGTCCCACCGGGGGGTGCCCGCGCGGTAGCGCAGGGGACCGGCCGCCGGGTCCTCCGGAGAAGCGGGTTCCCGGGCGGCACTCCCGCTGCCGGCGGTCGCCCCTGCCCAGGCCGAAGCCGGGAACTCGGGGGAGAAGCCGCGTACATGGGAGGGGGCACCGCAGGAGCGGTCCGGACGCCCGGCGCCCGGACCGCACGCCGTGTGCGCCGCGCCCCCGCTGCCGGGGTGACCGGTGCCCTCCCTCAGTACGCCGGCGGTGGGGGTTCCTGGGGCCCCGGTCCCGGGCCCTGGGGGGTGCTCGGTCCGCGGCCCGACAGGACCTCGCCGTAGGCCTGCATCAGGTCCGGGAGCCGGAGGGTCGCGAGGTCCTCGCGCGTGGGCGTGCCGGTGTACCCGGACAGCCGCAGGTCCCGGTACGCGCAGGACTTCTCGTACAGGGTGCGGAGGAACCGCCCGTTCCCCAGCTCGTCGATCCAGCCCTGGTCCACCACGTGACCGCTGATCGACCGCAGCTCCTCCAGCGCCTCGGCGTCCCACCCGTCCCCGTTCGCCCCTGCCAGGACCTCCCCGATCGCGGTGAGTTCGAGCGGCCGGTACGACGGGAAGTCCACCCGCGTCGTGAAGCGCGACGACAGCCCGGGGTTGGCCGCCAGCAGCCGGTCCATGCCCTCCGGGTACCCGGCGAGGATCACCACCAGGTGGTCACGGTTGTCCTCGGCCCGCTTGAGGAGGACCTGAAGCGCCTCGTCCCCGTACGCGTCACCCTTGCTGTAGCCGGAGTTGGACAGCGCGTACGCCTCGTCGACGAACAGCACCCCGCCCAGCGCCGAGTCGATCAGCTCGTTCGCCTTGACGGCCGTCTGGCCCAGGAACTCGCCGACCAGGTCGGCCCGTTGGGCCTCCACCAGATGATCGCCGCCGAGCAGTCCCAGGGCGTAGAAGACCCTGCCCAGAATGCGGGCGACCGTGGTCTTCCCGGTGCCCGAGGGGCCGGAGAAGACAAAGTGACGTTTCGGCGGCTGCACCGGCAGCCCCTGGCCCGCGCGGAGCCTCGCCATCTCCAACTGCGCCGACAGTGCCCTCACCTGACGCTTGACCGGCTCCAGGCCCACCATCCGCTCCAGCTCGGACAGCGCCTCCGCGAGCAGCGCCGGGTCGGTCGGGCTCGCCGGGAACGGAGGCGGCGCCGGGCGCCCGGGCCCGCTCTTCTCCCGCACCCCGCCCGCCGGGGGCGGCGGAACCGCGCCTGCGCCCCCGGATCCGGCGGGCGCCCCGGGCGCCCCCGCCCCGGGTGCGTCCCCGCCCGCACCCCCGCCGTCCTGCCCCTGGCTCTCCGCCCCGGGGTCCAGCAGATCCGACCCGGCGGCCTCCGCCCCCGCGCCCGCCAGGGACACCGCGGCCAGGTCGCCCACCTCTTCGGGTGAGCCCTCGAAACCGTCGTACTCCGCGATCGCCGCGAGCCGTGCCGCCGTGTCCATGAACGCCGGGTCCACCCGGTGCACCGCCCGGTACAGCGGCAGCGCCGCGGCCGTGCGGCCCGTGCCCTCGTGTGCCCGTGCCAGCCAGTAGCGCAGCTCCTTGCGCTGCGGCTGCTCGCTGCGGCACCGCATGAGCGCCGCCGACAGCAGCGGCTCGGCCTGCCCGTACATCTCCAGACGCACCCGCGCCATCCCGCCGAACAGGCCCGCCTCGATGCCCAGCAGCGGGTCGTCGACCAGCGGCTCTGTGTGCCGGACGAGCTGCTCCCAGTCCTTGACGAGGTACGCCCGGCACGCGTGCAGGAACCGCACCTGCGGGTCCGTGTCGACCGGCGGCAGCTCCGCGAGTGCCCGGTCCAGCTCCGGGACGTGCCGGCCGTCCAGCCAGTGCGAGGCGTGCGCCAGCAGCAGATCACGCGGGCTCTCCAGCACCGGCTGCACCCACCAGCCCAGCCAGTACCAGGAGTTGAGCGTCCGCCGGTGCCGGGTCCGCTGCTCGCCGAACCGGTCCCGGTGGTGGTACATCCGCAGGAGCGCCGTGGCGGTGTCGATCCGCAGCGCGTGCAGCCCGAGCCAGGCGTCGGCCATCCCGGGATCGACGCGCACGGCCGCACGGAACTCCTCCTCGGCCTGCGGATACGCCCCCATCGTGTAGGCGTCCACGCCGCGCAGCCAGGCGAGGTCGGCCGGGGCCTGTGTGCCCTGCGTGCCGAAATCCATCGGGTCCCCCACAAGCCGTGTGCCCGTAGCCGCCGGGCGGATGCCCGCCGGAAGCCGTCCCAGGCGTTCCCGATCGCCTTGCAGTGAACGGGTCTTGACCGCACCGGGGTGCATCGTACCCGCGCGGGAGGACAGCGACTAAGGGCGCACCGAGCGCCCCGGGCGCGCACGCGGGCGCGGGCGCATACGGGGGCACGGCGGTGACGCAGGGTGAGTGAGAGAGGTGCGAGCGGCGATCGCGAGGCGGTCGACGTGGGGTGAGAGGCAGAACGAAGCCCCCGATCACGGGGGAACAACCGGGGGCTTCGCGTCTGCGGCGGCTCCGAAAAGCCGCACATTGAGAACGTAAGACCTGTACGGCCCGCCGGTCAAGCGAAGTGGAGGCAGCCTGAGCGGCTGAATTCCGACTGTCCGGTACGAAAATCAAGCATCATCACAAAGAGTGATGATCCGGCTCCGGGTCGACGGCTGAGGGACGCCTCGGCAGCCACACGTACCCCTCATGGCACTCCCGTATCAGGGTGTCGGCGTGGGGGAACGACGGATCACGGGCGAAATGGCGGGTCTCCGCCACTGTCCATCCCTCCCAGAACGCCGCCTGTGCCACACCGTCCCGGTTCCGGCCGCGCCGCCAGGAGTCCTCCGGTGCCCGCTCCATCCAGAGCAGACGTGCCAGGTGGGGGCGGAGTGCCCGGCGTCCGGCGCCGACCCCCTCGACGAGCACGACCGGTGCGGGCGGCAGCCGCCTGGGTGGGCCGAAGCGGCGCGCGGTCCAGTCGTACGGGCGGTACCCGGCCACCTCGCCGCGGCTCAGCGGCCCGAGAACCTCCGCGCGCAGCCGGGCCGTCCAGGCGAACAGCTCCTCGTGGCAGGCGATGTCGTCGAGGTGCAGGACCGGTGCCCCGCCCAGGGTCTCCGCGAGCCGTGCGGCGAACGTGGACTTCCCGGAGCCCGCGTGCCCGTCCACGCCCACCAGCCTCACCGGGCCGCACGACGGTGCCGCGGCCCGCACCTCGTGCGCGAGGGCGGCAAGATCGTTCACCTGTGCGAAACGCCCCATGGGGTCACCCTACCGACCCGCCCGCGCCGGTCCCCACGGCAGCCAGGCGCCCCTGGGCCCGGCCCGCCCGGCCCGGCGTGTACACGCCGCTCCCCGGCGGTCCTACGGGGCGGCTCCGCTTCGTGGTCCACTCGTGCTGTCCGCCCCGTCGTCCGTCGATCGCCCGTCTCCACCGGGGGTTCCGCATGTCCCGTACGCCTCGCTCCGCGTCCCGGCGCACCGTCCTCGGCGCCGCCCTGGGCGCCGTCGGCACCGCCGCCCTCCCGGGGGCGCCGGCCGGCGCCGCCCCGCTCAAAGATCCGTCCGCCGGGGCGCCGGCCGACGCCGGCGCCCCGACCGTCGACAACCGGTTCTGGACCTCGGCCGCCGACTGGTGCTCCGGCACCGCCGTCGGAGTGCGGGCGGTCGCGGGGCTGCGCCCCGGGCTGGTCCTCGACACCCCTGCCGGGTGTGTCGACCGCGCCGACCCGCACACCGGGCGCACGGCGTCCTGGGAGTACGCCACCTGGACCTCGCCCCGGCACGTCCCCGTGGCCCCGGCCACCGAGCTGATCCCCTCCTGGAACGCCCACACGCCCCCCGGTACCTGGATCGCCGTCGAGCTGTCCGGCCGCTATTCCGACGGCACCGACACCCCCTGGTACGTGATGGGCCACTGGGCCTCGGGAGACGGCGACATCCGCCGCACCTCCGTGGACGGCCAGAGCGACGGCCGCAGCAGCGTCTGGACCGACACCCTGGGCGTCAGGGACCCGGCGAGCGGCCTGCGGATGACGTCTTACCGGCTGCGGCTCACCCTCCACCGGACGCCCGGCGCCACCCGCACGCCCACCGTGTGGCGGGTGGGTGCGATGTCCTCGGACCTCCCCGACCGCTTCGGCGTACCCGCGGCCCCGCACCGCGTCACCCGCGAACTGGAGGTGCCGCGCTACTCGCAGAACATCCACATCGGCCGCTATCCCGAGTACGACGACGGGGGAGAGGCCTGGTGCAGCCCCGCCTCCTCCCAGATGATCGTCGAGTACTGGGGCCGGCGCCCCACCCCCGCCCAACTCGCCTGGGTGCGGCCCGGGTACACCGACCCCCAGGTCTGCCACGCCGCCCGCTCCACCTACGACCACCAGTACAAGGGCTGTGGCAACTGGCCCTTCAACGCCGCCTATGCCGCCACGTACGAGGGTCTCCAGGGAGTCGTCACCCGGCTCCGCTCGCTGGCGGACGCGGAGACACTCGTCGAGTCCGGTATCCCGCTGATCACCTCGCAGTCGTTCCTGGAGGGGGAGCTCACCGGCGCGGGCTACGGCACCGCGGGGCACCTGATGACGGTCATCGGCTTCACCTCCGACGGCGACGTGATCGCCAATGACCCGAACGCCCCGGACAACGCCGCCGTCCGCCGGGTCTACCGCCGCCGCGAGTTCGAGAACGTCTGGCTGCGCACCAGGCGCCACAACGCCACGGGCGCCGTCATCTCCGGCACCGGCGGTGTCTGCTACCTGTTCTGGCCCGTGGACGCCACATCGGAGCAGCGCCGTGCGCTGGCCGGGGTGGGTGTCCGCTGAGCCCTCTCCGGGTCGCGGCGGCGAGCAGGTGAACGATCGTTATCGACGTACGCCACTCGATCGGGCATACTCATGCCGCCACAGCCGCTGATCTGCCGCTTTCCGTGATCCGGACCGGGCAGCATCGGCGCTTGCAGTGAGACCCGGCGGAGCCGCCCCGACCCTTGGGTGTTCCGTCGAAGCGCCCGAAATGGGAGGAGAGCGCCGATATGTCCGACCGTGCCCCGCAGCCGGTGGAACGACAGCTGCCCACCGAGGAGTCCAGGGACCTCATCAACCTGGTCCGTGACATCGTCCAGCGAGAGGTCACCCCCCGGGCCGCGGACGGGGAGGCGGAGAGCCGCTTCCCGCGGGAGACCTTCTCGCTGCTCTCCGAATCGGGTCTGCTCGGCCTGCCGTACGACTCCGCCCACGGCGGCGGAGACCAGCCCTACGAGGTGTACCTCCAGGTCCTGGAGGAGCTGGCCGCCGCCCGCCTCACGGTCGGCCTCGGTGTCAGCGTCCACAGTCTGGCCTGCCACGCCCTCGCCGGGTACGGCACCAAGGAGCAGCAGGCGGAGCACCTGCCCGCGATGCTCGGCGGAGGCCTGCTCGGCGGCTACTGCCTGTCGGAGCCCGCCGCCGGCTCGGACGCGGCCTCCCTCCGCACCAGGGCCGTGCGCGACGGCGACGACTGGATCATCACCGGAACCAAGGCCTGGATCACCCACGGCGGCATCGCTGACTTCTACACGGTCATGGCCAGGACCGGCGAGGAGGGACCGCGCGGCATCACCGCGTTCCTGGTGCCCGGCGACGCCGAGGGGCTGTCCGCCGCCGCGCCCGAGAAGAAGATGGGCATGAAGGGCTCTCCCACCGCCCAACTGCACTTCGACGGAGTCCGCGTCCCCGACTCCCGCCGCATCGGCGAGGAGGGCCAGGGCTTCTCCATCGCCCTGTCCGCCCTGGACGGCGGCCGTCTCGGTATCTCCGCCTGTGCCATCGGCGTCGCCCAGGCCGCCCTGGACGAGGCCACGGCCTACGCCCAGGACCGGCGTCAGTTCGGGCGGCCCGTCTCCGACTTCCAGGGGCTGCGCTTCATGCTGGCCGACATGGCCACCCAGGTCGAGGCCGGGCGGTCCCTCTATCTCGCCGCCGCCCGGCTGCGGGACGCGGGCCGGCCGTACTCACGCCAGGCGGCCATGGCCAAGCTGTTCTGCACGGACGCCGCGATGAAGGTCACCACGGACGCCGTCCAGGTCCTCGGCGGATACGGCTACACCGCCGACTTCCCCGTCGAGCGCTACATGCGTGAGGCGAAGGTGCTCCAGATCGTGGAGGGCACCAACCAGATCCAGCGCGTCGTCATCGCCCGTCACCTGGTCGGCCCGGAGAGCCGGGCCTGACCTCCCCCGGGCGTGTCCACACCGGGCCCGCCGTGAGCCGGGCCCACTCCTGGTCGCGGCGGCCCGGCAGGGTCCGGCCCGAGCTGGCCCAGTGCCGGAGCAGGTCGCGGTAGATCGGCGGATCGGCGGGCGGAGGCGATTCGGCACGCCCGGCGCCCGCGGCCGCGCCCGGAAGCATCAGCCGGCCCCGGACATAGCCGCTCGTCGCGGGCGACGGAGGCGCCGGGTGCGGTGCGTGCGGCGAGGTCATACCCGGCCAACGCGGAGGTGTGCGCCGGGTCACCGCCGACGGCGATAGGCCGCCAGTTCGCGCCCTGCCCGCCGACGCGTGTCCCGGGCGCCGCCGACGGCTGCTGATTCGGCGTCAGTGGACGTCAACGGCACCGGACGCCGTGTCCGGCCCGCCGCCCGCGCCGGGACGGGCCGGACGTGTGACGCCGGGCGGTATCACCCGTACGGCCGCGCCGGTAGGGATATCCGCGTATCCGCTCGTCAGGTCACGACCCGCCGTCCCGGACACGCGGAGGCGTGCCGGGGCGACGGGGGCGGTGGGGCTCAGGCCGCGCGGCGCAGCTCCGGAGAGCGGCGCATCCGCGGCACCTTGATCGGCCGGGAGCCGGGGCCGCCCACATGCGAGAACGGCTGCCTCCGCCAGTCGAGACTCTGAGGGAGCGTCAACAGCGTCGCCAGCTCCTGCTCCTGGGCGTCCGGCGCCTCGTCGGGGGTTCGCGCGTCGGAGAGCGGCCGGCCCGACCCGGCGCACACCGCCAGGACGAACGGGTTCCACGGCGTGGGACACAGCGCGTGCTCCGGGAGGGCCTCCTCGTCCGCGAGCAGCACGATCGACTGGGCGCAGTCCGGGCATACCACCCGGAACATGTCGAAAGCGTCGTAGGAGTCGAGCTCTTCGGGCTCGACGGAATCAACAGGCTCCTGCATGGAGAATCTCCCCCTTGGATGGGCCGATCAGGCTTACGGCCCCGACCACCCGAAGCAATTCCCAACCGGCTCCGCAGGTAACCGTCCGGTCTCGATCCCTGGCGACCATGCGCCTGTGGTCTTCGTCACATGCCGTCCACAGGTGCCCTCACGTTGTGCCTCCGACTGTTCCGGAGGCCGTCCGGGGCAATAGGTTGACCGCATGGAGGAGCTGGATCGTCAGATCGTCGAGTTGCTCGTCAGGGACGGGCGCATGAGCTACACCGACCTGGGCAAGGCCACCGGCCTGTCCACCTCGGCGGTGCATCAGCGCGTCCGCCGCCTCGAACAGCGCGGCGTCATCCGCGGCTACGCCGCCGTCGTCGACCCCGAGGCCGTCGGGCTGCCCCTGACCGCCTTCATCTCGGTCAAACCCTTCGATCCCAGCGCCCCGGACGACACCCCTGACCGGCTCGCGGACATCCCCGAGATCGAGGCCTGCCACAGCGTCGCGGGCGACGAGAACTACATCCTGAAGGTACGCGTCGCCACGCCGCTGGAGCTGGAGCACCTGCTCAGCCGCATCCGCTCCGCGTCAGGTGTCTCCACACGGACGACGGTCGTCCTGTCCACCCCGTACGAGGCCCGTCCGCCCCGCATCTGACGGGGACCGCCGCCCGGCGGAGGGCGGGCGCAGCCGACCGGCCCCCGGCAGGGTCCACCGCTCGGGCCGCCCGCCCCGCTGTCTACGCTGGTCACATGACCGAGCGAGAACCCCGCACCGCCCTCCTCCGCGGTGGAGACGTCCACACCCCCGCCGACCCCTTCGCCACTGCGATGGTCGTCGAGCGCGGTCACATCGCGTGGGTGGGATCCGAAGGCGCCGCCGACGCCTTCGCCTCCGGTGTGGACGAGGTGATCGACCTCGAAGGCGCCCTGGTCACCCCCGCGTTCACCGACGCCCATGTGCACACCACCGCCACCGGACTCGCCCTGACCGGCCTCGACCTGTCGCCCGCCGCCACCCTGGGCCAGGCGCTCGCGCTCGTACGGGACTTCGCCGCCGCGCGCCCTGCCGACCGGGTCCTGCTCGGCCACGGCTGGGACGCCGCCCGCTGGCCCGAGGGCCGCCCCCCGTCCCGTACCGAACTCGACGAGGCCACCGGCGGGCGTCCGCTGTACCTGCCCCGGGTCGACGTGCACTCGGCGGTCGTGACCACCGCGCTGCTCGACCTCGTCCCCGGCGTGACCGGCCTCGCCGGATACCGCCCCGACGCGCCCCTCACCGGCGCCGCCCACCACGCCGTACGGGCTGCCGCACATGCAGCGGTCACGCCCGCGCAGCGCGGCGAGGCGCAGCGTGCGGCTCTCCGCCGGGCGGCCTCGCTGGGTATCGGCACCGTCCACGAGTGCGCCGGGCCGGAGATCTCCGACGAGGAGGACTTCACGTCCCTGCTGGCCCTGGCCGCCGACGAGGAGCGGCCCGGACCCCGGGTCGTCGGCTACTGGGCCGAGCCGGTCACGGGTGAGCGGGACGCCCGCCGTGTCCGCGAGCTGGGCGCGCTCGGCGCCGCGGGAGACCTGTTCGTCGACGGTTCCCTCGGCTCCCACACCGCCTGCCTCCACGAGCCCTACGCCGACGCCCCGCACACGGGCACCGCCCACCTCGACAAGGCCGCCGTCGCCGCGCATGTCACGGCCTGCACCGAGGCCGGGCTCCAGGCCGGCTTCCACGCCATCGGGGACGCCGCCCTGAGCGCTGTGGCCGACGGCGTCCGCGCCGCCGCGGAGACCCTGGGGCCGCACCGTGTCCGCGCCGCCCGGCACCGCGTCGAGCATGCCGAGATGCTCACTCCCGAGACCATCGCCGCGTTCGCGGAACTCGGTCTCACCGCCTCCGTGCAGCCCGCCTTCGACGCGGCCTGGGGCGGCGAGGACGGCATGTACGCCCAGCGCCTCGGTACCGAGCGGGCCCGCACCCTCAATCCGTACGCGGCCCTTCTGCGCTCCGGTGTGCCGCTCGCACTCGGCTCCGACAGCCCCGTGACCCGGCTCGACCCCTGGGGCACGGTCCGCGCCGCCGCCTTCCACCGCACCCCCGAGCACCGGGTCTCCGTGCGGGCCGCGTTCACCGCCCACACCCGGGGCGGCTGGCGGGCCACCGGCCGCGACGACGCCGGGGTCCTGGTGCCCGGCGCCCCTGCCGACTACGCCGTCTGGCGTACCGGCGACCTGGTGGTCCAGGCCCCGGACGACCGGGTGGCCCGCTGGTCCACCGACCCCCGCTCCGGCACCCCCGGCCTGCCCGACCTGAGCCCCGGCGCCCCGCTGCCGGTCTGCCTCCGCACGGTGGTGGGCGGCCGGACCGTGTTCGTCCGACCGAACGAGTGAGAAACGCGTGACTTCGGCGCCGTCCGGGCGGGGTTCGATCGCCGTACAGCCTCCCGCAGGCCCCCGCTAACCTGCGGATCTTCGTCGCTGACCTGGTGCTTCGTCCAATCGTCGCAGGTGAGGCGGGTGTTGACAGAGAGCGGTCGGCGGCGGGTAGGTTCGGCCGGGTCCACCACGGACGACCGACCGGCGGGGTCCCCACAGCCGCCGGGCGCGCCGCTGGATCGCGGGGTGGTGTGCCGCACCGGCGCACCACCGCTGGGAGCCAGGTTCAGCGCCCGTGCCGCGCGGCGGGGGAGTGGCCGCCCCGGAAGGGCGTCCCCCTGCCCGCTGCCGGGCCGGGGCGGGTGCGACCCGGGTGGGGCCCGGAGGTTCAGTAGACAACGGCTCTAGGACGACCCGCAGCCAGCGGGCCCCGGGTCGGCCCGAAGGACACCGGGCCCCAGAACGGCCACGCGTTCCCGCCCGGCGGGCGGCCGGAAAACCCCTCAGCCGATCGCACGGCCCGCGTCCTCGCTATGGTGGGGCTCTGCGTACAGGACGTAAGGGGCAGTAGTGAACGACGGTGGCCAGAGGCGGTACGGCCCGCTCGGTACGGCCTTGGTGATCATCCCGACCTACAACGAGGCGGAGAACATCAAGGCGATCGTCTCGCGGGTGCGGGCCTCCGTGCCTGAGGCGGAGATCCTCATCGCCGACGACAACAGTCCCGACGGCACGGGCAAGCTCGCGGACGAGCTGGCCGCCGAGGACGGCCATGTCCACGTCCTGCACCGTAAGGGCAAGGAGGGGCTCGGCGCCGCGTATCTGGCCGGCTTCCGCTGGGGCGTCGAGCGCGGCTACGGCGTGCTGGTCGAGATGGACGCCGACGGCTCCCACCGCCCGGAGGAGCTGCCCCGCCTGCTCACCGCCCTGAAGAGCGCCGATCTGGTGCTGGGCTCCCGCTGGGTGCCGGGCGGGCGGGTGGTGAACTGGCCGAAGTCCCGCGAGTTCCTCTCCCGCGGCGGCAGCACGTACTCGCGGCTGCTGCTGGGCGTCCCGATCCGTGACGTCACCGGCGGTTTCCGGGCGTTCCGCCGCGAGACGCTGGAGGGCCTGGGCCTGGACGACGTGGCCTCCCAGGGCTACTGCTTCCAGGTGGACCTGGCCCGGCGGGCGATCGCCGCCGGCTTTCATGTGATCGAGGTGCCCATCACCTTCGTCGAGCGGGAGCACGGCGACTCGAAGATGAGCCGCGACATCGTGGTCGAGGCACTGTGGCGGGTCACCGCGTGGGGCGTGGGAGCGCGGGCGAACCAGCTGCTGGGCCGTGGGAAGACCCCCTGACGGGGGCCTTACGCCGTCCTGCGAAGCGGCCAGGCACACTGGAGGCATGACGACTGGTGCCCCGCCTCCGCTCGCCCGCAAGCGCTCACGTGTCCGTACCTACGCCCCGCTGGGCATCGCCGCCTGGCTGGTGCTGGAGATCTGGCTGCTGACGCTGCTCGGCGACGCCGCGGGCGGCCTGACCGTGCTGGCGGTGCTGGTGGCGGGGGCGGTGCTCGGCGGTGCCGTGGTCAAGCACGCGGGACGGCGTGCGTTCACGGTCCTGACGCAGACCATGCAGCGCCTCTCCGAGGGCGCCGCGCCACCCGACCGGGCCGGCCGGGGCAACGGCTTCCTGATGCTCGGCGGCGTGCTGCTGATGCTCCCGGGCCTGATCTCCGACGCGGTGGGCCTGCTCCTCCTGATCCCCCCGGTCCGCCGGGCCCTGAGCACCTCCGTGGAACGCACCCTGGAATCCCGCATGGGCCCCGCCTTCCAGCAGGCCCGCGTCCACGACCCGAACGGCAAGGTGGTCCAGGGCGAGGTCGTCCGGGACGACCCCCCGGGCCGGGACGACACGCCCCGGACTCCCCTGAACCCCTGACGCCTGAGCACAGAACACCTGCTGTGCACCCGTTCCGCCGGAGCGCGGTGCGGGTGCACACGTGGGGAACGGCGCCGTGGCCGCAGAAACCTGTGCCCGACCCGCACCCCGGGCATGCCGAAAGCCGCGGGGGCGGTACGCATGACACGTACCGCCCCCGCGGCTTCAACAGGCGCGCCCCGCGCTACGCGGTCACGCCGACTTCCTGCTGTCTCGCGGATGCACCGCGATGTTCATCGCACCGGACCGCAGGACCGCCAGCCGCTCGGCCAGCACTTCCTCCAGCTCCTCGCGGGTGCGGCGCTCCATGAGCATGTCCCAGTGCGTACGCGCGGGCTTCGCCTTCTTCTCCTCGGGTCCGTCCCCGTCCACCAGGAGCGCCTGGGCCCCGCAGACCTTGCACTCCCACTCCGGCGGGATCTCCGCCTCGACCGAGAACGGCATCTCGAACCGATGCCCCTTCTCGCATGCGTACTCCACCGCCTGGCGCGGGGCCAAGTCGATGCCGCGGTCGGTCTCGTAGCTGGTCACCACGAGGCGCGTGCCGCGAAGAGCTCGCTCACTCATGAATCGTGCCTCCCGGGCTTGTCGCCCACAGGACAGGTGTCGCTGTCGTCGTCATCCGGTCAACGTCCGGTCGGCGGTAAAGATTCCCGATGTGGGTAATGCGTCGCCCGTCGTGCCGCCCCTTTTTGTACCCACCATTGCCCGCTTTGTCACATCTGACAGAAGATGTCACCCAGCGTTTTCGTCGTATGACCACGCAGTAACGGTCCTCCTGGCAGGCCAAACGCGTACACTACCGCCCTTTCGCTTCCGCGTCTAAATCAGGCCGCGTTTCCGCCTGGATTTCCTCCCTTCTCGAACACCGCAAAGTCTGAATTGATCAGATTCGAGCCGGTACGGGATTCCCCGCAGCCGCCACCGCCCGCCGCACCGGTACCCGCGCCAGCAGCACGAAGCCCAGCGCGAAGAACGCGATCAGCGACACGATCGCGTCCCGGTAGCTGCCCGTCAGCTGGTACGCCAGCCCGAACACCAGCGGCCCGAGCCAACTCAGACCCCGGTCGCTCATCTCGTAGGCCGAGAAGTACTCCGCCTCCTTGCCGCGCGGGACCAGATGCGAGAACAGCGAGCGCGACAGCGCCTGGCTGCCGCCCAGCACCAGCCCGATCGCCGCCGCCAGGACGAAGAACCACACCGGCGCGCCGGCCGGCAGGAAGTACCCCGCAGCCAGGATCAGCGTCCACACGGCGAGCGACCCCAGGATCGTCCGCTTCGCCCCGTACGACACGGCCAGCCGGCCCATCGCCAGCGCCCCGACCACCGCCAGGATCTGCACCAGCAGCACCGCCACGATCAGGGTGGTCTGTTCGAGACCCAGCTCCTCCGCGCCGTAGACCGACGCCTGCGAGATCACCGTCTGGATGCCGTCGTTGTAGACCAGGTACGCCAGGAGGAACGAGAGCGTCAACGGATGACGCCGCATGTCCCGCAGTGTCGACACCAGCTGTCGCCACCCGGAGCCGACGGCACCCTCGCCGCCGCCCCTCTGCGTCACCCGCCGGTCCCGCAGCCGCCGCAGCGGTATGAGCGTGAACGCGCCCCACCACACACCGGCCGACGCCAGGCAGATCCGGACCGCGTCCCCCTCCGACAGCCCGAACGACGCGTGGCTGCCGTACAGCACCAGGTCCAGGACCAGGACCAGCGCACCCGCCACGTAGCCGAACGCCCAGCCCCGCGACGACACCGCGTCCCGCTCGTCGGGCTCCGCGATCTGCGGCAGATAGGCGTTGTACAGCACCATCGACACGGCCAGCGAGGCGTTCGCCACGATCAGCAGCAGCGCGCCCAGCAGATAGCGGTCGCCCGCCAGGAAGAACATCCCCGCCGTCGCGGCCGCCCCCAGGTACGCCGACGCGGCCAGCAGCGGCTTCTTCCGCCCCGTGCGGTCCGCCCAGGCACCCGCGAGCGGCATCACCAGCACTGCGAGCACGATCGACAGCGACACCGAGTACGCGAACACCGAGCCCGCCCGGACCGGCACGCCCAGCGGGTGCACGAACCCCTCCGCGTCCGCCGCCGCCTTCGCGACCGACGTCAGATACGGCCCGAGGAACACCGTCAGCACGCTCGTCGAATAGACCGAGCAGGCGAAGTCGTAGAAATACCATCCGCGCTGCTCGCGTCTGCGGTCCGGGGGCGGCGCGTCGGACGCGTCCGGCCCCCGGTCGGCGGTCTCGGCGGTCACCCGCGCCCCCTCGTCGTAGGAGTCCCCGTGGGAACCGTCATCAGACCCACGCCCCCCGGTCGCTGAGCACCGTCCGCAGCGTCTCCAGGTGGTCGGTCATGATGCCATCGACCCCCAGGTCGAGCAGAGCGTTCATGCGTTGCGGTTCGTTCACGGTCCACACGTGCACCTGCAGCCCGCGCGCGTGCGCCTCCCGGACGAACCGCCGGTCCACGACCCGCACCCCGCCCTGGGTCTCCGGCACCTGCGCCGCCACCGCGCCCGCCCGCAGCGCCGCCGGGATCCCGTACGAGCGCAGCCGCAGCGCCAGCACGCCCCGCACCCCGTACGAGGTGGCCAGCCGCTCCCCGGCGAGGCGCCGCGCCCGCGCCACCCGCCCCTCGCTGAACGAGCCGACGCAGACCCGGTCCCAGCTGTTCGTCCTGCGGATCAGCTCCACCAGCGGGACCAGCGCCGACTCGGCCTTCAGGTCCACGTTCCAGCGGGCCTCGGGGAACTCCTCCAGCAGCTCCTCGAACAGCGGCAGCGGCTCCCGCCCCGCGACCCGGGCCTGCCGCACCGCGCTCCACGGCAGCCGCGCTATCCGGCCCCGGGCGTCGGTCACCCGGTCCAGCGTCGGGTCGTGGAACGCCACCAGACGCCCGTCGGCCGTGGTGTGCACATCGGTCTCGAAGTAGCGGTACCCGGCCCCCGCGGCCCGCCGGAACGCGGCGGCGGTGTTCTCCAGCCCGTCCGCCGTCCCGCCCCGGTGGGCGAAGGGGATGGGGGAGGGGTGAGCGAGGTACGGATGGTGCCGGGGGCGGCCCGAGCGGGGGCGCGGAATCGGTGTCACCGCGGCAGTATGACCCGCCGAGGTGGCCTGGAGTCGACCCCCGCGTCGCCGCCGTCCGGCCCCGGGACGGCGAAAAGGCGGAGGAAAACCTGGGCGAGCGGCCCGATGGCCAGTGCGTACAGGACCGTGCCGACCCCGAGCGAGCCGCCCAGCAGGAAGCCGGTCACGACCAGGGCCACCTCGACGCAGGTCCGTACCAGGCGGATCGAGCGCCCGGTCACCCGGTGCAGTCCGGTCATCAGCCCGTCTCGCGGCCCCGGACCGAACCGGGCGGCGATGTACAGGCCGGTGGCGGCGCCGTTCAGGACGATCCCCGAGGTCATGGTGACGGCCTGGAGCGGCAGTCCCCGCGCGTCCGGCAGGACGGCCAGGGCGGCGTCCATGGCCACCCCGATCACCAGCACGTTCGACACCGTGCCCAGGCCGGGCCGCTGACGCAGCGGGATCCACGCCAGCATCACGAGCGCTCCGACGATGATCAGGACCGTGCCTATCGACAGGCCGGTGTGCTCGGCCAGTCCCTCGTGCAGCACGTTCCACGGATCGAGACCGAGCCCGCTGCGGACCATGAGCGCCGAACTCACGCCGTACAGCACGAGTCCCGCGTAGAGCTGGAAGAGACGGCGGCCGAGACGACGGCTCTCGGTGGCCGTGGGCCTGACGGCGTTGGACACGACATACCCCCCTGGGTGGCGGTTTTGGACTGGCCTGTGCCACTCTCTGGCAAGAGGTCAGACGCCGAGTACGGCCAATCTGAGGAAGGTGGACTGATTTCATGGCTCAGTGGACCTCGGCGGTGGGTGCCGCCCAGCTGGCCCGGCAGCTCACCGCCCAGCAGCCCCGTCCGGCCGGCCCCGGCACGCGCAGGCCCCCGGCGTACCGTGCCCTGGCCGACGGCATCCGGCTCCTGGTGCTGGAGGGCCGGGTCCCGGTCGCCGCCCGGCTGCCCGCCGAGCGGGAGCTCGCGCTCGCCCTCTCCGTCAGCCGGACCACGGTCGCCGCCGCCTACGAGGCGCTGCGCGGCGAGGGCTTCCTGGAGTCCCGGCGCGGCGCCGGGAGCTGGACCAGCGTGCCCGCGGGCAACCCGCTGCCCGCGCGCGGCCTGGAGCCGCTGCCCCCGGAGTCGCTCGGCTCCATGATCGACCTGGGCTGCGCGGCGCTGCCCGCCCCCGAGCCCTGGCTCACCCGGGCCTTCCAGGGCGCCCTGGAGGAACTCCCTCCGTACGCCCACACGCACGGCGACTACCCGGCGGGCCTGCCCGCGCTGCGGCAGATGCTGGCGGAGCGGTACACCGCGCGCGGCATCCCGACGATGCCCGAGCAGATCATGGTCACCACCGGCGCGATGGGAGCCATGGACGCCATCTGCCACCTGTTCGCCGGTCGCGGCGAGCGGATCGCCGTCGAGTCCCCCTCCTACGCGAACATCCTCCAGCTCATGCGTGAGGCCGGCGCCCGGCTGGTGCCCGTCGCCATGGCGCCCGGCCTGGCCGGATGGGACCTCGGGCGCTGGCGGCAGGTGCTGCGCGACGCGGCGCCCCGGCTCGGGTACGTCGTCGCGGACTTCCACAACCCGACCGGCGCGCTCGCCGGCGACGACCAGCGCCGCGCCCTGGTGGACGCGGCGCGCTCGGCGGGCACGGTCCTCGTCGTGGACGAGACCATGTCCGAGCTGTGGCTGGAGGACGGCCTGGAGATGCCGCGCCCTGTCTGCTCCTTCGACCCCGCGGGCAGCACCGTCCTGACCGTCGGGTCCGCCAGCAAGGCCTTCTGGGCGGGCATGCGCATCGGCTGGGTGCGGGCCGCGCCCGACGTCATCCGCTCCCTGGTCGCCGCCCGCGCCTACGCCGACCTCGGCACGCCCGTGCTGGAGCAGCTCGCGGTGGCCTGGCTGCTGGGCGGCGGGGGCTGGGAGGAGGCGGTCGCCTTCCGCCGCGGCCAGGCCCGCGAGAACCGGGACGCCCTGGTGGCGGCGGTGCGGCGGTCGCTGCCCGACTGGGAGTTCGAGGTGCCGCGGGGCGGGCTGACCCTGTGGGTGCGCACCGGCGGCCTGTCCGGCTCCAGGCTGGCCGAGGCCGGCGAACGCGCCGGGGTGCGTGTCCCGTCGGGCCCGCGGTTCGGGGTGGACGGCGCGTTCGAGGGGTACGTACGGCTGCCGTTCACGGTGGGCGGCGCGGTGGCGGACGAGGCGGCGGCCCGGCTGGCGGCGGCGGCGCGCATGGTCCGGGCGGGCACCAGTGCGGGGCCGGTGGCCCAGGAGCCGCGCACGTTCGTGGCCTGAGCGCGCTCGGTCCGTCGGGCGCTTGAGGGCGGGCCCCTCCCGCGCTGCAGGAGCGGGGGAGGGGCTCGCCCGAGGCGCGACACGGGGCCCGGGCGAGTCCAGGTCCGGACCGGGAGGGACGGGACAGGGGCGGCCGTCAGGCCGACGCGCCGGGGTCCACCGGGGCCAGCGCCTTGACCGGCGGCAGGTTCTCCTGGGTGTGGTGCTCGGGCAGCAGCGCCAGCACCGCCTGCCGATGGGCCTCCACCGCGGTGTCGTCGTACGGGTCGGGCGTCGCCGGCACCTGGAGCCGCAGCACCGCCCCCGCCCCCAGCCGCGCGTACCCCCGCCCCGGTGGGACGTCCGGCGGAAGGGTCGTCCTGGCCGCCGCGCCCAGCACCGCCGCCACATGATCGGGCGGCGCCCAGCCGAGCGTCACGCGCGCCCGCGTCTGGGACCGCACCGTCTCGCTCAGCGCCCCGACGGTGTCGAACTGCTCCGCCACGACCACCGTCACATGCGCCGCGCGCCCATGGCGCAGCGGCACCCGCAGAAGCTCCTGCGGGTCCGGCCGCCCCTCGGCCGCCGCCAGGTCGCCCAGCACACTCAGCCGGTCCACCAGTACCCACAGCGGGCGCCGCGCCGCGCTCGGCACCGGTTCACCCGCCTCACGCGCGCGATGGGCCGCCGCCAGCCTCCGTTCCGTCTCGTGCGCCGCCCACTCCAGGGCCCGCAGTGCCCCCGGCAGCCCGCACTCGACGGCCACCACCCCCTCACGCCCGGCCAGACACACGTACTCACCGGCCCCTCCGCCCTCCACCACCAGCACATCCCCCGCGTGCTGGAGCGCCTGCAGCGCGACCGACCGCAGCAGCGTGCTGGTCCCGCTCCCCGGCTGGCCCACCACCAGCAGGTGCGGTTCCGTCGACCGGGGCCCGGTCCGCCACACCACCGGGGGTGCGTCCCGCGACCCGGAACCCCCGCTCCCGTCCCGTACCGGCACGGTCCGCTGCACCGACTGCTCGTCCGTGAAGCCCAGCACCGTCTCACCCGGCACGGTCACGAACCGCTGCGCCGCGATCGACGTCGGCAGCGCGGGCAGCACCCGCACCGCGAGTTCGTTGCCCTCCTCGTCCCAGTCGAACAGGTACTCCCGGCCACGCCCCGACTTGGCGTGCAGCACCTGCTCCACGCGGGCCCGGGCCTCCGGCTCCCCGTCCGGGAAGTACGCCGGGTAGGCGATGCGCAGCCGGGTGAGCCGCCCGTCACCGTCGAACACGAAGTCGCTGAACACCCCGCTCCACGCGCCCCCGTGCGCGTAGCGCGGGCTCGGGTCCTCGGGGACCGAGAAATACGGCACCAGCGCCTCGTACAGCGCCCGCAGCCGCTCCGTCTCGGCCTCGTCGGGGCCCGTCTTCACCACGGGGCGCTCCCGCCCCTTCCACGCCGCCACGGCCATCACCGCCATGAGCGCGAGCAGCGGCCCGTACGGCATGAGTGCCACGCCCAGAACGCATACGGCCGCCAGGAGCAGCGTGGGACCGCGCCGCTCCTTGGGGGTCGCCGCCCATCTGGCGCGGCCGGCCGCTGCGAGCTTCCGCAGCCCCCGGCCGATGGTGATCAGCGGGTGCAGGACGTCCGTGGCGCCGTCACCGGCCGAGCGCACGAGCTCTCGGCCACGGGCGAGCGGGACGCTGCCGCTGGTCAGGATGCGGGGGAGTGCTCGCCGGGCCACGTCGTCTCCTGGTACGTGTCGCTGCTGCGGGTCGTGGAGGGGAGGGAGGGGGAGGAGCGCCGGTGTGGAGTCGGCGTCAGAAGCTGATGCCGCCCAGCAGGCTCGCCAGGCTCTGGCCGCCCGCCGTGATGCTCGGGGCGATGGCCGTACCGGCGAGGTAGAAGCCGAAGAGGGCGCAGACGATGGCGTGGGAGGCCTTGAGCCCGTCTCTCTTGAAGAAGAGGAAGACGATGATGCCGAGCAGTACCACGCCGGAGATCGACAGGATCATGAGCGGTTCTCCTGGTTGAAGGGACAGTCACCATGAGTCATTCCAGGCTCACGGGAGGTATCTAAATAGCAAAAGGTGCGAATGGGTGAAAAATCGTTGTTTTCACTCGACCAGCGCACGTCGGCGTCCGGTCGCGGGCATGCCGCAGGCCTCCGGAGGGCACCTCGAACACGGCTCGCGCGGGCAGTACCCTGTCGGTTCACTCGTACGGCTGACCTCGGCAGATGTCCGGCTCATCCGCCGTACGGGGCCGTGGACAGCAGGACAGAAGCAGACAGAAGGAAGGTGGCCCGCGCATGAGCGGCACGAGCGATCAGACGCCCGACCCCGAGGTCGTCGCCCTCGCCTCCAGGCTCTTCGACCTCGCCCGCGCCGGTGAGGCCGAGGCTCTCGCCGCCTACGCCGACGCGGGCGCCCCCGTGGACCTCGCCAACGAGCAGGGCCACACGCTCGTCATGCTCGCCGCCTACCACGGCCATGCCGAGACCGTCTCCGCCCTCCTTGCGCGCGGGGCCGACCCGGACCGGGCCAACGACCGCGGCCAGACCCCGCTCGCCGGAGCCGTCTTCAAGGGCGAGGGCGCCGTGATCCGCGCCCTCCTCGCCGGCGGCGCCGATCCGGAAGCCGGCGCTCCGTCAGCTGTGGATACGGCGCGGATGTTTGGGAAGACAGACCTCCTGGAGCTGTTCGCAGCCCGGTGAACCGGGCCCGTACGGGGCATGGACACCCGGTGCACACAGCGCCGTAAATGTGGTCGCGGCGGCGAAACCGCTGGGTCATCATGACGACGACGAGGCCCACCAGTGGTCACGCGGAGAAGAAGGACGAGGCAAGGAAAATGGTCGACACCAGGCAGAAGACGACGGGCGGCTCCTCATGTTGCTGCGTGGCCTAGCCGGCCACCCCATCCCGGCCATCCCGCCAGTGGACCCCGGCTACGTCGACAGCTTGATGTGAGGCATTTTCCATGTTCGAACCAGTCATAGCGCCGAGCGGCACCCTGCTCGGCCTACTCCAGAGGGGACGCGGCGACGGCACGCTGCACGCGCTCGCCGCCCCCCGCGCCGAAGCCCTCGCGGCCCTCGACCACTGCGTCCTGAACGACCCTCGCCGCGACTGGCAGGTCGAGAACCGCTCCCTCTACTACGCCCGCCTCTACCTGGACCTGCACGGCGGTCTGGAGGCGGTCGAGGCCCACCTCCTCGGGCCCGAGGACCAGCTGGATCCCGAGGAGTCACGGACCGGGCTCGCCCTGGCCGTCCTGGGCCACCTCGCCTCGTACGGCCGCCGCGACGCGCTCCTGCTGCTGCGCCGCTACGCCGCGACCGGAGCGAACTGGACCTGGGCGCTCGACGAGCTGGCCCTGCGCGACGAGGACACCGCCCTGCGCGCCCTGGCCGACCTCGTGCTGGCCCGGTTCCCCGCGACCGCCGAGGGCGACGCCGAACTGACCGCCGCGGTGCGCGACGCGTTCGAGCCGCGCCCCTGGCGGCTGTGGGCCGAGGACCCCCGCGAGGCGGTCGGTGCCCGGGTGCGCGCCGCCGTGGAACGCGGCTCCTTCGACCGGTGGCAGCGCCAGATGCGACCCAGCGGGCCCCGCCCGGGCTGGAGCGTCCAGGCCGTCTTCGACTGGGCCCAGCAGGGCCTGGAGGAGCGTGGCGCGCTCCTGCACGGTCCCGCCGCCCGCTGCCTCACGGCCGTGGCGGGCCCCGACGACCGTCCACTGATCCTGGAGGCCGCCGGCAGTGGAGCCGACGGCGCCCGCTGCGCCGCGCTGCACTACCTGGCCGAGGCGCGCGACCCCGCCGTGCTCGACCTGATCGAGGCTGCCGCGAGCAGCCCCTCCCCCGTCGTGGCCGACGCCGCCGTCAGCGCCTTCGAGCGCATGTGCGGCGAGGCCGCCGTCGACCGCGCCCGCGGCTGGGTCCACCGGCCCGACGCCCTCGGCAGCTCCGCAGGCGGCGTTCTCGCCTCCCGGGGCGGCACCCAGGACTCCCCCCTCGTCCTCGGCGCCCTCCGGCAGGCCGTACGCACCGACGGCCCCGACGCGGCCTCCCTCTACCCCCTCGTCGACGGCGCCGGGCGCCTCGGCATCAGCTGCGCCGCGCCCGTCCTGCGGCACATCTACCGCGAGACCGCCTCCTCCGAGCTGCGCGGCCGCACCGCCCGCGCGCTCGCCGCGACAGACCCCTCGTTCCCGACCGGCTTCGCCGTCGAGTGCCTCTGGGACTGCGAGGAGACCACCCGCGAGATCGCCGCCCTGCACGCCGAGACCGGAGACGTACGCGTCGCGGAACGCCTGCGCCGCCTGGCCGCCGACCCGGCCGAGGAGGACGAGGTGCAGACGGCGGTCCGCAGCAGGATCGACCCGCAGCGGCCGACCGTCTGAGGGCACACGACGGCGGCACCGCGGACGAAGGGCCGAGGGCGAGGGGCGGTCCCCGCGCACGGCGATCCCGTGCCGACGGCGGCCCGCACGCGTACGGCGCTCCCGCCCGCGGATGATCAGGCACGCGGGCGACGCCGCTCGCCCGCCGGCCTTCGCGCGGGTGGCCCGGGGCCCGCGGCGGCTCACGCGCACAGGGCGCCGCGGGCACCGGCGCCCTGCGACCCCGGGCGGGCCCAAACGCTCATGGGACGTTCCCCGAGGCGACAGATCCATGTCGGCGGAGGCTCGCCGGGCGCGGCGACAACACCGGTATGCGCGTCGTCATCGTCACCGAGTCCTTCCCGCCCGATGTCAACGGTGTGGCCCACTGCGCCCTCCAGACCGCCCGGCACCTCACCGCCCGGGGACACGAGCCGCTCGTGATCGCCCCCGCGGGCCCCGAGACCGCCGACGCGGAACCGGCGCCCTGCCCGGTGGTCCGCGTCCCCGCCGTGCCACTGCCCGGGTACCCCCAGGTCCGGGTCGCGCTGCCCAGCAGGCGCGTGGGCGCCGCGATCGCCGCGCACCGCCCCGACCTCGTCCACCTGGCGAGCCCCTTCGTGCTGGGGGTGCGCGGCATGGCGGCGGCCACCCGGCTGGGCCTGCCCGCCGTCGCCGTGTACCAGACCGACCTCGGCGGCTACGCCCGCACCTACCTGGGCGCGGGCGAGGCCGCCGCCTGGCGTCGCATGCGGGCCGTGCACAGCGCCGCCGACCGGACCCTCGCCCCCTCGACGGCCGCCGCCCGGGACCTCGCCGCCCACGGTGTGCCGCGCGTCCGGTTGTGGCCGCGGGGTGTCGACACCGACCGCTTCCGGCCCGACCGCCGCGACGATGCGCTGCGCCGCGCCCTCGCACCCGGCGGGGAGCTGCTGGTCGGGTACGTGGGGCGCCTCGCGCCGGAGAAGCGCGTCGAGCTGCTGGCCGGGGTGTGCGGGCTGCCCGGCGTACGGGTGGTGATCGTCGGGGACGGCCCCAGCGAGGCGGGGCTGCGCACGGCCCTCCCCGGGGCGGTGTTCCTGGGCCGGCGCACGGGGGACGACCTGGCGCGGATCTTCGCCTCGCTCGACGTGTTCGCTCACACCGGTCCGTACGAGACGTTCTGCCAGACCGTTCAGGAGGCCATGGCCGGCGGACTTCCTGTGGTCGCCCCCGCCGCGGGCGGCCCGCTCGACCTGGTGCGGCACGGAACCACCGGCCTGCTGGTACCGCCCCACGACCCGTCCGCCCTCCGCGCCGCCGTCGCGGCCCTCGCCGCCGACCCGCCCTGCCGCACGGCGTACGGCGCGGCGGCCCGGGCCTCCGTGGCGGGCCGCACCTGGACGGCGATCGGCGACCGCCTGCTCGGCCACTACGCCGAAGTGCTGGACGCCCGCGCCGGCGAGGTGGTGGCGGCGTGAGAGACGGGCTGCGGATCGTGCGGCTGGCGAACTTCGTGAGCCCCGCCTCCGGCGGGCTGCGGACCGCCCTGGGCGAGCTGGGCCGGGGCTATCTCGCGGCAGGGCACGAGCCCGTCCTCGTCGTCCCAGGACCGGACGCGCGTGACGAGATCACCCCCCAGGGACGGGTCGTCACCCTGCCCGGCCCGGAACTGCCCGGCAGCGGCGGCTACCGCGTTCTGACCGGGCGGCGTGAACTGCGGCGGCTCCTGGAGGACCTGGCGCCCGACCGCCTGGAGGTCTCCGACCGCACGACCCTGCGCTGGACGGGCGAGTGGGCCCGCCGTGCGCGCGTACCGGCCGTGATGGTCTCCCACGAGACCGCCGACGGGGTGCTCCGCGCCTGGGGCGTCCCGCCCGCCGCCGCCACGCGCGCGGCGGACCGGCTCAACCGGCGCAGCGCCTGGGCGTACAGCCGGATCGTCTGCACCACCCGCTGGGCGGAACAGGAGTTCGTACGGATCGGCGCGCGCAACATCGTCCGCGCGCCCCTCGGCGTGGACCTGCTCCGCTGCCACCCCTGCCGCCGGGACCCCGCTCTGCGCGCCCGTCACGCGCGCGGGTCGGACGTGCTTCTGCTGCTCTGCTCCCGGCTGTCCGTCGAGAAACGGCCGGGCATGGCGCTGGAGACCCTGGCCGTGCTGCGCGCCCGGGGGCTTCACGCCAGGCTCGTCGTCGCCGGGGACGGTCCGCTGCGCGGCGCCCTGGAGCGCCGGGCGCGCGAACTGCGGCTGCCGGCCGAGTTCCTCGGACACGTCCCGGGACCGGGCGCCGTGGCGGACCTCCAGGCGGCGGCCGACGTGTGCCTGGCGCCCGGGCCCGCCGAGACGTTCGGGCTGGCCGCCCTGGAGGCGATGGCCTGCGGCACGCCCGTCGTGGTGAGCGCCTCGTCCGCGCTGCCGGAGGTCGTGGCCGGGGCGGGCGTGGCCGCGCGGGACACGCCGGACGACTTCGCGGCCGCGGTACGCACCCTGCTCACCCGTCCGGAACCGGAACGCCGCGCGGCGGCCCGCGCCCGGGCGGAGCACTTCTCCTGGCCCCGCTCCGTCGCGGCCTTCCTCGCGGCGCACGACGCCCCGGCCGTGCGGCCCGTCCGGCGTACGAGGACGAACGCCGTGGTTCGGCCGCTCCGCGGACGTCCGGACGGTGAGCCCCCGGTGTCCGCGCGCGGCGGCGCCGGGGAACGACCCCTGCGCTTCGCCGCCCTGGGCGACTCCCTCACCGAAGGTGTGGGCGACCCCGTCGTCACCGGTCCCCGCGGCTGGGCCGCCCTCCTCGCACCCGCCCTCACCCCCCACCCCGTGGAGTTCCGCAATCTCGCCACCAGCGGCGCCCTCGTCCACGATGTGGCGGCCGACCAGACACCCCGCGCCCTCACGTACCGCCCCGACCTCGCCGCCGTCATCGTCGGCGTCAACGACACCCTGCGCAGCTCCTTCGACATCGGCCGCATCACCGCCGACCTCGACCAGGCCTTCCAGCGGCTGTCCCGGCAGGGCGCCGTCCTCCTGACCGCCTGCCTGCCCGACCCGGGTCGCATGCTCCGCCTCCCGGCCCCTCTCGCCCGCCCCCTGGCCCGCCGCCAGCGGGCCGTCAACAGCGTGGTGCACGCCCTGTCCGCCCGCCACGACGCCGTCCACCTGCACCTCGCCGACGCCGGCTGGACCGCGGACTGGTCCCTGTGGAGCGCCGACCGGCTGCACCCGAACGAGCGCGGCCACCGCCTGGTCGCCGCCGGGTTCCACGCCCTGCTGGCCGAGCGGGGCCTGGCGCGGGGCCCCGCCCCCGTACGCGCACCGGACCAGCCGCCGCCCACCCGCGCGCAGACACTGCGCTGGCTGGCCACCGCGGGTACCGCGTGGGTCGCGCGCCGGTGCCGGGACCTGCTGCCCCAGCTGCTGGCCCTGTCCGCCACCGAGGCGGCGCACTGGGCGCGCGGCACCGGTGCCCGCCTCGACGCCCGTGCCCGGCAGCAGACCACCGCCGCCCTCGCCGTTCTGCCGGCGCTGCCCGCCCTGCCCAAGCCCTCCGCCACACCGAGCCCGCCCGTGCCGTCCGCCCTGCCTCGCCCGTCCGCCCCACTGGGCCGCCCGCTCCCGGGGCCGTGAGGGGCACCATGGGGGAATGACCGGACGCTGGGAGTTCTGGATCGACCGCGGCGGCACCTTCACCGACATCGTGGCCCGGCGCCCGGACGGCCGGCTCGCCACCCGCAAGCTCCTGTCGCACGATCCCGACCGGTACCGGGACGCCGCTGTCGCCGGGATCAGGCTCCTCCTCGGGCTCCGCCCCGGAGAGCCCGTCCCCGCCGACCGGATCACCGCCGTCAGGATGGGCACCACCGTCGCCACCAACGCCCTGCTGGAGCGGCGCGGCGAGCCCACCGTCCTGGTCGTCACCGAGGGATTCCGTGACGCCCTGCGCATCGCCTACCAGAACCGCCCGCGCATCTTCGACCGCCGCATCCTCCTCCCCGAAGCCGTGTACGACCGGGTCGTCGAGGTCCCGGAACGGGTCGGCGCGCACGGTGACGTCGTCCGCCCCCTCGACCTCGGCACCGTCACCGCACGCCTCACGGCCGCCCGGGACGACGGGATCACCTCCGCCGCCGTCGTCCTTCTCCACGGCTACCGCCACCCCGACCACGAGCAGCGTGTCGCGGAGGCCGCCCGCGACCTAGGGTTCACCCAGATCAGCTGCTCCCACGAGGTCAGCCCGCTCATCAAGCTGGTCCCGCGCGGGGACACGACCGTGGTCGACGCCTATCTCTCCCCGATCCTGCGCCGCTACGTCGACCAGGTCGCCGCCGAACTCCCCGGTGTGCGCCTGATGTTCATGCAGTCCAACGGCGGGCTCCGCGAGGCGGCGCACTTCCGCGGCAAGGACGCCGTGCTGTCCGGACCGGCCGGCGGCGTCGTCGGCATGGCCCGCACCTCCGGTCAGGCGGGCCACGACCGGGTCATCGGCTTCGACATGGGCGGCACCTCCACCGACGTGTCCCACTACGCGGGCGAGTTCGAGCGGGAGCTGGGCACCCAGGTCGCCGGCGTACGGATGCGCGCCCCCATGATGAGCATCCACACCGTCGCCGCCGGGGGCGGCTCGGTCCTCCACTTCGACGGCAGCCGCTACCGCGTCGGCCCCGACTCGGCGGGCGCCGACCCCGGCCCCGCCTGCTACCGGCGCGGCGGCCCCCTCACCGTCACCGACGCGAACGTGATGCTCGGCCGCATCCAGCCCGCCCACTTCCCCGCCGTGTTCGGCCCGGACGGCGACCGGCCGCTCGACGACGGCACCGTACGGGACCGGTTCACCGCCCTGGCCGACGAGATCCACCGCCGCACCGGCGACCGCCGCACACCCGAGCAGGTCGCGGAGGGCTTCCTGGAGATCGCCGTCCTCAACATGGCCAACGCGGTCAAGAAGATCAGCGTGCAGCGCGGTCACGACGTGACCCGCTACGCCCTCACCAGCTTCGGCGGTGCCGGCGGCCAGCACGCCTGCGCCGTCGCGGACGCCCTGGGCATCCGCACGGTCCTCGTACCGCCGCTCGCCGGGGTCCTCTCCGCCTACGGCATCGGGCTCGCCGACGCCACCGCCATGCGCGAACAGTCGGTCGAGGCCGCACTGGACGACACCTCCCGCGCGCGCGTCGCCGCCCTGTGCGAGGACCTCGCCGCCCGCACCCGGGAGGAGCTGCGCGCCGACGGCGTTCCCGACGGCGCGATCACCACGCAGGCGCGCGTACTGGTGCGCTACGCGGGGACGGACGCGAGCCTGCCCGTCCCCCTGGACACCGCCCCCGCCATGGCGGAGGCCTTCACCGCCGCGCACCGCACCCGTTACGCCTTCACCACGGACAAGCCGCTCGTCGTCGAGGCGGTCTCCGTCGAGGCCGTCGGCCGGGCGGGCCCCCGGCCGCCGGCGACCGGGGGACAGCCGCCCCGCGAAGGCACCCTGCGGCCCCGCGGCGCCGTGCCCGTGTACGTCGGGGGCGCGCGCGCCGACACCCCGCTGTACCGGCGGGAGGACCTGCGCCCCGGTGACACCGTCCCGGGTCCGGCCGTCATCGCGGAGGCGGACGCCACGACGGTCGTCGACCCCGGCTGGCGGGCCGCCGCGACCGACACCGGCCACCTGGCTCTCCGGCGCGTCCGCCCCCGACCCGGCCGCACCGCCGTGGGCACCGACGTCGACCCCGTCCTCCTGGAGGTCTTCAACAACCTCTTCATGGCCATCGCGGAGCAGATGGGCGTGCGGCTGGAGAACACCGCCCAGTCCGTCAACATCAAGGAGCGCCTGGACTTCTCCTGCGCCCTGTTCGACCCCGAGGGCAACCTCATCGCCAACGCCCCTCACATCCCCGTCCACCTCGGATCCATGGGGGAGTCCATCAAGGAGGTCCTGCGCCGCAACGAGGGCACCATGCGCCCGGGCGACGTGTACGCCGTCAACGACCCGTACCACGGCGGCACCCATCTGCCGGACGTGACGGTCGTGACTCCCGTGTACGGCCCCGGGGGAGGCCGCGGAAGCGGGGAGCTGCGCTTCCTGGTCGCGTCCCGGGGCCACCATGCCGAGATCGGCGGGATCACCCCCGGCTCCATGCCCGCCTTCAGCCGGACGATCCACGAGGAGGGCGTCCTCTTCGACAACTGGCTGCTCGTACGGGACGGCCGGTTCCGCGAGGACGAGACCCGCCAGCTGCTCACCACCGCCCCGCACCCCTCCCGCGCTCCGGACACCAACCTGGCCGACCTGCGCGCGCAGATCGCCGCCAACGAGAAGGGCGTCGAGGAACTCCACCACATGGCCGAGGAGTTCGGTCTGGACGTCGTCCACGCCTACATGCGGCACGTACGGGACAACGCCGAGGAGTCCGTGCGCCGCATCGTCGCCACGCTCCGCGACGGTGCGTACCGCTACGAGACGGACGCCGGGGCCGTCATCGAGCTCCGGCTCCGCGTGGACCGCGAACAGCGCACCGCGCTCCTCGACTTCACCGGCACCTCCCCGCAGCAGCCGGGCAACACCAACGCCCCCAGGTCCGTCGTCATGGCCGCCGTTCTGTACGTGTTCCGCACCCTGGTCGCGGACGACATCCCCCTCAACAGCGGCTGCCTCGCGCCGCTGGAGGTGCGCATCCCCGACGGCTGCATGCTGGCCCCCGCCTACCCGGCCGCCACCGTCGCCGGCAACGTGGAGACGTCCCAGGCCGTCACCGGCGCCCTGTACGCCGCGCTGGGCGTCCAGGCGGAGGGCTCCGGCACCATGAACAACGTCACCTTCGGCAACGACCGCGTCCAGTACTACGAGACCGTCGCCAGTGGCTCAGGCGCGGGCGACGGCTTCGACGGCGCCGACGCCGTGCAGACCCACATGACCAACTCCCGCCTCACCGACCCCGAGATCCTGGAGTGGCGCTACCCGGTCCGCGTGGAGTCCTTCGCCGTGCGGGAGGGCAGCGGCGGCCGGGGCCGCTGGCGCGGCGGCCACGGCGTCGTCCGCCGCATCCGCTTCCTGGAGCCCATGACGGTCGCGCTCCTCACCGGACACCGCCGCGTTCCCCCGTACGGAATGTCCGGCGGCGCGCCGGGTGCCCTGGGCGCCGACGCGGTCGAACGCGCCGACGGCACGGTGGACCACCTGTCCGGCGTCGACACGGTGGACGTCGGGCCGGGCGACGTCCTGATGGTCGCCACGCCGGGAGGCGGCGGGTACGGCACCCCGTGAGGAGCGGTGCGCGGGCGGCGGCCCGCCCACGGCCGCGCCGTCCGGGGCGACCCCCGCTCAGCCCACCACGAACCGGACCGCCGTTCCCGGCACCGCCTGAGCCGCCCCCGCCAGGTCCGCCTCACGCACCACGCCCACGACCGGATACCCGCCGGTCGTCGGGTGGTCCGCCAGGAACACCACCGGCCGTCCGTCGGGCGGCACCTGCACCGCGCCCAGCACCATCCCCTCACTGGGCAGCTCCGCCGTCACGGCGCGCTCCAGCGGCGGCCCCTCCGTCCGCAGCCCGATCCGGTTCGACGCCGCCGACACCCGGTACGCGCGCGAGGCGAACGTCCGCAGGGCCCGCTCCGTGAACCACCCGTGCCGGGGCCCGAGCCGCACTCGCAGCACCAGCTCCCCGGGCACCCCCGGCCACGGCGCGCCGTCCCGGCAGGGCACCCCGCCGGGCGCCGCCCCCAGCGGCAGCACCGCCCCGGCGGCCAGCGGCCCGGGGCCGAGCCCGGACAGCAGGTCCGCCGAACGGCTGCCCAGCACCGGCTCGACGGCGACACCTCCCGCGAACGCCACATACGCCCGCAGTCCCCGCACCGCCGTGCCCACCTCCAGGACCGCCCCCGCAGGCACCCGCACGGCCGCGCCCCAGGCCACCGGCCGCCCGTCCACACGCACCGGACACGGCGCGCCGCCCACCGCGACGGTCACCGCGCACCGGGGCCGCACCGCGCACCCGTCGAGCGTCGTCTCCAGCACGGCGGCGTTCTCCGGGTTGCCCACCAGCCGGTTGACCAGCGCGGCGGCACCCGGATCGAGCGCCCCCGACCGCGGCACGCCCAGATGCGCGTGCCCCACCCGGCCGTCCCGGTCCTGCACGGTGGTGAGCGCCCCGCCCCGTACGACGACGAAACCCCGGTCCGTCACGGCCCCTCCCGCACCGGCACGCGAACCCGCTGCGCCGCCACAGCCGTCCGAGCGGCCACGGCCGCCCCGCCCGTCACGGCGCCTCCGCCGCGAACCGCACCCGCGCCCCGGGAGCCAGCAGCGCCGCCGGCACCCGCTCCGGATCCCAGAGCACCACGTCCGTCGTCCCGATCAACTGCCATCCGCCGGGCGACGAGCGCGGGTAGACACCCGTGTACGGCCCCGCCAGCGCCACCGACCCGGCCGGGACCGATGTACGGGGCGTGGCCCGGCGCGGCACCGCGTACCGCTCCGGCAGCCCGGTCAGATACCCGAAGCCCGGCGCGAACCCGCAGAAGGCCACCTCGTACACGGCCCCCGCGTGAATGCGCCCCACCTCCCCGGGGGCCACGCCCCACAGCGCGGCGACCTCCGCCAGGTCCGGCCCGTCGTACCGCACCGGCACCTCCGTCACCGCCTCCGCACGCGCGTGCGGAGGCCCCGGTTCCCACCGCGCGAGCCGCGCGGCCAGAGCCCGTGGCTCCTCCACCCCGTCCAGCAGCACCGTCCGCGCGGCAGGCACCACTTCACGCACGGAGGGCAGCTCCCCGGCCGCCCGCCGCCGCAGCACCTCCGCGTGGAAGGCCCGCGCCTCACCGCCCCCGTCGAACTCCAGCAGCAGCGCCCGCTCACCCACCTCCAGCGCCCTCACGCGAACGCCTCCACCCGCACCCCGGACTCCTCCAGCCGGGCCCGCACCCGCCGCGCCAGCTCCACCGAGCCCGGGGTGTCCCCGTGCAGGCACAGCGACCGCGCCGCCACGGCCACGGACCGGCCGCACTTCGCGGTGACCACCCCGTCCCGGGCCATCGACACCGACCGCTCCACCACCGCCCCCGGGTCGTGCAGCACCGCCCCCTCCCGGCCGCGCGGCACGAGAGCGCCGTCCGCCGTGTACGCGCGGTCCGCGAACGCCTCCGCCACCACCGGCAGCCCCGCCTTCTTCGCGGCGGCGTGCAGCCGTGACCCCGGCAGCCCCAGCACCGGCAGCAGCTCCCCGGCTCCGGCCAGCAGCACCCCGTCGACCACCGCCGACGCCTGCTCCTCGTCGCCCACCACACGGTGGTACAGCGCGCCGTGCGGCTTCACGTATGCCACCCGCGCCCCGGCCGCCCGGGCGAACACCTCCAGTGCGCCTATCTGGTACGCCACCTCCGCGGCCAGCTCGTGCCCCGGAACGTCCATCGCGCGGCGCCCGAAACCCGCCAGGTCGCGGTAGGAGACCTGGGCGCCGATCCGTACCCCGCGCGCAGCCGCCAGCTCGCACACCCGCCGCATCGTGACCGCGTCCCCCGCATGGAAGCCGCAGGCCACGTTGGCGCTGGTCACCACTGCCAGCAGCCGCTCGTCGTCGGTCAGCTCCCAGCGGCCGAATCCCTCACCGAGATCGGCGTTCAGATCGATGGACACTCCGGTCACGTCGGTCACCCGCGGCTCCCCACTCCTCGACGGCGGTTCCGCCCGTCACGGTAGAGGACCGCGCGACGACGCCGCAGCCCGCCCGCAGCACCTCGCCGTTTCGACCGGTGTCAGGGTGAGGACCTACTCTGTGCACCGTGACTTCGCCTGCCCCGACGGAACCGACGGAACTCGTTCCGCCCCAGCTCAGCGCGGGGCCGCGGCCCGCGCAGGGCCCGGCCGCCGACGAAGGGCTGGCGCGGCGTCTGCGCGCGCTCGCCTGCACCGCGCCGCTGCACGATCTGGACGCCCGCAAGGCGAACCTGGCCGGCGAGTTCTCGGTGTACGCCATGGCGGAGGTCGCCCTCGCCGCGATCGACCTCGTCACCCTCCACATGGACTTCGACACGGGCGCCGACCACGAGGAGATCGTCGCCCGGCTGCTGCCCCGCGTCGCCGCCCAGGCCCCGCGCCGCCCGGCCGCCGAGCACGAGCGGGTCGCCCGGTGGGTGCTGGAGAACCTGATCAACGTCGGCAGTGTCGACCGCGGATTCCGCGCCGTGTACGGCACGTTCGGCCCCGACGGCGTCTACGTGCGCCGGGACTACGACTTCAAGCTCCTCGAGGAGGTCCCCGGCTACGGCGGCGGGGTCTACCTCCGCACCACGGACGAAGCCGTCAACGTCCTGGTCGGCGCTCTCGACACCGATGTCACCAGCGCCCAGATCGCTGCCGAGGTCAAGCTGGAGGTGCTGATCAGCCGCGGCCGGCTGGCCGACGCGCAGCTCGCGGCCGAGCAGGCCCGCTACCGCACCGTCCAGTACGCCGAGACGCTCCGCAAGACCCTGGAGGCGACCCGGCGCAACGTCCGGGCCGTCGACTGGCTCAACGCCGTCCCCGAGATGATCGACGAGGCCCTCACCCACGTCGCGGAGCGGTACCGCCACGAGAACGCGATCCTCACCAACATCCGCAAGGCGCGCGACGAGGCCGAGACCGGTTCCGATCCGAGAACGGGCGAGCACAAGCGGCGTGCCGCCGAACTCGTCGACATCGTCAAGGACTGCATCCGCCGCCACACCCAGCTCCAGTCCCGCCTCCTGGAGGCCGGCCCGCTGTTCCGCGCCGAGCAGGACCGCCAGGCCTTCGCCCGCCCTGCCGAGCGCACCGGACTCGACCTCCACGGACAGCTGATCGCCCCCCTGCTGCCGCTCCCCGTGGAGCGGGCGACCCGGGTCACCGACGCGTACTTCGCGCGCGGCACCGGACTGCGCACCCCGGGCGCGGTCCGCATGGGCGACCTGATCGACCTGCTGTTCACCCCGCCCGTGGAACGCGAGCACCTCGGTGCCGAGATGCCCGAACCGGACCTGATCGCCACGCCCGACGACAGCCGGTTCAGCGAGGCACAGCTGGCCATGGCCATGGAGCTGCTGGCGCTGGAACCCGAGGCCCCGCGCCGCCTCTCCGGCCTCCTGGCGGAGGCCCGCCTCAGGGACCCGGACCTGCCCTATCTGGTCGCCCTGCTGGCCGTGCACGCCGCCAGCCCGCCGGTCGGCACCGCCTACCGGCAGGGCGAGGAACGCCTCCTCTTCGCCGTGGACGACGGCACCGAGCTGGACGACCCCGAATTCGGCGGTGCCGACCTCATCGTCGGCACCGCCCTGCTGGACGCCGCCGCCATGTCCGCCGCCCGCACGGACCCCGCATGACGCCCCGCCCGCCGCGGGGCCGCCGCCGTGTCCCGCTCTGGCCGGCCCGCAGACCCACGCCGCACGCCGCCCGCCCGCCGCGGCCCGACAGCCGGCCCCGCCGCCCGCGGTGGGCCGCCGCCCGCGACGCACCGACCCGGCACCGCGGCGCAACGCCCCTCACCTGAGACCGCCCCCCACCGCACTTCGCACCCCGCACCAAGGAGCCCCCGCCGTGAGCGACCACCACGCCGAGCACGCCGACGCGTGGAGCGACCCGGACGCCCCCCGGGCACCCGAGCCCGCCACGCCCGGCGGCGACCCGGTACCCGGCACGCACACAGGCCCGGCCGCCGTCACGCCTGCCGACGCCGCGGACGCCGCCCGCCTCGTGTCCTTCGGCCTGCAGCCCAAGCTGCTGCCCGCCCGCGACGCGGAGTACGCCGAACTGCTCCGCCGCTACCGTGACGACCCCTCCTTCGCCCGCCTCGCCGACGCCGTCGCCACCGGCCTCGGCCTCGTCGTCCTGGAGGTCTCCCCCCGCGCCGGCATGGCCGTCACCGCCGACGAGGACTCGGTGTTCGCCGTCCGCATGGGCGACTACGCCCGCCGGGCCTCCACCGACGCCTCCGACCGGTTCCTGCACGGCCTGGCCCACCTCGCCGTCGCCGCCCTGGCGTTCCCCCGCCCCGAGGACCTGGCCGACGACACGTACATCGGCCGCATCTCGGTGCACGGGGTCGACGCGTTCGTACGCCAGGCCTGCCGTCGGCTGGAGGAGCGCGCGGAGCAGTCCGGCGAGAACACCGACCCGGCCTCGGACGCCCCCGGGCTGGAGGCCGCCTGGCGCGTCTACGCCCGGCGCAGCGCCACGGGAGCCACCAAGGACGCCCGCCGCCTCGCGGGCTCGACCACCGGCATCATCGGCAAGGCCGTCGCCTTCCTGACCGACTCCGGCTTCCTCCAGCGCACCGGCGACGACAACGGCGGCACCTACCGCACCACCGCCCGCTACCAGCTCCAGGTCCGCGACATGGCGGGCAGCGCGGCCATGGCCGAGCTGCTGGAACTGGGCGTCGTCCCCGTGTCCGACGGCTCCGCGACCCTCGTGCCGCCGCCCGAGGGCGACGACCTGGACCTGGTGGCCGACGCGGGCCTCCCGTTCCACGGCTGAGCCACCCCCACCCGCCGTCCGCACGTCTTCCGCAAGACACGAACCACCGACGAGAGTCCGCCGCCATGTACGAGCTGTCCCGGGTCCGCCTCTACTCCATCGGACCCGCCGGTGCCCGCTATGCCGACACTGTGCTGGACCTGCGGGGAGTGGGCGCGCCCGTGCCCCACCCGGCCCCCACCCAGGCGGAGTTCTTCGAGGACGAACCCACCGGCCCGCCCCGCCGTCCGGCTCCTGCGGGCGTGCTGTTCCTGGAGAACGGCGGCGGCAAGTCCGTCCTCCTCAAGCTGATCTTCTCGGTGATGCTGCCCGGCCACCGCAACACCCTCGGCGGTGCCAGCTCGGGCGTCCTGCGCAAGTTCCTCCTGGCCGACGACTGCGGCCATGTCGCCCTGGAGTGGCAGCACACCCTCACCGGCGAACTCGTGGTCGTCGGCAAGGTCAGCGAGTGGCGGGGCCGCCAGGTCTCCAACGACCCCCGCAAGTTCGCCGAGGCCTGGTACTCCTTCCGGCCCGGCCCGGGCCTCAGCCTGGACAGCCTGCCCGTCGCGGAGTCCACCGCCGTACGCCCCGCCGCCGAGGGCGCCTCCGGTGCCCAGGGCCGCCGCCGCACCATGAAGGGCTTCCGCGACGCCCTCATGGAGGCCGGGAAGGCCTATCCGCACCTGGAGGTGTCCTGGGAGGAGATCCACGACCGGTGGAACGAGCACCTCGGTGACCTCGGCCTCGACCCGGAACTCTTCCGCTACCAGCGGGAGATGAACGCCGACGAGGGCGAGGCCGCCGGCCTCTTCGCGGTGAAGAAGGACTCGGACTTCACCGACCTCCTCCTGCGCGCCGTCACCGACACCCGTGACACCGACGGCCTCGCGGACCTCGTCAGCGGTTTCGGCGACAAACTCGGCCGCCGTGCCGAACTCACCGCGGAACGCGACTTCACCGCCGGTTCGGTCGACCTGCTGGGCCGGATCGTCGAGGCCACCGAGGCCCGCGCCCGCGCCCGCGACATCCACACCGGAGCCGAGCGCCGCACCCGTGTCCTCGCCCGCCGTCTCTCCGCCCGGGCCGCCGAGGAACGCGGCCGTGCCGTCGAACTGGCAGAGCAGGTCACCGCCGCCGCCGACACCGTCGACGAGGTCGGGCGGGCCCGCGCCCACAGTTCCCTGATCGCCGCCGAACTCGCCTACCGGCACGCCTCCCTGGCCCTCGCCGCCGCCGAGAAGGGCGCCGCCGCCCAGCGCCGCGAACTCATCGACGCCCGCACCCTGCACTCCGCCTGGCAGGCGGCCGAGGCCGTGCTGCGGCACCGCGCCGCCGCCGACCGATCGGCGCGCGTGGCCGCCGCGATCCGCGAGGCCGAACGGGACGCCGCACCCGCACTGGCCGCTCGCGCCAAGGCCGCGTCCGACCTGATCCGCGCCCTCCAGGACGCCGCCGACGACGGCGCACGGCACGCCGACGAGGAGGAACAGCGCTCCGCCGCCCTCCAGGACGCCGCCGAGACCGCCCACCGCGACGCCACCACCGCCGCCACCGAGGCCCAGCGCGCCCGCAGCGAGGCCGTCCACCTGCGCCAGCGCCTCGACGAGGTGGAGCAGGAGACCGCCGAAGCCGTACGGGCCGGCTGGCTCGACGACACCGCCCCCGATGCCGACCCGGCCCGCGCGGCCCTCGCCGCCAGCGACGCCGCGCAGACCGCCGTCGCCTCCTGGGACACCGCCCGTGAAGCCGCCCGCCGCGCCGCCGAGCGCGCCCGTGAGGC
>NZ_JADWYO010000050.1 GCF_022414595.1 Streptomyces sp. MUM 203J | reverse complement strand
GGTTCGGGGCCGGCGGCCCCCGGGCCGCCGGGCGCCGCCGGGGGCTGCCCCGGTGCCAGGGCCTCCGGCCCCGTCGGGGCCTGCGGTACGGCGTGGGGGTCCGCGTGGTCGGGCGCCGCCGTCATGAGGTGCCTCCTCGTCGATCCATCCCGCCGATGCTATGCCGCCCTAGCCCCGCGCCCCCTTCTCCGCTCGCCTGAGGAGCAGGGCCGCCAGCAGGCCGCCCGCCAGGACCGCGACCGCGCCGACCAGCTGGCTGGTCTCCAGGCCCGAGGCGAACGCGTCCGCGATGCGCTCCCGCTCGGCCCGGCCTTCCGCCGCGGCCAGCGCGGCGGGCAGCGAGGCCGCCGTCACCGAAGCCACCGCCGCGAACCGGGCGTTCAGCACGGCGCCGAGCACCGCCACACCCAGCCCGTTGCCGAACTCCGCGAGGGTGCCGTTGATCCCCGCGCCCACCCCGGCCTTCTCCGGCGGGATCGCGCTCATGATGGCGTTGGCCATGGCCGGCATCGACAGCGCCACGCCCGCGCCCATGATCACCAGGCCCAGCAGCATGCCGCCGTATCCGTGCGCGCCGCCGAGCAGCGCGATCGACGCGAGGCCCGCCGACACCAGGGCCATGCCCAGCGCGATCGTGACGGGTGTGCCGAGCTTCGGCAGCAGCCGCGCGCCCGCCCCGCTCAGGTTCAGCGCGACCACGGTCAGCGCCAGCGGCGCCGTCCGGAGCCCCGCCGCCAGCGGGTCGTACCCCAGCACGAACTGGAGGTGCTGGGTGAGCAGGAACAGCGAGCCCGTCATCCCGAAGGCCACCAGGATCGCTCCGGCGACCGCGCCGACGAACCGCTGGTTCCGGAAGAAGTGCATGTCCAGCATGGGGTACGGGGTCTTCAGCTCCCACAGAGCGAAACCGGCCAGCACCAGCGCGCCCAGCGACGCGGCCGCCAGCACCTCCGTGGAGGTCCAGCCGTCCTCAGGGCCGTTGATGATCGCGTACACGACGGACGTCATGCCGACGGTGGAGAGCAGCGCGCCCAGGAGGTCCGGGCGGTCGCCCTGCCGGTGACGGGACTCCGGTACGAGGACGGTGACCGCGGCCAGCCCGAGCGCGGCGACCGGCAGGTTGATCAGGAAGATCGCGCCCCACCAGAAGTGGTCCAGCACGAAGCCGCCCAGCAGCGGCCCGGCCGCGAAGCCCAGTGAACTGACGGTCGACCAGATCGCGATCGCCTTCACCCGCTCCGTGTCGTCGAAGATCTGGACGACGACCGCGAGCGTGGTGGTCATGAGAAGCGCGCCGCCCACGCCCATGCCCGCGCGGGCCGCGATGAGCTGCGTGCTCGACTGCGCCAGCCCGGCCGCGAGCGAGCCGAGACCGAAGACCGCGAGGCCGGTGAGCAGCATGCGCTTGCGGCCGTAGCGGTCCGCGGCGTTCCCGGCGGTGAGCAGCAGGCCGGACTGGACCAGCGCATAGGCATTGATCATCCACTGGATGTCGGACGTGGACGCGTCCAGTTCCCGGGTGAGGGAGGGGATCGCCACGTTCAGGACGGTGTTGTCGAGCAGCACGGTGAGCTGGGCGAGGCAGACGACGCCGAGGATCAGCCAGCGCTGCGGGTGGCCGCCCCCGGAAGGGGTGGCGGCGGGTGTCGGGGTCTCGGCGGTCGTTGCCGTCAACAGAACTCCTTGTACGGTGTAAGGGAAGCGACTCCCGTACACCGTACAAGGCTTTCTTCTACGCTGTATATCTCTTTTCGGCCGAAGGCCGCGCCGCCGCTACGCCACCTCCCTCGTCAGGTCGTAGAGGGTCGCGCCGCCCACCGTGACCTGCTGGAACGTGGCCTCGACCCACTCGCTGATCCGTGTGCTGGCACTGTTTCCGTCGACGCCGGGGCCACCGCGGCCGCCGCCCGCGATGAAGTAGTGGACCCTGCCCTCCGCGACGTACTGCTTGAACTGGTCGAGCGTCGGGGACGGGTCGCTGCCGTTGAACCCTCCGATCGCCATGACCGGCTGCTCGGTGGCGAGTTGGTAGCTCGCCGCGTTCTGGGAGCCGACGGCCGCGGCGGCCCAGGTGTAGGACGCGGCGTCCTCCTTCAGCTTCGCCGCGGCGGCGTCGCTGACGTTCGCACCGCTGATGAGCCCGCCCATACCGCCGCCGCGCTCACCGCCGGGGCCGCCCGCGCCCCCGGCGGGCGGGGCCATGCCTCCGGGGAAACCGCCCTGGCCGCCCTGGCCGGGCTGCTGTTGCCGGCCGGGCTGCTGTTGCGAGCCACGTCCACCGTCACGGGCGCCGTCACGGGCGCCGCCGCCGTTCCCGACGCCGGCCCGCCCGGGCATCCCGCCGTCGGCACCTCCGCCAGGACCCCCGCCCGGCATCCCGCCCGGCCCGCCGCCGCGTGCCGACGCGGGACCCGCCATGACGATCGAGCCCTGGTGGCCGCTCGTCAGCGTGCTCAGCGTGTAAGCCCCCGGCGCCGCCAGGGCCGCCGCCAGCGCGAGCCCCGCCGCGCCGAGCGCCGTCCGCCGCCCCAGCCGGACCGCACCCAGCAGCCCCGCTGCCGCCACCAGACCGCCCACCAGCACCGCCCACCGAAGCCACGGCACATAGTCAGGCGTCCGGCCCAGCAGCACGAACGCCCACAGCGCCGTCGCCGCCGAGGCCGCCGCGAGAGCCGCCGAGGCCGCGAGCCGCGCCCGCTCCTCCCACAGCACGGTCGCGCCCATGCCGACCAGTGCCGCGGCATACGGAGCCAGGGCCACCGTGTAGTACTCGTGGAAGATCCCCGCCATGAAGCTGAACACCGCGAGCGTCGTGAGCAGCGAGCCGCCCCACACCAGGAACGCCGCCCGCGCCGTGTCCGTACGCGGTGCCCTCCAGATCAGGACCAGCCCGGCGGCCAGCAGGATCAGCGCGGCGGGCAGCAGCCAGGAGATCTGGCCGCCGATCGCGTCGTTGAACATCCTCCCGACGCCGGTCTCGCCCCAGCGCCCGCCCGGGCCGCCTCCGCCGCCGACACTCCCGACCTCGTCGCCGTTGATCCGGCCCAGGCCGTTGTAGCCGAAGGTCAGCTCCAGAAAGCTGTTGCTCTGCGAGCCCCCGATGTAAGGACGGGACTCCTCCGGCCACAGTTCGACCAGCGCCACCCACCAGCCTCCGGACACCACCAACGCCAGCCCCGCCAGCGCCAGCTGACCGAAGCGCCGCGCGAGCCCGGTCGGCGCACACACCGCGTACACCACCGCCAGGGCAGGCAGGATCAGGAACGCCTGGAGCGTCTTCGTCAGGAACGCGAAGCCCAGCGCGACCCCCGCCCACACCAGCCACGACGTCCGGCCACCCTCCAGCGCCCGCAGCACGCAGTACACGGCGACGGTCATCAGCAGAGCGAGCAGCGCGTCCGGGTTGTTGAAGCGGAACATCAGGGCGGCGACCGGCGTCAACGCCAGCACCCCGCCCGCGATGAGCCCGGCTGCCGGGCTGAACCGGCGCCGGACCGCCGCGTACACCACGGCGACCGTCCCGACCCCCATCAGCACCTCGGGTACCAGGATCTGCCACGACCCGAGCCCGAAGAGCCGTACGGACAGGGCCATCGGCCAGAGCGCCGCCGGGGGCTTGTCCACCGTGATGGAGTTCGCGGCGTCGGACGAACCGAAGAAGAAGGCCTTCCAGCTCTCGCTGCCCGCCTGAACGGCAGCGGAGTAGAAGGAGTTGGCGTACCCGGACGCGTCCAGGTTCCAGAGGTAGAGGAGCCCGGTGGCGAGCAGCAGGCCGAGGAAGGCCGGGCGCGCCCATCGCGGGTCCGCGCCCCTGGCGGACGTGGGCGGTGTTTCACGTGAAACAGTCCCGCCTGAAACGGTTTCACGTGAAACATCGGCGTTCGTGGTGGTGGAGTTCATCGGGGTTCCCCCTGTCCCGGTACAGCAGCGGAGTCGTCACGGCGGTCCGGGAACACCCAGGCGCGGAACAGCAGGAACCGCAGCACCGTCGCGGCGAGGTTCGCGGCGATGAGCACGGCCATCTCGGTGGCCTGTGACGGATGGCCGGTGGCGGCCTCCAACGCGGCCAGCGAGCCGCTGGTGAGTGCCAGGCCGATACCGAACACGACCAGCCCCTGCGCCTGGTGGCGCACGGCCCGGCCCCGGCCCCGTACACCGAACGTCAGACGGCGGTTGGCGGCGGTGTTGGCGACCGCCGACACCAGCAGCGCGGCGGCGTTGGCGACCTGCGGCCCCACGCCGAGCCGGAACAGCGTGTACAGCGCCAGGTAGAAGAGGGTCGAGAGCACACCGACCGCGCAGAAGCCGACCAGCTGGCGGGCCAGTCCGCCAGGGACGCCGCCGATCAGCCGGTCGCGCGGGTCGTCCCCGAAGGGTCGGGCCAGCCGGTCCAGCGGCAGGGTGCCCTTGGCGAGCGCCCGCCCGACCCGCCATACGCCCTTCAGGTCGTCGGTCGCGGTCCTGACGATGTCGACGGTCGAGTCCGGGTCGTCGACCCAGTCGACCGGCACCTCGTGGATACGCAGCCCGGCCCGCTCGGCCAGCACCAGCAGCTCCGTGTCGAAGAACCAGCCGCCGTCCTGCACCATCGGCAGCAGCCGCTCGGCCACCTCGCGCCGTATCGCCTTGAAGCCGCACTGGGCGTCGCTGAACCGGGCGGCGAGCGAGCCGCGCAGGATCAGGTTGTACGCCCGGGAGACCAGCTCTCGTTTCGGCCCGCGCACCACCCGGGAACTGCGGGCGAGCCGGGAGCCGATGGCCAGGTCGGAGTGCCCGGAGATGAGCGGGGCGACCAGCGGCAGCAGCGCGTTCAGGTCGGTGGACAGGTCCACGTCCATGTAGGCGAGGACGGGCGCGTCGGACGCGGACCAGACCGTCCGCAGGGCCCGCCCGCGCCCCTTCTGCTCCAGTCGCACGAACCGTACGCCCGGGACGGTGCGCGCGAGGTGCGCGGCTACGTCCGGGGTGCGGTCGGTGCTCGCGTTGTCGGCCACAGTGATGCGGAAGCCGTAGGGGAAAGTGCGGGCGAGATGGGCGTGGAGCCTGCGCACGCACGGCTCCAGGTCCTTCTCCTCGTTGTAGACGGGCACCACGACGTCCAGGACGGGCCGTTCGGCGCTGTCCACCGGCAGGTGCTGCCGGGCGGGCAGGGTGCCCACGCCCCGGCGCGAGGGGGTCGGCGTGTCGGTGTCGGTTGGCATGCCCCGACGCTCGCGTGCGGCGCTGTCAGGGCCGTGTGACGAAGCTGTGCCCGGCCTGTGAGTCGCCCCGGACCGGTGCGTCGCCCCGTTCCTGTCCGTCGCCCCGGTCCTGTGCCCCGGCTCGGGCCCGCGAGCCGTCCCGGGTGACGCCGCGGCGGACGGGAAGCCGTACGGAGAAGACCGTGCGCCCCGGCTCGCTGGTCACGTCCACCCGGCCGCCGTGCGCGGTGACGACGGCCCGCACGATGGCGAGGCCGAGCCCGGTGGAGCCGGAGTGGCGGGACCGCGAGGAGTCGCCGCGCGCGAACCGCTGGAAGACGTGCGGAAGCAGGTCGGGCGGGATGCCCGGCCCGTCGTCCTCGACCTCCACGACCGCCTCCCGGCCGTGCGGCCCGCCGCTGCGGACCCGGGCGGTGACGGTGGTGCCCGGCGGGGTGTGGGTGCGGGCGTTGGCGAGCAGATTGACGAGTACCTGCTGGAGCCGGGCCGCATCGCCGTGGACGGCCACCGGGTCCGGTCCGGACGGCAGGTCCAGGCGCCAGAGGTGCTCCTGCCCGGCCGCGCGGGCATCGCTGACGGCGTCCACGACCAGCGGGGCCAGGTCCGTCTCCGCGTACCCCAGGGGGCGTCCCGCGTCGAGCCTGGCGAGCAGCAGCAGGTCCTCGACCAGCCCGGTCATCCGGGTCGCCTCGGCCTCGATCCGGTCCAGGGCACGCCGGGTGTCGGCCGCGCCCTGACCGCGCCGGGTCAGCTCGGCGTAGCCGCGTATGGAGGCCAGGGGCGTGCGCAGCTCGTGACTGGCGTCCGCGACGAACTGCCGGACCCGGGTCTCGCTCTCCTGGCGGGCGTCCAGCGCCGCGTGCACATGGTCGAGCATCCGGTTGAGGGCGGCGCCGACCTGACCGACCTCGGTGCGCGGATCGGCCTCGGCCCCGGGTACGCGTTCGTGGAGCGCCACCTCCCCGCTGTGCAGGCGCAGCTCGCTGACCCGGGTGGCGGTCGCGGCCACGCGGCGCAGCGGGCGCAGGGCGACCCCGACGAGCGAGCCCCCCGCGATGCCCGCCGCGACCAGCCCGGCGGCGGTGACGGACACCTCGACCCAGACGAGGGTCGTGACGGTGTCCTGGACGTCGCCCAGGGGGAAGCCGAGCACAGTACGGCCGTCAGCGGATGACAGCACCCGGTAGTCGCCGAGCCCCGGGAGGGGAACCGTGTGCGGGTCGCCGTCGCGCGGCGCGGCGGACAGGGCGGCGAGCTGGCCGTCGGACAGGGTGCCGAGCGGGTCGCCGGGGTACGGGCTGTCCAGTCGGCCGGACCGGGCGAGCGGCTCGGTGGGCCCGTCGGCCCGGCCGCCGACCGTCCCGATGTCGTGACCGGGCCCACCGACGAACCGCAGGTCGGCGACCCGCGCGGGCGGGGCCGTCCGGCTGTGCTTGAGCGCCTCGTACAGCTGCTCGTCCTTCTGCTCGACCAGGTACGAACGCAGCGCGATCGTGGTCACCGCCCCGATGACGGCGGCGACCACCGCGATCAGCGCGACGGCGGACAGGACGAGCCGGGTACGCAGCGAGAACCGGCGGCGCGGTGACCGGCGCCACCACGGTCCCGGCGCCGGGGTGATGCGCACGCCTCACTCCCCGGGCTTGATCAGGTACCCGGCCCCGCGCCGGGTGTGGATCATCGGGGTCCGCCCGGCGTCGATCTTGCGACGGAGGTACGAGATGTACAGCTCGACGACGTTGGCCTGGCCGCCGAAGTCGTAGTTCCACACCCGGTCGAGGATCTGGGCCTTGCTGAGCACCCGGCGGGGGTTGCGCATGAGGTACCGCAGCAGCTCGAACTCGGTGGCGGTGAGGTGGATGCCCTCGCCGCCCCGGGTCACCTCGTGGCTGTCCTCGTCGAGCGTGAGGTCCCCGACGACCAGCAGCGACTCGTCCCGGGCCAGGGCGGCGCCGGAGCGGCGGATCAGCCCGCGCAGCCGGGCGACGACCTCCTCCAGGCTGAACGGCTTGGTGACGTAGTCGTCACCGCCGGCCGTCAGCCCGGCGATCCGGTCCTCGACGGAGTCCCTGGCGGTGAGGAACAGCACCGGTACGTCGACGTGTTCGCGCCGCAGCCGCTGGAGCAGGCTCAGCCCGTCCACGTCCGGCAGCATCACGTCGAGGACGACGGCGTCGGGCCGGAACTCCCGCGCGGCGCGCAGCGCGCCGGAGCCGTCCTCGGCGCTGCGCACCTCCCAGCCCTCGTAGCGGAGGGCGAGGGACAGCAGCTCCGAGAGCGAGGCCTCGTCGTCGACGACGAGCACCCGGACGGGCCCGCCGTCCGGCCGTCTCAGCCGGGTGCGGAGGCCCGGCTCCGGGTGGCGGCCCGGCTCGGTGCGGAAGGAGGGAAGCGAGGTGGCGGTCATGGCACCACGCTCGCGAGCCCGCCTGAGAGGGGGCTTACGGGTTCCTGTGAATTTCCTGAGAACCCCGGTCGAAGCCGTAGGCCCGCTCGACCTTGGCGACGTGGACGCTGTACCGCTCGTACCAGTGCTCGCGTCCACGCCGCTGGGCGTCCTGGTGCTCCAGGTCGCGCCGCCAGGCGGCGATGGCCTCCTCGTCGCGGAAATAGCCGACGGTGATACCGACACCGCCCGGCGTGCGGGCGAAGTCCACCCCGAGAAACCCGGGTACGCCCCCGACGAGTTCGGCCATGCGGGCGGCGACACCCCCGTAGTCGTCGCCCTGCTGCGCCTCCTCGGTCTGGATCGAAGTGAAGACAACGGTGTAGTAGGGCGGTTCGAGACCGCCCACGATTCCGAGCGCCATGCCCTCACCTTGATCGAGGCCGCGGGCCCCGGTCCAGGGCCCGCCGCAAAGGGATCCAACCCTTTGCCCGGATGCCGTGCCACCCGATTAATCCGGCCACGGTTCAGGCCGGATCCCCCTCACCGCCGCCCGGCGTCCCCAGGTGTGCGCGGACGCGCCGCATCGCCCCCTGCACGGCCCGCCGGGCCGCGTCCCCGTGGTCGGTCGTCTCGAAGCCGTGCTCCCCGTCCGGCAGGTCGACGACCTCGACGGGGGCGCCGCTCTCCTCGGCGGCGGCCAGGAACTCCGCCACCGTGGCGGCGATCTCCGGCATCTCCCGCCCCACCCGGGTCAGCACCACCGGCGGTGCGGCCCCGGCGGCGGCCGACACGGCTGCCACGGGCCGGAACCGGCTGTCGGAGAGCCCCCAGTTGGGCAGCGGCGCCAGGATCGGATAGGTCACCGCGACACAGCGCAGCCACGTTGGCGACTCCGCCAGCCAGTCGGCCGCCAGCAGCCCGCCGCCGGAGAAGAACCACAGCGCGACCCGATCCCCGTCGACCCGGGGGTCGGCCCGTACGAGCTCCACCGCCGCGGCCAGGTCCTCGGCGGCGTCCCCGTAGCCCCCGAGGTCGTGCAGCCGGTGGTCCAGCGTGACGCCGACCACGCCCAGCCGGGCCGCGTACCGTCCGTACCCCCGCAGGCCTGGCCAGTCGCGGGGAGTCGGCCGCGCCTCGGCGGGGACGGGCCCGCCGTGGACGAACACGATCGCGGGCCGGGGCGCACCGGCCGCGAGGTCCTCCCCGTCCGCCCCGGCATCCGGCAGGTACAGGTCGACACGACCGGACCGCTCACGCGTGATCACGGCCTCCGGGCCGTCGAGCAGGAACGGCCGCAGATGCGGGGGCGTCTCCCCGTCCGCGGCGACGCGCAGCCGGTACCCCTCACCCGCCGCGGCCTTCAGCAGGACGTCCGCGAGTGCCGCGGGCGCGGACAGCATCGGCCAGTGTCCGGTGTCGAGTTCGAAGAAGGTGACCCGGTCGTCCACGAGCGCCTTGAGCCGCGGCTCACCGAACGCGGCCAGATGCTCCAGCAGGGCGATGCCCGAACCGTTCCCGGTGCACAGCACACCGGTGGTCGGGAGCGACGTGTGGACGTCCCCGGAAAGCCGGAGCGGCTGGGTCAGGGTCCGTACGGGCTGGGGCACGGCCTCCCGGGTCAGCCGCGCCAGATCGTCCGGGGCCACGCCGGCGGGGCTCCCGTAACGGGCCCACCCGTCGGCGTCGTCCGGCGGCGCCACGGCAGCCCCTCCGTCGCGGCCGAGCCGTTCCGCAAGCCCCTGGTCCGGTACGAGGGCGAGGGCCGGGTCGCCGTCCTGGGGCACGCCCGCGTCGAGGTGGACGACCCGCAGGCCCGGCAGCGTCGCGCGCCGGCCGACGGCGGCGAGCACCGGGTGGATGCCGTAGCCGTGCCCGACGAGAACGAGACCGGAGCCGCCCGGAGCACTGTCGGCGGCCGCGTCGAGGACCCGCAGCACGTCCCGTACATGCGTCTCGAGATCGGCGTCCGGCGTGGCGGTGAGGACCACGGGAAGGGCCTCGGCCCCCGCGTCCCTCAGCCGCCCGGCGACCTCGTCCCAGATCCAGTCCCCTCCGGTGAACATGTCCGGCACCAGTACGAAAGCAGTCACGCGATTCCCCTCCACAGCCAGGGCCTGTCGGTCGCGGGTACCGTAGGAACTCCCCCTGAGGGAGGTTCAAGTCATCGTGGAAGCCGACGGTCTGTGGAGCATCGGCGAACTCGCGGCACGGGCCGGAACGACCGTCAAGACGGTCCGCTTCTACTCGGACCAGGGCCTGCTGCCCGAGGCCGCGCGCAGCTCGGGCGGTCACCGCCGGTACGGTCCCGACGCTCTGGAACGGCTCCGGCTGATCCGCACACTGCGGGGCCTGGAGCTGCCGGTCCCGCAGGTCGGAAGGGTCCTGGAGGGCGCGCCGGAGGAACCGGCCGTACGGGACGTCCTGGCGGCGCGGCTGCGGGAGGTCGGGTCCCGGATGGCGGCGCTGCGCTGGCAGGAGGCGGCGCTGCGGCTGCTCCACGACTGCGCGCCCGGCGAGCGGGCCGAGCGGCTGTCCCTGCTCGGGGGGATGAGCGCGCCGCCCGACACGACGGTGCTGGCCGCGTTCTGGCGCCGCTGGCTGCCGCCGAGGATGCCGTCCCGGGTGGTGGGCCTGGTGGTGGACCACGCGGTGCCGGTGCCGCCGGAGGACCCGACGCCGGACCAGGTGCTGGCGCTCGCCCGGCTGCACGCGCTGGTCGTGGGCGGCGACCCCGGGAAGCCCGGGAGCCAGCCCCGGGCGCACCGCCGCGACGGGGGCCTGCGGCCGGGGGTGCTGTACGAGGGCCTCGCGGAGGCGTACGCGCTGGCCTCCGCAGCCGTGCGGCAGGGCCGGCGGCCTGGGTCCGGGGAGGCCCTGGACTGCTTCGTCGCCGCGTACGCCCAGGCCGGGCGGGGCCGGGACACATCGGCGTTCCGCCGTGCGCTGAGCGACCAGCTGGCGGGCGAGCCGCGTATCGACGCGTACTGGCACCTGGTGGCCGAACTGTCGCCGCCGGGAACGGTCACCCCGGGCGCGGCCCATGACTGGCTGACGCGCGCGCTGGCGGTGACGGCGGGCGGGCGCTCGCACGGGACCCCCTAGAAAAGCCCACTCTGCGAGCCCCCCGCCTCCACCACCACGGGCCCCCACCCGTCATCGACCGCATCGCCCCGCACGAACGCCCACCCCGCGGCCAGCCGCCCGTCCAGCACCACGAACCGCCCGTCCTCCAGCCGTAGATGCAGATCGGGCCCGGCGACCCCGAGCAGTTCCCCGCGCACCACGCACCCGTCGCCCAGCTCCCGTACCACCCCGTCGAGCCGCCTGAGCCGCGCCAGCCCGAACGCCTCGGTGTGGTCCCGGACTTCGAGCGGCAGCCGTTCCAGAGTGTCGCCCCACGCCCCGACGCCGACAGCGTCCCGGTACACCCGTCCGACGGCCCCGGCCCGCTGCTCCTCGGTCCCGGCGGCGTCGGCCACCCGGGCCGCGCGCTTCACCGCGTAAGGAATCCGGTCGGGCACACCCAGGGCGGCTCCGAGCACCACCTCGGTCCGCCGCGCGGCCATCAGCGCCCCGCGCCCGAGCCAGGTGAAGGCGAGGGCGCCCTGCTCCAGCAGCCGGGCGTCCCCGCGCTCTTCGGCGGTGATCCCCACCTTGACCAGCCCGGGCCCGAACCAGGCCAGGTAGACCCGGAACACACGCGGGTCATCGCTGACGGTGTCGGCGGCGACGGACATCATCCGGTCCAGCCGCGCGCAGTCCGCACACAGCCCGCCCGTGCTCCGCCCGTCCAGCACTCCGCGCACCGGGCAGGCGTTCCCCCGTGCTCCGGGACAGAGCCGCTCCCCCACCACCCCGAAGAACAGCTCCCTCCCGTACGGCAACGGGCTCACCCGGCCGCCCTCCCACACCCAGCAGGGCTCCCCGCCCCGCCACCGCACCCCGAGACACCGCCACACCACACCGTCACTGTTCCACACGCCCGCCTGCCGGACGCCCCTCGTCCCGCCTCCACCACCGGTCGTCCCAGTACTCCTCGGGCACCGCGTCCTCACAGGGTCGATCCCGAGCCGCTCCATCTCCTCGAACCACCGGTCCCGCCGGGACTCCGGCAGCCGCGTTCCGCACCAGGGGCAGTAGTCCATCCCTGCGTACGAGGACCCTCCGTCGTGGATGACCAGCCCGTACTCCTGGAACCTGGCCACGAACACCACCAGCGCGTCGGGGCACGCGTACGGATCACCGTGCGTCGAGCACTCCCCGGCCACATACCGCTCCATGGACTCGCAGCAATGCCCACCCACTGTTCCCGACACCCCTCGCGTCCACGGGTCCGCCGAAAGCGAACCACCCGCCGAAGGATCACCCACGGTGCTTGGCTTCCGGAATGGAGATCCTGATATTGGGCGGAACGGCGTGGCTGGGGCGGGAGTTGTCGCGGGAGGCGATTCGGCGGGGCCACCGGGCGACCTGTCTCGCGCGCGGCGAGAGCGGACAGGTGACGGAGGGCGCGAGGCTGGTGACAGCCGACCGGAGCGGCCCCGCCCCGTACGCGCCGCTCCTCGACCGCACCTGGGACGCGGTGTTCGAGGTGTCCTGGCAGCCGGGCTTCGTCCGCGACGCGCTCGCCGCGCTGGGCGGCCGGGCGAGGCACTGGACGTACGTCTCGTCCATCAACGCGTACGCCTCCCACTCCGAACCGGACGCCGACGAGTCCGCGCCCCTCCTCGGACCCACCGCCGAACGCGAGGCCGACCGCACGCTGTACGGCGAGGCGAAGGTCGCCTGCGAACAGGCGTCGGCGGAGGCAGTGGGCGACCGCCTGCTCACCGTCCGCCCGGGCCTGATCGGCGGCCCCGGAGACCCGAGCGGCCGCTCCGGCTACTGGGTGGCCCGCGCCGCCCGCGCCCCGAAGTCCCCCCTCCTGGTCCCGGACACCCCGAGGCTCCCCACCCAGACGATCGACGTGAGAGACCTGACGGCCTGGCTGATGACCATGGCGGAGGAGAGAGCGGCAGGCACCTACGACGCGGTGGGACGCACAACGCCCTTCGCGGACTGGATCGCCGCTTCCCGGGAGATCGGCGGCCACACGGGTCCGGTCGTCCCGGCCCCCTCGAACTGGCTCCTCGCCCAGGGCGTGGCCCAGTACATGGGTCCTGAGTCCCTCCCTCAATGGCTGGTCGAACCCGGCTCGGAAGGCTGGTCCACCCGCAACGGAACGGCCGCCCGCAAGACGGGCCTCGGCCTCCGCCCCCTCACGGAGACACTGTCCGACACCCTCGCCTGGGAACGTACCCAGGACCTCCACCGCCCCCGCCGCGCCGGCCTCACCCCGGCCCGCGAGAGGGAACTGCTCACCGCCCTCGGTTGACCGCTCCGCCCGAACCACCCCCGCGAAGGACATGCGTCGACACCTCCCGCGCAGTCAGAGACGGAGCGGCCTCGGCCGGGTCGCTCACCGGGAAAGTACGGGCTTCGTCAGTGGCAGCCCCGTGAGCTGCCGACAACCACTTGAAGACTGGGCGCGCCGAGTGGCAGCCGCGCCCCCGAGCAGCGTGAAGGCGCCAACTGACCCGGCCGTCGGCTGACCCGTCACCCTGGCTGCCGTGCTTCCCGGAAACACCGCCGGAAACGCCAGAGGCCCCGGATTTCTCCGGGGCCTCTAGCCTGCTGTGCACTCGGCAGGATTCGAACCTGCAACCTTCTGATCCGTAGGATCGGGCATCTCTGGGAGAGGGTCGCCCTCCCTCCCACAGCCTGATTGCCTACCGTGGTGACCATCGGCCTCTGCGTGCCGTCGTTGCCGTCAGAGTTGCCGTCACAAATGGATCAGTGTCCCTCTTGCTCACCCCAAGGAGATGAGGGTGAACCGTCCGGGTCCAGCCCGTACTTCCACCTTCCGCCGCCCAGCAGTGACCGGATATGGCCAGCGTCAGCGGCGTGCCGGTAGATCTGCCCATTGGTTTGCGATTTTCCCAGCAGAATCGGAAAGGGAAGGACAGCAGCCAAGTTCCCGCTGGGCGCACTTGCCCCGGCCGCCCTCACACTGCTCACTTCCCTGACACCGGAAGAGTGCCAAGAACTGGACGAAGCAACCCGGAACTACTTCGAACAGCAACGGGAGCCCACTCTGTTTGAATTGGAGGATCTCATCGAGTCACCGCGTTCCCTTCAGCACGGGGATGGCGACGGTGCACGACCTGAGATTGAACCGTAAACGAGAGAAAGTGTTACTTATCAGACACGCCTCCCGGTGGGGGGATCAAAGCCAAGGTCGCCGCAGTTGTGAGTAGGCGCCACCTCTATATGTCAGATCGACGCTAAGTCGCCGAACTCTGCTGTCCTCGAGGTTCGTTCTGCGATGCTGGAGGTCGATCGAGAGGGGCCGCAGCGATGCAGTGGAAGATCCACGGGGAACGTCCGATCTACGAGAACAGCTGGGTGAACTTGTGGCTCACCGACGTCGAGACGCCGGACGGGAACCGCTGGGAGCACCACGTCGTCAAGCTTCGGCATCTGGCCGTGGCCGCCGTCCTGAACGAGCGGCGCGAGGTCCTGATGATGTGGCGGCACCGCTTCATCACGGACGCCTGGGCGTGGGAACTGCCCATGGGTCTGGTCGAGGAGGGCGAGACGCCGGCCGACGCGGCTGCCCGGGAGGTGCTGGAGGAAACCGGCTGGCGTCCCGGTCCTGTCAAGCCGCTGATCTACGCGGAGCCAGCGAACGGCATCACTGACTCCCAGCACCACGTCTTCCGGGCCGACGGGGCGACGTACGAGGGTCCGCCGACCGAGAAGAATGAGTCGGACCGGATCGAGTGGATTCCGCTGGCCGACGTGCGGGGCATGATCGACCGGCGCGAGATCGTCAGCAGCGGCTCCCTGGTCGGGCTGCTCTACGTGCTCATGGACGAGGCGATCCGCTGACCTGACGGGGCAGCACCTCCCGGAGCCGGGACTCGAACGCCACTGCGGCCGGTTCCCGGCGGAAGGGCTCCAGCTGCTCGCAGAACTCCCGGAGGTGGCCGGCGACTCGTTGCGAGCTGATGGCCGCTGCCGGGGCCAAGGCACCCATGGCCGTGTGGCACGCCTCGTCGAGTTTGCCGCGCTGGAGCTGGGTGCGGGCGAGCCAGAAGGCGTGGAAGGCGCGGCCTCGGTGGTTCGACTGGTGTTCTCGGCGGAGAGCGTCCGCGATGAGGGGTTCGGCGAGGGCGGCTTCGCCCAGGCGGCCGTGTGCAATGCCGGTGTCCACGATCAGCTTCGGCTCGTCGAAGTAGGCGACCCAGGCCGGGTCCGGATCACCTGTGCTGATCCGCCCGAACTGGGTGTGGGCTTCCGAGATCGCGGTGTGAGTCGCGCCGTGGTTGCCGAGGGTGGCGTGGGCGAAGGCTTCGCGCATCGCGAGCATGGCCAGCACGCGCGGTGTCGTCCCCGCGGCGGCTCGGGCCTGGTCCTGGGCGGCCGTGACGAGTGCGAGGGCGTCGCCGGGCTTGTCCTGGTAGGTGGCCTGGAGGCTCATGCAGGCGAGGACGTTGGCCATGAACTGGCGGTCGTCGATGGCCTTGGCCAGGCCGAGGGATTCGGTGAAGTAGGCGCGTGCCTGGTTGTACTGGCGGGCGTCGAAGTAGGTCCATCCGGTGAGCCGGGCCAGTTCGGCCGCGATGCTGTGCAGGCCGTCCCACAGAGGAGCCGGACGCTGTTCCTTGAGGAGGTCGACGACGTAGCGGAGCTGGCCGACGACCGCCGGCCGTAAGGTCTCGCCGCCGTGCTCGTCGTCCCGGCGCCAGTAGTCCGCGATCGACGAATGCAGCGCTTCCAGCGTTGAGGCGCTGAGATCCCGATCGGCCGCCAGGGCGAGGATGCTGTCGACGTCCGCCCCCGGTAGTCCGGCGGCCAGTGGTTCGACGGCTGAGGTCGGCACCTCGGCCGGTTCGCGGGGCGTGACCGTCAGGCTGGGCGGCGTCTCCCAGGAGCGTCGGGCAAGACCGAGCATGTGTCCGGGGATGCGCAGTCCGTCCGAGATCCGTTCGATCACGTCCATGTGCAGCAGCTGCCGCCGTCCGGCGATCACCTCGCCCACGCGGCTCGGGGTCAGGTCGCAGCGGCGCGCAATCATCGACGGGTAGATGCCTGCTCGTGCCTTGACCAGTTGGAAGATGCGGCCGAAGTCTCTGGCCTGGCATGCCTCGATCATCACTGGGTCCGTGAGCAGGCCGACCAGGAGTTCCTTCGAGCGAGATGGCTCGGGCATCGGGCACGCTCCGGCATGAGGACTACGGATCGCTGCACTTAGTCAACCAAGGGTGATGGTACCCAAGTTGGGTAATCCGCTTGGCCTTTCTGGTCGGGCCTGCGGATCGCGATGCTCCTGGCCATGGCGAACGGACAGGACGACGTACGGATGACGTTGCGGGTCTCCCGCGACTCCGGCCAGACGTGGGGGCCTCGTACAGAGGTACGCGTGGGCGAGAACCCGACGGTCCCGGAGAACCCGGGCCGCTACCCGCCCTGCGTCTGCTCCCGGTGCTCGCAGCAGGAAAGGAACGCCGCCGCGTCCTTCCGGATGGTGTCGTGATGCGGTGCGTGCACTGGCGCCGGGTGCCCCTCGACCTGGCATGGGAAGCGCAGGAGAGGTCGGCCACCCCGTACATCGACAGGGCGGTGCAGTGTCAGCTGTCCGCGCACGACGAGGGTGGGCACTGCGGTCTCCTCACCGACGCCGCCGCGTACGGGACCGCGCTGTGGGTCCGCTGGCACGGGCCGGACGAGACGGAACTCGTCGTGCTGCCGGACTGCCCGGTGACCGCCTCGGGGCCTGACGGTGAGGGCTGCTGTCTGTTCGCCGACCACGCCAAGCAGCACACCTGGGAGGACGCCCTGGAGGAGGCCTCGTGCACCAGCTGACCGCGAGCCCGCGCAAAACCCGGCCCCCTCGCTCGCCTCGCAACGAGCAGTGCGGGGACTGCGGTGGCAGCGGCGCCAACTCGTCCGGCAAGACCTGCGGCACCTGTAACGGGCTGGGCGAGATCCACTGCCGCGTCGGCCGCCAGGAGTCCCGTGTGCTGTCCCGCTCCGTGATCCGGAAGGAGGGCCACCGATGGCCCATGCTCTGATCGCCTCCCCGTTCCTCGACGGACACCTTCTCCTCAAGCCGGGAGCAAGGGCCGGTGCCCGAATCCCGGTCGACCACTTCAAGGGCCTGCGCCAGGCCGCTGCCGACGGTGTGTCGCTTCCCGCCTGGGCGGTGCAGACCGCCGCCGATGTGTGGGGCCTGGACCTGGGCGACAGACCCGTGCAAGGCACGGTGCTGGTGCGCGAGCCGTCCCCGTACGGCTACTGCCGGGCCTCCTGGGAGATCAACCTCGGCTGCAACTTCGGCTGCAAGCACTGCTACCTCGGTGAGCGACCCTTCTCCGGCCTCGGCTGGGAGGACAAGGTGCGGCTGCTCGACATCATGCGCGAGGCTGGCGTCCTCTGGCTCCAGATCACCGGCGGCGAACCCACCATGGATCCCCACTTCCAGGGCGCCTACCGGTACGCCTGGCAGGCCGGGATGATGCTCACCATCTCCACCAACGGCTCGCTGCTCTGGCGGCCCGACCTCCTCAAGCTCTTCCGGGACTGCCCGCCCTACCGCCTGGTGGTCAGCATGTACGGGGCAAGCGAGGAGTCCTTCGACACGCTCACCCAGCGCCGCGGGGCGTGGAAGGCGTTCCGGCGCGGCATGGATGCCGCACGCGAGGCGGGGCTTCCACTGCGCATCAACGTCGTGGTGACCGAGGACAACGCCTCCGAGGCCGACGAGATGGCTGCGCTCGCCGACGAGTGGAACGTCGAGAACCACGCGTACACGAACATGACGCCCACGATCTACGGCGGCGGAGAGCCGCTGCTCGCCCAGTCCGCCGCCCACCTGCGGCAGCGCAAGCCGTTCGCCGGCTGCAACGCGGGACACACCTTCTTCCACGCCGACCCCCACGCCAAGGTCTCGATCTGCAAGGTCGGCCGCGACGACCAGATCGACCTCATGGCCGAAGGCATCGACGGCCTCACCCGGCTCGGCGCCATCGCCGACCGCCTCATGCTTCGCACCGGAGGGTGCGAAGGCTGCGCCCTGTCCGGCACCTGCCGGGTCTGCCGCCCCCTGGCCAAGCACTACCAGGAGGCCAAGGCGCCGCTGCACAGCTACTGCCAGCACGGAGACAAGGAGAACGCCTCATGACCCCGCCCGTACCGGTGACCATCCTCCCCGGCCCGCCGGCCTCGGCCCGCCGCGCGGCCCCGCCCGTCGCGACCGCGTCGATCACCGCCGTCCAGGACCTCGATGTGATCGTGGAGAGCGCGGAGTGCTCCTGCGACGCCGGGGACGACAACCCCCACTGACCGACACGATCCGGTCAACTCCGTTCAGGCCCTGGCGCGCTCGCGTCGGGGCCTGAGCCCTGCCCGGCTCACCATTAGGGTGCCGCTCATGTTCTTCCGCTGGGACTGGCTCCGGCCCCAACTGACCGCGCCGATCGTGCCGACTCTCGGTCCTGTCCACCCCGACGCCCTGACCATCGGGATCTTTGAGGACGTCCTGCGAGCGGCCGACACCGGTGGCTTCCTGCTCTACGACAAGGACCGGCGCTGGGGCGGCGAGAAGGACGAGAAAGTCCTTCGCGAGGACGTGGTGCATCAGCCTGAGCGCACCCTCATCCCCACCCTGACCCGGCGCGGACGCGGCACTGTCAAGGTCTTCGCTTACGGGCTCCCCGACGGCGTCGTGGATGAGGCCGCCGAGCTAGCCGCAAAGCTCGCCGCCGGGTACGACGCGGCAGGCGCCCGAGTCGTACGCTCCCTCGGCCCCGAGACCACGCATCCGCGCGGCACCCGCATCCAGCTGAAGGATTTCACCGTCGGCTCCTGCCCCGCCCCCGATGGCCCGGTCCGGCCCATCACCGCCTGGCCGACCGCAGTGCAGGAGACCTTCGCCCCGTTCGCCGAGGCCATGGCCAGCGACGGCCTGTCCTTCCTCCACACCCAGATGCAGGCCGGCCGATGCGGCCCGGTTCTCGCCGCCGCAATCGAGGACCGCATCGTGGGCGCGATCGGCCCCATGGAGATCCAGCCCGACGCCATTGGACGCCCCCAGCTCATGCCCCAGTACTTCGCTGTCCTCCCCGAGGCCCGAGGCCAGGGCCTGGGACGCGTCCTGTGGCGGGCAGCCATGCACTGGGGCCAGTCCCACGGCGCCGCCTACCAACTCCTCCAGACCGAGACCGGCGGACCCTCCGACCGGCTGTGCCAGGCCGAAGGACTCACCTCCCTCGGCTTCACCTACGCCATGTCCGCATAGCTCCGGACCGCGCCACCTTCTCCGGTCGGCTGCCCCGTTCCGTTGGCGACCTCAGCCACAGAAAGTCAGCCACGACGGCGGGTGCGCCGAACAAGCACCCGCCACGTGTGTCTCCAGCAACCACCCACCGGCCCCGGCCACGCTTCCCCCCAGTACGTCACGGTCTCGGCCACGTTGCAGCCTGAGCGCAGCCGCCAATCACGCCTGATGGACAATCAAGCCGCGGGGCATCCGCATGCCCTCCGGGTTCCCCAAGGGCTACTACGCCGAGGACCTCACCGACGCCTGGACACGGTACTGCCCTCCGCTCCCCGAGGAATCCGCCACGTCCGCCACACCGCAGGTCAGCAGGGGTGAATCCGTGGCGGATCCCGCCACACCCATCCGCCACACGTCAGCGGAAACCGCCACACAGCTCACCACTGCCACCGGATAGCGCGACCGCCCCCGCCGGTGCCGCCACACCATGCCGGTGTGGCGGCACCTATCCGCCACACGATCAAGGCTCTGACCTGCGATGTGGCGGCGTGGCGGACGTGGCGGATCTCCCAGAAGGGGGCCGCGGAGGCCCCATCGACCGCCAAGGAGGCAATGCCTTGACGACCGCGCTCCCGACCACCCACGTCGCCGTGACCGTCCCGGAAGTCATGGCGGCACTCAAGCTCAGCCGCAGCAAGGTCTACGACCTGCTTCGCTCCGGCGCCCTGCCCAGCTACACCGAGGGCCGCGCCCGCCGGATCCCCCTCGACTCGCTCCGCACGTATATGACCAACCGGCTTGGGGAGAACCCCTGAAGGCGAAGAGGCGTGCCAACGGCGAAGGCACCATCACGAAGCGCGCGGACGGCCGCTACCAAGCCGCCGCGTACGTCTACCGGCCGGACGGCACCCGCACCCGGAAGTTCGCCTACGGCAAGACGCGCGAGGAGGTGAACGACAAGCTCATCGAGATGCGGAACAAGACCCGCCAAGGCATCCCCGCCGCCACGTCGGCGATGCCCTTCGGGGACTACCTGACCTACTGGCTCGCCGTGGTCGCCCCGAGCAGGCTCAAGCCGGCGACGCTCAACAGCTACGAGGGTCTGTCCCGCCTCTACATCCGGCCCGCCCTCGGGAAGAAGCGGCTCAACCGCCTCTCCCCCACGGACGTGCGGCTGTTCCTCGCCGCGTTCAAGGACGGGTGCCTGTGCTGCCTGCGCGGGGTGGACGCGGCCCGCCCGAAGGAGGAGCAGACCTGCTGCGCTGTGCGGAAGTGCTGCGAGCGTCGGCCGTCGGCCCGGACTGTGCAGTACGTCCACGCCGTACTCCGCTCCGCCCTTCAGCAGGCCGTCCGCGAGGAACTGATCGCCCGTAACGTCGCCAGAATCGTGGAGACCCCCACCGTGCAGTATGAAGAGGTGCGCCCGCTGGACACGGGAGAGGCCCGACTGCTCCTCAAGGCGGCCCGGGACCACCACCTCTACGCCCTGTGGCTCCTGCTCGTCTCCACCGGGCTCCGGCGCGGCGAAGTCCTAGGACTCACGTGGTCGGACGTCGACCTCGCGGCCGGACAGCTCCGGGTCCGCCGGAACCTCCACAGGATCAAGCGGGAACTCCTCTTCGGCACGCCCAGGACCGCCCGGTCCATCCGTACGGTCTCGCTCCCCAAGCGGTGCGTGGACGCGCTCCACGCTCACCGGGCCGAGCAGGACGAGGAGCGGAAGGTGGCCGGCGCGAAGTGGAAGCCGCTGGATCACCAGCCGGGCGGGCTCGTCTTCACCACGTCGACCGGGCGGGCCACCGACCCGCGCAGCCTGAACCGGATGCTCACGATCCTGTGCGCGAAGGCCAAGGTGCGGCGCGTCCGCGTGCACGACCTCCGGCACACGTGCGCGTCGCTTCTGCTCGCTCAGGGAGTGGACGCCCGGATCATCATGGAGACCCTCGGGCACAGCACGATCACGATGACGCTCGACACCTACACCCATGTCATGCAGACGACGTTGCGGGCCGCCGACGACCGCATGGACGACGCGCTCGGGCTCGACGACATCGACCCGGAAGAGGGAGAGGGGCCGGAGGAGCAGCCTGCCGCTTGATCGGTTTATTCTCGGGCGTTGATGTCACCCGCTGATGTCAGAAGCCCCTCGGGATGATCCCGAGGGGCTTCTGAGCTGTGTGCACTCGGCAGGATTCGAACCTGCAACCTTCTGATCCGTAGTCAGATGCTCTATCCGTTAAGCTACGAGTGCTTGTCGGTGATCTTACTCTCCGACTTTCCTTCCGGGCTTTTCGGCCCGGTCGGCGTTGCGGGAACAACATTACATGAACCGCGCCGCCATGCGAAATCCATAAGCCACAGGGTGGCCAATGAGGAGAAAACGGACACCTGGAGGGGCGGGCCGGAACGGCCGAAGCCCCGGCCTGGTGGCCGGGGCTTCGGTTTCTTCTGGCGGAGGCGGAGGGATTTGAACCCTCGATCAGGGGGTTACCCCGAAACCGCATTAGCAGTGCGGCGCCATAGACCGGACTAGGCGACGCCTCCAGCCCACTCGCGTAAGCGAGTGGTGCGTGCAGATGATGACACAGCCTGGGGGCCGGTCACCAATCGCCGTCCACGGTACTAGGCACGGGGGGCGCAGGGCAAAGGCTTTCGGTTGCGCAACGTGGCGGGCGGTGCTGCGTTAGTGGGGTGAAGGGGGCCGGGGGGCGACGGCCGCGGGGCCGCCCCGGTCGCCCGGCCTGTGAAACCGACCCTGCTGGAGTTCGTATGCTGCGCCGCCTCGCCCTGGCCTCCGCCGCCTCGCTCGCCTCCCTCTCAGCGCTCGGCGCCGCCGCGCCCGCCTCCGGGGAGGTTCTCGGGCCGCTGCCCGTTCCGCTGCCGCTTCTCGGCTCCCCCGACACACTCACCGTCACCGTCGAGCGCTCCGGCAACCCCGCCGCCGACGGGACCTTCCGGCTGGAGTGCCGGCCCGAGCGCGCCTCCGGCACCCACCCGCGCGCCCAGAAGGCCTGCGAGCGGCTGGAGGCGCTGTCCGAAGGCGGGCGGGACCCGTTCGCGCCCGTCCCGCAGGGCCGGATGTGCACCCAGCAGCACGGCGGACCCGCCACCGCGCACGTCGAGGGCACCTGGCACGGGCGGCCCGTCGACGCCCGGTTCAGCCGTGCAGACGGCTGCGAGATCGGGCGCTGGGAGGAGCTCCGGCCGGTGCTCCCGATGGTCCGGGGATAGGGCCGGGACAGGGCGGCCGGGAGCGTCCGACGTGCACGGGCGTGCGCCGTGGGCACACCGGGCCGCCCGTCACTCCTCCTCATCCGCCGTCACGCCCGTACCCTCAGCCCTTAGACTCCCTCCCGTAAGCGCGGCAGTAGGTCAGTGGGAGGAAGCGTCGTCGTGAGCAGCAGGCCATCCCGAGGCGCTGCTCGCCTCGCAGCCATACTCGACGCCTTGCCCGACGGGCTCGTCCTCGTCAACACCAACGGCACGGTCGTCAACGCCAACACCATCGCCCTGGAGATGTTCGAGACGCCCGGGACGGCGCTGGTCGGGCGCGGGCTGCTCGATCTGCTGCCCTCCTTCGACTCCCGGCTCATCCCCGGCTCCATGCGCCGCCCCGACTCCGCCGATCCGCGCGGGCGGACCAAACCCACCCGCATGGTCGCCCGGCGCACCGACGGCAGCGAGTTCCCGGTCGAGGCGACCAGCGCCAGTCTTGAGGACGGGCACGAGGCGTACGACTCGTACAGCACCGGCGGCGTGGGCTACAGCGGCGACGAGCTGCTCATGATCGTCGTCCGCGACCTCTCCGGCACCCTCGACACCGAGGCCGAGCTGGCCCGCTCCCAGCGGCAGACCGAGATGATCCTGCGGGCCGCCTCCGAGGGCGTCGTCGGGACCGACACCGACGGGCGGATCGTCCTCGTCAACCCCGCCGCCGCACAGATCCTCGGGTGGCGCGCAAGCGACCTGGGCGGCAAGGAGCTGCACCAGCTCATGCTGCACTCGCGGGGCGACGGGGAGCCGTTCCCTTACGACGAGTCGCCGCTGGCCGACACGCTGCGGTCCGGGCGGAAGCACCGCGTCCGCGGGCAGGTCGTGTGGGCCAAGGACGGGTCCCCGGTGCCCGTCGACCTCACCACCGCGCCCGTGCGCGACGGGGACCAGCTCGTCGGCGCCGTCCTGACCTTCAACGACCGCCGCCCGTACGAGCAGCTCAGCGAGCAGCACGCCGCCGAGCTGGCGGAGGCCGAGGAGAAGCACGGCGGGGAGGTGCGGGCGTACGAGGAGCGGCTCGCCGCAGCCGAACGGCGGTACGACGCTCTCGGGGCCCGGCACGCGCAGCTCACCGCCGTGCTCGGGGAGTCCCTGCGCGGGCCCCTGGAGGAGCTGCGGCGCGAGCTGGGCGTCCTCGCCGCCGACCCGGCCGGGCAGTTGTGGCCCGAGGCCAACCAGATCCTGCACCACCTGGCCGCCGGGTACGCGCGGATGACCACGCTCGTCGACAACGTCCTGTGCTTCCAGCGGCTCGACATGGGCGAGGCCGATCTGGACAAGGCGCCGGTGGGGCTGGACGGTGTCGTGTCCCGGGCGGTCGAGGGGGCCGTCGAGCTCATCGGGCCCGGGCGGGTGCAGTTCGCCGTGCACGCCCCGCCCATCGAGGCCGAGGTGGACGGAGACCGGCTCGCCACGGCGCTCGCGCACCTGGTCGCGGACGTCGCCGGGGTCGACTCGACGGGGACCTCGCGGGTCGCGGCCGGCGGCGGGTATGCGGACTCCACCATCGTGGTCGCGGCGGCTCAGCGCGGCGACGTCGTACGGATCGAGGTGCGCGGGCCGCACACCGGCGGCGACCCGGTGCACCAGCCCATCGTGCGCGGCATCGTGCAGGCTCACGGCGGCGTGCTCCAGACGCACGACGTGCCCGGCGGCGGGGCGGGCGGCAGTGCGTATGTGGTCGAGGTGCCGGTGGGGGAGGCGGCGGGGACGGCCGCGCCCGCCCGGGCGGAAGAGGCCGCGGGCGCCGTGGCTCCCGCGGTTTCCGGTGCGCCCGCGCTGCCGGCGCAGCAGGCCGCGGACACGGGTGGGGGCGGGCGGCGCCGGGCGCGGCGGGCCTCCACGGACGCCTTCCTGGACAGTCCGGTTCGGGCCGAGGACCCCGTGGCCGGTGGGCCTACCGGGCGGCGGCGGGCGCGGCGTGCCGCGGATGACGGTACGGACGGAACAGGGGAGCAGCGGGTGCCCGCGCGGGCTTCCGCGGCCGAGGTCGCCGTGCCCGAGCCGACCGGGCGGCGGCGGGGACGGCCGAGCCCGGCGGAGGCCGCTCCGGAAGCGCCCGCGGGCCGGGCGGCGACGCCCGCCGAGGGCTCCGTCGTGATGGCCGGGGAGAGCAGCGCTCAGGCGCGTCCGGCAGGGCTCGGCGGCACGGTGCCGCCGCAGGGTGTGGCCCCGCAGGGGGAGGCCGTGCCGGTGCCGCCGCAGGGGACGGGGCGGCGGGCACGGCGGACGGCTTCTCCTCAGGGACCGGTGGCGGCGCTGCCGCCCGCGCCGTCTCAGGCTCAGGACGCGGGCGGCGTGCCCGCAGCGGGACCGGCCGGGGGTGCGCCTTCTGGGGCCGGGGCGCCCGAAGGGGTGCCGCCCGGGGGCCTGCCTGCCGCACCCGTGCCTCCCGGAGCTCTGCCTCCCGGAGCTCTGCCCGGCGGGACGGTGGCGCCTCAGGGCGCGGCGCCCGAAGCCACGGCTTCCGCCGCAGCCGTACCGCCCGGTGGCCTGCCCGCCGGAGCCGTACCGGCCGGTGGCCTGCCCGCCGGAGCCGTACCGGCCGGTGAGACCGCGTCTGCCGGGCGGCGGGCTAGGCGGGCACTCGCCGCCGGTCAGGAGCGGGCGCAGACCGCGGAGGCCGGAGGACGGTCGCCCTTCGCGCTGCCGCCTGCCGCCGCCGACCGGGCGGACGCGCAGGGCGCGCCTTCCCCGCAGGCCGCGGGGCCCGGGCCCGTACCGGCCGGGCAGCCGGTGCCGCCGGGCGGGCCGGGCGGTGCCGAGGGACGGCACGATTCCGTACGTACGGCCCCGGGGGCCGACCACACGCCGCCGCAGCCGCATCCCCTCCCCGGCACCGCGGCGCGGCCCGCCGAGGGGGCCGACTCCACCCAGGGGCGCGCCTTCAGCGTCCGTACGCTCGGCCAGGGCGTCCCCTTCGCCCAGCAGCAGCCGCAGCAGGCCGCGCAGCCCCCCGCCCCCGGAGCCACGCCCACCGGTACGCCCGTGTCCGGCTCGGGTTCCGGGCGGCGGCGCAGGCTGGCCACGCCCCCGGAGGGCGACCGCCAGCCCGGAGCGGCCAACGGTCCCGTGCCGTCCCCGCAGCCGCCGCAGCCGGTGCTCGGCACACCGCCCAGCGAGGGTCGCGGGCGGGCGTACGAGATAGGCGCGCCGGACGAGGGCGCCGACGAGGGTCCCGAGCCGCTGGACGGCCCGGGCGGCGCCGTGGAGGTCGCCAACGAGCCGCAGCCGCAGCCCGTCGACGACGAGCTGCCGCCGGAACCGCTGGACAACCCGCGCCGTCTCCTGGTCTGGCCCGCCCCGGACGGTGCCACCCAGCAGGCGCTGAGCGAGCGCGGCTACCGGCCGGTCATCGTGCACTCGCGCGAAGAGGTGGACGCGCAGATCGCCGCGTTCCCGGCGGCGCTGTTCGTCGACCCCCTGACCGGGCCGATCACCCGGACGGCACTCCAGTCGCTGCGCCAGGCGGCGGTCGCGGCCGAGGTGCCGGTGCTGCTGGCGGCCGGGCTGGGGCAGGCGTCGCGGGAGGCCGCGTACGGCGCCGACCCGGCGGTGCTGCTGAAGGCGCTGGCGCCGCGCGACAGCGAGCAGCATCCGTCGCGGGTTCTGCTGATCGAGGAGCAGGACGAGATCGCGCACGCGCTGACGGCCGCGCTGGAGCGGCGCGGGATGCAGGTCGAGCGGGCGACGGCGGACACCGACGCGGTCGGGCTCGCCACCGGGCTGCGGCCGAACCTCGTGGTGATGGACCTGATGCAGGTACGGCGCCGCCGCGCGGGCATCATCGACTGGCTGCGCGCCAACGGGCTGCTGAACCGGACACCGCTGGTCGTCTACACCTCGTCCGGGCTGGACGAGGCTGAGCTGCCGAAGCTGGCCTCGGGGGAGACGGTGCTCTTCCTCGCGGAGCGCTCGACGAGCACAGAGGTCCAGTCGCGGATCGTGGACCTGCTGGCGAAGATCGGCACGAACTGACGGAGGAGGGACGGGTGTTCCTGTCGCCGGTGGACGCCCGTCTCTCCTCCGCGTGCCCGGTCAGAGCCGGGAGACCTCCAGCTCTCCGTCCGCGTACTGCCTGCGGATGACCTTCTTGTCGAACTTGCCGACGCTGGTCTTCGGAACCGCCGGGACGTGGGCCCAGTGCTCCGGGAGCTGCCACTTGGCGATGCCGGCCGCGCTGAGGAAGTCGCGGAGCGCGGCGAACCCGGTGGTCGCGCCGTCCTTGAGGACGACCGTGGCGAGGGGGCGCTCGCCCCACTTCGCGTCGGGGACGGCGACGACGGCCGCCTCGGCCACGTCCGGGTGCCCCATGAGCACGTTCTCCAACAGGACCGAAGAGATCCATTCGCCGCCGGACTTGATGACGTCCTTGGCGCGGTCGGTGAGGGTCAGATAGCCGTTCGCGGTGATCACTCCGACGTCGCCGGTCTTCAGCCAGCCGTCCGCGCTGAACTTGTCGTCCGGGCGCAGCGGCTCGGCGCCGTTCGCGCCGCCGTAGTACGCCCCCGCTATCCAGGGCCCGCGCACCTCCAGTTCGCCCGCCGACTCGCCGTCCCAGGGCAGGACATCGCCGCCGGGGCCGACCAGCCGTGCCTCGACGCCCGCCGGGAAGCGGCCCTGGGTGACGCGGTACGGCCACTCCTCCTCGGCGGTCAGCCCGGCGGGCGGGAACGCCATGCTGCCGAGCGGGGACGTCTCGGTCATGCCCCAGGCCTGGCGGAGGGTGACGCCGAGCTTCTCGTAAGCCTCCATCAGCGCGGGCGGGCAGGCGGCGCCGCCGATGGTGACGCTGGCCATGGAGGTGAGGTCGCGGGGACGGGCGGTGACCTCGGCCAGGAGGCCCTGCCAGATGGTGGGGACGGCGGCGGCGTGGGTGGGGCGCTCCCGCTCGATCATGTCGGCGAGCGGGGCGGGCTGGAGGAAGCGGTCCGGCATGAGCATGTTGATGCCGGACATGAAGGTGGCGTGCGGAAGGCCCCAGGCGTTGACGTGGAACTGGGGGACGACGACGAGGGAGGTGTCCTTGTCGGTGAGGCCCATGGACTCGGCCATGTTGACCTGCATGGAGTGCAGGTAGACGGAGCGGTGCGAGTAGACGACGCCCTTGGGGTCGCCGGTGGTGCCGGAGGTGTAGCACATGGCGGCGGCCTGACGCTCGTCCAGCTCGGGCCAGTCGAAGCGGGTGGGGCGGCCCGCTATGAGCTCCTCGTAGTCGTGGACCCGTGGGGCGGCCCCGTCGAGGAGCGCGCGGTCGCCGGGGCCGGACACGACGACGTGCTCGACGGTCGGGAGGTGCGGAAGGAGCGGGGCGAGGAGGGGGAGGAGGGAGCCGTTGACGATGACGACGCGGTCGGCGGCGTGGTTGACGATCCAGACGAGCTGCTCGGCGGGGAGCCGCAGGTTGAGGGTGTGGAGGACGGCACCCATGGAGGGGATGGCGAAGTACGCCTCCACGTGCTCCGCGTTGTTCCACATGAGGGTCGCGACGGGGTCGCCACCGGTGACGCCGAGTTCGTCGCGCAGGGCGTTGGCGAGGCGGGTCGCACGGGTGCCTGCCTCCGCGAAGCTGCGCCGGTGCGGGTGCTCCGGGTCGCCGGTCCATGTGGTGATCTGCGACGTGCCGTGGATCGTCATCCCGTGGTGCAGGATGCGGGTCACGGTCAGCGGTACGTCCTGCATGGTGCTCAGCACGGCGTCCTCCCGGTGGGCGCGTGGCTACGCGTCAGTAGGGCAGTAGGGGTGTGCCGATTCTGCGCCCATACCGAGCGGTATGTCACTACCCGGGAGTAGGTCTGTTGAGCGGGCTGGTGGTGTACCGCGGGTAAGCCGTGCGGTCGGCCCGGGATCAGACCCGGGACGGGGTCAGCTCCGGGTCCTCGCGGAGTTTGCCGAGGGCACGGGAGACGGCGCTCTTGACCGTACCGACGGAGACCCCGAGGACGGCGGCGGTCTGGGCCTCGCTGAGGTCCTCGTAGTACCGCAGGACGACCATGGCCCGCTGCCGGTCGGGCAGCCGCATGACCGCGCGCCACATGGCGTCGCGCAGCGCCTGGCGCTCGGCCGGGTCGGGCTGGCCCGGGTCGCCGGTGTGGACTGCGGGTTCGGGCAGCTCGTCGCACGCGAACTCGTCGACCTTGCGCTTGCGCCACTGGGAGGTGCGGGTGTTGACCAGGGCGCGGCGCACGTAGCCGTCCAGCGCGCGGTGGTCCTCGATGCGCTCCCAGGCGACGAACGTCTTGGTCAGCGCGGTCTGGAGCAGGTCCTCCGCGTCGCAGGGGTTCGCGGTCAGCGACCGGGCGGTGCGCAGCAGGACGGGGCCCCGGGTCCGCACGTACGAGGCGAACGAGGGGTATCCGGTGGTGCCGGTGGCGGCGGGTGTGGAGGCACCGGCACAGACGGGCCCAGAAATCGCGGTCATGGCATCAACGCTAGGAGCGGGGCGGCGCCGGGGGATCGCCCCCAGGTCCCGAACCGGCGTCCCCCTCAGGTCGGACGGGCGGCACCCCGCCCACCTCCTGAAGGTGGACGGCCGTGCCCCCGGTCTCAGGGGCGGCCCCCGACCCCTTCAGTCCTCTTCACACGGCCGGCGCGCCCTCGCGCGCTCCGTCCGGACGGACGTCACGCCGGCCGACGGCGCCCGGGCCCCGGACCTGGACGGGGCGGCACCGGCGGCCGGCCGCCCGGCCGGTGCGGTCAGGCCCCAGGTGCCGGTGTACGTGGCGGCGTTCTCCGCAGCACCGACGGCCGGCCCTCACGGACGGGAGGGCGCGCGCGGGCGCGGCCGCGGTTCGGCCCTGGGGAGAATCCGGCGGCTCATGCCGGGGCGTCCGGGCCGGGCGGGTGCCTGCCGCGACCCGGGCGTGACCCGCCGGGCCGGGGCCTATCCCTCGGTCTTGTGCGCCCGGCGGTACGTGCAGACCTGCGCCCCCGTGCCGCTGGTCACCGTCGACACCAGTTCCAGCGTGCGCAGCGCGCCGTCCGCCGGGAAGATCGTCTTTCCGCCGCCCAGCAGGACCGGCATGACCGTCAGGTGCAGTTCGTCCACCAGGTCCTCGCTCAGGAGTGTGCGGGCGAGGGTGGGGCTGCCCATGACGAGCAGGTCGCCGCCCGGAGCCTCGCGCAGGTCGCGGATGCGGGGGGTGGCGTCGGCGGCGGGGATGAGGGTGGTGTTGTCCCAGGCGGTCAGGTCGCCGTCCCCCAGCGTGCCGCTCACCACGTACTTGCGGATCGCGTTCATCCGGTCCGCGAACGGGTCCCCCGCGCGCCCGGGCCACGCCGAAGCCATCGTCCGCCAGGTCCGCCGTCCGAACAGCAGCGCCTCCGCCTTGCCCAGGGCCTCGTCGAAGGCGCCGCCGACCACCTCCGGGTCGAAGAACGGGTGCGTCCAGCCACCGTGCGCGAAGCCGCCGTCGGTGTCCTCGTCCGGGCCGCCCGGCGCCTGCACGACGCCGTCCAGGCTGATGAACTCGCTGATCACGATGTGCATGGGGGTTGCCTCTTCCTCGGCCGCTTCACGACTTCTTGTACCAGGGCAGACCCCGGCCGCCCGGCGAACTCATCGGCATCCGCGAGAACACGATCCGTGACGTGGGTCACAGACGCGGTGCGCCCCGGGCACCCCGGGGCCGCGTCCGGCGGCTCCGTCCGCACCTGGCACACAACGTACCGGCGAGGGACGCCCCACGTGGCCCGTACCGGCAAGCCCGGCCGCCTCGGGCCCGCCGCGTTCCCGCACCCCTCAGCGGACCATCGCCGTCGTGGTCAGCAGGGCCACCGACGCCGCGGTCAGCGTCAGGGTCGCGGCCGTCCGGCGAGCCGCCAGGCGAGCCCGGTCGCGGGGTGGCGGGGGTGGCGGGGTGCGCAGCAGGGCCGCCCAGTGGAGGGCCTGCTCGGCGGACTCCCGGCGGCGGTGGGACGCGGCCCGGAGCCGTAGCGTCGTGGCCGCCGCGGCGCCCAGGGCCGTGGCCGCAGCCGCCGCGCGCCAGTCCGGGCCTGTCAGGAGCAGCAGGGCGGCCAGCGGGGCCGTGGACCAGCCCACCAGGCAGGCGGTGGCCGCCAGCCGGCGGGAGAGGGGGCGGTCGGCACCCGCCCGGACGTCGGCCAGCGCGGGCACGTACCAGACGCAGCCGGAGGCGAACACGACCGCGATACCCAGGGCCGGGACCGTGAGGGACATGGCGCGGCTCCCGTCAGCGGGGCTGGGCGGCATCGGTCAGGGCCTTGTCCGGCGGCCCGTCCGGCAGCCCGCCGTTCTGTGCCCTGTCCAGCACCGCGATCTCCGGGTGGTGCAGGTCGAACGCCGGGGACTCGGAGCGGATCTTCGGCAGAGTCGTGAAGTTGTGCCGCGGAGGCGGGCAGGAGGTGGCCCACTCCAGCGAGCGGCCGTAGCCCCAGGGGTCGTCCACCTCGACCTTCGCGCCGTACCGGCTCGTCTTCCAGACGTTGTAGAAGAAGGGGAGGAAGGACAGGCCCAGGAGGAAGGAGCCGATGGAGGAGACGGTGTTGAGGGTGGTGAAGCCGTCCGCCGCCAGGTAGTCGGCGTACCGGCGCGGCATGCCCTCCGCGCCCAGCCAGTGCTGGACCAGGAACGTCATGTGGAAGCCGACCGTCAGGGTCCAGAAGGTGATCTTGCCGAGGCGTTCGTCCAGCATCCTGCCCGTGAACTTCGGCCACCAGAAGTGGAAGCCCGCGAACATCGCGTACACCACCGTGCCGAAGAGCGTGTAGTGGAAGTGGGCGACCACGAAGTACGAGTCGGAGACGTGGAAGTCCAGCGGCGGGGACGCCAGGAGCACACCCGTCAGACCGCCGAAGGTGAAGGTCAGCAGGAAGCCCGTCACCCACAGCATCGGCGTCTCGAAGGAGAGCGAGCCCTTCCACATCGTGCCGATCCAGTTGAAGAACTTGACCCCGGTCGGCACGGCGATCAGGAACGTCATGAAGGAGAAGAACGGGAGCAGGACACCGCCCGTGACGTACATGTGGTGCGCCCACACCGTCACCGACAGGCCGGCGATCGCGATCGTCGCGGCTATCAGGCCTATGTAGCCGAACATCGGCTTACGGGAGAAGACCGGCACGATCTCCGAGACGATCCCGAAGAACGGCAGCGCCAGGACGTACACCTCGGGGTGGCCGAAGAACCAGAACAGGTGCTGCCACAGCAACGCGCCGCCGTTCGCCGGGTCGAAGACGTGCGAGCCGAACTTGCGGTCCATTTCGAGGCCGAACAGGGCCGCCGCCAGCACCGGGAAGACCATCAGGATCAGTACGCCGGTGAGCAGCACGTTCCAGGTGAAGATCGGCATCCGGAACATCGTCATGCCGGGCGCCCGCATGCAGATGATCGTGGTGATGAAGTTGACCGCGCCGAAGATCGAGCCGAAGCCGCTGAGGGCGACCCCCATGATCCACAGGTCCGCGCCGAGCCCCGGCGAGTGCACCGCGTCCGACAGCGGGACGTACAGGAACCAGCCGAAGGAGGCCGCGCCGCCCGGCGTCAGGAAGCCGCTCGCCGCGATCAGCGAGCCGAAGAGGAACAGCCAGAAGGCGATCATGTTCAGCCGGGGGAACGCCACGTCGGGCGCGCCGATCTGCAACGGCATGATCCAGTTCGCGAAGCCGGTGAACAACGGCATGGCGAACAGCAGCAGCATGATCGAACCATGCATGGTGAACGCCTGGTTGAACTGCTCGTTGGAGACGATCTGGGTGCCGGGGCGAGCCAGTTCGGCCCGCATCACCAGGGCGAGCACGCCTCCGATGACGAAGAAGACCAGGGACGACACCAGATACATCGTGCCGATCTTCTTGTGGTCGGTCGTGGTCAGCCAGTCCACCCAGGTGGAGCGGCCACCGCCGGGTCCGGCACCGGCCGCTCCGGCCTCGGCCGTTTCGGCTCCGGCGGTGACCGCCTGGCTCGTCCCTGTCTCTTCTGCCGTGTCCACCGGACCGGTGACCTCCCCACATCGCTGGTGTGCCGCCACATGATCCGTGGCGGGGGTGGGGGGCCGGACAGGGCCGAACGGTCCCTGGGGAGGGCCCTGGTGGGCCTCGCTCGCGCTCCGGTGACCGGGACGGTCGGCGGGTCATCGGGGTGCCGGCACGCTGTTCGGGCGGGCACCCGCGCCGGTGCGCGCCGCGCCTCTCGGCCACACCACGTCCACGGGGATGCCCCGTGCCCGGGCATAGGCCACCAGGTGGGCGGTCGCGTCCCGCCCGTTGGACGGGGAGCCGTCCCAGACGGCCAGCAGACGACGGCTGGTGCGGATCATCCGCTCGTCGGCGGAGACGCAGGCGTCGCGCCCCTCGGGGTCGTACGGCAGCAACCTCATGCGCTCGGCAAGCAGCAGCAGTTCACCGGCCGCGACCCGGTCGCGGCGCGGCAGCACGGCCGGTACGGAGCCCTGCGCGGGCAGCAGCACGACGAGCCGCCGCCCCGCCTCCCGCACGGCGCGCCCGAACGCCAGCGGCAGCCCGGAGCCGACCCGGACGAGGCCGGTGGCCTCCTCCGCGAGGCGCTCCAGGCGGGCCCGCAGCTCTGTCTCGACCAGTGTGAGGGTGCTGGGCGTCAGGTCGGTGTGACCCACCGCCGCGATCACCGCTCGGCTCGCTTTCCCGCCATGGGGGCCTCCCGGGTCTGGAACGGCAATGTCCGTCGGACGGCAACGTCCGTAGTGCAGTGAACACAGCCTGTGCGTTCTGCGGAAGAGGCCGTCCGGCCCCGGGCGTGCCGAACAGCCCGCCCGGGGTGGCGTGCGGGACGGGGCGCGGTCAGCGGGACCCCGGGGGCTGGGGGTTGTGGTGGACGCGGTGGGCGGGCAGGCCCAGGACGGTCAGCGTCCGGACGGTGTCCTCGACCATGTCCGGGGGGCCGCTGACGTACGCGGTGCTCGTCGCCCAGTCCTCGTGGACGGGCGGTCGGCCGGGCGGCGCCAGGCTCACGCGCAGCCACGGACACCGGGCCTCCAGCCGCCCGAGCGCCTCCTCGTCGTACAGGTCCGCCCGGGTCCGGGCGGTGAGGGCCAGGTGGGCGGTGCGGCCCGGGGCGCGGCGTCCGGCCAGGTCCTCCAGCAGGGCCTTGGCGGTGGCCCAGCCGGTGCCCGCCGCCACGATCAGCACGTCCCGGACGGCCAGGTCCGCCTCGTCCAGCGTCATGGTGCCGCGCGCGGGGCCCAGGCGCAGGGTGTCGCCGGGCCGGGTGTGCACGGCCAGCGCCTCGCTCACCCCGCCGGGGGCCGCCGCCCGTACGTGGAACTCCAGCTCGCCGTCCGCGCGGGGCGCGCCCGCGATCACGTACGGGCGCCAGGTCTGCGGCAGCAGCGGAGACTCCAGGCTCGCGTACTGGCCGGCGCGGTAGGGGTACGGCTCCGAGGGGCGCACCCGCAGGACGGCGACGGCGGCGCCGGTGGCCGCGTGGGCGAGCCGGTGTTCCGTCACCTGCCCGTTCCAGTAGGTCGGTTCGTAGGTGGCCGTCTCCGCCCCTGCCACCATCGCGGCGACCCCGCAGCGGAGCATCCGCAGCCAGGCGCCCTCCAGCTCGGGTGTCCAGGACGCGCCCGCGCTGCGGCGCAGGGCCTCCGCGAGGGCCTCCTCGAACACGGCCAGATGGGCCGGGCGGACGCCGAGCCGCCGGTGGTCGCGGCCGAGGGCGGCGCAGTGGACGGCGAGGGCCTCCGGGCGGTGCAGGTTCTCGACGAGGTAGCGGAACGCCCTTTCCAGATGGGCCCGCTGGAAGTCCATGGAGTCCGGGAACAGTGACCTCAGGTAGGGGTGGCGCTCGAACATCGCGTCGTAGAGATGCGCGATGAGCTGGTCGAAGGGTGTGACGAGCGGCAGGTGCTCGGTGATGACCCACTGGTCGCGGGCGCTGTCGTGGCCCTGGTCCGCGTACGGGTCGGCCACCGCCGCCGGACCGTTCCGGCGCGGGGGGCGGGCGCCGGGAGCGGCGGGCCCCGTCGAGAGGAGGCTCTGCCGCAGGCGCATGGCCTCCTGACGGGCGAGCAGGGCGTGGTAGTCGGCGGTGGTCACGCGCAGCTCCTCACGCAGGTGCCGCAGGCTTCTCCGGCGGATCCACAGGGGGGCACGGTCGCGGGACGGGGTCGGGCCCGACGGAAGTAGTACCAGGCCATGTTCGACGACACGCCCGCGAGCAGTACCCAGACGGTGCCGACGACCCCTCTGCCGTGGAGGTAGGACACCGTGGCGGCGGCCGCGGACAGGGCGCAGACGGTGGCGGAGTACAGGGCGAGGCGGCGCATCGTGCGGCTCCAGTTCGTGCGGTGCGTTCAGTGCGTGCGCGCGGTGTTCCGGTGCGGTGCCCGCGGCTCGACGGCCGGAGTATCGCACCCCGGCGTCTTGCCCGAACGGCCCTGGTCCCAGGGGCCGTTCGGCCCTCGGAGCGGTGTCGTGGGCGGTGGTTTCCTGGGTGCTGCGGCCTGGTGCGCCCGCCCCGGCGGATGCCCTCTCCCCGTCCGGACAGGCAGCAGGGCGGCGCGCACCCGGCACGCACCACGCGCGGCCTCGCGTGGGCGCACTCCCGGGGACGACGGTCCGTCCCCGGGGGTGCGCCGCCGCGGTGGGGACGCGTCGGTGACGACCGGCAGTGGCGACGGCGCCATGGCCGCGGCGGAGCCGACCGTGCCGGGCCGGCGCCCGCTACCCTCCGGTCTCCGCCCGTTCCCCCTGCTCCTCCGCCTCCCGCAGCGCCCCCAGCCACACCCCGAGCAGGATCAGCGGCGCCCCCAGCAGCAGCGAGACCGTCAGCGGCTCGTCGTCCAGCCACGCGGACGCGACGATCGTCACCACCGGGATGACCACGAACACGTACGCCGCCCGGGACGCGCTCCACCGCTGGATCAGCGTCAGGTAGAAGACGAACGTCAGCACCGAACCCGCCACCACCAGATACCCCAGCGCCCACCAGGTCGCCGCCCGCTCGGGCAGCCTCCAGTCGTCGCCCGCCACCAGCGAGCCCGCGAACAGCAGCACGGCCGCCGCCGCCATCCCGACCGCGTTCATCACCACCGGGTGCACCTTCGGCAGCCTCCGCACCAGCACCGCCGACTGCGCGAGCGACAGCACCGAGCCCAGCATCGCCAGCAGCGCCTGCCACGGCACATCCGCCTGGAGCGGCGCACGCGACACCACGGCCACGCCCGCCACCGCGCACACCGTGCCGAGCAGGGCCCACAGCCGCAGCCGCTCCTGGTGCTGGGCCACCGACAGCAGCAGCGCCGCCAGCGGCACCAGCGCCAGCAGGGTCTGCGCGAGGCCCGCGTGCAGATGGACCAGCGCGTAGTAGGCGAGGGCGAAGGTCACGCCGAAGTTCAGCACCCCGAACAGCGCCGACCCGGCCAGCGCCCGGCCGCGCGGCCACTCCAGCCGCATCCCCCGCATGATGGCCAGCAGCACCAGCGCCGCCGCGCCGAACCTCAGGGACGCGCCCCACAGCGGATCCAGCTCCCGGTTGGTGAAGCGGATGCCGACGGCGTTGCCGCCCGCGAGCACGCACACGACCGCGAAGGAGAAGAGGGCCACCCGGTCCCGGCCCACCCGGTCCCGGCCCGGAACCTGTCGCATCTCTTCACCGTACGGCCGCCGCGACGGGCACGCTCCCCGCGCACGCGGCGGGGAGAGCGCCCGTCGGCTCACGGTGCCGGCTGACCGCGCCGTCCACGGGACTCACCGGCCGCGAGCAGATGAACAGGCAGTCGGTGTACCGGTGTCCGCTCTTGAGCCTCAAGCCGCTGCCGTCCGTCCGCACCTGGCCCCGGGACGTGATTCGTCGTCCGCTCGTACGCAGAGGAAGTGGTACTCGCCGGGCGGCCTCGGCGGCACGGCCTGCGGCGCGGTGGGCGGGGGCGACGGGGCCGCCCCGGACACCGAGGCGGCCCTGCCGGTCCCGGGCCCTCCCGCCCGCGTCCGCCGCCGGACATCCCTCCGCGTCGCTCGTGGGCCCCCATGGACGGCATGCCGTCCGACGCACCGCCGGCAACCCGCCAGCACTTCCCGACACTGACATTCCACACACACGCCACTGCCTGTCGACGCGCGGGAAGCACCCGGCTCCTCGGCCCCGGGGCAGTGATCAGGCCGTGACCGCCTCGTGTCCGCCTCAAAGGAGTCCTCGCACTAGCGTTCACCCGTGCAAGAGAACGACAGACTGCCCGGCGACGAACCGAACGCGCCCTCCCCCAGCTCCCGGCGGGTCTGGCCCCGCAACGCGGCCCTGGCCCTGTCGGCCGCGGCGGTGGCCTTCCTGGCCATGAGGCTCACGGCCCCTCCGTCGGACGACGAACCGGTGACGGCCGCGCCCGCACAGGCGGCGTCCCCCGCCCCCACCGTCGCGGCGGCCGCCGCGGACCGCCCGGTGATCCCGCTGGAACAGGCGTTCCCGCCCGAGGTCTCGGACGGCAGGGGCGGCACGTACACCAAGGTGGGGGCGGCGGCACTGGAGTCCTGCACCGAACCGGACTCGGTCGGCCCGACCCTGATCGCGCACATCGAGGAGGGCGAAGGCTGCCTGGGCGAGCACATCGCGCTCTACAAGGACGCCCAGAACAACCAGTACAACCTGGCGGTCTTCACGATGAAGGACCCGAAGGACACGGTCCGGATCGTGACCGAGCTGACCATGGCCTTCCACGACTACCAGGTCGCCGCGCAGGCCCCGCCCCCGGACTCCGGCCTCCCGGTCCTGCCCCCCGACAGCGGCCTCATCCAGGCCTTCAACGGCCAGGGACGCGCGATGGTGGCCGGTCTGGCCCAGTGGTCCGACGGCGCCCACCGCGACTTCCAGGACCTGGGGGAGCGTCTGAATCCCCTGCTGAGGAAGGTCTCGGAGAACGTCGGCCGCCACGAGACCGCCGACCGCCCGTGAGCCCCGGGCCGCGTCCGCTCCCCCGACGCGTCGCGGCTGTCTCCCGACGGGCGCCCACGGGACGGGCAACGGTCACCGGCCACCGCCCCCGGCGTCATCCACGCCCGTCGGGTGGTGCACGGCGTCCGGCGAGGTGAGCCCGACGCGGAACGGGGCGTCGCGGTGACCGCGCTCGCCGCGTCGGCCGGCCCACCCGGCGGGTCCTGCGCGCGCGGCCGGCCGCCTCGCCCGCCGGGTGCGCCGGGCCCGGTTCGACGGCCGCCCCGTGCGGCGGCGGGTGGGAGGCCGTGAGCGGGACCGGACTCGCCGTTCCGGTCCCGGCGGGTCCCGGCCCGTTCAGCACACGTGCCGGTCCCTCTCCGGGGAGTACAGGTGGCTGTCGCGGAACTGGGTGGCGGCCAGGGTGCGGCCGACCAGGATGACCGCCGTCCTCGTGACGCCCGCCGACTTCGTCCGGGACGCGATGTCCGCGAGGGTGCCGCGCAGGACCAGTTCGTCCGGGCGGCTGGCCATCGCGACGACCGCGGCCGGGCAGTCCTCGCCGTAGTGGGGGACGAGTTCCGACACCACGCGGTCCACGTACCGCGCCGCCAGGTGCAGCACCAGCAGCGCGCCGCTGCGGCCCAGCGTGGCGAGGTCCTCGCCGTCCGGCATGGGTGTGGCCTGCTGGGCGATACGGGTCAGGACGACCGTCTGGCCGACCGTCGGCACCGTCAGCTCCCGCTTCAGCGCCGCCGCGGCCGCCGCGAACGCCGGAACGCCGGGGACGACCTCGTACGGGACGCCCGCCGCGTCCAGGCGGCGCATCTGCTCCGCCACCGCACTGAACACGGACGGGTCGCCCGAGTGCAGCCGCGCCACGTCGTGGCCCGCCTCGTGCGCGCGGACCAGTTCCCCGGTGATCGCGTCCAGGTCCAGGTTCGCCGTGTCCACCAGCCGCGCGTCCGGCGGGCACTCCGCCAGCAGCTCGCGCGGGACCAGCGAGCCCGCGTACAGGCACACCCGGCAGGACGCCAGCGTGCGCGCGCCCCGTACGGTGATCAGGTCCGCGGCCCCGGGGCCCGCACCGATGAAGTAGACGGTCATGGTTCCTCAGTTCCTGGCTTGGTTACGGACCACTGCGTTACCGGCATCGCCTGGCGCCAGCCCGTGAAGCCGCCCACCGGCACCGCGTGCGCGACCGCCAGCCTGACCAGCTCCCCGCCGTGCCGCCGGTACCAGTCGGCCAGCAGCGCCTCGGACTCCAGCGTCACCGTGTTCGCGACCAGCCTGCCGCCCGCCGCGAGCGCCTCCCAGCACGCCTCCAGCAGGCCGGGGGCCGTCAGACCGCCGCCGATGAACACCGCCTGGGGGACGGGGAGGGGGGAGAGCACCCGGGGGGCCGCCCCCTGGACCACCTTCAGGGCCGGTACGCCCAGTGCCTCCGCGTTGCGGGCGATGCGGGCCGCCCTCGCCTCGTCGCGCTCCACCGTGATCGCCCGGCAGGAGCGGTGCGTCCGCATCCACTCGATGCCGACCGAGCCCGAGCCGCCGCCGATGTCCCACAGCAGTTCCCCGGGCGCGGGTGCCAGCGCCGCCAGGGTCGCGGCACGCACATGCCGCTTGGTGAGCTGGCCGTCGTTCTCGTACGCCGCGTCCGGCAGGCCCGGTACGGCTCCGAGGCGCGGCCCCGCGTCCTCGGCGGCGCGGCGGCACTCGACCGCCAGGATGTTCAGCGGGTCGCCCGGCGGGACGGTCCAGGCGTCGGCCGTGCCGTGTACCTGCCGCTCCTGGTCCGGGTCCCCCAGCCGCTCCAGCAGGTGCAGCCCGCTGGGCCCGAAGCCCCGCGCGCGCAGCAGCGCGGCGACCCGGCCGGGGGTGTCCGCCCCCGCGCTCAGCACCAGCAGACGACGGCCCTCGTACAGCGCGGCACTCAGCGTGGCCGGGTCCCTGCCCACCAGGGACACCGTCTCGGTGTCCTCCAGCGGCCAGCCCAGCCGCGCGCACGCGTACGACACGGACGACGGGTGCGGCAGCACGCGCAGCCGCCCGGGGCCCAGGACCTCCGTGAGGGCGCGTCCGATCCCGTGGAACATCGGGTCCCCGCTCGCGAGGACCGCGATGCGGCGTCCCTCGTGGGCGGCGAGGATTCCCGGCACGGCGGGGCGCAGCGGGGACGGCCAGGGCACCCGTGCGGCGCGTACCTCGGTGTCCGGGAGCAGGCCGAGCTGGCGGGCTCCGCCGCCGATCACGACCTCGGCGGCGCGCAGCGCGTCCCGCGACTGCTCGGGCAGCCCGGGCCATCCGTCGGCGCCCATGCCGACGACGGTGACGGGGGGTGCGAGGTTCTCCGGGCTGCTCACGCCCCGGAACCCTACCGGCCGGTCGTCACCTGTTCGCGTGCTGCCCCACGTAGAAGAGGATCCACACGAACCCCGCCAGCGCGTGCGTCACGAAGACGTACACGAAGACGCGCAGGGCGACACCGCGCTCCTTCCAGCGCTCGTCGTCGGACACGGCTTCTCCCTGGACGGGGGGGCGGGTGGGTCCTCCCCAGAGTACGCCTCGCTCGCAAGCCTCTACCTGCGGTTGTACAGCCGCATCGTCACCGCGCCGAAGACCAGCACGAACAAGGCCGACCAGGCCAGCGTCCACAGGATGTCGACGCCCGGCCAGCCGCCCGCCATCAGCTCCCGCACCGATGTGGCCAGGTGGGTCACGGGGCTGTTGTTCACGAAGGCCTGGAGCCAGCCCGGCATCGTCCTCGGGTCGACGAACACGTTGCTGAGGAAGGTCAGCGGGAAGATCACCATCATGCTGACGCCCATCACGGACTTCTCCGAGCGCAGCATCAGCCCGAACATCGTCCAGATCCAGGAGAAGGCGAAGGAGAAGACCATCAGCAGCGCCACCCCGCCGAGGACCCCGCCGATCCCGCCCTCCGGGCGGTAGCCGATCAGCAGGCCCACCGACAGCATCACGGCGGAGGCGATCAGATAGCGGACGACGTCGCCCAGCAGGTAGCCGACCATGGGCGCCGGGCGCCAGACGGGGAGGGTGCGGAAGCGGTCGAAGACGCCCTTCGTGATGTCGTTGTTGACCGCGACCCCGGTGTACATCGTGATCATCACGACGCTCATCACCAGGATGCCCGGCAGCAGGAACTGGATGTACGCGGAGACCGAGCCGGCCAGCGCGCCCCCGAAGAGGTACGTGTACATCAGCACCATCATGATCGGGAACGCCGTCACATCGAACATCTGCTCGGGCACGTGCTTGATCTTCAGCATGGCCCGCCAGCCGAAGGTGAGCGAGGCGGAGAGCGCCGAGGGGCGCGGCGGGCGCTGCCCGGCGCCCTGCACGAGCAGACCGGCCAGCTCGTCGGGGCGGGGGGCGACGAACGCCCGTTCGTCGGTCGTCGTGGTGGTGCTCATGCCCGCTCCTCCCGCTCCTCGCCGCCATCGCCTGACGCGCCCGGGTCCGCCGGGGCCTCCTTGCCGGTGAGCGCCAGGAAGACCTCGTCCAGACTGGGCTGGCCCAGCGCGAAGGTGTCCACGGTGACGCCCGACCGGGCCAGCTCCGCCAGCGCCCGCGCCGCCTGCTCCGCGGCACCGAGTTCCGTACGGTGCCCGTCGACCCGCGCGGTCAGCGCGACCGGGTCGGGGTCGAGCTGCACGGTCGCCCCGAGGGCCGCGACCAGGGTGCGCTCGGCCTCCGGGCGCTGCTCGGCACGGCGGAGCCGTACGTGCACGGCGCCCGCGCCCACCGAGGCCTTCAGCTCGCCCTTCGTGCCCTCCGCGATCACCCGGCCCTGGTCGATGACCGCGATCCGGGACGCGAGCTGGTCCGCCTCGTCCAGGTACTGGGTGGTGAGCAGCACGGTCGTGCCCTGGGCGACGACGGCCCGCACGATGTCCCACACCTGGTTGCGGGAGCGCGGGTCGAGGCCGGTGGTCGGCTCGTCCAGGAACAGCAGGTCGGGGGTGTTCAGAATGGACGCCGCGATGTCGATGCGGCGGCGCATCCCGCCCGAGTAGTTCTTGATCTGGCGGCCCGCCGCCTCCGACAGGCCGAACGCCTCCAGCAGCTGCGCCGACCGCTCCCGGGCGGCCGGGCGGGAGTGGCCCAGCAGGCGGCCGAGCAGGACCAGGTTCTCGGTGCCGGTCAGGTCCTCGTCCACGGACGCGTACTGCCCGGTCAGGCTCACCCGGCCGCGTACCGCGTCGGCGTCCCGGACGACGTCCCGGCCGAAGACCCGCGCCTCGCCGGCGTCGGGCCGCAGGAGGGTCGCGAGGACCTTGACCGTCGTGGTCTTGCCGGCGCCGTTCGGGCCGAGGACGCCGTAGACCGTCCCGGCCGGGACCCGAAGGTCGACCCCGTCCACGGCCCGGGTGCTGCCGAAGACCTTCACCAGGGCGTTCGTCTCCACGGCGTAGTCAGCCATGGTCCCCAGTCTCGGACGTGCGGCGGGCGAGCGCCAACACGTGACCGCTGGCGGTCGCGTGCCTACTCGTGGACGTAGAAGGCGTAGAACGCCGCCCCGCCGATCGCCGCGCCCACGATCAGGCCCAGCACCGAACTGCTCAGCACGCTGTAGCCGCCCGCCGTGCTGTGCAGGAAGCCGATGGAACCGCCCCCCAGCACCCCGTACGCGAGGGCGCGCAGCTCGCGCGGCAGGGCCCGCTGGTAGCGGCCGAGGGTGTAGGCGAGCACGCCGAACACCACACCGCTGACCAGGCCGAACCAGAAGTCGCCCCAGTGCGTGGGGCCGTCGCCGCGCTCCAGGAACCCGGCGTAGAGCCCGTACACGAAGGCCAGGCCGGCGGGCAGCGCCCAGCTCATGGTGTGACGGTCATCCGCCGTGCCCCGGGGCAGTGCGCGGCGGTGGCGGGCCGGAGCGGCGTGTGCGCCCATGGCGGACTCCTTTCACGGTCCCGCGTCTCCACGGTCCCGGTCTCCCACAGACGGTCCCCGTCCAGCGCACACCCGCCCGCCGCACTCGGCAACTCGGGGCCGCCACTACGATGCGCAGCGGATCGCTCCACCCAGTGCCACAGCTGGTTGACACAACGCCATATTCCCTGCCAGTCAAGGACGTTCGGCAATGCGCAACACCTCCGGCAGCAGCGGCAGGGCCTTGCGGCCCGATGTGCTCGGCAGGTTCGACACGACCGTGATGGCGGTCGCGGGCAGCGCCCCGGCCTACTCCCTGGCCGCCACGACCGCCGTGCTGGTCGGCGCCGTGGGCCTGGCCGCGCCCGCGGCGCTGCTGTACTGCGCGCTGCCCATGCTGGGCATCGTGCTCGCGTACGGCAGGCTCGGCCGGATCGACGTCAACGCGGGCGCCGCCTATTCGTGGGTGGGGCGGACACTGCACCCGTCCCTCGGGTTCCTGTGCGGATGGGCGCTGGTGGTGTCGACGACGCTCTTCATGGTCGCCGGGTCGCTGCCCGCGGGCGCGCTGACGCTGGCGCTGTACGACCCGGCGCTGGCCGACGACACGGCGCTGGCCACAGCGGTCGGTGCGGGCTGGTTCCTGGTGATACTGCTGGTCGTACTGGGCGGGATACGGCTCACTGTGCGGGCCCAGCTGGTCCTGACCGGAGTGGAGTTGCTGCTTCTGCTGCTCTTCGTGCTGGGTGCGGTGCTGCACCGGGGCGCGGCAGCGGCCTTCGACTGGTCGTGGTTCGGGTTCGGGCACTTCGACGGCGCCTCGGGCTTCGCGTCGGGCGCGCTGATCGCCGCGTTCTACTACTGGGGCTGGGACGTCACCAGCAACCTGAGCGAGGAGACCCGGGGCCGCCGCACCGCGGGGCTCGCCGCGCTGCTGGGGGTGGGGGTGGTGTTCCTGCTCTTCGAGGCGTTCACGGTCGCGGTGAACGTCATCCTGACCGCCGAGGAGATCACCGGGGGCGGCGGGGTGAACACCCTGGCGCTGCTGGGCGAGGCGGTCTGGCCGGGCATGGGCGGCAAGCTGCTGATCGTGGCGGTGATGCTGTCGACCGTGGCGACACTGGAGACGACGCTGATCCAGGTGACCCGGTCGCTGTTCGCGATGGGCCGGGACCGGACGATGCCGGCCGCGCTCGGAGCCGTGCACCGGCGCTGGAACACCCCGTGGGTGGCGGTGACCGCGGTGGGAGGGGTGGCGCTGGCGCTGTTCGTGGCGTCGAACGCGCTGGGGTCGGTCGGGGAGATCCTGACGGGCGCGGTGAGCGCGATGGGCCTGCAGGTCGCGTTCTACTACGGGCTGGCCGGGGTGGCCGCGGTGGCCGCGTACCGGAGGCGGCTGATGTCGTCGGTGCGGGAGTTCGTACTGGGCGGGGTGTGGCCGCTGGCGGGGGCCGCGTTCATGCTGTGGATCTTCTTCGAGTCACTGACGGAGCTGTCCGGTACGTCCGTCGTGATCGGGGTGGGCGGACTGGCCGCAGGTCTCGTTCCGATGACGTGGTACTGGCGGAGGGGTAGTTCGTACTACCGTCCGGCGAAGCTGGACGCGGTGCGGGCACTGGCCGAGAGGGAGGGGGCAGGGACGTACGGCCCGTACGGAGCGTACGGGAGCGGTCAGCCCGGCATGTCGCGGCGCGGCCACCGCCCGGGCGCGGACGAGCCTCTGGCGACCGACTTCTGACGGCCCCGCGGGATTCCGGCGGGCGCCCTTCGGCACACCGAGCACGAGCACACGAGCACGCGAGCGTACCGGGCACGGCGAGCCCGGTACGCACCCGACGAGCACCGGCTGACCGACCGGTACGTGACCACGCGACGGGGGAGAGGGCAATGGCGGCACGCCATCGCGCCGAGCGCGACGGAGGCGGCAGGCGGACCGGCCTGCCGGGGCGGCGCGGGAGGAGGAACGCGCGCCGCGAGGACCGTTTCGTGCCGGATCTGGACCCGGACTGCGGGGACGCCGCCTTGTCGGACGTGCGCCACGACATCGTTATCGGACGGTGGCAGGGCCCCCGCGACCTGCTGGCCGCGACCGGCGACGACTGGCCGCTGCGCACCCACCGGGTGCGGCTGCTCGCCCATGCCGCGGCGGGCAGCTCCGTCGCGGAGGCCTGGCGGGCGGCCGAGCCGGAGAACCCGGACGCGGTGGTGCTGCGGGCCGCCACCGAGGTCGTACGGGTCTTCGACGCGGCCATCGTGGCGGGGCGCGGCGCGGCACCGGACCGGCAGCGGCTGGACGCGACCGTGCTGGCCTGCCTGACGGCGGCGGACGCGCGGCCCGTCGACCCGCTGCCCTGGGTGTCGCTGCTGACGGTGGCCCGGCTGTACGACGGCGGGGTCGGCCGGGCGGAGCTGCGCCGCTGGTGGGACGAGCTGCGGCGGCGCGACCCGCACAACACGGAGGGGCATGTGCAGATGCTGCGCTACTGGTCGGCACGGTGGCACGGCACGCACGGGTCCATGTACGACTTCGCGCGGGACGCGGCGGGGGCGGCACCGCCCGGGTCGCCGCTGCCGGCGCTGGTGCAGGTCGCACGGGTGGAGGAGTACCGGTACGTGGTGGACGGGGCGCTCGGGCGCGGGCGGGGGCCGGGGTCGGTGCGCGGCTTCGACCAGCACTGGAAGCACGAACTGGCGGTGACCGAGGTGCTGCGCAGCTGGGAGCGCTGGCTGGGCGACCGGGCGCCGGGCCCGGTCCGGCCCGAGGAGGTCGAGTTCCTCAACTACCTGGCGCACGCGGCTTGTCACGCCGGGCGGCTGGATGTCGCCGCGGAGGTGTTCGGCCTGCTCGGGGCGCGGGCGTCCCGGGTCCCCTGGGTGTACACGGGAGACCCGGCGGAGCAGTTCACGAGGTGGCGCGCACAGGCCCGCGCCACCTCGTGAAGCTCATCGCCGGCCGTCAGCAGCCGATGTCCCGCCCGTCCTCGCGGTAGACGGAGACGACCGACGGGCGGACGATCCGGCCCGGCCCGTCGGGCCAGACCGAGGCCGGGTTCTCGACGGAGGCGCCGTCGATCTCGCCCGGGTGCTGGACGGCGACGAGCACGCGGCGGTCCTGGATGACCGGGCCGCAGGTCTCGGCGCCGCGCGGCACGGTCAGGAACTGCTTCAGCTCACCGCGCCGCTCGCCGCGCGTGGCGACACCGAACAGGCCGTCGTGGGATCCCAGCCTGTTGCCGTCGGTGGAGATCCACAGGTTGCCGTGCGGATCGAAGGCGACGTTGTCGGGGCAGGAGATCGGGGAGACCTGGTCCTTCGGGTAGCCCGCGAAGTACGAGGCCGGGTCCTCCGGGTCGCCCGCGACGAGGAACAGCCGCCAGGCGAAGCCGTCGGAGGCCGGGTCGTCCCAGTGCTCGGCCAGTTCCAGGACGTGGCCGTGCTTGTTCTCGTTGCGCGGGTTGGCCTCGTCGGCGCCGGGGTTGCCGCCCGTACCGCGCTTGGTGTTGTTGGTGAGCGCGATGTACACGCGGCCGGAGCGCGGGGAGGGCTCGACGTCCTCGGGGCGGTCCATCTTGGTGGCGCCGACCTTGTCCGCGGCGAGGCGGGTGAAGACGTACACCTCCTCGGCGGTCATGCCGGGGACGTGCGAGACGCCGTCGGTGGCGAGCGGGATCCACACGCCGGAGCCGTCGAACTCGCCGTCGTCCGGCAGCTTGCCGGAGCCGTCGATCTCGTCGGCCGGGGAGTCGCCGGTGATCCGGGCGACGTAGAGGGTGCCGGAGTCGAGGAGGGAGAGGTTGTGCTCGCGGGCGGCCCGGCTGTGCCCCTTCTTCATCCGCTTCGACGACACGAACTTGTAGAAGTAGTCGAACCGCTCGTCGTCTCCCATGTAGACGACGGGGCGGCCGTCGGCGGTCAGGCGGGGCTGGGCGGCCTCGTGCTTGAAGCGGCCGAGGGCGGTGTGCTTGCGGGGCGTGGAGTCCGGGTCGTACGGGTCCAGCTCGACGACCCAGCCGAAGCGGTGCGGTTCGTTGGGCTCCCGGGCGGCGTCGAAGCGCTCGTCGAACCGCTCCCACTTGCGGCCGGTGGCTCCGGAGCCGATGCCGTAGCGCTTGTCGGTGGCGGAGGAGCCGTTGGCGAAGTACTGGTTGAAGTTCTCCTCGCCGTGGAGGGTGGTGCCCCACGGGGTGGTGCCGCCGGCGCAGTTGTTCAGGGTGCCGAGGACCTTGGTGCCGGTCGGGTCGGCGGAGGTCTTGAGCAGGTCGCTGCCCGCAGCGGGGCCGGTGAGCCGGAACTCGCTGGTGGCGGTGAGGCGGCGGTTCAGCGGGTGGCGGGTGACCGGGGTGAGCCGGCCGCTGCGGTGCTCCTCCTGGACGACGACCACGGACAGGCCGTGCGCCGCCCAGGCGATCTCGACCTGCTCCCGGGTCGGGTTCGCGGAGTCGTAACCGCGGAACATCAGCTCCTCGTCGGTGTACTCGTGATTGGCGACGAGGACCTGGCGGCCGCGCTCGCCCCGGAGCGGGAGCAGGGAGAGGAAGTCGTTGTTGTAGCCGAACTGGCCCGCCTGGGCCCGCGCGGTCTGCTTCTCCGGGTCGAAGGCGGGGGCGCCGCGGAGGATGGGCTCGCCCCAGCGGATGACCACGTTCTGGGCGTAGCCGTCGGGGACGGTGACCCGGTCGGCCGTGTTGGGCGCGACCGGGGTGAAGCGCAGGCCGCGGGCGCCGTCGCCCTTGCCGGGCTTGTGGGGCCGGTGCGGCTTGTGGGGCTTCCCGGCCGGGGGCTGCGCGGCCTGGGCCTCCGGGGCGCTCCCGAGGACGGCGCTGCCCGCGGCGGCGGTGACGGTGACGGCGGCTGCCGCGCGCACCATGGACCGGCGGGAGAGGGCACCGGCTATGACGTCTCCGGCGTAGGCGTTGTCGCTGGTGTTGGGCACGTCCTGGAAGCACGCGTCGCCGCAGCGGTAGCGGCAGGTGAGGGCGGAACGTCCGCCCGCGTGCGAGGGAGTGCTGAGCAGCGGCAGGAGCTTGCGCACGTGGTCCTCCTTCGGCGCACCCCGCGCCGACATCGTGTCGGAAGGTCTTCCGGCGGGGACGTTAGGCGCGCCCAGATTCCCGGCGACGGCGCCTGAATGAACGTCATATGAACCTAGGGCGTCCGGGGAGAGGTTCAGGCGCCCTTGACAAATTGGGCGCCCCCTTCCCACGGCGCGCGGGGCCGCTAACCTTACGTGTCCGCGCTGGCCAGGGATGATTTCTCCTGAATTCCCGCAGTACGGACAAATACGGCACCCAGATATGCGAAAGGCCATGGCCCATGGGCATTCGGAGCTTGCTGCGCAAGGTGTTCGGACTCGATCGCGCGGAGCGTGAGGAGTCATCCGCGGAGGCCGCGAAGGCCGCGGGTGCCGCGGAACAGGCCGGAGCGGGGACCGCGGAGGCCTCGGGTGCCGCGGAACCAGCCGACACGGAGGCCGCGGGTGCGGCGGGCACGGAGCGACCGGCCGGGGCGGTCGCCTCCGGTGAGGGCACCGGCGCCCTGGCGGCGGGCGTGCCCGCCGCGGCCGAACCGGCTGTCGCCTCAGCGGCGGGCGCGGGTGTGGGGGCCGCTGCGGGCGCCCGGTCCGGCCCGGGTGCCGGTGACCCGGCGCCGAGCGCCGCCGACCTGGTGGCAGCGTCCTTCGACAACGCCCGCCGCGCATCGGTGCCTTCGGCCCGTACGGCGGAGGAGGGGGCGGACGCGGGGGCGGCCGGGACCGGGGCCTCCGTGCCCGAGGCGCGTACGCCGGAGCGGGCGGCCGAACCGGTGGCGGCCGGGACGGACGCTCCCGAGGACGGCGCCGAGACGGGAACGGCGCCCCGGGCCCGTACGCCGGAGACGGAGGCCGGGGCCGAGACGGAGACGGAGGCCGGGGCCGGGACGGCGTCCGCGGAGGCCGCCCGTGCGGCCGAGGAGACGTCAGCCGACCCGGCATCGGACGCCACCCCGGCCGAGGCCGCAACCGCCCCCGGTCCGGTAGCCCCGCAGGCTTCGGGCGCAGCCGGTACCGAGGCACCCGCCGCCGCCCGGGAGACCGACGGCACGGCGCCCGCGACCGACGACGGACAGACCGCCCCCGCCACCGACGCCCCCGAACCGGTGACCCCGCAGACCGCCGACGCCCCCACACCGCAGGCGGCAGCCTCCGGCACCGAGGCACCCGAAGCCGACCCCGGGACCGCGCCCGCCGAGGCACCGGCAGCCGGCACCCCGAAGGCCGCAGCGCCCCAGGCGACCGGAGCCGGCCTCGGGACCGCCCCGAAGGCGCCGGACGCCCCCGACGCCGGAGAGGCGGCAGCCTCCGGCACCGAGG
>NZ_JADWYO010000049.1 GCF_022414595.1 Streptomyces sp. MUM 203J | reverse complement strand
ACGGGTACGTCCCGGTGTGGCTGTTGGTCGAAGAGCTCGTGCCGTCTGTGTCGGCGGGCGTGCTCGGCGTCGGGCGCTCCGGCACCCGCACCGGCCGGTGGGGCGCCCGGCTCCGGCGGGGGAGCCGTCGCGCCTCCGTCTCCCCCGCCTCCGGCGCCCGCGCCGCCGCCGGTCGCTCCGGAGGACGACGTACCGGAAGAGGACGACCCCGATCTGGTCGAGTCGGCGCTGTCCAGCCACGAGCTGATCGTGCGGGAACTCGGCGCCACCGTCCTGGACGAATACACGAACGAGTAGGGCGGGCCGTGTCGGCGGCCCGCACAAAAGGCGAGCCGTGCTCCGGGCTACCCTGGCTGGCGTGAAGGTCCTCGTCATCGGCGGCGGCGCCCGCGAACACGCCCTGTGCCGCTCCCTCTCTCTCGATCCCGACGTCACCGCTCTGCACTGCGCGCCCGGCAACGCCGGAATCGCGGAGGTGGCGGAACTCCACCAGGTGGACGCCCTCGACGGCACCGCCGTGACCGCTCTGGCCCGCGACCTGGAGGCCGGCCTCGTCGTCATCGGCCCCGAGGCCCCGCTGGTCGCCGGGGTCGCGGACGCCGTGCGCGCCGCGGGCATCCCGTGCTTCGGCCCCTCCGGGGAGGCCGCGCAGCTGGAGGGCTCCAAGGCGTTCGCCAAGGACGTCATGGCCTCCGCCGGAGTGCCCACCGCCCGGAGCTATGTCTGCACCACGCCCGAGGAGATCGACGAGGCGCTCGACGCCTTCGGCGCCCCGTACGTCGTCAAGGACGACGGGCTCGCGGCGGGCAAGGGCGTCGTCGTCACCGACGACGTCGAGCAGGCCCGCGCGCACGCGCTCTCGTGCGTGGCGGCACCGCCCGGGTCCTCGGGGGTCACGGGGCGGGTCGTCATCGAGGAGTATCTGGACGGGCCCGAGGTCTCCCTCTTCGCCATCACCGACGGCACGACCGTGCTGCCGCTGAGCCCCGCCCAGGACTTCAAGCGCGCGTACGACGGCGACGAGGGCCCCAACACCGGTGGCATGGGCGCCTACTCGCCGCTGCCGTGGGCCGACCCGAAGCTGGTCGACGAGGTCATGGACACCGTCCTCCAGCCGACCGTCGACGAACTGCACCGCCGCGGCACGCCGTTCTCCGGCCTGCTGTACGCGGGTCTCGCGATCACCAGCCGTGGGGTACGGGTCATCGAGTTCAACGCGCGGTTCGGCGACCCCGAGACCCAGGTGGTGCTCGCCCGGCTGCGCACCCCGCTGGCGAGCGTCCTGCTGAACGCCGCCCAGGGCACACTGGACGCCGAGCCCCCGCTGAACTGGCGTGACGAGGCGGCCGTGACCGTGGTCGTCGCGGCGGAGAACTACCCGGCCGCGCCGCGCACCGGCGACGCGATCGGAGGCCTGGACGAGGTCGTGGACGTCGACGCCCCGCACGCGTACGTCCTGCACGCCGGGACGAAGCGGGACGGGGAGCGGGTGTTGAGCGCTGGCGGTCGCGTCCTGTCGGTCACCGCGACGGGTGAGGACCTCGCGCAGGCCCGTTCCCGTGCGTACGCGGCGGTCGGGCGGATCCGGCTGGAGGGTTCCCACCACCGCACGGACATCGCCCGGAAGGCGGCAGGGGAGTAAGGGCCTCGCCGCAACGTCATCGGTGAACTCCCGGCCTCGCCCGGTCGTCCCCATCACCGCCAAAGCCATTCCATCGGGTGACGGCTCACCCATCCGGATGACGCCTGCCGACGCCCCAACTAGGGTGCCGCGCAGGCGTTCCGGCACTTGGCCCACCGGCATTGCGATGTCAGTGGTGGATGTCACAGTGGGGGAGTGAGCAATACCGCCGCAGGGCAGCGGGCTCCCACAGGGCCGCCCGCCACAGGGCTGGAGGGGGTGACGTACGGCTGTGTTCGGTTCCGGTTCCCGCAAGGGCGTGAGTGCCATGGGTTCCCGACGGGACTCCGAGTCCCGGGGGTCCTTGGAGTCCCAGGAGACTCGGGACTCCAAGGAGTCCGAGGACTCACGGGGATCTCAGGAGTCTCAAGGGCGCTCAAGGCCCCGGGAGGGCTTCGAACCCGGGGAGTTCCCGGACGCCTCGGACCATCGGGAGGTCCCGGATCCACCGGAGGCCACGGGAAGCGAAGGCGCTCGGGACTCCACGGCGGCTCCGGCCTCCGCCGGGGCCTCGGAGGCGCCGGGTCCTTCGGCTCCCGGTTCACCGGGCGCTGCCCTGGGGCCCGTCGGCTGCGCGGGGGCTTCGGGAGCCACTCAGGCGCCCGGTCCGCCGACGGCTCCGCACTCCGCGGCTCACGGCTCCTCGCAGAACACCGGGCCCGCCGCGACCTCGGAGGGTTCGGGAGGCCCGGGGGGTCGCGGGGAGCCCATGGGGCCGGGAAGGAGCGGGGAGCCCGCTCCGGCCGGTGCCCTGACATCGTCCTTTCCGGGCGGCTCCGCTCCCGCCTCCCGGGCCTCGGATGCCGTGGGGGATGTGACTCCCATGGGTGACGAACGGGGTGCGCGGGCCGCGCGTGCGGGAGCTCTGGCCGTGCTGAGGGTGCGGGGCCGGGGTCTGGCTGTCGCCCTGCTGCCCGCCGCTGCCGCCGTGATCCTGATCTCCGGTGGAGCGAGTGGACATCTGACCGGCGGCGGGTGGGACATCGCCCGCTGGGTCATGACCGGCGTCGCGCTGTTCGTCCTGCTGGCCGCCGCGGGTGTCGCCGCGGTGATCGTCCGGGCGCGGCCCGCCCTGACCCCGACGGTGGAGATCGCGGAGGCCTCCGCCCCCGACCTGTACCGCATGGTGCGGGACCTCGCGGCCAGGCTCTCCGTGCCCGCGCCCTCGGCCATAGCGCTCACGCCCGACTGCGACAGCTGGCTGGAGGACCGCACGCATCCGGCGCACCGGTCCGCCCGGATGCCCGGTGCGGCCGGAGGGCCGCGAATAGCCGGGCCCGGGGGTGCGGCGGAGGCCGCTCCCGTGCTGGTCATCGGGTCCCCGTTCCTGTGGTGGATGCGGGTCGGTGAGCTGCGTGCCGTGCTCGCGCCGGTCGTGGCGGGGACGAGCGCTTCCGCGCACCCCGACATAGCGGCGGCCCGCCGCTTCGTACGAGGGCTGGACGCGGCGGTGGCCCTGGCGGACCAGCCCGGGATCGGGGCGGTACGGCGCCTGGGGGCGCGGGCCGTCGGTGCGGTGGCCCGGCCGTTGCTGACGGCGGCGCGGGGCCACGCGGCCGAGATGGAGCGGGGTGTCGCCGTGGCGGCGTCGGAGCGGGCCCAGACGGTGGACTACGGGCTGCGCATCGTCGCGCAGGAGCAGGTAGGCCTTGCCTACGCCGGCTGGGACCGGCTGCTGACCCGGGTCGCGCTGCCCGCCTGGCGCATGGGCCGCTGGCCGTCCCGGCTGGACGCCGGAGTGGTGTCGGCGCTCACGGAACTGTCGCGGCGCGACCGGCTGGCCGAGGGGTTCACCTCCCGGCTGGCGGAGCGGCCCGCGTGTGACCTGCTGGAGGAGCCGGGGCTGGTGGACGAGGCCACCTCGCTGCTGGCGGCCCGGCTGTTCCACGGCGGCCCGGCTGAGACGGGGCCAGACTGGGCGCCGGTGGACTGGGAGCGTTACCCGGAGGAGGTCGTCGACCGGAAGTGGCGTACGGAGGCGGCGAGGCTGCAGCGGGTGCTGGACGCGGTGGCGGAGCAGCGGGACGGTGCGGGTTCGGTGATGGCTGAGGGGGCCGGGCGGGCGGTGGGCTCCGGTGGGGTCACGGTGCCTGGAGTGCCCGAGGGCGCCGCGGCCTCCGACCAGGCCGGAGTCTCCGAGAAGGCCGGGGCGCCGGAGGGGGCTGGGGCTGCTGAACCGCCTGGGCCGGCCGGTGTGTCTGAGGGTGCTGGGTCGGCTGGAGTGTCCGGGGCGGACGGGCCGGTCGAGGGACCTGAAGGGCCGACACTCGCGCGCGTCCTCGAACGTCTGGCCGGGGCGCCGGACGGTGACCGGCTCGCTGCGGTGCTCACCGCGGAGGTCGCCCGTGAGGACGCGGCGCAGGAGGCCGAGCCGGTACGGGGCGGCGACGAGCTGCCGCTGGTGCCGTTGCAGCCGCCGCGCACGGGGCGTGATCTGCTGGCCGACCATGTGACGGCCATGGTGTGCTGCGCCGCCGTCGACACGGCGGGTGCGGTGCCCGGCCTCGACTGGCTGGACGGTCCGACGCTGCTGGTGCCCGACGGCGACGGGGACAGGGGCGGGACGCGGCGGGCCGATGTGGCGGGCGGGGTGCTGACGCTGGTCGAGGACGGGGACGTGGGGCCGTTGCGGGAGTGGCTCTCCGCGGTGGGGGTCCGCCCCGAGAAGCCGGTGCGGCTCGCCTGACCTCGCTGCGGGACGGCGGGTCCGGTGGCCGGGCTGTCGCCTCGGGCTGTCGCGGTCGCGGCCGGGGCCGGAGTCAGGTCTCGGCCGAGGCATCTCGAACGGGTGCGGGCCTTCCGGGTTCGGTGCGGGCCGCGACGTCCGCGCCGGACCCGGAAGGCCCTCCTGCGTCACCCACGTCATGGGCACCGTCGTCCGGAGGCAGAACGCCGACGCCCTGCCCTTGCGTCCCGCCCAGCCGGACTCACTGAGAGAACCCGCCATGACGTACCGGTTCACTGCTCGTGCCGCCACGACAGAGATCGGCCCCAGATGGGTGTTTCACCGAAGCGGCTCTCGCCGAGGGAGAGGGCGGAAGCGGATTCATCCTGATGTTCATGGCGGGCGAGGGAGACCCGGACGATCAGGAGGCCACCTCGGGCATGGACACACACTGCCTGGTCACAGCCGGGCAGGGCACCGCTTATGGCTGTGTGCGAAGCCGTTCTGACCGGCGACGCCCTCCGCGTCTCGCTCCGCCCTGAAGCACTGGAGGACCTGCGGTTGAGTGACGGAGAGATCGAGGCCGTCATCGAAGCACCGGCCGAGGACGTCGTCCTGTTCCGCGAGGTCCTCGCCCAGGTGCTCGCCTACGGACGTGCGGACGCCGTGCCCACGCGGGTGGTCGTCCGAGCCGACCGCCGCATCGGGCCCGGCGGGGGCAGAACCGTGTGAAGCCGACGGGCGACCTGCGGGGAACTGCGTGACCGTCGGCGCCCTGACCCCGGCCCGAAGCCCGCGACCCGCCCGATGCGCGGTCGAGGACGGATGGATCCGGCGCCGGGCCGTCGACCGGTCCAGGTCTCACCGGCCGCGGCAGTGAGCAGACCCGCGGCCGTACTCTCGGCGGGGCGGCCGCCCGATTCTGCCGCCCCCCACCACAGCTGCCCGCACCACGGCCGCCCCGGCCGGGAACGAACACGGACCGGGCGCCGGATCATCCAAGTCGGCCTCGCGCGCCCGTGGGCCCGGCCCACGTCACGTGACCGCCGGGCCCGGTGCCCCGGCCGGCACACCTGTACGGGCCTGACACGGCCCACGCAACAGCCCCGCTGACCAGCGGCAGGAGCACACCCGGCCTCTTGCCGCGCCCTGGGGGCGGCGAGGCGCCCCCTGCTCGAAGAAGGAGGGGGAGCCCGCCCCTGCACGCCGGGGGGACCCGAACCATGGCAGCCAATTCGCGATGAGCGGTGACGGACCGCATGCGTTCTGTGATGTGCTGGGGTGTGGCGCTGAACGGCGTCCGGCGAGCGGAAGCGGGGGAGTTGAGGGAGGGGCGACAGCATGGGGGCGGAGAAGGTACGGCCGCGGTGGGAGTCCGGGGCGCTGGCCCATGCCGTGAACGATCCGTTCGGCCAGGGCCCGCTGCCCTGGCTGCGCGGGCCCGAACAGTACGTCGGGGAGGACGGGCGGCTCCTGGCCTGGTACGCCGAGCCGCCCGCCACTCGTGACGGGCACCGCGACGGCGGCCGGCCCCGGCCCGCCGACGACGAGCGGCTCCAGGTCAAGGGGTTCGCCTCGCCCGGTGCCGTCGCTCCGGGCGAGGCCGTCGACTTCCACGTGACGGTGAACCCGCCGCAGCAGTTCTCGGTCGACATCTACCGGATCGGCCACTACGGGGGCGACGGCGCCGCCAAGATCACCACCAGTCCCCGGCTGTCCGGCATCGTCCAGCCACCCCCGCTCGCCGCGGGCACCGCGGGCCGGACGGTCTCGTGTCACCACTGGTGGCTGTCCTGGCGGCTGCCCATCCCCTCGTACTGGACGACCGGCGCGTACGTCGCCGTGCTCACCACCGTCGACGGGCACCGGTCCCACATCCCGTTCACCGTCCGGGACGGGCACCCCGCCGACCTGCTGCTCGTGCTGCCCGACCTGACCTGGCAGGCGTACAACCTCTACCCCGAGGACGGCCGCACCGGGGCCAGTCTCTACCACTCCTGGGACCGGGACGGCCGGCTGCTCGGCGAGGACGAGGCCGCCGTCACCCTCTCCTTCGACCGGCCCTACGCCGGACAGGGACTGCCGCTGCACATCGGGCACGCCTACGACGCCATCCGCTGGGCCGAGCGCTACGGCTACGACCTCGCCTACGCCGACGCCAGCGACCTGCACGCCGGGCGCGTCGACCCCACCCGCTACCGGGGGCTCGTCTTCCCCGGCCACGACGAGTACTGGTCGGCCCCGCTCCGCCGTGCCGTCGAGCACGCGCGCGACAGCGGCACGTCCCTCGTCTTCCTGTCCGCCAACACCATGTACTGGCAGGTCGAGCTGGCCCCGTCCCCGGCCGGCGCCCCCGACCGGCTCCTCACCTGCCGAAAACGCCAGGGCCCGGGGAAACCGGCCCTGTGGCGGGAGGTCGAACGGCCGGAGCAGCAGCTGCTCGGCATCCAGTACGCCGGCCGGGTCCCGGACCCGCACCCCCTCGTCGTACGGAACGCGGAACACTGGCTGTGGGAGGCCACCGGGGCGGGCGAGGGCGACGAACTGCCGGGGCTCGTCGCCGGGGAGGCCGACCGGTACTTCCCCCGCACCGCGCTGCCCGAGCACCGGCGCCGCATCCTGCTCGCCCACTCGCCCTACCGGGACGCCGACGGAGCCGTACGCCACCAGGAGACGTCCCTGTACCGCGCCCCGTCCGGCGCGCTCGTCTTCGCCTCCGGCACCTTCGCCTGGTCGCCCGCCCTGGACCGGCCGGGTCATGTCGATCCCCGTATCCAGCGCGCCACGGCCAACCTCCTGGACCGGATCTGCAAACGGGACTAGAACCTCTCTGCGCCCGCCGCTCACCGCCCCGGCCTCCGGTCTCCCGCCGCCGTGCGGGAGAATCGCAGGCATTGGACAGAATCACGGGGAGGAACCGTGTCCGGATTCGTAGAAAAGCCCGAGCCCGTTCAGGTGCCGGGCCTGGTGCATCTCCACACCGGCAAGGTGCGGGAGCTGTACCGGAACAGCGAGACGGGCGACCTCGTGATGGTCGCCAGCGACCGCGTCTCCGCTTACGACTGGGTGCTGCCCACCGAGATCCCGGACAAGGGCCGGGTGCTCACCCAGCTGTCCCTGTGGTGGTTCGACCAGCTCGCGGACCTGGTGCCCAACCACGTCGTGTCGACCGAGCTGCCCGCCGGGGCGCCCGCCGACTGGGCGGGCCGCGCTCTGGTCTGCAAGTCGCTGCGGATGATCCCGGTCGAGTGCGTGGCCCGCGGCTATCTCACCGGCTCCGGCCTCGTCGAGTACGACGAGGCCCGCACGGTCTGCGGACTCGCCCTTCCCGAGGGGCTCGTGGACGGCTCCGAGCTTCCCGCGCCGATCTTCACGCCCGCGACGAAGGCGGCGGTCGGGGACCACGACGAGAACGTCTCGTACGAGGAGGTCGCCCGCCAGGTCGGCGCGGAGACCGCGGCACAGCTGCGTCAGACGACCCTCGCCGTGTACAGCCGGGCCCGGGACATCGCCCGTGACCGGGGCATCATCCTGGCCGACACCAAGTTCGAGTTCGGCCGCGACGAGGACGGCGGGCTGATCATCGCCGACGAGGTGCTGACGCCGGACTCCTCCCGTTTCTGGCCGGTCGCTGAGTGGCAGCCGGGCCGTCCGCAGCCCTCGTACGACAAGCAGTTCGTGCGGGACTGGCTGACCTCCCCGGCCTCCGGCTGGGACCGGAAGAGCGAGCAGCCGCCGCCGGCGCTGCCCCCGGAGATCGTGGACGCGACGCGGGCCAAGTACGTCGAGGCGTACGAGTTGCTGACGGGCACGGGCTGGCAGTAGCCCCGCCGTCCGGTCCCGTCCGCCCCGGAGGGCGGGCGGGACCGTCGGTCATGCCGACCTGGAACGCCGAAGGCCCCGGTCGTGATGACCGGGGCCTTCGATCCCGAGCGGACGACGAGGCTCGAACTCGCGACCTCAACCTTGGCAAGGTTGCGCTCTACCAACTGAGCTACGTCCGCATGCGCCGTGGCGCGGCACCTACTATACCCAACCGCGGTCGCGTGCGAGACGTACTGCCGTATGACGGTTCTCGGCACCCAGTTTCGAGACGGCGGAGGAGAGGTAGTTCCGGACCGTCCCGGGGGAGAGGGACGCCCGCTGGGCGATCTCCGCGACGGGTGCGCCGTCCGCCGCGAGTTCCAGCAGTTCGGCTTCCCGCACGGTGAGCGGGGAGTCGCCGGAGGCGATCGCGTCGGCCGCCAACTCCGGGTCCACGTAGCGGCTTCCGGCATGGACGGCACGGATGATCTCGGCCAGCCGCTGGGCGCTGACGGTCTTCGGGACGAAGCCCCGGGCGCCCGCCGCGAGGGCTCGCTTGAGGTGGCCGGGGCGGCCGTGGCCGGTCACGATCATGGTGCGGCAGCCCGGGAGTTCGGCGCGCAGGGATGTGGCCACCCTCACACCGTCGGTGCCCGGCATCTGGAGGTCCAGGACGGCGACGTCCGGCCGGTGCGCCCGGGCCATGGCGACCGCCTCCGGGCCGGACGCGGCCTCCGCGACGACCTCGATGTCGTCCTCCAGTCCGAGAAGGGCGGCGAGCGCGCCGCGGATCAGATGCTCGTCGTCGGCCAGGAGGACGCGGACGGCGGCGGGGCGCGGGTCCTGACCGGTCACCGGGCCACCTCGCCCGGTGCGGCGGCCGCACGGGCCGGGGGCGGCTCCCTGCGGGGCTCGGCTCTCCGTGCCAGCGGCACCCGGGCGGTGACCAGGAACCGGCCCCCGGGCAACGGCCCCGCCTCCAGGGTCCCGCCCACGACGGCCAGCCGCTCCCGCAATCCGGCCAGGCCGCTTCCGGGGGCGGCCTCGGCCGTGCCGAGGGTGCTTGGGCGCGGGGCGGACGGGGGACCGGCGGCGGCGGTCGTGCCGGGCGTGCCCGCGCCGTCGCGGACGGTGGGGCCGCCGGTGCCCGCCGTTCCGAAGGCGCGTGCACGAAGGGTGCCCGTGTCCGGGGCGGCCACGGGGCTGACAGCGGCTGTGCCGTCGGTGGGGGCCGGGGTGGCGGTGCCTCCGGGAAGGACGGCTGAGGCGGCGCCGGTGGCTGCGGCGAGGGCGCTCGTCGGGCTGGCGGCGTCCGCCCCGGTCGTTCCCGGCGCGTCGGTGCCTGCTGGACGGGAGGCGGCGGTGGGGGGAGCGTCCCCACCTGCGACGGCCGTTCCCGGGGTGGGGTCGGGGGCGGTGGCTGCTGTGCCGGTGGCGGACGTTCCCGCGGCGGCAGTGCCGACGATCGCCGAGCCGGTACCGGCCGTGTCTGCGCAGTCCGTGCCGGGGGCGGCCTCGCTGCCGTCCGCGATGCGCGGGTGAGGGACGCCTGCGGCTGCGCCTGAGACCGGCACGGCCCCGGGGGCCGTGTTCCTCAGGGGCGTGTCGGACGCGACCGGGGCAGTACCCGGGGTGTCCGTGCTCCGGGGCCCCGCGGGTGCGGCGGCTGCGGAGCACGCGGCGGACGGGCCGGTGGTGTCCGTGCCCTCGGGAGGTGCGGCGCCGTCGTTCTCGACCGTGAGGATCACCTGGGCGGCGCCCTCGGGGGCCGTCAGGGTCAGCGTGCACATGCGGGCGTCGCCGTGGCGGAGGGTGTTGGTGGTGGCCTCGCGGACGACCCAGCCGAGGGCCGCGCGTACCGGGGCCGTCAGGTCCAGATCGGCGGGGCCGGTCGTGATGCGGCAGCGGATGCCCGCGGCGGCCAGGACGCCCCGCGCGCCCTCCAGTTCCGTGTGCAGGTCCGCCTCGCGGTAGCCGCGCACCACCTCCCGCACCTCCCGCTGCGAGTCCTGCGCGATGCGCTGCACCTCGGCCATCTGCTCCTCCGCCCGTTCCGCCGAGCCCCGCCGGACCAGCTGCACCGCAAGCTCGCTCTTCAGGGCGATCACCGACAGGTTCCGGCCCATCACATCGTGCAGGTCCCGTGCGAACCGCAGTCGTTCCTCCGCGACGGCCAGCCGTGCCTGGAGCCGGTGTGCCGCGTCCAGCTCCCACACCGCCCGCAGCAGCCAGCCCGAGAACCCGCTGGTCGCCGCGAACACCAGGGACCCGAAACCCGCGCCCACCGTGGACGCGACCGTCTCCGGCACCGGCACCCTCAGCGCCAGGCACAGCAGCCCCACCCCCGCCGGGGCGGCCAGCCCCAGCGCCAGCATCCGCCGCGCCTGCAGCACGCACAGCGCCAGTCCCCCGACCCCCCAGGCGCTGAACCCGACCATGAGCGGCCCCGTGAACTGCGCGTCCGCCGGGGCGCCCCACAGCTGTACGGCGGCCACGCCGACGCAGCCCGCCGCGGAGGTCACCGCCACCGCCACGGCCAGCCGCCCCGGCCGGGACCGCCGCCCCAACTGCCAGCTGAGCGCCTGGGCGCAGAGCACCCCGACCAGCACGGGGTGGGCCAGCGCGAGCAGCAGCAGCCATCCGCCGACCGCCCCGGCCCCGGCCCGTGCCCCGAGCGCGATGGCCAGGGCCGACGGGACCGACAGCAGCACCTCGGTCCCGCACAGTCCGTGGAACGTCCAGCGGGTGTACAGCTCCACCTTCTCCGGGTGGCTCCTGCGGCTCCACCAGCCCGTCAGCCCGGCCATGTTCCCCCGTCCTCCCCCTGCGCGGGTCGAAACGCCCACCCTCCCCCACCGGACGCGGCCCGCGCCAGCGGCCTGGTGACGGCCCGTCTCCTCGACGGCCCGTCTCCTCAGCGGCGCGGCTCCCAGCGGAACCAGCGCCTCGCCGCGTACAGCGCCAGCCCCGTCCAGACCAGCGCCGTCACCCCCGCACCGGTCAGCCCGGCGGTGTCGCCGCCCCCGAGCCAGCCCGCCCGAAGCAGCGTCATGACCCCGGTCAACGGCAGCAGTTCGCACACCGACGCCACCCGCTCCGGGAACACCTCCAGCGGGACGAACAGCCCCGAGCCCAGCGCCGACACCAGGAACAGCGGCAGCGTCGTGATCTGCGCGCTCTCCACCGTCCGGGTCATCCCCGAGGTGACCGCTGCCAGCGCCACCAGCATCACGAGTCCCAGCAGCAGTCCGCCGACCAGCAGTTCGGGCCGCTGCGGCGCCCGGACGTCCAGGAACGCCACCGCCGCCACCACCATGATCGCGCACTGGCCCACCGCCAGCACCGCCGACGGCAGCGCGGTGCCGGACAGGACCTCCAGGTCGGACACCTCGCCGGTGCGCAACCGCTTCAGCACCAGCTCCTCGCGCCGTGCCGTGTACGCCGCGACGAGGTTCACGTACACCACGATGACCAGCATCATGCCGAGCCCGCCGGTCATCGCCGCCTCGGCCACGGTCAGGCCGGTCCTCCCCAGTCCGACCTCGTCGAGCGTCGCCCGGATCGAACCGGTCATCAGCAGCGGCATCGCGCCCGCCACGAACAGCGCCGTCCGGTTCCGTACGAGCAGCGTCAGCTCGGCCCGCGCGAGCGCGCCCAGCCGTGCCGCCGCCGTGCTCGCCGGCCCGGCCCGGTCCTCACCAAGCGCGCCCGTCGTCGTCGCCGGCCGCGTCTGTGTCCGTGTCGTCATGGCCTCACACCCCCACCGTCTCCGGGTCCGCGCCCGACTCCGCCATCTCCAGGAACGCCTCCTCCAGCGACGCCGACCGCGCGTCCAGCCCTTCCAGCCGTACGGTCTCCTCCCCGGCCCACCGAAGGAGACGGCTGAGGGCGTCCTGGAGGTCGTACGTCCGGATCTCGACCCGCCCCTCGCCCTCCGGCTGCGCCGCCCGCAGCGACAGCGGCAGCCGCGCGGCCGGTACGCCGGGCGGCAGCGTGAAGCGGATGCGTGCCGGGCGGGACGCGGTCACCTCGGCGGGCGTGCCCGTGACCACGATCCGCCCGGCATGCATGATCGCCAGCCGGTCCGCGAGCGTCTCCGCCTCCTCCAGGTAGTGCGTGGTCAGCAAGACGGTCGTGCCGCACTCCAGCAGGCTCCGCACCAGCGCCCAGGTGTCCCGGCGGCCCTCCGCGTCCAGCCCGGTCGTCGGCTCGTCGAGGAACAGCACCTCGGGCCGCCCCAGCAGCGCCAGCGCCAGATCGAGCCGCCGCCGCTCGCCGCCCGACAGCTGCTTGACGCGGACCCCTGCGCGCCCGGCGAGGCCGACCATGTCCAGTGCTTCCCCCACCGGCCGTGCCCCGCTCGTGCAGCCCGCCCACATGCGCAGGGTCTCCGCGGCGGTGAGCTCCGAGGGGAGGCCGCCCTCCTGGAGCATCACGCCCGTGCGGGGCCGCACCCGCGACCGCTCCCGGTACGGGTCGTGGCCGAGCACCCTCACCCGGCCGCCGTCCGGCCGGGCCAGGCCCTCCAGGAGTTCCACCGTCGAGGTCTTGCCTGCGCCGTTCGTGCCGAGCAGCGCGAAGATCTCTCCGTATTCCACGGAGAATCCGATTCCGGACACCGCCTCGAAGCCCCCGTGGTAGCTGCGCCGCAGCTCTTCGGCCCGGATCGCGTGGCCGTCGCCGGTCCGTCTGGTCTCGTCGGTCATGCCTCCAGCGTTCCGGTGGGACGCGGTGCCGGGCAGAGCGGACTGTCAGCGATACGCGATGACAAATGTCATGAGAGAAAGGGAAAACGATGAAGGCCCCGGTCAATGACCGGGGCCTTCATTCTCTGAGCGGACGACGAGATTCGAACTCGCGACCCTCACCTTGGCAAGGTGATGCTCTACCAACTGAGCCACGTCCGCAGTGCGACCGCTTGGCTTTCACCAGCGGTGCGGACACCACTGTACCTGATCCACCGGAGTGGTCGGCATGTGATGTGGAGCGGGTGACAGGAATCGCACACTGCGCCTTCCCCCTGGAAGGGGGATGTTCTACTACTGAACTACACCCGCACGCTCCGTGAGGTGGGCTTTTCGGCCTCGCCCCTCGGCGTGCTCCAGACTCTAGCCGATCAAGGGGGGTGCTGCGCAACTCCGCCCCCGGAGACCCGGCCGGGAGAGGGCGGCCGGGCTCCCGCCGCCGTGTCAGTGGGCCGCGTGGAACGCCTCGTAGATCCGCTTCGGGATCCGCCCCCGGGCCGGCACGTCCAGCTTGTTGGACTGCGCCCAGGCCCGCACGGCCGCCGGATCCGGGGCCAGGGACGTGTGCCGGTACGGCTGCCGCCGCCCCGAGGCGGCAGCGCCCGACTTCTTGCGGCCCGCCGCCACGTAAGGCGCGAGCAGCTCCCGCAGTCTCTTTGCGTTCGCGTCATTGAGGTCGATCTCGTACGTCTTACCGTCGAGTCCGAACCTGACCGTTTCCGTCGCTTCTCCGCCATCGATGTCGTCGGAGAGTGTGACCACTACGCGCTGCGCCACGGATATCGGTCCTTTCCTGCGGTTCCGCCGCCTCGGGCTGTGTGTTCCGTCACGTTCCCGGGCGTCCGTGGTGTTCGTACCGAGAGGGTTGTGACGTGCGGCGATACCGGATTAACGGGCATGGAGGGGAAATCTTTCGCCCTCTGGAATCCTTTGTACAGCGCTGTTGCCGTATTGGGAAGCCCTGGTAATTGCCAGGGCGTGTCCCCCGGGGTCTCGGAAATCCCGAAAACAATCCCGCGACCGTCCGGGCGGGGTCGCGCCGTCGGCATCCTGGGGTGATCAACTCCGTCATTTGTGGGATCCTCTGGAAATCTACTCGCGTAGAATTTGTAGGCAGGTACGCTGAGGGAACCGCCCACGCAACACACCACCGGGAGTGCCAGTGGCACGCGTCGTAGTCGACGTCATGCTCAAGCCGGAGATCCTCGACCCGCAGGGGCAGGCGGTGCAGCGTGCACTGCCCCGCCTCGGCTTCGAGGGGATCGCGGACGTCCGCCAGGGGAAGCGCTTCGAACTGGATGTGGAGGGACCCGTCGACGACGCCGCCCTCGCCCGCATCCACGAGATGGCCGAGACCTTCCTCGCCAACACCGTCATCGAGGACTTCGTCGTCAAGGTGGAGGAGGCGTGACCGCTCGCATCGGAGTCGTCACCTTCCCCGGGACGCTCGACGACCAGGACGCGCTGCGCGCGGCCCGGCTGGCGGGCGCCGAGCCCGTCTCGCTCTGGCACCGTGACAAGGACCTGAAGCAGGTCGACGCGGTCGTCCTCGCGGGCGGCTTCTCCTACGGCGATTACCTGCGCGCCGGGGCCATCTCCCGCTTCTCGCCGGTGATGGACACGATCATCGAGCAGGCCAGGGCGGGCATGCCGGTCCTCGGCATCTGCAACGGCTTCCAGATCCTCACCGAGGCGCACCTGCTGCCCGGCGCGATGCTGCGGAACAACCACCTCCACTTCATCTGCCGCGACCAGAGGCTGCGGGTGGAGAACGCGGACACCGCCTGGACCGCCGACTACGAGCAGGGCCAGGAGATCCAGGTCCCGCTGAAGAACATGGACGGCCGGTACACCGCCGACGAGCGCACGCTCGACGAGCTGGAGGCCGAGGGCCGGGTCGCCTTCCGCTACCTGGACATGAACCCCAACGGCTCGCTGCGCGACATCGCGGGCATCACCAACGCCGCCGGAAACGTCGTCGGCCTGATGCCGCACCCCGAACACGCCGTGGAGCCGCTGGTCGGCACGGGCCGCACCGACGGCCTCGGATTCTTCACCTCGATCCTCAAGAAGCTGGTCTCCCCGTGAGCGGGCGAAGCGAGGGAACCAAAGGACGCAGCATGAGCCTCGACACCGTCAAGCACGCGAACGAGACACCCGACGTCGAGCAGCCGTGGTCCGAACTCGGCCTGAAGAAGGACGAGTACGAGCGGATCCGGGAGATCCTGGGCCGTCGGCCCACCGGCGCCGAGCTGGCCATGTACTCCGTCATGTGGTCCGAGCACTGCTCGTACAAGAGCAGCAAGGTCCACCTCAAGCAGTTCGGTGAGAAGGCCCCGCAGTCCGACGCCATGCTCGTCGGCATCGGAGAGAACGCCGGTGTCGTCGACGTCGGCCAGGGTTACGCGGTGACCTTCAAGGTCGAGTCGCACAACCACCCCTCCTACATCGAGCCCTACCAGGGTGCGGCCACCGGCGTCGGCGGCATCGTCCGCGACATCCTCGCCATGGGCGCCCGCCCGGTCGCGGTCGTCGACCCGCTGCGGTTCGGCGCCGCCGACCACCCCGACACCAAGCGCGTCCTCCCGGGCGTCGTCGCGGGCATCGGCGGCTACGGCAACTGCCTGGGCCTGCCGAACATCGGCGGCGAGGTCGTCTTCGACTCCTGCTACCAGGGCAACCCGCTGGTCAACGCCGGCTGCATCGGCGTGATGAAGCACGAGGACATCCACCTCGCCAAGGCCTCCGGCCCCGGCAACAAGGTCATCCTGTACGGCGCCCGCACCGGCGGCGACGGCATCGGCGGCGTGTCCGTGCTGGCCTCGGAGACCTTCGACGACTCGAAGCCCGCCAAGCGGCCCGCCGTCCAGGTCGGTGACCCGTTCCAGGAGAAGCTCCTCATCGAGTGCACCCTCGAGGTCTTCAAGGAGAAGCTCGTCGCGGGCATCCAGGACCTCGGCGGCGCCGGTCTGTCCTGTGCGACCAGCGAGCTGGCCTCGGCCGGTACCGGCGGTATGCGCATCGAGCTGGACTCCGTACCGCTGCGTGACGCGACGCTCTCGCCCGAGGAGATCCTCATGAGCGAGTCGCAGGAGCGCATGTGCGCGATCGTCGAGCCGCAGCACGTCGACCGGTTCATGGAGATCTGCGAGAAGTGGGACGTCATCGCCACCGTCATCGGTGAGGTGACCGACGGCGAGCGGCTGGAGATCTTCTGGCACGGCGAGCAGATCGTGGACGTGCCCCCGGGCACCGTCGCCCACGAGGGCCCGACCTACCACCGGCCCTACGAGCGGCCCGACTGGCAGGACGCGCTCCAGGCGGACGACGCCGCCAAGCTTCCCCGGCCGGCCACGCCGGACGAGCTGCGCGCGCAGGTCCTGCGGGTCGTCGGCTCCCCGAACCAGGCCTCCAAGGCATGGATCACCGACCAGTACGACCGGTTCGTGCAGGGCAACACGATCCTCGCCCAGCCCGAGGACGCGGGTGTCGTCCGGATCGACGAGGAGACCGACCTCGGCGTGGCCATGGCCACGGACGGCAACGGCCGGTACGCCAAGCTCGACCCGTACGCGGGCGCGCAGCTCGCGCTGGCGGAGGCGTACCGCAACGTCGCCGCGACCGGCGCGAAGCCGCTGGCCGTCTCCGACTGCCTGAACTTCGGCTCGCCGGAGGACCCGGGCGTCATGTGGCAGTTCGCGGAGGCCACGCGCGGTCTCGCGGACGCCTGCCTGGAGCTGGGCACGCCGGTGACCGGCGGCAACGTGTCGCTGTACAACCAGACCGGGGACGTGGCCATCCACCCGACGCCCGTCGTCGCGGTGCTCGGCGTGATCGACGACGTGACCCGCCGGACGCCGATGGCCTTCGCGGAGCAGGGCCAGTTGCTGTACCTGCTGGGCGACACCCGCGGGGAGTTCGGCGGCTCGGCCTGGTCCCAGGTCGTGCACGACCACCTCGGCGGACTGCCGCCCGAGGTCGACCTCGGCCGGGAGAAGCTGCTCGCGGAGATCCTGATCTCCGCGTCCCGCGACGGGATGATCGACGCCGCGCACGACCTGTCCGACGGCGGCCTCGTCCAGGCGGTCGTGGAGTCCTGCCTGCGCGGCGGCCAGGGCGCCCGGCTGATCGTCCCGGACGGGCTCGACGCGTTCACCTTCCTGTTCAGCGAGTCGGCCGGCCGCGCGGTCGTGGCCGTCCCGCGCAGTGAGGAACTCCGCTTCACCGACATGTGCGGCGCCCGTGGCCTGCCCGCGACCCGTATCGGTGTCGTGGACGGCGACTCCGTCGACGTGCAGGGCGAGTTCGGCATCACGCTGGGCGAACTGCGCGAGGCGCACGAGGCGACGATTCCGGCGCTGCTCGCCTGAGCGAAGTCCGTACGGCTCCAGGGGCCGGTCCGCATCCGTGCGGACCGGCCCCTGTCGCGTCCCGCCGAGACGGCCGCCAGGAGCACGGCCGCCCCGCCGCCCCCTGCTCCGGCACGGTGGAGACCCGGGTACCGGGACACGGGTGTCCGTGCGGCCCAGGTGCGGTGCATGCTCTCCGGGCGGGGCCACGGCGTCGGGTCGGCGGGCGTGGACGGGGAGTTCGGGACGCGGCCACCGGGAGCGCGGCGGCCGCGTCCCGGCGCGCGGAACGGCCGGGCGCGGACGGGGATGTGGGGCCGGAGACGTGGGCGGCGCCGCCCACGCCGGCGTGGGGCCGACCCCACCCGGTGGGAAGCCGGGGCCGGCGCCCCGCCCTGTGGCGGAGCCGCACGGTGGTACGGGGGGGAGGGAACCGCCGGGACGCCCGCCCCAGTAGCCTCGGGCGCATGGCCAAGACGCGTGCCCGCAGTTACGACCCCGGCAGGACCCGCGCCGCCGTCCTCGCACAGTTCCGCAACGTGCGGGACGCCGCCCGGACACTGACGCCGGAGCAGCTCGCGCTGCCCACCCGGCTGGGGACCTGGACCGTGCGGGACGTCGTCGCCCACCTCGGCATGAGCCTGGACGCGGTCGTCCGGCTGACCGCACTGCCGGAACCCGCGAAGCGGACCGCCGCGCTGGTCGACTGGCCGCCCGCGATCGCCGCCGACGCCCCGGACATCGCCGCGCACGCACGCGAACTCGCGGAGCGCCACCCGGACCCGGACGCCCTCCTCGCCGCCGCGGAGGAGCGTTACACCGCCGCCCTCGCCGCCCACCCCGGCTCGCGGCTGCTCGCCACCGGCGCGGGTGCCCTGTCCCTGGACGACTACGTCGTCACCCGCACGGTCGAGCTGGTCGTCCATACCGACGACCTGAACACCGCGACCGGGCTCGGCATCCCGTACGACCGGCAGGCGCTCGCCGCCTGCACCCGGCTGCTTGCGGACGCGCTCGCCGCGCGGACACCGGGCGGGGCGGTGGAGCTGCGGATTCCGCCGTACGCGGTGGTGCAGTGCGTGGAGGGTCCCCGGCACACCCGGGGCACTCCGCCGAACGTCGTCGAGACCGACCCGCTGACCTGGGCCCGGCTGGCCACCGGCCGGACGAGCTGGGGCGAGGCGCTCGACCAGGCGCGTCTCACCGCCGGCGGCGAGCGCGCCGACCTGTCCGCCTACCTGCCGGTGCTCGGCTGACCGACGCGCCGCCGCGCGGAACCGACACCCCGCTCCTTCCGTCAGAACGGCATGCGGATCCCGAAGCGGAACACGGCCGCCGTACTGCTCACGCTCCTGGTGCTGTCCGGTCTCGGCGCGTGCGGCGCGGGCGCGGGCGGCGGTGGCGAGCCCGCGCCCCTTCCTCTCACCCACACCCGCTGGACCGTCGACCGTGTCGTCGTCGGCGGGGCCGGTACCGTCGCGCCCGACCGGACGGACGCCCATGTCCGGTTCACCCGGAGCAGGGCCGAGGGGTTCCTCGGGTGCAACCGGTTCGGTGCGGACGCCGGCCTGCGGGGTGACCGGATCACGCTCGGGGAGCCGTCCATGACGGAGCGGGCCTGCGCGGGCGCGGTGCAGCGGTTCGAGGATCTGCTGTCGTCGCTGCTCACCGGGGGGCCGTTGCGGGCCGAGCTGGACGGGAGCCGGCTCACGCTCACGACGGTGGACGGTGACACCGTCGCGCTCAGTGAGCGGCCTGCTGCCGCGCTCCTCGGCACCACCTGGACGGTGGACGGCCTGCTGACCGGAGGCGGGGCCTCCACGCTGCCCGTCGGCACGGACGGGCCGGCCCGTCTGACCCTCGGTCCCGACGGCTCCGCGCACGGCGGCCTCGGCTGCAACACCTTCACCGCTGCGGTCACCGTCCGCCCGGACACACTGACGTTCGGCCCTGTCGCGACCACCCGCAAGCTCTGCGACCGCCCTGGCGGGGAACTGGAGGAGCACCTTCTCGCCGTCCTGCGCGGAGGGCCGCTCACCTATCGCGTCGGGAACGACACGCTGACGGTCACCGCCGGGGACGGCACGGGGTTCACCGCCCGGGCGGCTGAGGCCGCCGCCCCTTCCGCCTCCCCGTCCCCTCCCGGCTGTGCTCACTGTGCGGCTCCGCCGAACGGGGGCACCGCCCCGGACCCCGGATCACGCCCGGACGGTGCGCTCCCCCGAGCACCGGGCAGAGGGGACAACCCGTCGGTAACCGCCTAATCAGGCCGTCCAGAGCCCGGGAGGGTGCGAGGTCGGTCACATCCGGGGGCGAATCCCGGGGGCCGGGCCGCGCGTCGCCCGGCGGCGGTTCCGTGTCATCCGGGACGCCTCAGCCGTCGCCAGGGGGTGCCTGGACGGCTGGACCTGCGGTTCGGGGGTCCCCCGCCCGGGAGCGGGGCGGGGCGGGGAGCGGGGGCTGTGAGGGGCTTTCCGGGGGTGGCGCATGGCGTAACCGCGTCGCGTCCCCAATTCGGACCAGTGCTCGGTCTCGCCTACACTCGGTGGCGTGCCACGTGGTGACGGTCGACTGAATCACGACCTGCTTCCCGGCGAGAAGGGCCCTCAGGACGCTTGCGGCGTCTTCGGGGTCTGGGCGCCGGGTGAAGAGGTCGCAAAGCTCACGTACTTCGGGCTCTACGCCCTCCAACACCGGGGTCAGGAATCCGCGGGAATCGCGGTCAGCAACGGCTCCCAGATCCTCGTCTTCAAGGACATGGGCCTGGTCTCCCAGGTCTTCGACGAGACCTCCCTCTCCTCTCTCCAGGGTCATATCGCGGTCGGTCACGCCCGCTACTCGACCACGGGGGCCTCCGTCTGGGAGAACGCCCAGCCGACGTTCCGGGCCACCGCCCACGGGTCGATCGCGCTCGGACACAACGGCAACCTGGTGAACACCGCCCAGCTGGCGGAGATGGTCGCCGACCTCCCCAAGGAGAACGGCCGCTCCACCCAGGTGGCGGCCACCAACGACACCGACCTGGTCACGGCCCTGCTGGCCGGGCAGGTCGATGCCGACGGCAAGCCGCTCACCGTCGAGCAGGCCGCCGCGAAGGTCCTCCCTGACGTCCAGGGCGCCTTCTCCCTCGTCTTCATGGACGAGCACACGCTGTACGCCGCCCGCGACCCGCAGGGCATCCGCCCGCTGGTGCTCGGCCGGCTGGAGCGCGGCTGGGTGGCCGCCTCCGAGACCGCCGCCCTCGACATCGTCGGCGCGAGCTTCGTCCGGGAGATCGAGCCGGGCGAGATGATCGCCATCGACGAGAACGGTCTTCGCACCTCGCGATTCGCGGAAGCGAAGCCCAAGGGCTGTGTCTTCGAGTACGTCTATCTCGCACGCCCCGACACCGAGATCGCCGGCCGGAGCGTCTACCTCTCCCGGGTGGAGATGGGACGGAAGCTCGCCAAGGAGGCCCCGGCCGAGGCGGACCTCGTCATACCGACCCCGGAGTCGGGCACACCCGCCGCCATCGGCTACGCCGAGGCGAGCGGCATCCCGTTCGGCGCCGGGCTCGTCAAGAACGCGTATGTCGGCCGGACCTTCATCCAGCCGTCCCAGACCATCCGCCAGCTGGGCATCCGGCTCAAGCTGAACCCGCTCAAGGAGGTCATCCAGGGCAAGCGCCTGGTCGTGGTCGACGACTCCATCGTCCGCGGCAACACCCAGCGCGCACTCGTCCGGATGCTCCGCGAAGCGGGCGCCGCCGAGGTCCACGTCCGGATCTCCTCGCCGCCCGTGAAGTGGCCCTGCTTCTTCGGTATCGACTTCGCCACCCGCGCCGAGCTGATCGCCAACGGCATGTCCGTGGAGGAGATCGGCAAGTCGCTGGGCGCGGACTCGCTGTCGTACATCTCGATCGACGGCATGATCGAGGCGACCACCATCGCCAAGCCGAACCTGTGCCGCGCCTGCTTCGACGGCGAGTACCCCATGGACCTTCCCGACCCCGAGCTGCTCGGCAAGCAGCTGCTGGAGACGGAGCTGGCCGCCGGTACCGCCGCCACGGCCGCCGCCGACGCGCTGCGCCGCCCCTAGGGCGGTCCTCCCGGACCTGGGCGGCCCGGCCCGGGCACGGGAGCGAAGGGCGTGTCCGCGCCCCCGGCGCCATACCCGGGCCTCCCCCGTTCCCGTACCGTTCCCGACTCCGACCGACCCGACGACACCGAGCGGTCCGTACGGCCCGCAGTCAGCCACCCAGCCGCACGACCCGGCTGGACGACACGAAAGCTCCGAACCCCATGTCTCAGACCCCGAGTGCCGAGGGCGGCGCCAGCTACGCCGCCGCGGGCGTCGACATCGAGGCGGGCGACCGCGCCGTCGAGCTGATGAAGGAGTGGGTGAAGAAGGCCCGGCGTCCCGAGGTCCTCGGTGGCCTCGGCGGCTTCGCCGGGCTCTTCGACGCCTCCGCCCTCAAGCGCTTCGAGCGACCGCTGCTGGCCTCCGCCACGGACGGCGTCGGCACCAAGGTCGACATCGCCCGCCAGATGGGCGTGTACGACACGATCGGCCACGACCTGGTCGCCATGGTCATGGACGACATCGTCGTCTGCGGCGCCGAGCCGCTCTTCATGACCGACTACATCTGCGTCGGCAAGGTCCACCCCGAGCGCGTCGCCGCCATCGTCAAGGGCATCGCGGAGGGCTGTGTCCTCGCGGGCTGCGCCCTGGTCGGCGGCGAGACCGCCGAGCACCCCGGGCTGCTCGGCCCGGACGACTTCGACGTGGCCGGTGCCGGCACCGGTGCTGTCGAGGCGGACCGGCTGCTCGGTCCCGATCGCATCCGTACGGGTGACGTGGTCGTCGCGATGGCCTCCTCCGGCCTTCACTCCAACGGGTACTCACTCGTCCGCCACGTGCTGTTCGACCGCGCGGGCATGACCCTCGACCAGCGGGTCGACGAGCTGGGCCGCACCCTGGGCGAGGAACTGCTGGAGCCCACCAAGATCTACTCGCTGGACTGCCTGGCGCTCACCCGCACCACCGACGTGCACGCTTTCAGCCACATCACCGGCGGCGGTCTGGCGGCGAACCTGGCCCGGGTCGTCCCGGACCACCTGTACGCGGAGATCGACCGGTCCACCTGGACTCCGGGCGCGGTCTTCGACCTGGTCGGCACGGCCGGGCGGGTCGAGCGGCTGGAGCTGGAGAAGACCCTGAACATGGGCGTCGGCATGATGGCCGTCGTGCCCGCCGGGTCGGTGGACGTGGCCCTGGCCACCCTCGCGGACAGGGGTGTCGAGGCCTGGGTCGCCGGCGAGATCACCGAGCGCGGTGAGCGCACCAGCGGTGCCGCCCTGACCGGCGACTACGCGAGCTGAGCAGTACAGAAACCGGTCCGGGGCATAGCCCCGGACCGGTTCGGAAGGTAAAGCGTCAAGCGCCGCGACGCTTCGAAGACGAGTTGCTGTCCTCGTCCTCGTCGTCGTCGGTGTTGTAGAGCTCCGCGTAGCGGGCGTACGGGTCGTCTTCCTCGTCGTCGTCCTCGAACGGTTCCCCGTTCGGAGGCTGACTCGAAGTCGATGCGCCCAGCTCTTCGGCCAGGCGTGAGAGGTCCGTCCCACCGCTGTTGTACTTCAGCTGGCGGGCGACCTTCGTCTGCTTGGCCTTGGCCCGGCCGCGCCCCATGGCTCGACCCCCTCGGTGACGGGGCTCGACGGCCCCAGAGTCTTGACACGCGTTCACGATTCGGGACGGACTCCCCATGAGGAGACCGGCCCGTAGGGCTTCAACGGTACCTGCTTCCGCGGCCATACGGTACGCCGCCCGCATGACATGCCTCGGAGCCGAACCGGCAAGGCGCCCCGTCCTCGCTGGTCAGCTGCGATTTTAACCTCTTCTCGAGGCCGACCCGCAGAACCGGCGTGAGTCTTGTCTCTCTGAGGGCGAACGCATGTCTGTACGAACGCACGAGGACGGAGAGTCACGCAGACGGTCACGTAAAGGTACCGACGCGGACGCACGGTGCCGCCCGCCGGGCACTCCTGTCAAGGGTGCGTGCCCGACGGGCGTGTGAATCCCGCCAGTCGTCCGCCGCTCGGTGGTCGCTCCGGGCGGTGCCGCGCGCTGCTACCCGCGGCGCGCCTCGGCCATCCGCTGCTCCGCGATCCGGTCGGCCGCAGCGGCCGGCGGAATCCCGTCCGTCTTCGCACGTGCGAATATTTCCAGCGTGGTGTCGAAGATCTTCGTGGCCTTCGCCTTGCACCGGTCGAAGTCGAAGCCGTGCAGTTCGTCCGCGACCTGGATCACGCCGCCCGCGTTGACGACGTAGTCGGGCGCGTAGAGGATCCCGCGGTCCGCGAGGTCCTTCTCGACACCCGGGTGCGCGAGCTGGTTGTTGGCCGCGCCGCACACGACCTTCGCCGTCAGCACGGCGACGGTCCCGTCGTCGAGGGCGCCGCCCAGCGCGCACGGCGCGTAGACGTCCAGGCCCTCGGTGCGGATCAGCGCGTCGGTGTCCTCGGCCACGGTGACCTGCGGGAAACGGTCGGTGATCCGGCGCACCGACTCCTCCCGCACATCCGTGATCACGACCTCGGCGCCGTCTTCGATCAGATGCTCCACCAGGTAGTGGCCGACCTTGCCGACACCCGCGACGCCGACCTTGCGGCCGCGCAGCGCCGGGTCGCCCCACATGTGCTCGGCAGAGGCGCGCATGCCCTGGAAGACACCGAAGGCGGTGAGCACGGACGAGTCGCCGGCGCCGCCGTTCTCGGGGGAGCGGCCCGTGGTCCAGCTGCACTCGCGGGCGACGACGTCCATGTCCGCGACATAGGTGCCGACGTCGCACGCGGTGACGTACCGGCCGCCGAGCGAGGCAACGAACCGGCCGTAGGCGAGCAGGAGTTCCTCGGACTTGATCGTGTCCGGGTCACCGATGATCACGGCCTTGCCGCCGCCGTGCTCCAGGCCGGCCATGGCGTTCTTGTACGACATCCCCCGGGACAGGTTCAGCGCGTCACGGACGGCGTCTTCCTCGGAGGCGTACGCGTAGAAGCGGGTGCCGCCGAGGGCCGGGCCCAGGGCGGTCGAGTGGATGGCGATGACGGCCTTCAGGCCGGAGGCGCGGTCCTGGCACAGCACGACTTGCTCGTGGCCGCCCAGCTCCGAGTGGAACAGGGTGTGCAGGACGCCGTCAGTCACATCGGTCACGGTGGTGACTCCCAAGTACGAAGCGGCGATTGCGGGTCCCTCCTGTGGGTGGGGAGGCGACCCGTTCGTCAGAGAGAGTAAGTCCTACCTGGGCGTAGGAAACCCGCAGTGCTCAGGATCACCTCTCCGGAGTACGGGCGGGGCCGGGCGTGGAAGGATTCCGGCATGCCGGCCCACGCCTCCCTCGCCGTCCCCTACGCCTCCTACCTGCGGGTGTACGAGCCGCTCGACGCCTTCCCGGAACCCGAGCGGGGCCACTGGGCGCAGTACGCGGAGCAGGCTCTGCGGGGGGAGACCCCGACGGCCCAGGACGAGCTGCGCCGCTCCCTGGCCGACCTGCTGCCGACGCCGCCGGTGCCGGTGCCGGTGCACGAGAGCGGTGACGCGTTCGTGGCGGAGCTGGACGGCACGGTGGTGGTGTGCCCGTGGCGGACCCGGTTGCGCGGGTGGCTGGCGTTGGAGGAGCTGCCGGGACTGCTGCCGTCGCCGGTGCTGGACGCGGCGCTGCCACCGGTGGTCCGGGAGCAGACGGCGGCGGACCACGAGCGCTGGCGGGAGGTCAACCCGGACGCCCGGCCGTGGATCCGGAGCGCGGTGTGGCAGGTGCCGGTGCGGTGGTTCGTGCTCTTCGCGGATGAGGAGCGGGAGTACGTTCCGGGGGACGGGACCGGAAGCGGTGGCGGGGGCGGGAAGGCTCCGGTGCTGCGGTACCGGACGCCGATGGTGGAGGCGAGGCGGCGGGTGGCGCGGGCGCTGAAGACCCTGCGCGAGGCCATGGAGGAGGGGCCGCTCACCGAGGGTTTGGTAGATGTGGGGCGCTGGCTGGAGGAGTTCCACCCGCGCTCGCTGGTGGAAGTCGACTACGGCGGCCTGGTGCACGCCCTGTCGGCGGAGCAGCTGGCCGGTGACCGGTCGGCGGCGGACGTCGCGGAGGGCATCGCCGCGCTGCGCTCCGGGGACGGCGAGGCCGCGGGGGTGGCGTACGGGCGGCTGGCGGAGCGCTGGCGCGCGGTGCGGGACCTTCAGTCGGCCAACTGACGGGGCAAGTGCGGCAAGGTATCCACAAGGGCGTCAAGTCTACGTAAGGGTGATGGATCACACTTACGGCGGCTCTTGCGCTGATCGCCCGACCTCATGCCAAAATAGGACAAGGAGTCCGGGGAGGGCTCCTTCCGTCCAACTATGGGCGGAAGGCTCAGCATTGCACGCTATGGGGGGTCTGGTGGCTCCTGATCGCTCTGTGACTGATCGTCACTGTGACGTGACTGTCCGCTATGGCATGGTCCATCGGCTTCCGCCGCTGATGGACACCTGAGAGGGCAATTCCGTCGGTTTGGCCGAACGTGGCTGGACAGATGGTGTAGTTGTAGTGCCGAGGACAAGCCGTTCGTCCTATAACCGACTCGGCCCGCGTCTGCCATTTCGGGCAACGCGGGTCAAGGTGCAGAATTTAGAGGAAAGAACCGAGAACGTCGGTTCTCCCGAGGAGGCCGCTCATGACCGCTCGCACCCCTGATGCCGAGCCGCTGCTGACCCCCGCCGAGGTTGCCACGATGTTCCGCGTGGACCCGAAGACGGTGACCCGCTGGGCCAAGGCGGGCAAGCTCACGTCCATCCGCACGCTCGGCGGTCACCGTCGGTACCGCGAGGCGGAGGTCCGCGCCCTGCTGGCGGGCATCCCGCAGCAGCGCAGCGAGGCCTGAACGAAAGCCTGAACACCCCCTGTTTCGCCGGGCATCTCCGGGTCCCCCAACTCGGAACGCCCGTCTTTTCAGCTCTACTGACGCCCCCGCCCCAACGGGTCGGTGTCAGCGATCGCGTCGGACTCCGCCGGGTCCGGCGCGATCTTTTTGTGCCCGGGCGGATGCGCGGCGGGCACTCCCGGGGGCCGGTGGGACGGCGCCGGGGGCGGGCTTGGGGTGCGGTGCAATTGCACGTATTAAATGCGCCCGTTGTAGGGAGGGTGTAAACGGGGGGCTTTCTGAGAAAGGTTCCGTGACTCCCGTCACAGTGTGAGGGTGCCCTGTGAGGGCAGGTGCTCCTGCTTGGCGGGGCGTCAGCAGGCGGCCGTTCAAGGGAGACTGGGCCGTTCCTCCCGGTGGCCCCGCCGGGGCTCCGGGACGTCGGCGCCGGGTGCCGGGGGAGGGGCCAGGTCCGCGAGGCCGGCCGACAGGCCGTCCAGCTCGTTCAGCTCTGCCAGCTCACGGAGACGGCGGCAGACGGCGCAGCGCCTGGTGATGTGGCGGTAGCCGGGGGCGCGGCCGGAGGCCGCCGCGAGGTGGGCGCGCAGAAGCGCGCGGGTCTCGTGCCTGTCCGTGGCTGCCGCCATGCGCGTTCACCTCCGGTGAAGGGCGCGGATGCCCTGCTGATGGGGTACCGGGCGGGGGAGGCGGCGTCAAGACGGCGGGCGGCGATCCGGTCTGCCGCAGGGAGGTGCGGGAGAGCCGTGTGGGCCCTCGCCCGGTGTGGCGGCGTGTGGTGCGGGCCGGGTGCGGGTCCGGTGGCCACGGGGCCCGGCTCCCGCCGGGGGCGGCCCTCCCTCTAGTCCTGGAGGTCCGCCCGGGGGAGGGGCGGCTGCCCGCGGCGGCGGCACGGGTGCGCCGGGCTGACGCCATCTGGTGCGGTCCTGACGGGAATTGCCGAGTGCGTCCATGCTGCGCCGCACTGTGCGGACCCCGGGGCGGCTCATCTGCGCGGGCATGACCGAGGGCCCGCACCATATGATGCGGGCCCTCGGTATGCGATGCGGTCCTGACGGGATTTGAACCCGCGGCCTCCACCTTGACAGGGTGGCGAGCACTCCTAACTGCTCCACAGGACCAGGTTTCGCGGCCTCTTGCGTGGCTGCGCAGAGAGACTGTACCCCAGGTCAGACGTCCCGGTCGACCTCACCCAAGGCGACCGCGTCATCACGGCGCCGCCGCGTCGACGGCCTTCACGATCCTCTTGTCCGACACCGGATACGCCGTGCCCAGCGCGTGCGCGAAGTAGCTGACCCGCAGCTCCTCGATCATCCAGCGGATGTCCAGGACCTCCTGCGGGACCGGACGGCCCTTGGGCAACTGCTCCAGCAGCCACGCGTACTCGTCCTGCATCTCATGGACCTTCTCCATGCGTGTGGTGTCCCGCTGCACGGACGTCGGCATCTGCTGGAGCCGACGGTCCACCGCCACCAGGTACCGCATCAGGTCGGGCAGCCGCCGCAGCCCGGTCGCCGTCACGAAACCCGCGGGCATCAGCGCGGCCAGCTGCTCCCGTACATCCGCGACGTTCTTCACCAGGGCCAGGCTGTTCGTGGCCTTCAGCCGCCGCTCGCAGGACTGCCAGGCGGCCAGCACCTGCTGGACCTGGCCGATCGTACGGACCGTCAGGTCGACCAGGTCGGCGCGCACGCTGTCGTACAGCTTCCGGAACGACGACTCGTCCCACGCGGGGCCGCCGTGGTCCGCGATCAGCCGGTCCGCCGCCGCCGTCGCGCAGTCCTCGAACAGCGCCTGGACCGACCCGTGCGGGTTGCGGGACAGGGCGAGCTTCTGCTGGTTGCTCAGCTTGTCGGACGCGAACTTCGCCGGGTGCACCGGGATGTTGAGCAGGATGAGCCTGCGCGTGCCCTTCCACATCGCCTGCGCCTGCTCGGCCTCCGTGTCGAAGAGCCTTACGGCGACGGTCTCGCCCTGGTCGACGAGCGCCGGGTACGCCTTGACCGGCTGACCGGCACGCCTGGTCTCGAAGACCCGCGTCAGCGCGCCGATCGTCCAGTCGGTCAGCCCGGTCCGCTCCAGGGACTGCCCCGACCCCGAAGGCCCCGCCGTCGCGGCCGCCGCGGCCTTCGACAGGGCCTGCCGGGCCTTCGGGCGCAGCCTCAGCTTCAGCGCCTCCAGGTCCTTGTCCTCGGCCAGCTTCCGGCGCCGCTCGTCGACGATCCGGAAGGTCACCTTCAGGTGGTCCGGGACCTTGGACCAGTCGAAGTCGCCGGCCTGCACGGGCACGCCCACCATGCGCTGCAGCTCCCGTGCCAGGACCGCCGTCAGAGGCTCGGCCGACGGGGCGGCCGCGGCCAGGAAGCGCTGCGCGAAGTTCGGCGCCGGGACGTAGTTGCGGCGGACCGGCTTCGGGAGGGAGCGGATCAGCTCCGTCACGACCTCCTCCCGCAGGCCCGGGATCTGCCAGTCGAAGCCCTCGTCCACGGCCTGGTTCAGCACCTGGAGCGGGATGTGCACGGTCACACCGTCCGCGTCCGCGCCCGGCTCGAACTGGTACGTGACACGGAACTTGAGCGACCCCTGGCGCCACGCGTCCGGGTAGTCGGCCTTGGTGACCGCGCCCGCCTTCTCGTTGATCAGCATCTCCCGCTCGAAGTCGAGCAGGTCGGGCGTCTCCCGCCGCTTGTGCTTCCACCAGGAGTCGAAGTGCGCTCCCGACACGACATGGTCGGGCACCCGCCGGTCGTAGAAGTCGAACAGCGTCTCGTCGTCGACGAGGATGTCCCGGCGCCGCGCCCGGTGCTCCAGCTCCTCGACCTCGGTGAGCAGCTTCCGGTTGTCCGCGAAGAACTTGTGGTGGGTGCGCCAGTCGCCCTCCACCAGGGCGTTGCGGATGAACAGCTCGCGGGAGATCTCCGGGTCGATCCGCCCGTAGTTGACCTTCCGCTGAGCGACGATCGGCACGCCGTAGAGCGTGACCTTCTCGTACGCCACGACGGCTGCCTGGTCCTTCTCCCAGTGCGGCTCCGAGTACGTCCGCTTCAGCAGGTGACCGGCCAGCGGCTCGATCCACTCGGGTTCGATCTTCGCGTTGACCCGCGCCCAGAGGCGGGAGGTCTCCACCAGCTCCGCCGACATCACGAACCGCGGCGGCTTCTTGAACAGCGCCGAGCCGGGGAACACCGCGAACTTGGCGCCGCGCGCACCCAGATACTCGTTCTTCGCCCCCTCCTTGACGTCCTTCATCCCGACGTGGGAGAGCAGACCCGCGAGGAGCGAGACGTGGATCTGCTGGTCACCGGCGTCCTGGTCGCTCAGATGTATGCCCATCTGCTTGGCGACCGTGCGGAGCTGGCTGTAGATGTCCTGCCACTCGCGGATGCGCAGATAGTTCAGGTACTCCGACCTGCACATCCGGCGGAACGCCGACGAGGACAGGGCCTTCTGCTGCTCGCGGATGTACCGCCACAGATTGATGAAGGCCAGGAAGTCGGAGGTCTCGTCCTTGAAGCGGGCGTGCTGCTGGTCGGCCTGTGTCTGCTTCTCGGCCGGCCGCTCACGCGGGTCCTGGATGGACAGCGCCGCCGCGATGACCATGACCTCCCGGACGCACGCGTTCTTGTCGGCCTCCAGCACCATGCGGGCCAGGCGCGGGTCGACCGGCAGCTGGGCCAGCTTGCGGCCCAGCTGCGTCAGCCGCTTCTTCGGATCCTTCTGGGCCGGGTCGATCGCCCCCAGCTCCTGGAGGAGCTGGACGCCGTCGCGGATGTTGCGGTGGTCGGGTGCGTCGATGAAGGGGAACTTCTCGATCTCGCCCAGCCCGGCGGAGGTCATCTGCAGGATGACGGAGGCGAGGTTCGTGCGGAGGATCTCCGCGTCCGTGAACTCCGGGCGGGCGAGGAAGTCGTCCTCGGAGTAGAGGCGGATGCAGATGCCGTCGCTGGTCCGGCCGCAGCGGCCCTTGCGCTGGTTGGCGCTGGCCTGGCTGACCGGCTCGATCGGCAGCCGCTGCACCTTGGTGCGGTGGCTGTAGCGGGAGATCCGCGCGGTGCCCGGATCGATCACGTACTTGATGCCGGGGACGGTCAGGGACGTCTCGGCGACGTTGGTGGCGAGGACGATGCGGCGGCCGGGATGCGGCTGGAACACGCGGTGCTGCTCGGCATGCGAGAGCCGGGCGTAGAGGGGGAGCACCTCGGTGTTGCGGAGCTTCTTCTTGAGCAGGGCGTCCGCCGTGTCGCGGATCTCGCGTTCGCCGGAGAGGAAGACCAGGATGTCGCCGGGTCCCTCGGCCTGGAGTTCGTCGACGGCGTCACAGATCGCGGTGATCTGGTCGCGGTCGGCCTCGGCCCCGTGCTGCTCGCCTTCTTCCAGCAGGGGCCGGTACCGCACCTCCACCGGGTACGTCCGGCCGCTGACCTCCACGATCGGCGCGTCCCCGAAGTGGCGGGAGAACCGCTCCGGGTCGATCGTCGCGGAGGTGATGACGACCTTGAGGTCGGGGCGCTTGGGCAGCAGCTGGGCGAGATAGCCGAGCAGGAAGTCGATGTTGAGGGACCGCTCGTGGGCCTCGTCGATGATGATCGTGTCGTACGCGCGCAGCTCGCGGTCCGTCTGGATCTCCGCGAGCAGGATGCCGTCCGTCATCAGCTTCACGAACGTCGCGTCCGGGTTCACCTGGTCCGTGAAGCGGACCTTCCAGCCGACGGTCTCCCCGAGAGGGGTGCGGAGTTCCTCCGCCACACGCTCCGCGACGGTCCGGGCGGCGATCCGGCGGGGCTGCGTGTGGCCGATCATGCCGCGCACGCCGCGCCCCAGCTCCATGCAGATCTTGGGGATCTGCGTCGTCTTGCCGGAGCCCGTCTCACCGGCGACGATCACGACCTGGTGGTCGCGTATCGCCTCCAGGATCGCGTCCTTCTTCTGGCTGACCGGGAGCTGCTCCGGGTACGTGACCGCGGGCATCCTCGCGGCCCGCTCGGCGGTACGGGAGGCTGCCTTCGCCGCCTCTGCGGCGATCTCGTCCAGGACGGCCTGCCTGGCCTCGGGCTTGCGGATGCGGCGGGCGCCCTCGAGACGGCGGCCGAGGCGGTGGGCGTCACGCAGGGAGACCTGGGCCAGCAGGGTCTGCAGGTCGGCGAAGGAAGTAGACATACCGTGACCCAGGATCTCACCCGCGGCTCGGGAGTGGCGAACCTATTTGCCCGTACCATTTCGGGCAGCCGCACCCGAACCCGACCTGGAAGGTCCTGATCATGCCCCGAACCGGAGACCGGCGCGGTGGCGCGGCGGTGTCGGGGGCGGTGCTGGCGGCCTTGTCGGTGCTCGCGGTCGTGGTGGCGCTGATGTGCGTGCGGCCGTCCGCGGCGGCCTCGGTGCCGGCGGTGGGCGGAGCACCGGCTGACGCGGTGGCTGTCGCCGTGGCGGCGGACCTTCCGCCCGGGTGCGGCGACGGCTCGCCGTCCGACGAGGGAGGCCTGAGCCCGGCGGCGCCGCCACGCGGCATGTCGGCGGGCGAGCTGCTGCCCGCCCCGTACGGCACGAAGGCCGGGCCGGGCGCCGGGTGCGGTCCCGGGACGGTCACGGCGATCACGCCCGAGCGGGCGCCGCCCCCGCTCGTACCGCCCTCCCCCGTGGACCTGTCGATCCTGCGCGTGTAGCCGAGCGGCCCGGCCCCGCCGCCGCTCGTCCTTCTCGTTCTCTGTCTCCCGCACTGACACGCTCAGGAGTTCCGTCATGCCCACGTCCACGTCGTCGTCCTCTCCGAAGAAGTCCACCGCGAAGCCGTCTCCGGCGAAGAAGTCCGCCTCCCCGTATCTGATCGGGGCGGGGGTGGCGATGGCCGCCGGGCTGCTCGCGTTCGCCTCGTACGCGGCGACGAAGCCGGATGCCCCGGCGTCGTCCTCGGCGGCCTCCGCCGCCTCCGCGGGGCCGGAGTCAGGGGTCTTCCCCGAGCTGGAGAAGCTCGCCCGGCGGGACGACGGGGACGGGCTGGCCCAGGGGCGGGCGGACGCGCCCGTCGTGCTGATCGAGTACGCCGACTTCAAGTGCGGCTACTGCGGGAAGTTCGCCCGGGACACGGAGCCCGAGCTGGTGAAGCAGTACGTCGACGCGGGTGTGCTGCGCATCGAGTTCCGCAACATGCCGATCTTCGGGGAGGAGTCCGAACGGGCCGCGCGCGCCGCCTGGGCAGCGGGACAGCAGGGCCGGTTCTGGGAGTTCCACCGGGCGGCGTACGAGGAGGGGGCGAAGGAGAAGGGCTTCGGGGCGGACCGGCTGAAGGACCTGGCGGAGGAGGCGGGGGTCGCGGACCTCACGCGCTTCACCCGTGACCTCGACGGCGAGGCCGCGCGGAAGGCGGTGTCGCGGGACCAGCGGGAGGGGTACGGGCTGGGGGCGGCGTCCACACCGTCGTTCCTGATCAACGGCAGGCCGATCGCGGGTGCGCAGCCGCTGGAGACCTTCCGGGCGGCGATCGAGGACGCGGCGCAGCGGGCGTCCGCGTCACCGGCGCCCGCGGCGGGCGCGCGATGACGGACATCGGTTATCTGGCGGCGTTCCTCGGGGGGCTGCTGGCACTGGTGAGCCCGTGCAGTGCGCTGCTGCTCCCGGCCTTCTTCGCCTATTCGACGGACGGCGCGGCGCGGCTCGTGGCCCGGACGGGCATCTTCTACGCCGGCCTCGCGACGACCCTCGTGCCGCTGGGTGCGGCGGGCTCGCTGGCGGGCGGCTTCTTCAACGGACATCGGGAGGTGCTGGTCGCGCTCGGTGGCTGGCTGATCATCGCGCTGGGCGTGGCGCAGATCCTGGGGCTCGGCTTCGCCCCGCGCCGGCTGGCGGAGGCGAGCGGCCGGATCCGTCCGACGACCGCGGCGTCCGTGTACGCGCTGGGGCTGGTGTACGGGCTCGCGGGGTTCTGCGCGGGCCCGATCCTCGGCAGCGTGCTGACCGTCGCCGCGCTGGGCGGGAGCCCCGTCTACGGGGGTCTGCTGCTGGGGGTGTACGCGCTGGGCATGGCGGTGCCGCTGTTCGTGCTGGCGCTGCTGTGGGAGCGGTACGAACTTGGGCGGCGGCGCTGGCTGCGGGGACGGGTGCTCCGGGCCGGCCGCCGGTGGGAGCTGCACACCACGTCCCTGGTGTCGGGTGGGTTCTTCATCCTGCTGGGCGTGCTGTTCCTGGCGTTCGACGGGGCGACCGGGCTGCCGGGGCCCCTGTCGGTGGACGCCACGTTCGCGGCGGAGCAATGGGCGGCGTCGGTGGGGCGTGCGGTCCCGGATTGGGCGCTCCTGCTGGGTGCGGTCGCGGTCACGACGCTCCTGCTGGGAGCCCGGGGCCGGCGCCGTCGCCCACGCGACTGAGGCACCGAGCCCCGGTCCGGGGCTCGGTCCGGGGCCGTGCCTCGGGTCTGGGGCCCGCCCGGGGGCCTGCCCGCTCAGGGGGCCGGTCGGGCCGGTGATCCCTGCCCTGCTGGGCCCGTGCCCATGGGTCTCCGGCCGGGACCGGGTTCCGGGTGTCCGGCCCCGCGCGGGGCCCGGGCGGGGCCGTGGCTCTCGGGCGCCGCTCTCCCCTCCCGTGGGCGGGGCGGGGCCACTCCGGGGGCTCACCCCCTCACGACGGCCCGCCCGGTTCCACGTCGTATCGCGGCTCCCGTTACCGCCGTCGCCGCGGGGCGCCCCCTCCGCGTCTCCGCCGAAGGGACACCGGCACGCCGACGGGGACAGCACCGGCACCGGCGGTCCGGCGGGACGGCGCACCCGGTCCGGGACACCCCGGTTGTGGAGCGGGCGCTTCAGCGGACCGACGGCGCGCCTTGACGCTGGTCCAGCCGAAGACGCTGCCGTCCGTACGGACCGTCCCGCTTCCGCGGCTCGTGCCGGAGGCGCTGCTGGACCACCGGGAGCGGCAGGCCCCGGAGCGGGCCTGCGCGCTCGGCGGTGTGCCTGCGGCGCGGCCTCGGAGCGCCGCCGTGCCTCGTCCGGCAGGCCGCCGGGTGCGGCGGCATCGGGGTGACGGTGAAGGTCCATGCCCACGCGTCGCTGATCGAGTGGTCCAAGGTCCCGCGGAAGCCCGGGGACGTCCTCGTGGCCCCGTTCGGTGTACCCATGGGCACGAACGGCGAAAGGCCCCGTCCGGAGACGGGGCCTTTCGGCTGGTGGCTGGGGCCGGGGTCGAACCGGCGACCTTCCGCTTTTCAGGCGGACGCTCGTACCAACTGAGCTACCCAGCCACGAGGTTTCACGTGAAACCTCAGCGGTCCTGACGGGATTTGAACCCGCGGCCTCCACCTTGACAGGGTGGCGAGCACTCCTAACTGCTCCACAGGACCAAGCTTCGTGCGAGCACTAGTCTCGCACAAGGTAATGCGTGCCCCCAACGGGATTCGAACCCGTGCTACCGCCTTGAAAGGGCGGCGTCCTGGGCCACTAGACGATGAGGGCTAAGGGCCCGCCTGGGCGCCTCGTCAGCGCGTCGGGGACGTGAGAAGCATATGGGATGCGGGGACGGTTCGCCAAAACGGTTTACGGGGAGGGAGCCACAGACCCCGGACCGGGACCGGGACCGGTACTCGGACCGGCGCTCGGACCGGGTGTCGGGCTCAGGCTCGCGTCCGGTGCCGGTGTACCGGGCAGGACTTCGTCGGGGACATGGCGGGCCACCTCCACCGACGTCAGCCCCAGGCCTCCCAGCGTGATCTCGTCCCACGCCTGGAGCCGCCGCGTGTCGCGGTCGAGGTAGAGCAAGGACGCCTCCACCAGCGCCGGCGGGTCCTGTTCGAGTGCCCGCAGACCGCCCCCGCCCGAGGAGCCCTCGATCTTCAGGCGGGTGCCCTCCGCCATCACCTCGTTGATGCGCCGGTGCATGTGGCCCGCCAGGGCGAGCGGCACCAGGCCGTCCGTCTGGTGCGCGGCGATCGGGTTGTGGGCGACCGCGATGTCCACCGGCGTGCCCGCCCGCGCCTGCGCCCGCAGGGATTCCGCCAGCACCCGCCCCGCCGCACGCTCCGCGTCGTCTCCCGCCTGGACCACCGACCGGTCCGGCGTGTACTGGGGGTCGCCGATGCCCGCGACCCGCACCCCGGCGACGGTCACCACCCCGCCCTGGTCCAGCACGTGCGCGTTGCGCAGGCCCTCCAGGTACTTCTGGGTGACCGTGGAGTCGTGGTTGCCGCGCACCCACACGTACGGGGCGCCCAGTCCGCTGATCGGGTCCAGGAAGGCGTTCTCGGCGGCGGTGCCGTGGTCCATGGTGTCGCCGGTGTCGATGATCAGGTCGATGCGGTACTGCTCCACGAGCGAGCTGATGACATGCCAGGCGAGCGGGTTCAGGTGGATGTCGGAGACGTGCAGCACGCGGATCGTGGCCGGGTCGGGCTGGTAGACCGGGAGCGTCGAGGTGGTCTCGTACAGCTTGGTCACGTTGGTGACGAGCCGCGCCAACTCCTTCTGGTACACGTCGAACTCGGTGACGATGGAGCGGGCGTTGCCGACGACGGACGGGGCGCTGCTGAGCAGTCCGGAGAAGCGCGGCTCCAGGACGGACCTCGGGTTCCAGGTGGCGTACGCGAGACCGCCCGACGCGGCCAGCAGCACGAGCGCGAGGCCGCCGGCGGCGAGGGCCCGGCGGGGGCGCCGGTAGACGGCCAGGCCCAGGGCGGTGGCCCCGGAGACGACGGCGACACAGGAGCGGATGGCCAGCTCGCGGGTGCCGTTCGCCACGTCCCGGGTGATCTCCTCCTGCAGGCCGGAGAGCCGCTCGGGGTGCTCGACCAGCGCCTGCGCGCGTGCGGCGTCCAGTTCGCGGACGTCGACGTCCAGGCGGATGGGTGCGGTGTGGGAGTCGAGTTCGAGAGCACCCAGAGGCGGGACGTCGATCTTGGTGCCGCCGCTCAGGGAGGGGCGCAGGGTCATGCCGGTGTCCACGGGCCCGACGGGGGTGCGGACGGTGCCCACGACGAGCAGGCCCAGCCAGGCGCCGACGAGCACGACGGCCGCCAGCCCGAGGGCCCGTGCGAGGGGGTGCGGGGTGGCCCCGGTCCGTACCGGACCTGGCGGAAGGGCCGGGCGGGTGAGGCGGGCGGCGGCGCGGCGCAGCGCGCGCGTGACGCGCCGGTACGTGGCACGGACGACGGCTCGGGCCATTGGGGCGGTATGCCCGTACGGGGGCGCGGCTATGCCCGTACGGGGCGGCTCTGCGGCGCGTCGGCGGAGCGCCGCGGCGGAGGGGTCAGCCCCAGCCCAGTTCGTGCAGGCGTTCGTCCTCGATGCCGAAGTGGTGGGCGATCTCGTGGACCACGGTCACGGCGACCTCGTGCACCACGTCCTCGGGCGTCGCGCAGTACCGGAGGGTGGGGCCCATGTAGATCGAGATGCGGTCGGGCAGCACGCCCGCGTACCACTCGCCGCGTTCGGTGAGCGGCGTCCCCTCGTAGAGCCCGAGCAGCTCGGGGTCGTCCGTGGACGGTTCGTCCTCCACGAACACGGCCACGTTGTCCATGACCCGCGCGAGTTCCGGCGGGATCTGGTCCAGGGCGTCACTCACCAGCTCTTCGAAGGCCTCGCGCGTCATCTCCAGCACACGCCCATTGTCCCCGGTCGCGGTCCGTCCCGGCGGCGGCTCGGCCCGGCTGTCGCAGACGGGTGCGGTACCCGCCCCGCGGTGTCCTCCGGGGAGCTGTGCGACCGACCGGGGTCCGGGCGTGTCCCTTGCGGGTGAGCGGGAGTTGGGCAGGGAAATCCCGTGTCCCCGCCTGGAGGTGCCCCCGTGCGCCAAATGCCCGCCCCCGTCCGATGGGCCGTGACCGCACTGGCCGTGATGGCCTCCGCAGGCTCCGTCAGCGGCTGTATGAGTGTGTCCGACGACAGCTCGCGGCCCCTGCCGAGCGAGTCGGTGGACCCGTCCGGGGCGGCGGCGGCCGAGGCGGACGCCGGTGCTCCGCTCCCGGGCGGGCACCACGAGGCGCGCAGCGGCCACGAACGGCGGCGCGGGTCGGACGACGCGCCCGGTGACGACGCCTCCCCGTCGCCCGGCGCGTCGGCGTCCCCGTCCTCCTCCCCGTCCCCGTCGGCCGCGCCCGAGCCGGACGCCTCGCCCTCCCCCGGAGGGCAGGAGCCGCCTGCGGGGCCCGGCGGCGACGGCACGGGCGGGAGCGGCGGCGAGGGCGGCAGCGGCGGCGGGGACGACGGGACGTCCACGCCGCCGGACAGGACGACGCCGGGCACGTCCCCGTCTCCGTCGGACGCGCCGCCGGAGCCCCCGCAGCCCTCGCCGTCCCCGTCGTCCGAGCCGCCGGAGCCCGAGCCGTCGGAACCGCCTTCCGCGTCGCCGTCGGCGGACACCCGTACCGAGGCCCTGCGCGGCGACCGGTCCGGCAAGCAGAGCGAGCCCGCGGCGTCGCCGCAGGTCGCGCCCGCGTGACTGGGAACACGGGATGCGGGTTTGCGCTGAGTGGGGGAGGGTGCGTATGGTGGTAGATCGTTTGATCCCATTTGCCCGGCGCCAAGACAGAAGAGCGCCGCGTGTGGCGCGTACTCTCCCCCTGCCGTGGCTGACCGCATAGAGGCGGTCGATTTGCGAATCTTCAGCGAAACACGGAGTTGACGGGCGCGTGCTGCCGAGACTCCGGAAGGTTTCGCATTTCGCATGTCCATCTTCAGTTCTGACCAGCCTGTCCTGACGTCCGAGGACGAGGTTCTCGAGGAAGCCGCCGTCGCGGTCGCCGTCGACGAGGCCATCGAGGAGGCCTCCGGCGTCCAGGAGACGGTCGAGGCCGACGAGCCGACCGTCACCTTCGCGGACCTGGGCCTGCCCGAGGGCGTCGTACGGAAGCTCGCCCAGAACGGCGTGACCACGCCCTTCCCGATCCAGGCGGCGACCATCCCGGACGCCCTGTCCGGCAAGGACATCCTGGGCCGCGGCCGTACCGGCTCCGGCAAGACCCTCTCCTTCGGCCTGCCGCTGCTGGCCACGCTGGCCGGTGGCCGCACCGAGAAGAAGAAGCCGCGCGGCGTCATCCTCACCCCCACCCGTGAGCTGGCCATGCAGGTCGCGGACGCCCTCCAGCCGTACGGCGACGTGCTCGGCCTGCGGATGAAGGTCGTCTGCGGCGGTACGTCGATGGGCAACCAGATCTACGCCCTGGAGCGCGGCGTCGACATCCTCGTCGCCACTCCGGGCCGACTGCGCGACATCATCACCCGCGGTGCCTGCTCCCTGGACGACGTCAAGGTCGCGGTGCTCGACGAGGCCGACCAGATGGCCGACCTGGGCTTCCTGCCCGAGGTGACCGAGCTGCTCGACCAGGTGCCGACCGGCGGTCAGCGGATGCTCTTCTCCGCGACCATGGAGAACGAGATCGCGACCCTGGTCAAGCGCTACCTGAATGACCCGGTCAACCACGAGGTCGACGCGGCACAGGGCGCGGTCACGACCATGAGCCACCACATCCTGATCGTGAAGCCGAAGGACAAGGCCCCGGTCACCGCGGCGATCGCCGCGCGCAAGGGCCGCACGATCATCTTCGTGCGGACCCAGCTGGGCGCCGACCGCGTCGCCGAGCAGCTGCGGGACGCCGGTGTGAAGGCCGACGCGCTGCACGGCGGCATGACGCAGGGCGCCCGCACCCGGACGCTGGCCGACTTCAAGGACGGGTACGTGAACGTGCTCGTCGCGACGGACGTCGCCGCACGCGGCATCCACGTGGACGGCATCGACCTGGTCCTGAACGTGGACCCGGCCGGGGACCACAAGGACTACCTGCACCGCTCGGGCCGCACCGCGCGCGCCGGCCGCTCCGGCACGGTCGTGTCGCTGGCCCTGCCGCACCAGCGGCGCCAGATCTTCCGGCTGATGGAGGACGCGGGCGTCGACGCCTCGCGCCACATCGTCGGCGGCGCCGGGGCGTTCGACCCGGAGGTCGCGGAGATCACCGGCGCCCGTTCGCTGACCGAGGTCCAGGCCGACTCGGCGGGCAACGCCGCGAAGCAGGCCGAGCGTGAGGTCGCGGACCTGACCAAGCAGCTGGAGCGCGCGCAGCGCCGCGCGGCCGAACTCCGCGAGGAGGCCGACCGCCTGGTGGCCCGTGCTGCCGTGGAGCGGGGCGCCGACCCGGCCGAGGCGATCGCCGAGGCGGCGGAGCAGGCGGAGCGCGAGGCCGCGCAGGCCCCGGCCCGTGAGCCCCGCGAGAACCGCGAGCCGAGGGCCGAGCGCGGTGACCGTGGCGGCGAGCGCGGCGGCTTCCGCCGTGACGACCGCCGTGACCGTGGCGGCGAGCGTGGTGACCGTGGCGGCGATCGTGGTGGCTTCCGTCGTGACGACCGTCGCGACGACCGCCCCTCGTACGACCGCCGTGACCGTGGCGGCGAGCGTGGTGACCGTGGCGGCGATCGTGGTGGCTTCCGTCGTGACGACCGTCGCGACGACCGCCCCTCGTACGACCGCCGTGACCGCCGTGACGACCGCGGTGACCGTGGCGGCGAGCGCGGTGACCGCGGTGGCTTCCGCCGTGACGACCGTCGCGACGACCGCCGTGACGACCGTCCCTTCAACCGTGACCGCCGGGACCGCGACGCCCGCGGCGGTGACCGCAGCGGCGACCGCGGCGGCTTCCGCCGTGCGGACCGCCCGTTCAACCGCGACCACCGCAGCGGCGGCCACGACCGCCCGTACGGCCGCCGTGACGACCACCGGGGCGCCGGCACCGGCTCCTACGGCCGCCGTGAGGACAAGCCGCGCTGGAAGCGCAACGGCTGACACGCCATAGCCCTTCGGACGGGCCCGCCCACGACACCCCGGTGCGTGGCCGGGCCCGTCCCCCTGTCGGGCCTGGCCGGATGAGCCCCGTGGTCCGATACCCGGTCGGCTCACCGCGCCCGTCGGGCTATGCTCGGGGATGACCCGTCACGGGCCCTTAGCTCAATTGGCAGAGCAGCGGACTTTTAATCCGTTGGTTGTGGGTTCGAGTCCCACAGGGCCTACCAGGTCCGGCGCCGTCGTACGGCGCTGACTCCGGGTTCCGTGCCCCGGCCGCTCCATGCGGCCGGGGCACAGTTGTGCCCGGGCGCCCGGGTGCGTGCCCGGCGCGGTGGATGTGCCGAACGGCCGCCTCGTCAGTGCCTGGACCGACGACGGCCGGGCCTTGTCGTGCGTCCGGCGCGGAGCGGCCGGCGTGCACTAGGTTCTCCGCGACCGCATCTGACGGACCGGGAGGGCACCATCGCCGACGAGACGACCGCCGAGCAGGCCGCCGGGACCGCCGGATATCTGCTGGAGATGGGCATGTTGAAGCGGGCCGCACGGTCGGGCTGGTGGATCGCCGGGATCAAGGACCCCGAGTCCATCGCGGAGCACAGCTTCCGTGTCGCCCTGATCGGTGCGGTGCTGGCGATGATGGAGGGCGCCGATCCGGCCAAGGTGGCGCTGATGGGTGTCTTCCACGACACACAGGAGACGAGGGTCGGGGACATCCCCCACATCGGCCGCCGCTATCTGACCGCCGCCTCCAACGAGCAGGTCACCGCCGACCAGCTCGCCGCCGCCCACCCCGCCGTGCGCTCCGGCATCCAGGAGGTCGTCGAGGAGTACGAGAACGGCGACAGCCTGGAGGTGTTGGTCGCTCACGACGCCGACAAGCTCGAATGCCTCGTCCAGGCCGTCGAGTACCGCGAGCAGGGCCACCAGAACGTCCAGAACTGGATCGACACCAGCCTCAACAACCTCAAGACCGCCTCGGCCCAGCAGCTTGCCGAAGCCGCCCTCAGCATGACGTCCGTCGAGTGGCAGCAGACCTACCTGCGATAGGAGACGGGCGCAGCCCTGGTTCGTCATCCGAGGCAGGGCTGCGGGATCCCACGTGCAGGTCGCGGTCACGCACGCGAGAACGACCTTGCTATGGAGCGGATGGAGCTGCGGAAGCGAGCGTGTGCCTCGCGGCGGTCGTGAACCGCTCGCGAATGCCCGCGCGGGCTTCCTGGTTGCGCTTCAGTTCATCGACGATCACAGTCGCTTGGTCAAGGAATGCGGAAAACCCGTCGCCGTCCTCATTCGCGCGAGCGATTGCTGCGTTGGCGAGTTCCTGGGCTCGTTCGAAGCTCTCGAATATCGCTGGCGCCCGCGGGTCCTCATGGAGCGGTCGACCGCTTTCGTGCGCCTCCGCCACAAGCTCTCGCATATGCCTCTTGGTCTCCTGCATGGCCTCCGTAGCGGCTGCGATCGCTGGCGTTGTTCCGTTGGTCATGCGTTCGGTCGCTGTCGGAAGCGTTGACTCGGTGAGCGTCTTCAGCTTGGTGGCTATGTCCACGTCACGCCGAATGCTGATGGCGAGCTCTTCCGCCGCCCCGGCCACCTCGGCCGGTCCTAGGATGTCGATTCTCCGAGCACGCTCTGTCATGCGGCCGACAGCCTCTTTCAGCGGGTTGATTCCCGACGATCCGGAGTCTCCTGGCAGTCCCACGGAGTCGATGCGACGAAGGCACTCGTCCCATGTTGCCAAGAAACCTTCGTACGCTTGAAGCCGCTGTTGCCGAAGCCAGTGGGCTTGATCGACTGTGGCTTGATCGCGAACTTGCTGCAAGGTGGCTTGTGCGCTGAGTACGGCTCCCTTCTTCGCGGCCCGCGCCGACAGAACTGCACCGACGACTGTGCCGGCCAGCCCGAACACCGCAGCCACCAGGGCGACGACCAGTTCCTCCATAACCGGACATCATCGCGGCGATGACCGTCGTGCGAAATGGGGCGTCTCATGGGTCTGGTTCCATCGACCTGTGCCTGGGGCTCGTGCTCCACGGCCGCCTCGACGACGTTCGGCCCGCCGCCAAGATGATGGTTTGCGGCCTCGCCGCGCCCGTTGAGGGCCGAGCTCGGGGTGTGTGCCCGCCGCCGGAACCTCACGGGGTGCGCCCATGTCTGATCGCCGTATCGGCTGAGTGCGATCGCCCACACCGGTCTGAGTACGCGAGCGGTTGCCTGCCGCGCGCAGCGCCGGAAGAGTAGCCGCATGCGCCGACTGCTGTTGCTCGCTCCGCTGTTGCTGTTCACCGGCGCCTGCGGGGTGGTGCAGTCCTCCGAGGGCGAGGCGACGGACGTCGCACGGGAGGTGGCCAGAAAGGCCGGCGAGCGGCTCTACGGACAGCGTCCGCGCACGGCGGAGGAGGTCGGGCGCTCCGCTTCCGGCATCGATGGGGTGGAGGTACTGCGGGTGACGGGTTCCTCGACGCATGACGGGGATGGCGTCGACGTGGTCGTTCGCACGTCCGGCTCGGCGTACAACCGATGGGTCGACCTCGAGGAGGTCACTGTGCGGCGCTGTTTCGCCGTGCGGGTGTCGCCCAAGTCGGAGTGGCGTGAGGATCCCCGTGACGTGGACTGCCCAGGTGGCCCTCCGTTGACCTTCGCCCCGCCACCCGAACCGCCCCGGCTGCCGTACGAGGAGCTTCGCGCGAAACTCCCCCAGGTGCCGGAGGGCGGACGGGTGGATGAGGCCAAGGTGCGCCATGCGCTCGCTGCCCTGGACCTGCATCCGGCGATCCGTACCGAGGTGAGGGCGGACGGCGGCCGAGTCGGCGTTCTCCTGTCGGTAAAGGGCAACGGCTTCGACGCGCAGGACTGTCTTCTTGCCCGTGTGGGCCCTGGCGCCACCGAGGTGTGGGTGCCGTCCCGGATCCAGCGGATGCCTGGAGAGGGCGGCTGTACCGTCGGCAACGCCCTGAACCCGGTACCGCCACCGCACTGAACGGGGCGGTCAGCCCATTAGTACTCCAGTGCGGTTTCGTGATCTATCCGGTTCGGTCCCTGTCCAGCATGAGCATGCCGATGTGGAAGACTGTCTGGATTGTGCGTGAGGAGGCGACGGGTGAGTAACCGGCATGTGCGGAAGATGCTGCGGCAGATGGCGAGCGGGGAGCCCGTTCAGGTCACCAGCGCCATGGCCTCCATGAAGAAACTCGCCCGACTTGCCTTTCTCGCCAAGCAGTTCGGGTACGAGTACGCGGACGCATGGCGGGGCGGTGGGCCACAGGGCAACGGGTTCGTGATGCTGATCGTGCCCGACCCCAGCCCGCAGGCCCAGGCGCGTGCCGAGCAGAACTGGGCGCGTTATCCGAAGGCGAGCGACGGGGTCGCGCTGCCGCCGCTCGTGCCCAACGAGGTCGAGCTTCTCAAGTCCCGCATCACGTTCGACCTTGCCACCACGTACACCGAGAAGCAGCTGGCGGTAATCATGGGTGTCGGCTTCAGCGCGTTGGCCGTGGGCCTCGGTTTCCAGCTCGGCGCGGACACCACCGCCGCGGTCATCGCCGGCATCGTCTGGGCGGCGCTGATGGCCTTCGTACCCATCGGGCTCGTCGCTGGCCGACGCTACAGAGCCAAGCACGTCGCACGGCTGCAGGCCGCAGGGTTCACATCGGTAACCGATCAGAGTGGGCGACTACGGTACATTCCGCCAGGCGGGCAGCTTCCCGGGCACGGCAATCCGTTCGCCGGAGGGGTGTAGGGCCTCCGCCCACCGCCGGGCCCGTGTGCGGGCGGTGGCCAGGCGGCAGGAGTCGATGCAGGTCTCGATGATGGTGCCGTGGCAAGTGTCCCGGTGGCTTCAAACGACTCGTGAACAAAGCCATCCTGTCTCCACACCCCGCCGCAACCAGCAAGATCACGAAACCACACTGGAGTATCAGTGCCTCTCGTGCGTGAGCGATGCGTGAGCGGACGGGGTGTTACGGGCTGGACGAGGTGGCACCGTGGTCCGGCCCAGACCGCTCTGACCAGGGCAGCAAGGATCGCTCGACATCCACCAGCATCCGTAGTCATGATCTTGGGGGGTCTTTTAATCCGTTGGTTGTGGGTTCGAGTCCCACAGGGCCTACCAGGTCCGGCGCCTTCGTACGGCGCTGACTCCGGGTTCCGTGCCCCGGCCGCTCCACGCGGCCGGGGCACAGTTGTGCCCCGGCGCCCGGGCGAGTGCCCGGCGCGGTGGATGTGCCGAACGGCCGCCCCGTCAGCGCCTGGACCGACGACGGCCGGGCCTTGTCGTGCGTCCGGCACGGAGTGGCCGGCGTGCACTAGTTTCTCCGCGACCGCATCTGACGGACCGGGAGGGCACCATCGCCGACGAGACGACCACCGAGCAGGCCGCCGGGACCGCCGGATACCTGCTGGAGATGGGCATGTTGAAGCGGGCCGCACGGTCGGGCTGGTGGATCGCCGGGATCAAGGACCCCGAGTCCATCGCGGAGCACAGCTTCCGTGTCGCCCTGATCGGTGCGGTGCTGGCGATGATGGAGGGCGCCGATCCGGCCAAGGTGGCGCTGATGGGTGTCTTCCACGACACACAGGAGACGAGGGTCGGGGACATCCCCCACATCGGCCGCCGCTACCTGACCGCCGCCTCCAACGAGCAGGTCACCGCCGACCAGCTCGCCGCCGCCCACCCCGCCGTGCGCTCCGGCATCCAGGAGGTCGTCGAGGAGTACGAGAACGGCGACAGCCTGGAGGTGTTGGTCGCTCACGACGCCGACAAGCTCGAATGCCTCGTCCAGGCCGTCGAGTACCGCGAGCAGGGCCACCAGAACGTCCAGAACTGGATCGACACCAGCCTGGCCGGCCTCAGAACCGCCTCCGCCCGGCAGCTTGCCGCAGCCGCCCTCACCATGACCTCCGTGGAGTGGCAGCAGACCTACCTGCGTTGATGACGGCGCGGCAGGAACTCTGTGATGGCGGGGCCGTGATTGACAGAGCACACCTGGCGAAGGTGCTGCTGAAGTTCATACACAGGGACTTGGTGACACTCGCTGCGATCTCGACTTGCGTGTCCTCAACGAAGTCGACGACACCGTCGTCCAAAAACGAGAGACGGCCCGGCTGATCTGGCCGGGCCGCTCACAACCTCGTTGATCAGGCGAAGCCGCGACAGCTTCGTTGATCAGGCGAAGCCGCTCTCAAGGCAGGGTTCACGCAGAGACTTGTCCGGATTCCCCTTCACGTTCCGTGCAGATGTCGTCGATGAAGTCAACCGTGCGAACTACGTCATATCCGCACAGGCCGCCGCTGTCGTAGATCTCTTCCGTGTGGAGCAGCACCCTTTCTGCATTCCACACAAGACCAAGGGCGATGGATGCAGCAGCAATAGTCCCAGTAAGTTTAAATTTAGATGCACTTCGACCCGGAGGCCGCTTTACGGTCTCGTGGCGAGCATTTCCGCCACCCCCTTCTGTATCCGGGCGAGTGTTGCCGACCCCGAGGAGCCCCATCACGCGGGTTGTGATTCCACTTATCCGGAGCATGTCTTCTCCCGTGTCGCTGACTACGGCGACGGCGGATGCCGCGCGTGACGCACACCTCTGCGACTCCTTTCCAGAGATGCGCCTCACGGGCGGCACCCACCCTGATCGGGAGTGGGGCAGGTACCCAGCGGAGGTACTGGCTTTGCATGGAGGCTAGCGATTGAGCGCCGCGCGCCGCCATCCCCCGCTGGTAGTAGAAAATCTACGCAGCATGGCCTAATAGTGCTTCGTTAGGTTCTGAGTCTGGTTCTGTTGCGGGGCAAGGGCCGGCCGCAGGTGGTGCAGGTGCCGGTCCAGCACTGCAGCAGGTACTGGAGGGTGTCGAGGACCTGGTAGAGGGTCAGGCCGGCGTGTGGGCTTTTGGGTCGAGGCGCCTGAGGGTGAGGAAGGCCTGGGCGGCGGTGACGAGGGTGACGTGGTGGTGCCAGCCGCGCCAGGTGCGGCCTTCGAAGTGGTCCAGGCCGAGGCCGTGCTTGAGCTCGCGGTAGTCGTGTTCGATGCGCCAACGCATCTTCGCCCACCGCACCACGTCCTCGACGGGCGTGTCCGGCGGCAGATACGAGATCCAGTAGCCGGTCGGGGCCGTCTCCTCGGCGGGCCACTCCACCAGCACGGTTCGCACCGGCAGCACTCCGTCCCACTGGTAGTTCCCTCCGCCGGCTTCCTGCGCGGCCCGCAGGGCCTGCTTGCCAGCCGGCCGCACCCACAGCGCCGCGAACCGTGAGGTCATCGGGCCCTTGCTGCCTTCACGCCAGGTGACTTCGCAGAAGTCGGAGGCCGGCACGTCGGCAGCGAGGTCGGGCAGAGCCCGCGGCGGGGTGCGGTAACGCGGCAGGGTCGGCGGTCCGAGCCCCCATAGGCCGGACAGTGCGGTTCGACAGCCTCCGCGTGAGCGACCTCCTTGCCCGTCAGCGCGACCACATAGGACAAGCCCCGGTCCTCCAGCGCCAGGCGGAAGGGCGTGCTCGCTCCGTATCCCGCGTCGGCCACGACCACCGACGGGATGAACTTCCAGTCGGCGAGCGTGTCGAGGAGGTCGAGAGCCAAGCGCCATTTCTCCTGGTGGCCGACATCGGCAGGGACTCCGGCCGCCCGGCAACGGACCGCATCGTCGGTCCACTCCCCGGGGCAGGTAGATCTGCCAGTTCAACGGGCACGAAGCGGTGTCGGTCGCCGCGTGGACGCTGACCGCGACCTGGCAGTTCGACCGCTTTCCCAGAGCCCCGCAGTACTGGCGGGCCACCCCCACCGATCGGGTCCCGCACTTGGGAAACGACACATCGTCGATCACCCACACCTCGGGCGTGATCACCTCACACAGCCGCTCGGCGATCCGCCGCCGCACCGGCAGCGGATCCCACGGCGACTGGTTCACGAACTGCTGCAGGGCCTGCATGTTCCCGTCCGGCAGCCGCTCGGCCATCGGCTGGATCGACTTCCGGCGCCCATCCAGCATCAGACCCCGCAGATAGCACCCGCCCCACCGCCGCTGATCCCGCCGCGGAAGCGACCCAAAAACATCGGCAACGAACTCCGATAACTCACCCCGGAGCCGTTCCACCTCCCCAAGCCTCATGACCGGGAGATGCCCACCACCAGGCGAGATCACTCGACGTAACGAAGCACTACTAACGAGCTCGTGCACGGTAAGTGATGAGACGTCGAGGGCTTCGGTGGGACCGGTGCTCACCTCTGTCGTCGGGGGTCCAGGTCTGCGGTCTGCTGGTGGGACAGTAGGCCGGCGACGGCCTGGACGGTGTCGCTGATGTGCTCGCGACGGCCGAGGTGGCGGGCGAGAGCTCGCCAGTTCTTCAGATGGGCGATGCCGTGCTCGACCCGGATGCGGCGTCAGGCCGCCGGGCTGATGACCGCCGCCGACCGCGCCGCCATGGCCGGGCGGGGAGACCCGCGGGTGTCCGTACCCGCCGTGCGTGGCCTCGTGCGGCCGTTCTCCGCCCGCTGCCTGCCGGTGTGAGCGGGCCGGTGCCGCGGTCTCGGGGGAGCGACCGGCTCCGGTCCGTCCGCCCCTGTGCGTATGCCTGCCCGCGCTCTGGCCCTCGCCTCCGCGACCGGCTTCGGCCCGGGGCGCAGTGCGTGCCTAGAGTGTGGTCCTTCTGGCGGGCGCGCAGGTGGGAGTTCGTGGTGCAAGAGGATCTGCTGGCGGACCGGTACAGCCTGATGGAACCCCTCGGCAGCGGCGGGTCCGGCCAGGTGTGGCGCGCCTGGGACAGTGCCCTGGGGCGGCAGGTCGCGCTCAAGGTCCTCGCGGCTCCGCCCGGCGACCCGGACGCGGCGCGCCGGGCGTGGGACGAGGCCCACACGGTGGCCGGCCTGTCGCACGCGGGCATCGCCGCGCTGTACGACCTCGGGCACGCGGCGGACGGGCGGCCCTTCATGGTCATGGAGCTGGTGGAGGGATGGAGCCTGGCGGAGCTGATCCGGACCCAGGGCGTCCTCGGCTGGGAGCGGGTCGCCGACCTCGGCGCCCAGGTGGCCCGGGCGCTCGCCGCCGCGCACGGCCGGGGCGTCGTCCACCGGGACGTCAAGCCCGCGAACCTGCTGGTCACCGAGGACGGCACGGTCAAGGTCGTGGACTTCGGCATCGCCGTCCTGGCCGGGCGGGACGCCGGGCAGCCGTCGGGCCCGCCCGACACCCCGCCGGCTGCCTGGGCCCCGCTGGGCACCGCCGCCTACACCGCGCCCGAGGTCGCCCTGCGGCACCCGGTGGGGCCGTCCGCCGACCTGTACGGGCTGGGCTGCACCCTGTACGAGGCGCTCGTCGGCCGGCCGCCGTTCCCGGGCGCCGACGCGGCGGAGGTGCTCTACCGGCACGTTCACGAACAGCCCGCCCACCTGGGTGAGATGCGGCCCGACGCTCCGCGTCAGCTGACCCGGACCGTGCACGCGCTGCTCGCCAAGAACCCGGCCGACCGCCCCGCCCTGTGCGGGCTGGCCGCCGCGCGGCAGGCGCTGCTCGCCGGGCTGGTCGAACCGTCGGCCCGCACGGGC
>NZ_JADWYO010000048.1 GCF_022414595.1 Streptomyces sp. MUM 203J | reverse complement strand
CGCACAACCCCATCCACAGGCACAACCGTCAACAGGAGTCGATAACCATGAACAGCACCCCCCGTCGCCGCCGCGCCCACCAGCCCGAAACCGCCGGCGGCCGCCGCCGCGATCCACCGGTGACGCAGCGCCAGCAGCCCGGCGAGCGCCGCGCACAGTGCCAGCGTGGCGACGATGCCGACCTGCAGGACCAGCTTGTCGTCCTCGCCGAACGCACGGACGGCCCAGCTCTTCACCGCCTGCGGCGTCCGGTCGATCGCCGCGGAGCCCACCGCGGTGACGGGCCCGGACTCCGGCCGCACCCACGCCGCGGCCAGTTCGCCCACCGCGAGGCCTCCGTAGGCGGAAACCAGTCCGGCCACCACACCCGCCACGACCCGCGCGGGCCGGAGGGCGGGGGAGGGGCCTGAACGGCCGGAACTCCTCGAAACGTTGCTCACATCCCGCATTCGGAGCCCCGCGGCAGACGGCTTGCCCGATCACCCGGAAGAGTGAGTCCGGTGAGGTTCCGTCAGGACGGCAGGTCCATGACCGCCAGCGGGTCCGTGGTCGGCTGAGGTGAGCCGCCGACCGGTTCGACGGTGATGCCCATGCCTGTGGCGGCGCCCACCTCGCCGTCCATGACGACGGCGCCGTCGTCACGCAGCAGGCCGGCCGGACGCATCGAGTCGCCGTCCGCGAACCACAGCTGGTACGTGCGCCCGCCCGGGAGCTCGGGCAGGCCCGACGCCACGAACACGGCGCGGTCCTCGGCACGGGACACCACCACAGTGGCGTGAGTGCCGGCGCCCACCGTCCCGGTCGCCGTGCGGGCGTCGGGCGCCGCCAGAACGCGGGCCATCTCCTCGACCTGCTGGCGCGTCCGCTCGGCACGCTGCTCCGCCTGCAGCGCCTCCTGGTGCTGCCAGACGGCCACTCCGCCGAGAGCGGCGGCAGCCGCCAGGCACGCGGCCAGGACCAGCCGGGACAGCGGCCTGCCCCGTCCCGCCGTCCGGTCCGGACCGGACGGCGGAACCTCCGGCGGCAGCTGCCGCACCGTCCGGATCCGGTCGATCACGCTCTCCTTCATGGCGGGCGGCGGCACCGCGGCGACGGCCAGCCCCAGCCGGGCCGCCGTGGCGGTCAGCTCCCGCACCTCCTGGGCGCAGGCCCGGCAGTCGCGCAGATGCCGCTCGAACGCCTCGCGCTCGTCGTCCGGGAGCGCGTCCAGCGCGTAGGCACCGGTGGGCGCATGCAGGTGTTCCTCGGTCATGCGGTCACTCCCATGCAGTCCCGGAGCCGGATCAGCCCGTCCCGCAGCCGCGTCTTGACGGTGCCCAGCGGCGCCGAGAGGGACGCGGCGACCTCTCGGTAGGTGAAGCCGCGGTAGTAGGCGAGGGTCACCGCCTGCCGCTGCAGTTCGGTCAGGGACCGCAGGCAGCGGCGCACCTGCTCGCTCTCCAGCCGGACCGTCACCTCCTCGCTGACCTGGTCGTACGGAGGCGTGCCGGCGGCGTGCGCGGTGCGCTGCTCGCGGTCGGTGGCCGCCTGTTCCGCGCGGACCCGGTCGACGGCACGACGGTGCGCGATCGTCATGACCCAGGCCGTGACGCCACCCCGGTCGGGCCGGTAGCGGGCCGCCGAGCGCCACACCTCCAGCAGCACCTCCTGCGCCACCTCCTCGGACTGCGCCGGATCCCGCAGCACCTTCAGGACCAGGCCGTACACCGGCCCGGCCACGGCGTCGTACAGGGTTCCGAAGGCCTCCTGGTCCCCGTCGGCCACCCGGGCCATCACGGCGGCGAGGCCCGGCCCGCTCCCGGGCACCCCCTCGTCGTCTCCGATGCGGGCGATCTCCTTCATCCCGTACCCCCGGCGCGGTGCCCGCCCACGGCAGGAGCGGGGGTGCCATGGACGCCCATACGTCACCCTTCCACGAAGCATGCGAAACAATGGAACAAGCAGAACAAGTCGAACCTGCGGAACCAGCGGACCAGCGGGACCAGCGGTTCTCCTCTCACCAGGTGTTCGGAGCCCTCGGGCGGACGGATGGGTGGACGGCGTCCTCGTGCGCCGCACCCCCTTCGGCCGGGCCCTCGACCGGCGTCCTGGCCCCGAAGCCGGGTGCCTCCCGCACCGCACCCGGCGGCCGCCCCGGAAGATCCCGGGCGCGACACAGTCGTACCACCCCCCGGACCGGGCGGCGGTCCGCACACCCGGCGGCCGGAGCGCCGCCGGGACGACCGGCGGTTCCGGGCACGGGTCTGCTGCTCGTCAGGCCGTCCGTGCCGTCACCCATCCGGAGGGCCGCCGACTCCGAACCACTGATGAGGGCCGCTCGCACGGGCGGCGAAGGGAGGCGGAGCGACGTGAAACGGCTGCGGACGGCGGTCGTCGGGTCCGGGGTGGCCGGCCTGACCGCCGCGTACGTGCTGAGCCGGACCCACGACGTGGTGCTGTACGAGGCCGACACCCGGCTCGGGGGCCACGCACACACGCACGACGTGAAGGCACCGGACGGCGGCACCCTGCGCGTGGACTCCGGCTTCATCGTGCACAACGGGCGCACCTACCCCCACCTGCTGCGGCTCTTCCGGGAACTCGGCGTGTCCGGCCAGGACTCCGAGATGAGCATGTCGGTGCGGTGCGACGGCTGCGGCCTGGAGTACGCCGGAGCCCGCGGACCGGCGGGCCTCTTCTCCGGGCCCGGCACCCTGCGCACGCCCTACCTGCGGATGCTGGCCGAGGTGCCGCTCTTCCACCGCGCCGCGCGGCGCGTCCTGCGTTCCGGCAGTCGGCCCGATACGTACACGCTGGGCCGTTTCCTGGCCGACGGAGGATTCTCCGCGTACTTCGTGGCCCATTTCGTCGGACCGCTCGTCTCGGCCGTGTGGTCGTGCCCGGGGGAGACGGCCATGTCGTACCCGGCGCGGTACCTGTTCCGGTTCCTCGACCATCACGGCCTGCTGTCGGTGAGCGGTTCGCCACGGTGGAGGACGGTCGCAGGGGGTTCCGCCACGTATGTGGACCGGGCCGCCGAACGCCTCGCGGACGTCCGCCTCGGCACACCGGTGCGCGGCGTGCGGCGCTTCTCGGACAGGGTGCGGCTGGTGACCGCGGACGGCGACACGGAGGAATTCGCCTCTGTGGTCGTCGCCGTCCACCCGGACCAGGCGCTGCGGATGCTGTCCGACCCCACGCCGGAGGAGCGCGACGTGCTGGGCGCGTTCCGGTACTCCCGCAACCCGGCCGTGCTGCACACCGACACCTCGATGCTGCCCCGCTCCGCCGGGGCGCGGGCCTCCTGGAACCACCACCTGCCGACGTGCGAGGCGTCCCCGGACGCGGTCCGCATCAGCTACGACATGAACCGCCTGCAACGGCTCCCGGCAGGCGCCGACTTCGTGGTCACCCTCAACGACGGCGGGGACGTCTCCCCGGACCACGTCCTGGCCCGGATGACCTACGAGCACCCGGTGTACACACCCACGTCCCTCGCCGCGCAGCGCCGCCTGCCCGCCCTGAACACGGACCGGACCGCCTTCGCGGGCGCGTACCACGGCTGGGGCTTCCACGAGGACGGCTGCCGGTCCGGGGCCCGGGCCGCCGCCGCACTGGGGGTGACGTGGTGAGGAACGCGGTGTCCGGCGGCGGCAGAGCGCGCACGGGCGGCCGTTCCGCCCACGGCGACCGGGCGCCTGCCCTGTACGAGTGCGTCATCGTCCACACGCGGCGTGCACCCGTGCGGTACGGGCTGCGCCACCGCACCTACCTGTGGTACGTCGACCTGGACCGGATGCCGCACCTGCCCCGGCACCTGCGCGCCCTCGCCCGGTTCGACCCGCGCGACCACTTCGGCGGTACGGCTCCGTCGCTGCGGGAGGGCCTGGACCGTTACCTCGCCGCGCACGGTGTCGACCTCCACGGCGGACGTGTCGTGATGCTGGCCCACGCGCGCGTGCTCGGGTACGTGTTCAACCCGCTCACCGTGTACTGGTGCCACGACCCCGCGGACGCCCTGGTCTGCGTCGTCGCCGAGGTTCACAACACCTACGGGCAGCGCCACTGCTACCTTCTCCGGCCGGACGACGACGGCCGTGCGCACGTCCCCAAGGAGTTCTACGTCTCTCCGTTCCACCCGGTCGACGGCTCCTACGACATGTACCTGCCGCCGCCCGGTGACCGGCTCGCGCTGACCGTACGGCTGCACCGGCCGGAGGACGGCGGAAGGCCGTTCACCGCGGCCGTCCGCGGCCGTCGGCGGCCCGCGACCCCCAGCGGCCTGCTCCGCGCCGCCATCCGCCATCCGTGGTCGACGGCCGCGGTGTCGGCCGCCATCCGGTGGCACGGAATCCGGCTCCGGCTGCGCGGCCTCCCCGTACGGCCCCGTCCTTCGCACCGTCCCCAGGAAGGGCTGCGATGAACCTCCCGAACACAGGCGACACGGACCGCCGTGCCCACGGCCAAGGCCCGTACACGACTGACAGTGACGAACACGGCCGGACCTGCGACCGGATCGCCCCCACCCGGCCGCTCACCGGCCCGACGGCCCCGCCGGACCCCGTGCAGGCCCACCGGCCCGCCCCCCGGTCCGACGTCGATCCCGCCCGCTGGCCGGACGTCGCCAGGCCTCCCGCCGACCGCGTGTCCCGATGGCGCGGCGCCGCGGCCGGCCTGCTCCTGGAACGCACCCTGCGCACCCTGCCGCTGCGGGTACGCCTGGGCGACGGGCCACCGACCGGCGGAGGCCTGGGCGGGCCCAGCGGGCCGCTGCTGCACATCCGGGACCCCGACGTGTTCTTCCGGCGGGTCGGACGCAGCGGCCTCCTCGGCTTCGGCGAGTCCTACATGGCCGGGGAGTGGCACAGCGACGACCTGGTCGGCACCCTCACCGTGCTGGCGTCGCACGTCGACGACCTGGTCCCGTCGCCCCTGCGGCGCCTGCGCGGGCTCTGGCTGTCGCGCAGACCGGCCGCCCAGCGCAACACCCCTGACGGGGTGCGGCGGAACGTCCGCAGGCACTACGACCTGTCCAACGACCTGTTCGCAGCGTTCCTGGACCCGACGCTGTCGTACTCCTCCGCCGTCTTCGACCGGCTGCCCGCGCGCGAGGAGGACTTCGCCGCCGCCCAGCGCCGCAAGATCGACCGGCTGCTGGACCTGGCCGCCGTCGGGCCGGGCACCCGCCTGCTGGAGATCGGCACCGGCTGGGGCGAACTGGCGCTGCGCGCCGCCGCCCGGGGTGCCCGGGTCGTCACGGTCACCCTCTCGGACGAGCAGCGCCGACTGGCCGAACAGCGCGTCGCGGAAGCCCGGTTCGAAGACCGCGTGCACGTGCGGCTGTGCGACTACCGGGACGTCGACGGCGCGTACGACGCCGTGATGAGCGTCGAGATGATCGAGGCGGTCGGTGCCGAGTACTGGCCCGACTACTTCAGCGCGCTGCGCCGGCTGTGCGCCCCCGGCGGCCGGATCGCGCTCCAGGCCATCACCATGCCGCACGACCGGATGCTGAACACCCGCCGCACACACACCTGGATCAACGCGTACGTCTTCCCCGGCGGCCTCATCCCGTCGCGCAAGGCCGTCGCGGACGAGTCGGCCGCCGCCGGCCTCCGCGTCGTCTCGGACACCGGATACGGCGAGCACTACGCGGAGACCCTGCGGCTGTGGCGCGAACGCTTCCTCGCCCGCGCCGACCACGTCGCCGCACTCGGCTTCGACACGGTGTTCCGCCGTATGTGGGAGCTGTACCTGGCCTATTCCGAGGCCGGCTTCCAGTCCCGCTACCTGGACGTCAGGCAGCTCCTCCTCGTCCCCCGGCCCGCCCCGGGCAGCACCCGGGGCTCCACCGAGCGGAAGGGAACCGCGACCCGATGACCTGGACCGGCAGCGCCCGACGACGGGTCGCCCCGCTCACCCGCCATGTACCGCCGCCCCTGAGGCAGCGGGCCCGGGACGGCGGCGAGTGCGGCCCGCCGCGGGCCCCGCACACCGCGCCCGGGCGGCACCCGCGCGCCCTGCTCGGACTGCCGCGGCGGCCCGGCCGACCGGCCCCGGCCCGTGCCGCCCCGACGCGTGACGCCCGAGGCGACCTGCCGGACACACCGAGCGGGCTCCGGCGGCCGCTCCACGTCCGGAGAGCGGTACGGCCGCACCCCGCCCACCCGGGGGGCACCCGATGAGCGCCCTGGACCTCACGAGCGCGGCCGGTTCCGCACCGCAGCTCGCGGCCGGGCTCCCCTGGCCCGAGCTGGGCGTGAACGCCGCGGCGACGGCGGCCACCGCGCTGGCCGTGATGCTGGCGACCTTCGTCGTGGGCGTCACGAAGAACGTCCACCGGGTCGTGGACGTGTCATGGGGCCTGGCCTTCACGGCCGTGGCCCTCGTGACCTTCGGCCTGTCGGCCGGGCACGGCGATCCGGCGACGCGGCTCCTGGTCACCCTCGCCACGGCCGGCTGGGGGCTGCGGCTCGCCGTGCACATCGCCCTGCGGGGCCGTGGCCACGGCGAGGACCCTCGATACGCGCGCATGCTGGACAAGGCGTCCGGCAACCGCGCCCTGTACGCCCTGCGCGTCGTGTACCTGACGCAGGGGGCACTGGTGTGGCTGGTGTCGCTGCCGGTGCAGGTGGCGCAGTACGCGCCGGTCCCGGCAGGTCCGTTCCTGTGGGCGGGGCTCGCGCTGTGGGCGGCGGGGGTGGCCTTCGAGGCGGTGGGGGACGGGCAGCTGGCACGCTTCAAGGCCGACCCGGCGAACCGCGGGCGCGTCATGGACCGGGGCCTGTGGTCCTGGACCCGCCACCCCAACTACTTCGGTGACTTCCTGGTCTGGTGGGGCCTGTTCCTGACCGCCTGCGCGACCTGGCAGGGCGCGGCCGTCTCCCTCGTCTCCCCGCTCGTCATGTCGTACCTGCTCGTCTGGGGCAGCGGGAAGCGGCTCCTCGAACGGCACATGGCGGAACGGCCCGGATACGCGGCGTACCGGGCCCGTACGAGCGGCTTCCTGCCACGCCCGCCCCGTCCGCGCACCCCCTGGGACCCACCACGATGACCGTCACACCGACCCCGCACCTCACGTCCCTCACCCTCCGCCCGGACGGCGCCGCCCCACGGGCCGTGGTGCTGCTTCTGCACGGAGGCCGGGCGAACGCGCTGACGCCGCCGCCCCGCGCCAACCTGCCCGCGCTGCGGATGCTGCCGTTCGCGGCCGCGATCAGGCGCGCGACCAGGGGAAGCGGCGTCGCGATCGGCGCCGTGCGCTACCGCCACCGGGGGTGGAACGGCACGCGCGCCGACGCGGCCAAGGACGCCGCACGCGCCCTCGCCGAACTGGAAGGGCTCGCCGGTCCGGTACCCGTGGTGCTGGTGGGGCACTCCATGGGCGGGCGGGCGGCGCTCCGCGTGGCCGGCGACCCGCGGGTGCGCGGCGTGGTGGCGCTCGCGCCCTGGTGCCCGCCGGACGAACCGGTGGCGCACCTGGTGGGCAAGCCGCTGTTCCTGCTCCACGACGAGGCCGACCGGGTCATCGAGGCCCGCTCCACCTGGGCGTTCGTCCGCCGGGCCACACAGGCGGGGGCCCTGGCCCACGCACTGCCCATGCCAGGCGGCGGCCACGCCATGCTGGCCGGTGCCCGAGCCTGGCACCGTACGACGGCTGCCCTGGTGGCGGGAGTCCTCGACGCGGAGCCGGGCAGCCCGCCACCCCTCCTCCTGCCTCCGAGGCCGCGCAGCGGCTGACCCCGAGGGCGAGGCCCGCCGCGTGCGCCACCTCCCCCGTGGCCGTCCGCCCGCATGCAGATCAAGTCTCACCACCGTCGTCACGACCGCGACCACCGGGCCCGGCGCCCCGCCCGGTGTCCGGTGCCTCCCTCATGCCGCGCACGGGCCGAGGTCCTGAGGGCGCGGTCGGCCCGGACATCCACGGCGCCGTCGGGGCGGTGGCGAACATCCGTCCTCGTCGACTCGCCGGCTGGTTCCGCCCCCCGGGACCGACGGTGCGCGCTGCATGGCAGGCGGTCCCCCCTTCCGGGCACAAGAGCCGCGTCGAGCGCCCTGCGGATCAGCCGGTGAGAGCGGACGGCAGGACTCCTCATTCGTCCCTGTCCGGTGTGCAACTATCCGCCGCCACAGGTCGTCTGACCTGATATCGGAAGTGACGCGACGAGACGGGACCGGAGGGAACGAGATGCGACGCATCGGAGCGGCAGTGGCGGTGCTCGTGCTCGCGGGGGGCGCGCTGGGGACGGCGGCGGGCACCGCGGGCGCGGCCACGGCGGGGGGATCACTCGCGGCGGCGGCCTGCCCGACGGGCTGGGGCAGCCTCGCCAAGGGCGGCGCGGCCACGGGGGCCGACCATCTGGAGGACATCAGGACCGGACAGCACGAGTGCTTCGACCGCATGGTGTTCGACGTGCCCGGGGGCGGCGACCGGATCGGCTACCACGTCCAGTACGTGGACCAGTTCCACGCCGATCCCTCAAACGAGCACATACCGGTCGCAGGCGGGGCGATCCTCGACATCCGCGTCGGCGCGTGGAGCTACGACCTGGATGCCGGCGAGCCGACCTACCCCGGCGAGGCGGGCGAGCCCCTGCCCGGCGTGGACGTCAGCGGATACAGCACCTTCCGGGACACCCGGTTCGGCGGCACCTTCGAAGGCCAGACGCAGGTCGGTCTCGGTGTTCGCGCCCGACTGCCGTTCCGCGTGTTCCAGTTGGACGACCGGGTCGTGGTCGACGTGGCCCACAGCTGGACGAGCTAGGCACTGCCCGGAGGACCGTGAGCGTGCGCTGAGCGGGGGCCCGATCCCTGCTGGTCGGGGCGGGCGGACCGCGTGGCCGGGGCAGTGACGCCGCCGATCGGGTCCGCGTCGGAGCGGTGTGTCACCCGGCGCCGAGTCGGCGGCCGTCGCTCCGCCGCAGCGCCGCCTCCGGAGCGTCCTGCCGCCGGTTCGCCCGGTGGGCCTCCGACCCGCTCCCGGGGACCGCGTCCCGGGCCCGGTGACGAGGAACCCCTCACCACTGCAGCACATGCACAGGCCCCGCACCCCGTCCGGTCCGCTTGCGGCACGGTGGGTATGAGGGTCGCCGGGCGGGGCGCACCGCGGGCAGGTGCCTGCCTGACGGAGGCGACGACGGGTTCTGCGAACCCCTCCCGGGAGGCGTGGGGACAGGCCAGGAGGGTGCTGCTGCCCGCCGGCGGCCCCGCTTGCTCCGTTGATCACGCCGACGGGTCGAACGCACGCGTGCGTGGTGGGGCGACCCGTCTCAAACTGCTGCTCTCCTCAGGCTTTCGGCTGCTGTTGGGTGGCGCAGTGGATACCGCCGCCCCCTTCGGCGACGGTGTGGATCTCCAGCTGGACGATCTCGCGCCCGGGGTGGAGGTCGCCGATGACGGCGGCGGCCCGCTGGTCGGCTTTGCGGTCCCCGAAGCGGGGGACGAGGACGGCGTCATTGGCGATGTAGTAGTTGGCGTAGGAGCCGAGGAAGTCCTCACCGCGGCGGCCGAGCCTGGCGGGGTCGGGCTCGGGGAGGTCGATGATCTCGAACTTCCTTCCGCGGGCGTCGGTCGCGTTCTCCAGCACGCCGCGGGCCTGGTCGTAGGCGCGGGTCCACACATCGGGTCCGTCTGCCTCCCAGGCGCGGCTGAGCAGGACGACTCCGTCGTCGGCGAAGCGGGCGAGCGAGTCGACGTGGTAGTCGGTGATGTCCTGGCCCTCGACACCCTTGAACCAGATCACCTGGTCGGCGCCGACCAGGTGCTTGAGGGCGGTTTCGATCTCGTCGCGGCCCAGGTCCGGGTTGCGGTTGGCATTGACCAGGGAACTCTCGGTGACCAGGAGGGTGCCGCGGCCGTCCACCTCCAGTGAGCCGCCCTCTCCCACCAGAGGCGCATCGATACGGGGGATGCCCGCGTACTCCAGGACGGAGCGGGCGACCTCCGCGTCGCGTCCGTGTTCCTGCTTGCCGCCCCAGCCGTTGAAGTGCAGGTCGACGCCCTGGAGACCCTCGGGGCCCTGGACGAAGGTCGGGCCGCTGTCGCGCATCCAGAGGTCGTCGGTGGGCACGGCGATCACGTCGACCCCGGAGCCGCAGGCGCGGCGGGCCGCCTTGGTCTCCTCCGGGGCGGCCAGCATGACCACGGGCTCGAATTCGGCCAGTGCACGGGCGATGCCCGCGATGTCGCGCTGGACGTCCCCGGCCATGTCCTCCCAGACCGAGTCCAGCGGCGGCCAGGACATGAACGTGCGGACGTGTTCGCGGGTCTCCGCCGGCATGAACAACTCGGTCTGCTTCCGGCCGGCCACTGCGGTCTCCCTCGTCCCGGCCGCCGGGCGGCCCGTCTGCCTCTCCTGGTCCCGGGTGCAGCATGTCAGCCCTGCGGCGGCCAGCACGGCGGTCACCCCGCCCCTCAGCACACTTCGGCGGTCCGGTCTCCTCATGGCGGGGCTCCCATCCGGGACGGAAACAGTTCCTGACTGAAATTTCAGTCAGAACGAGACGGTAGCATTGCCTCCGTCCCCGCTTCGAATGCTTCGAGGGAGCCGCCGCCGTGTCCGCCCGTCGTACCGCCATCCTGGAAGCCGCCGCCCGGGTCATCGCCCAGCGCGGCATCAGAGGCCTGCGAGTCGAGGAGCTGGCCGAGGAGGCGGGAGTGTCGACCTCACTGATCTACTACCACTTCCGCGACCGGGCCGGCCTCCTCGCCCGCACGCTCGACTTCATCAACACCCGCGCCGAGCACTACACCCACCCCGCTGCCGATCCCGGCACCGACCCCCGCGGCCACCTGGAAGAGATGCTGCTCCTCGAACTCCAGGACACCCCCGCCGTCGTCGAGAACAGCACCGCCTGGGGCGAACTGCGCTCCACCGCCGTCTTCCAGCCCGAGCTGCGCGAGCAGCTCCGCACCGCCACCGACAGCTGGAACGACTACACCAGCGACCTCATCCACCGCGCCCAGCAGGCCGGCCGCGCCGCGCCCGACATCTCACCGGACGACGCCGCCGACCGGCTCACCTCCCTTGTCGAGGGGCTCAGCAAACGCTGGCTCAGCGACACCCTCAGCCTCGACCGCGCCCGCCACCTCCTCCGCGGCGCCATCGCGGCGGAACTCGGCTGCTCATGACCCGGTCACCGGCACAGCCCTCGCCCCGGCCCCGTCCGCAACAGGGCATCAACCGGCGCACGCCTTCCCGCGACGCGTGTCCCGCGCCGAACGGAGGGCGCGCACCCGGAGCCGTCGGGCTGCGGTCCGTCGTCACCGGCGCAGACCGCCAACCCTGCTGAACGCGTTGGTCCTGGTCGACCGGAGGAACCGAGGCATGATCGGATGCCTCCCGGGTCGCCTTGCCCGGAGTCCTACTCGGACGACGCGAGTGACCGCACACGCCCGCACGACAGCGACCGATGCGGTGTGCCTCTTCGAGGGGAGACCTCACGGAGGTTCTGCTGCAGGACGCCGCCATGTGGTTCCGGAGGGACGGGTACCGCGCGCGTCCGTCAGGCCTCCACCATCACCTGGTCCAGCGCCTTCCGCTTCAGGTCCGGCACCTGGCAGTCCTCCGCAGGGTAGCCGACCGGGATCACCGCGAAGGCCTTCTCGTTCTCGGGCCGTCTCAGCACCTGGGAGAGGAATCGCATCGGGCTCGGCGTGTGGATCAGCGCGGCCAGTCCCGACAGGTGCAGGGCGGACAACAGCATGCCGACCGCGATGCCCACGGATTCGTCCACGTAGTAGTGCTTCCGTCTGGCACCGTCCTCACCCAGCCAGTACCGCTGCTGGAAGACCACGATCAGCGCCGGGGCGTCCGTGAGGTGTGTCTTCACCGCGTCCGTGCCCAGCGGGCGCAGGGCGGCGAGCCACTCCTCACCGAGCCTGCCGTCGTACGAGATCCGCTCCTCGCGCTCGGCTTCCTCGCGGATGAGCCTGCGGATCTCCGGATCCCGGACCAGGACGAAGGTCCAGGGCTGCTGGTGGGCACCGGAGGGCGCCGTGGCCGCGCAGGCGATGGCGTCCCGTACGACCTGCTCCGGCACGGGGTCGGAGGAGAACCGGCGCACCGTGCGCCGCTGCTGCATCCGGTCGCGCAGCTCCGCCGAGCGGCTGAGGGACTCCGCGGCCTCCATACGCTCCGGGCGGTAGGGAACCGGGTGGTAGGGATCGCCGTGGGTGGGCTCCCAGCGCTCTTCGGTGGTGGCTGTCATGGGGGAGAGTCTGCTGTCCCCGGCCCCGAGTTCCAAGAGCGGGAACGGACAGGAAGCGGCACCCGTGGTTCCGCATCCCGTTGTGTCCGGTCGCGCCCCCTGGTGCCTTCTCGTGTCGACTCGCTTCCGTCGGTCGTGTCCCCGCCACCCAGAGCCCGGCGCCGTCCTCGGACCGCCCTCCCTCCCCACGCCTGTCGTCTGATCCGTGGCGTCTGCGGCGCGGGACCGTGCCACGGCGGGTGAGGGCATGTCACCTCCGGCGACGGATCGACGGGCTCCCGGACACCCCGAAGGAACTGCCTCTGGGCGTGAGCGATTTCGCCTGGTGGAAGGTCAGCTTCACGAGCTGGCAACGCGCGCCTCCACACGACAGGATCCGACGACGACCAGGCCGGTTCAGACGGCATCCGGCGACGGGGACTGGCGTGGACCGACGGTTGTCGCTGGTCCGCCCCGCGCCGATGGCCGCAGCGCGAACTCCACGATCCGGGGCGGGCCCTCGTGGTCCTGGGCGAGGAACGTGGCGGTGAACCGGTCGGTGGAGGCACGGCGTCGACAGGGGACCTCGTCCCCTACGGGCGATCCGGCAGGGCCCGTCCCGGAACCGGCAACGCGAATGGCCCGCTCGGCGAAGTGCGGGCAGCGTGGGCGGTCGAAAGGGACGCCTAGACCGAGGAGACGAATCCCATGAACGACATCCACACGGCCCTCACCGGTGACTTGACCTACGACGTGGCCGTGATCGGCGGTGGGGCCGCCGGTCTGAGCGCCTCGATCCTGCTCGGCCGGGCCCGCCGCAGAGTCGTCGTCATCGACTCCGGCCGGCCTCGCAACGCACCGGCTGCCCACATGCACGGCCTCCTGTCCCGCGACGGCCTGCCACCCGCCACCCTTCTGGAGATGGGACGCGGCGAAGCCGAAGGCTACGGCGTCGACTTCATTACCGGTCAGGTGGAGCACGCCGAGCCCGGATTCCAGGTGCGCCTGGACGGAGGCGCAGTCGTGAACGCCCGTCGGCTGCTGTGCGCCACCGGCCTGCGAGACGAACTGCCCGGCATCCCCGGCGTCCGCGAGCGCTGGGGAAAGGACCTGCTGCACTGCCCGTACTGTCACGCCTACGAGGTGCGGGACCAGCCCCTGGCCGTGCTCGGCACCCACTCCGGGGCCGTGCACCAGGCGTTGCTTCTGCGCCAGTGGAGCAGCGACGTCCTCTTCTTCGCGCACACCCTCGCCCTGTCCCCGCAGGACCGGGAGCAGTTGGAGGCCCGCGGTGTGCGCATCGTGACGGGCACCGTGGTGCGCCTGGTCACCGACGGCGGACTGCACGGCATCGAACTCGACGACGGCAGCGTGGTGCCCCGCAGTGCGGCGTTCGTCTTCCCCTCACCGGTTCCGCACGACGCCCTGATGACCGCTCTGGGGTGTGCGAAGGACGACAACGGCTGGACCGTCACCGACCGCACCGGACGCACCAGCGTGCCGGGTGTCTGGGCCGCCGGCAACGTCGTCGATCCCCGTGCCCAGGTGGCCGCAGCCGTCGGCATGGGATCCACGGCGGGCTTCGCGATCAACACCAGCCTTCTCCAGGAGGATGTGGAACACGCGGTCGCCCGGCACCGCGCCGGACGTCCGTAGAAGGAACAACCGTCCGTCACGCGGAGGGCGTCCTTGGCGGGTTTCTGCGCACCTCCAGTCGTGGGCATGGCCTGTCCCGCCTGTCAGATCGGTCCGGTGCTGGGACTCACGCCGTCCGCGCCGCCCCGCACCCCTCCCGTACCGGGCGCGGGAACACCACGCCGCAGCCGGTGCCAGGTCAGCCTGCCTGCCGCTGCCGGCGCTGCGGCGCCTGCAGCGGCAGCATCCTCGCGGGAGGAGGCCAGGCGGGTGCAGGGGCGTGCCGGAGGCGACCCGGCATGCCTCGGGCGGCCGCATCCCTCATGGGCCGCCCGCCGCCCGCCGCCCGCCGCCCGCCGCCCGCCGCGCCTCGCGCTCGTGCCGTACCGTCTGCCTGCCGCGGGCACGGGGACGCGCCGTGCAGCGGCAGCCGTACGCCGGGACCGCTCCGGAAGACGCCCCGCACGGGATTGAACCCGGCCGCACCAGCGCATGATCCCTGCAGGGACGTGTTCCGTGGGGGAGGACGAGGGGGGAGCGGCCGATGCCACGACGTGAACATCTCGTACTGGTACTGCCGGGCATCGGGGGCACGCTGCTGGCACCCCCGGACGACCCGGAGCGGCCCGTGTGGTCGGCGGCGCCGCGGGACGTCGGCCTGCTGCGCTCTCCCGGCCGGCTGAGCCTCGCGGAGCATCCGCGGCTGCTGCCCGTCGGGTTGGTACCGACCCGCAAAGCGCTCAGGTTCTGGACACCGGTGCACGGATATGACGGCCTGCTGCGGCTCCTTTCGGCGCTGCCGGACGCGGTGCTGGACGACGGGACCCCCGGCGGACGCGACCCGGACGCGAACGTGGTCGCCTTCGGCTACGACTTCCGGCTGGGCACCGAGGACGCCGCCGACCGCCTGGACAGCGAAGTCGACCTCCGGCTGGAGAGACTGTGGCCCGGCGGGGAGTCGCACAGCCGACGGCTGATCATCGTGGCCCACTCGATGGGCGGCCTGGTCGCCCGCCGCTGGCTGGGCAGGGACGAACGCAACTGGCGCCGCTGCCGCGGCCTGATCACGCTGGGCACACCGCACGCCGGTGCGCCCAAGGCCCTCGACGTTCTGGTCAACGGCCCCTCGGTTAAGGGCGTGCACCCGCTGCGGAACCGGTTCCGGCCACTGCTCTCGCCGTGGCCGTCCATGGCCGAACTGCTGCCCCGCTTCCCGGTCGTAGAGGACTTGACCGCACCGCCGGGCCCCGGCGGGACGCCCGCCGTTCACCGTCCGCACGAACTCCCCCTGCCCTGGCTCACCGGCCCGGCCGGGGCCGCATACCGCCTCCACCGGGAGATCGAGCGGGACTGGGAAGCCCTGCCCCGGGAAGGTCCGCAGATGGTCGCACGCATCGGCTACGGGCACGCCACCCTGCGCTCGGGGACGTGGGACGGCTCCCGGCTGCGGATGACCACCGCCCCTCCGGCCGCCGCGGAACTGGGGCGCTGGGCGGACGACCTGGGCGACGGCACCGTCCCGGCGTTCAGCGGCCAGCCGCTGGAGACCGACGCCCAGCAGCATCCCGGCCTGCTCGTGCCCCAACGGCACGGCCCCATCTCGGAGTCCCAGGAAGCGGTCGACTGGGTCGAGAGCTTCGAGGGACGCCCGCGGCACCTGCCCGTCCGCGGCGAGGAGCGTCCAGTGGCGCTCGGCCTGGACGTCGGCGAACTCCAGGTGGCGGGCGAGGACATCGAGGTGACCGCGGCGGTGAACGGAGCCGCGCAGACGTCGGCCGAAGGCTCCCTGTGGGCTGTGGCCGTACCTGCGGCAGCGGGCGGCGGCCCGGTCGCGCGCGAACCGGACGCCGAGACGCCGCTCGACCGCGACAGCACCACGGGCCGCTTCACCGGCCGGCTCCGCGGTCTCACGCCCGGCCTGTACGACATCCAGGTCACCGCCGAGGCCGTCCCGGGCGGCGGCGACCTGGCCGCAGTGGCCACCGTGGAGATCCTGGACGATGCGGACACCGACTGACGGCCGGATCCACTGGCCGCCCTGGCCCGCCGAGGAAGACCCGGCGGAGCTGGCCCGCTACGCGCTCCCCGGGACCGTCGCCCGCCATGTGCGCATCCCCGGGCCGTCCGGCGAGTCCGCCGTCACACGACTGCGGGCGGTGTGGCAGCGGCTGAGCGAACAGGACATCGGCTACGCCTACGAGCCGGCCGGATCCGGCGAGGCGGGTCAGCTCATCCGGCCGCCGGCCGAGGTCCTCGTGGCACCGCGCAACGGCACCTGCCTGGACCTGGCACTGGTACTCGCCGCAGCCTGCGAGCATGCCGGGCTGCCGTCGACGGTGGTGGTCGTCGAGCGGGTTGCGCCCCGGCCGGCGCGGCACGCCCTGGTCGCTGTGGCGCTGGCCGGGACATGGCCCGCCGGCTGGGACGAGGCGCTGCCGGGGGAGCCGCCCGGCGCCGCCGCCGCCGTCAGACGGACCCTCGCCCAGCAGCGGCCCGTGGTGGTCCTGGACCCCGTCGGGCCCGCCCGTTCCCTCGGCACCGGCGGGACCGCCGGGACGGAGGCGTCCGTCGAGGAGGGCACCGAGTCCGGCTGGCGCTACCTGACCGCCCCGGAATGGCAGTGGCGCACCGGGGCGCCGGTCGCCGCCGCCCGGGACAGGTACCGTCCGGCGCCGCTGCCCAACGTCCTGCCGCTGCGGGACGTCCACCGCGATCCCGGGACCGCCGAGTCCCCGCTCCGCCTGGTGCGCCCCGAGTACCGGCTCACCCCCTTCCAGGCCCGCGACGAACTGACCGTGCTGACCGACCTGTGCGAACGGATCGCCGAGGGGAGCCGCACCGGGATCGTGGTCCTGCACGGCGCCGGAGGAGCGGGCAAGACCCGGCTGGCGCTGGAGACAGCCGTCTGGCTGAAGAACCGGGGCTGGTACGCGGGCCCGCTGCGCGAGGGGATGGCACAGACCGACCCCACCGCGCTGGCCTGGCTGGCGGAGGTGACGGCCCCGCTGGCGGTGGTCGTGGACTACGCGGATGCCAGGGTCGAGGAGACCACGGCACTGCTGCGCGTGCTGCAGGACCGGCAGGGCCCTCCGGCGGTGGTCCTGCTCACCTCCCGCACCGGCCACGAGGACACCGCCAGGGGACGCGAGACGGCGGAGTGGCTGCAGCGCGTGTTCGACTCCCTGATAGCGGACCGTCACCCGTTCCACTCCGAGATGCTCGCACTGCCGGACCTGCACCCGCGCGGCACCGATGTCTTCACCGCCACGGTGGAGCGCCTGGTTCCGCCGGGCGGCCACACCGCCCCGCCACCGCCCGGCCCTCCCGACCCCGCGCCGGGCACCACCTGGACCACGCTGGACCTGGTCCTCCTCGGCCTGCTGGCGGCCAGGGGCACCGGCCACCTCCCCGACCTGCGCCCCGACCTGTACGACGAGATCCTGCGCCACGAGCAGAAGTACTGGTCGCACAGCCACCTCGAACTTTTCGGGACCCGGGCACCGCGCCCGCTGCTGCAGACAGCGGCAGCCTGCCTGACCCTCCTGGCGCCCCCGCCAGAAGAAGCGCCGGACACCCTTGCCGCCGTGCCCGGCCTCGACGGGCCGGACCGTGCGCACGAACGTGACCGCCTCGCCCGGACACTGCTGCACTGCCTCGACCCCGGCCCCGGAGAGCGGACGGCCGTCCGCCCGGACCCGGTGGGGGACCACCTCATGCTCACCGTGCTCGAACACGATCTGTCCGCCCGAAGCGGCCCGGACGGCTCCCTGCTGGAGCGGTCCCTGAGCCGCGCGGACGGCCCGCGGCTCGCTGGCGCACTGGGCACCCTCAACCGTGCGGGTCAGGACCGGCCGGGACCGGCCACCGCCCTCATCGCCACCGCGGTCCTGCACCGGCCGGAACGCTGGCGGACCGCCGTCGAGGTCGCCGCGCTCTCCGGAGGTGCCGTGAAACAGGCCCTGGAGGCCGTCGTCCCGGACCTCGGAACCTCCCTCCCGCTGGAGGAGCTGTCCGCCGAACTGCCCCCGCTGCGCCTGGGCCTGACCGCCCTGGCCCGGCAAATCGACGAACTGCGGCTCGGAGAGGCACTGTCCGACGGTGCCGGTCCGGCGGAGACAGCCGCGCTGCTGACCCGGGTCAGCCAGCGCCAGGCGGACGACGGGGACGTACCAGCGGCTCTGAGGACCATGGCACGGGCGGTGCGCCTGCACCGGGCACTGGCCGCCACCGGCCCCCGTGCGCGCCGGGACGAGCTGGCCGCCGCGCTCAACGACCTCTCGGTCCGCTATGCCCAGGCCGGTGACCGGCGCGGTGCGCTCCGGGCGGCCGCCGAAGCAGTCGGACTCCACCGGGAGGCGGAGCCCGAAGCCGGGGAGCCGCTCGACCGCTTCGCCACGGCCCTCAACAGCCTGGCGGCCTGGAGCTCCGAGGCAGGCCTGCACCGGCAGGCCCTGCAGTCCGCGGAGGAGGCGGTGGGACTGTACCGGCGGCTGTACGCCGCCGACCCGGACGCGCACCGGCCCGGCCTCGCCGGCGCCCTGGGCAATCTGGCCGCTGCCCGGCTCGACCTGGGACGGCGCGGCGCAGCCCTTGAGGCCGCCGAGGAATCGGCCGGCCTCTACCGTCACGAGGCCGCCGTCAGCCCGGCAGGCTTCGCCCCCGAGGCCGCCGACGCACTGGCCAACCTGGCGATCGTCCGGTCCCGGGCGGGAGACCCGGCGGGCGCCGCGGCCGTGGCAGCCGAGGCGGTACGGCTGCGCAGGCGGTTCACGGCGCAGAACCCCCGCGCCCTCGTCCCCGGGCTCGTCCGGGCGCTGTGGACGCTGGCCCTGCGGGCCCGGGAGGCCGGCGACCTCCCGACCTCCCTGGAAGCCGCCGAAGAGGCGGTGGCGCTGTGCCGGCCACTCGCCGGGGAACTCCCGGACATGTTCGTCCCCGACCTTGCCGGTGCCCTGGTGACTCTGTCCGGCGTCTGTGACGCGGCGGGGGACGGAGGAGGGGCGTCGGCAGCCGCGTACGAGGCGGTGGAACTGTACCGACCGCTCGCCGCCCAGGAGCCTGCCGCGTTCACCGACGGCCTCGCCGCCGCGCTGAACAGCCTGGCCAACGCCCGCGCCACGGCAGGGGACGGGAGCGGTGCGTCGGCAGCCGCGCAGGAGGCACTGGACCTGTGCCGACGGCTGTATGCCGCCGACCCGGACGCACACCGGCCCGGACTCGCGGGTGCCCTGGTGACCGTGGCCGGAACACGTTCGGCAGCGCAGGACACAGCCGGGGCGTCGGCGGCCGCCGGACAGGCGGTGGAGCTGTACCGGCGGCTGGCCGCCGAGGAGCCCGAGGCCCATACCGCCGACCTGGCCCTGGCCCTGAACAACCTGGGGATCGCGGAGGGAGCCCGCGGCCATGCGGCGGAAGCGCTCAACGCCTTCGAGCAGGCCCACAGCATCCGCCGCAGCCTCGCCGAGCAGGACGCGGCGGCGCACGGCGACACCCTGGCCAGGACACTGAACAACCTGGCCGACGCCCGGCTCACAGCGGGCGACGCAGCAGGAGCCCTGGCCCCCGCCCACGAGGCGGTGCGGCTCTTCCGGGACCCGCCCGGCGGCGGCCCGGCCGCGTACCGCGCAGAACTGGCCACCGCACTCGGTACCCTGGCCACCGCCCACCGGGCCACCGGAGACCTGAAGGCGGCCGTGTCCGCCCTCACCGAGGCGACGGAGCTGCGCCGTGCGCGGACCGCAACCGGTCACGGACACAGCGGCGCACTGGCCGGAACCCTCAACGACATGGCCGTACTGCGGCTGGAGGCGGACGATCCGCACGGCGCGCTCGCCGCCGCCCGCGAGGCCGCGGAACTTCTCCGGGCACCGGCCGACCGGAACCCGGCGACCGGCCTCCGGGCCCTCGTACTGAACACCCTCGCCGTCTGCGCCGCCCGGGCAGGCCGGTCGGCGGAAGCGCTGGCGGCCGCCGAGGAGGCCGTGGCACTCCACCGGGCAACCTCTCCGGAAGGGCCGCTCGGCGCGTCCGACCGGATGGCGGCGCTCAACAGCCTGTCGGGCGTCCGTGCGGAGACGGGCGACGTCCCCGGAGCGGCGGAGGCGGCCGAGGAAACGCTCGGGCTGGCCCGGCAACTGGCCGGCGAGCAGCCGCAGTCGTTTCTCCCGAGCCTGGCGATGGCGCTGGGGAACGCCGCCCGCCGGCGATCCGCGGCGGGCGACCGGCGTGGTGCGCGCAGGGCCGCCGCCGAGGCCGTCCGCGTCGGCCGCTGGCTGGCCGCCGCCCGCCCCGACCGGTTCACCGCCGACCTGGCCCGCGCCACCGACCTGCTCGCCGGACTGCGTCCCGCCCCCGTTCGGGGACCCCTCGCCGCCGCGGCCTGGTGGCGCAGCGCCCGGGCGGTCCCCGACCCGGTGCACCGCGCCGAGGTACGGGCGGCCGCAGCCCGCTGGTACGCCGGGCGGGGCCAGTACGCGGCTGCCACCCGCGCCCTGCTCGAAGCATGCGAGGCGACCGCCGCCGACGACGGGACCGGACACACGGCCCTGGCCGCGGCCCGGCGGGCGGTGCGCTCGGCGGCCCTGGAGATCCTGCCCCCGCACGCCCGCCCACTGCTCCCGCCGTGGGCGATGGCCGACGTTCTTGAGGAGGACGCCCGGCTGGTCCGCGCCTGGCGGACCGCCGGTGACTGGCCGCGCGCCAGGGCCGTCCTGCTCGACAGTGCCGCGGCCGTCACCGGAGGCACACTCCGCGCCGGTCTGCGCACGCTCGCGGCCCTCCATCCGGGCGACACCACGCTCACCGAGCTGTCCGACCTGCTGTCCCGCGTCGAACGCGACGGTCTGGCGGAGACGGTGGCCGCACTGGACGACCAGCACCGCCGCCGCTCCCTGACCGAGGAGTGGACCGGGGCGACGGACTGGACGGAGTCCTTCTCCTACCTCGCCCGCAACCTGCGGGAACTGCTCGAACCGGGCGTCACCGAGTACCTTGAGCAATCGGACGAGCCCACCGCCCCCCGGCACCTCGCGATCCTCGGGCTGCTGGCGGACGGCACGCATCTGACAGCCGTACAGTCCATCGTGACCAGAGCCAACCACGCCGCCGATCACGCCCTGGCCGCACTGGAGCGAGGCGAGACCCACATGGTGCGGACGGTGGCGGAGGCGAATCCGGACGCGCTCGACACCCCGGGGGCCGGCCCCCTGCTGCGGGCCGTCCTGCACCTGGCCGACGGGGAACGGGAGCGGGCAGTCGCGGCGCTCCGCGGAGAGGCGGAGAACGGTGCCGGAGAGCTGCGGCACCGGGCCCGTCTCGTCTCACTGCGCAGGTTCGCGGCCGCTGCCGTTACCCCTCCGCCGCTGGCGCGGTCGGCCGCGGAACTGGCCGAGGCCCTGACCGTGCGTGAGCCCGCGGCGCCGGAGACCACACCTCGGGCGGCTTGACGCCCGGCGCGGTCAGCCGACCCTGCTGCCCGGTGGGCGGCCGCGCCCGAACGGCCGGCCGTTCTTCCCGTGGAGCCAACGCCCGATTCCGTCGCCGCCCGTCAGCAAGCCGGCTGCGACGATGCCGGGCAGGCTGCCGTCGGCGCCGCCCGGATCCGTGACCGTCCGGAAGTGCCGCCGCCGGTCCACAGGCCACCCGACGCCGCCGGTCCGGGACGGTCCCCGTCGGCTGCGCGGCACGCACGGCGGCCCGTCCGGGGCTCTGCCGAGGCCGCCCCTGCGGCGGAAGCCGGCCACGCGCTGTCCGCCGGGCGTCATCGTCTCGCCCTCGCCCTCGCCCTCGCCCCGCACCGCGTTCCGCCAGGGCGCGAGGGCCCGGCCGTGCAACGGTACGAGCGCTGATGCGGTCTCGGACTCTGGCTGCGGCGGATCTTTCGTGAAGGCCGCGGTGCCGTCCGGATCGAGGCGACGGCAGCGATGAGACTGCGTACGGTAGTTGACGGCTGAGCGTCCGGGCCGACGAGGTTGAGCGGCCATGCCGACGGGCCGCGGACGCACCGGCACACGATCGTCTCAAATCGCGATGACCTGCGATGACGGGCCGTGGCAGACTCCACACATGTCCAACGACGTCGCCTATCCCGTCTTCCGTACTCCTGACCTTGCACTCGCGCTCAGCACCGCGCGCCGTCTCATGGAGTTCGGGCGGTGCGAGCACTCCGAGGTCTCCGTCTATGCGGAGTTCCGTTCCGTCGCCGAGGTATGGCGCGTGGCGAAGGAGCTGCCCGAGCTGTGGTTCCAAGGACAGGCGGATCACGAGGAGTTCGAAGAGGTGCCGCTGAAGGAGCTGGTTGTCGGTGTGCAGGGGCGGGACCTGCCGGACGACCCGGCCGCGTACGAAGGGCGGGTGCCGGTGGAGTGCGAGCTGTTCGATCTGCCGGTCGGCAGCATGGAGGACGCATTCACGGCGGTGATCGGCGAGAACATGGGAGAGGTCAACTGGGAGATGCTGTGCTGGCCGGACGCGCCCGAGGTGGGCTTTCACGGCGAGTCCAAGCACGCTGCGGTGACGCTCCTCCTCAACACGCGCACCCGCGAACTCGATGAGCCCGCCGATGACCACACCGTGCTCGTCCATGTCCGCAGCCACAGCGTCGACGGTCGCCAGATGAGGGAGCCGTACGCGCAGTGGCTCGCCAGGCAGGTGGGACTCACGGTCATCGGGCCTGGGCAGCGGCCATAGAGCAGGCCGGCCGCTCTGACCGGTGGCGCTCGGACGCCCGCCGTGCCGGCCGTGTCCGAGGCAGTTGACGATCACGAGGGTGTTCGCCGTTCTGACGCTCACGGCGGCTGGGCGAGGACCAGCGTCCGCAGGAGAGCGAAGGATGCTCGCCCGTACGACCGGCGTTCAGTCGTCTTGACGCGTGCGCCTGGCCTTCGACGGCGCCGGAGCTCCAGGGCAGTGTGAAGCCCCTGACGACGGCGTCCCAGTCCGCCCGGCGAGCACCGCGCCTGGCGTGGGCAGTGCCGCCACTGCCCCTCCGAGCGGATCTCCGTGGAGCACACCAGTGCCGAACGAGCAGGGGCGGCCCCGTCAGCGCGGTTCACCGGACGGCGAGAGACCTGCGCCGAGACCCATATCGCCATCGCCGGGCGCGTCTCCGACGCTCCGCCCGCAGGGTGACCCACCGCAAGCCCAGCACCGGACTCGTGCTCGCCCGACAGGCCGCCTCCTGATCACCCACCAGCCGATCCGTCAGGCCGGGACGCCCCGGACACGTCGCTGCCAAGGCCGTTAGGCTCGGCGCGTGGACCCCGTCACCCTCGCCTGTGCCGAAGTGCCACTCGCAGTCGTGCTTTACGCGCTGCGGGGCCTGCGCCACCGGCGTGGCCGGGCAGCGGCCGAGCGCCGCGCGACCATGCTCGGCATGGACCCGTATCGTGCGGCGGCCGACCGCCGGTGGACGGAAGATGACACCCAGGCTGCCGCTGCCCGTCTGCTGCTCGACGGGCTCGCCACCGTCAACGACCGGGGCAATCTGCACCTCACTCCATCCGGCGCCGACCCCGCACGCACCGCAGGGCACCCGCTGCCCGATGCCCTTCTCACCGCGCTGCGCCGACGCACCGTGCCTGCCACCCTCGGCAGAATCGCGCACCGTGACACGGTTTTTGGTGCGGCCAGAGAGGACTTTCACACGGCCTGGAGGGCAGACCTGCCCCGGTCAGGCCCGGACAGCGGCTGCCTCACCGCTGCCTGGGTGCTGCTGCTCGTCGGGGAGACGGCGTTCAGCGTCGCCGCGCTGCTCGACGCCGCGCCGCGTGGCCCGCTCCAGTGGGCGGCGGCCATCGCCTCTGGCCTTGCCCTGCTCGCACAGTTCATCTGGATCAACCAGTTCGGCCGCCCGGATGTTCGGCCCGCTGAGAGCGAGCTCCTCGCCGAAGGTCCGGCCCGGACGGCTCTGCACCCGGCACTCGTCGAACTGGCCTCACGGGAACCGCAGAGCTGGGACCGGCTGAAGGTCAGCAGGCGCCGCGACCGTGGGCAACGGCGACCCAGCCGTAGGACCACTTCAGCGCCGGGCGCCTGACCCCAGAACTCAGGGACGAAGAGTCCAGTGCGCTGACGGGAGGCCGGCATCGAGGTGACCTGCTGCCGAACGGAGGACGCCGTCGGCAGCCCTGGCGCTCGTACCCCTGCAGTTCGCCGGCCGGGCAGGATCGTCTGTCTCGACATGCGACAACGCGGCTACCCCGACAGCCCACATTCGCAACTAGCAGCGTGCGGCCTGAACTGCGCGGACGAGCTCTCGGCCAACAGGCAACGGCAACGGGGCGGAAGCCGCTCCGTTCAGCTCCGCCTCAGTCGACGCTCGTTGTGCGTGATTGCCCGGGCCGTCCGCGCGTTCCCGCTCGGCAGGGGGCGCCGAATTCGCGGGGGTGGCCGGTGGCGGCTGGTGTGATGGCCTCCTCGCACCGCCGTACCTCCTGCGGGGCGTTGTCGAGGCTGTGTCAGCGAACCGCCTCGCGGTAGCGGTCGCCGCCCTCGCGGAAGAAGGCACGGGCGGTGGCCGCGTCCCGTGGTGCAGTCCAGCCCGTCCTGCTGCACGGACATCATGCGCTCCCGCGAGCTGGGACCGGCTCGGCGACGAAGTCCTCCGGGGGAGGACCGGTCGCGCCCCTTCCTCACGGTGCCCTCGGCCCGTCAGCTCCGACGGTCCGGGCAGGAACGCCGGGGCTGCAGCGTACGGCCGCGCTCATCACGGGAGGGAGAGGGCATGCGTCGCCGTTCGGTGACCGGCCGGAGCAGGCGAGCAAACAGGGCAGAAGGCGGAACGCCCAGTTCCTCATCGAGCAGGTGCTGGAAGGCGACGTAGTGGCTGACCGCCTCATGAACGTTTCCTTCCGCCAGATGCGCAGCGACGACGGCCCGGTGCGCGCTCTCCCGCAAGGGTTCTGTCCGTACGCTCGTCAGGGCGGTCTCCAGAGCGAGTGCGTGCCGTCCCTCCCGGACCAGGCTGTGGGCCAGTGCGTCGAGGGCGTGCAGGCGCAGCTGCCGCAGCCGTTCACGTTCGAGGAGCACCCAGTCCTCGTCCCAGCCGGGCAGCAGTTCCCCGTCGCCGAAGAGGATCGCCGGTACCGGTTCGGGGGAGGACAGGATCGGTACTGTGGATGGACGCAGTACCCCCAGAGCCGTATCGGCCAGTACGCGGGCGTCCACGGTCACGGAGTCGACGAGCGACACCGTGTTCCTGCAGCAGGTGACCAACGCGTGATCGCCATGGGGAAGCTTGCAGAGAGTGCTGCGCAGACTGCCTCGGGCGTGCGCCTCGGTGGCGTCCGGCCACAAGGTTCCCGCGAGGACCGTCCGGCTGACGCACGAGCGTAGTCCCACGAGAGCCAACAGACGTTGCGCGTTCCCACACAGGTTCACCGCCTCCGCGCCGTACGCCAACCGGAACTGGCCCAGCAGTCGCAGGTGGGGAGAGGATGGTGGTGTCGAGCGATCCATCGTTCCTCTCTCAAGGGCTGAGGCGCCTTACAGAGCCGTGTAGCGGAACTCCGGCCCGTAGTTCTTGCCGCTGCCGTCGGGCAGGGCGTGCTTCATCAGCTCCCGGGCCGGTCCCCGTAGCGCGGCCATCTTCCACACCGCTTCGTCCAGGAGCCTCGTGGCTTGGTCCGGATCGTCCTGCTGCCAGACCTGTTCGAGGAGCCGCAGCATGTCGCTGTAGGCGCGATTGGCCTTGTCCAGGAGGGTGATCACGTCGGGAGGCGGTGAGGCGGGGCCGCTCCGCGGCCAGCCTCCCTCAGGTACGACCCCCATGGGAAGGATGGGGGGCATCGGGACCGGCGGGCCCTCGAACGCCCATGTGGCCGGAGGGCCTGGTCGTTCGACCAGCTTGTGCTTGTGCAGGATCTCCAGGAAGGCGTAGTAGTTGGCCAGCTCGCCCGACGCCGCCGGGTGCGGGTTCTGGGGCGATGCCGATGTTCCCTCACCCTGTTCCTTGATGATCGCGACGGCCGATGTGGCGGAGTCGAGCGTGGTGAGGGGTGTGAGGCTGTTCCCCGAGCCGTGGTGCTCCATGTCCCGGGTTACCTGGCGCCGCTCGTCACCGGTGATCATTTTCGAGTCGGCGCACAGGGCGTCCTGGACCGCGGTGTAGAAGGCGCCGATCGAGGTGTGGGAAGCCTGGGCCGTCCGAGTGACCGGAGCGTCGGGTTTCTCGATGCCCGCGTACATCCGGACCGAGTCCTGGAGCCCGCTGAGGAACACTGTCAGTTCGGGCCGCACGCCTCCGGGCAGCGGACCCGGGTACGTGGGGACCAGCGCCTCGTCGGCGATACGGGGAGTGCCCCCGACGGCCGTGAGCAAGTTGCAGGTGATACCGAGGTGCGACATCTCGTCGAAGACGATCGCGCGCAGGGTGCGGAAGACCGGATCTCCGCTTGTAGCGTTGATCGACCACATGCCGCACAGGTAAGGCGGGAGGGTGGCGAGTTCCAACAAGATCGCCTGCTGGAGCGCGTCCCTCACCCACTCGGTGTCACGCTGCGCGGTCGGTCGCCGCATCAACTCGACGATTCGGCTGCCCCGGGCGTATTGGACGCTGTTCACCGCCACGCTCCTTCCGGACGAGACGAGTCCCCGCCATCGATGATGGGTGTGTGCCGTCACCGCATCGTCACGGCCGCGGTGCCGTGCACCGGCGCTCAAGTGAGATCATGCGCGTGAACTGGAGAGACGGCTCGATTCCGAGTTCGGCGCGCAGCAGCTGGCGGAAGGCCTCGTAGTGCCGGAGGGCTTCGATCAGATTGCCCTCGGCGAGGTGTGTCGAGACGACCGAACGGTGCGGGTCCTCACGGAGCGGTTCGATGCGGATGCTCGCCAGCGCGGCCTCCAGGGCCAGTGCGGGCAGCCCCTGCCGTGCGAACCTGTCCGACAGCGTGTCAAGCGCGTGCAGACGCAGCCGGTGTAGCCATTCGCGTTCGAGGACGACCCAATCGTCGTCCCAGTCGGGCAGCAGATCGCCCTGGTCCCGGAGCCTCACCAGCAGGGGCTCGGCCTGCAGTGCCTCGCAGCCCCGGACGACGTCGAGCGCGCTCCGGGCCAGGGCACCGGCATCCACACCGACGCCGTCGGCGAGGGCGAGCGAATCCTGTGTGCAGCGGACGAGCTCCCGCGCACGGCACGGAAGCTTCCACAGCGCTGTCCGCAGGCTTCCCCGCGCATGTGCTTCGGACGCCTCCGGCCACAGGGTCCGCGCGACGACGCAACGGGGAACCTCCTGCCGAAGCCCGACGAAGGCCAGGAGCCGCTGGGCGCTACCGCACAGCGGCACGGGCTCGCCGTGCGATTCCACACGGAACCGGTCGAGCAGCATCAAGGTGGACTGCCGTGGAGGTGAGGGAGAGAGATTCATCTGCCGTCCCTACGGGCCGTTCACGAGACGTCCGTCTCGGTTTCCACCGCCACATCATAGAGCGGTGGCCTGGCGCAAGCCCGTCGTCGCGACCGGGGCCGCCCGCCGGCCCGCAGGAAGATTGACGTGCAGACTGTGGCGGGGAAGAGCACGATGGTGAGGAGGAGCGGGGAGGTTCACAGGGAGGGGAACCTGGTTCGGATCCCCCTCCTGATGCCCGGAAAGGACGATGGGCCGTGAGCGGAGAGGCGCGCCACCGGACACCGCGACCGGACGAAGTCCGCAGACCCACCCATCGGATGAGGCTTCCCGGTTTCGTCGACGGCGAGATCGGCCTCGGCACGGTGGTGAAACACGCGACCCAGATGCTGAGGATCAGGCCGTGCGGTGGGTGCGAGGAACGAGCCCGACAGCTGAACCACTGGATGACCCTCACGGGTCGGCGGGTCGGCGGCAAGGGCTGAGTCATCCGGGGGCCGTGTGCGCGCTTCCGCCACGGCCGCCCGCCGGAGGACAGGAGCTTCTTCATGAGTGATGAGGACATCAAGAATCCCACTAAGGGGCCGGCGGCCGCGGGGCAATGCCGCTGCGAGGCCGAGCATGAAGGGTCGCCCGCACGAATTGCGCCCGCAACGACGTCCTTCGTCTACGCGATCGGCCAGATCGACTTCCAGTTTCCCGACCTCGGTGTAGAGAAGGAACTGGCGCAGACCATGAGGCACACCGATACGGCGCTGATGACGGACCGAGTGGCACTGTGCGAGGTGCTCAGCCAGCCGGAGAACCGCTATCTGACGCGACAACTGCGCTACGTGCTCTCTGTGCAGGGTTTGGACACCTACGTTCTGGTGCCAAGGGACCCGGCCGATTTCGCCCTGCTGGTCGAGGCCGTCCGCCCCTCACACCAGGCCGACGCCATCGACGTGGTCATCGGGGTACGGAGCGAGGCACCCCCGAGCCGGTACGGCGGGCTCCAGCTGCCGATCGTCATTGTCGACCAGGTGTACTCGGCCTCCGTCTCCTACCTCGTGCAGGCCATCGAAAGACCCGAGTCCATGGACGCGGAGCAGTTCGACAAGTCGGCGGGGGACCTGCTGTACACGGTCATGAACGTGTCGGGGAACGTGGGCGCATCGGACGAACACCGGGCGCTCAACCATCTGATGGTCCGCTACCCCGCCATCTACCGGAAGACGTTCGAACGTTTCATGGACGACTACTCCCTCATGTCGATCGATGTCCGGCGGTCCAATCTGGGAGGTACCAGGCGGATCATGGACGTCGTCTTCACCTACGCCAGCCGTACGACTGATGAGGTGGAGAGGTTCTTCGTCCCGGTTGACACCAGCTTCGAGTTCCCGTTCCGCACCGCCGGGCTGAAAGTCTTCTACGACCACGACTGAGGGAGTTTCCCATGCCTGTGACACAAAGGATTCCAGGTTTCCGCTATGACCTGCCGAAGTGTGGCGCGAACCGGCCCTCCGGCTGGGCGGAGATCTTCTGCCCGAGGGAATGCGAAACACTTTGCTGGAGACGGTGCGAGGGAGCCCAGGACCGGACGCTCTGCAACAGAGAGTGCGAGGAGGAGTGTATGAACAGGTGCCTCTTCGTCCCATGCTGCGTCGAACAATCGTTTTGCGACGACGGTGTGAACCGAGTGCGCCAGCGCTGCCAACTCGACTATTACGAGCGGATGGATAGCACGGATTGGACGGATTGGAGGAACGCTGGCCCGTGCCCCGGCTGACCGCGGCAAACACGACTGCGGTACACGGGGAGGCCGGGCGGAGACTCTCCGCCCGGCCTCCCCGTGTACACGTCTGCGCACGGCAGAAACGTGAGTGTCACAGGGTGAACGTGTCGAGGTAGGACACCCGCGGGATCAGCCCCCGCGCGCCGCTGGGGATCTCCTCCACCTCCTGGACCAGCAGCCGTTGCGGACGCCCCTCCGACGGAGCGAGCGGCAGCCTCAGCGTGCCCTCCCACCGGGCGATGGGGCCGGTCACCGAGGCAAGGGCCAGCGTCGCCGTGGCCTCGGCGGTGTCGATGGTGGACCACTGTGCGGGGTCGTCGATCGAGCTGAGGCCCCGGATCTGGACCCCGGCCGTCATTCGCGTGGTCATGCCGACCGCACCCGCCGGAGGCAGCGGGCCGGTGACGGTCACGGTCGCGTCCTTGCCGTCGACGGACACCGACGCCTGGCGGCGGGCCGGGAGCTGGACGAATCCCGCGTCCACCCCGGCTGACAGTCGCAGGTCCTGCGGTGAGAGCAGCGCGTGCCGCTGCAGGCGCGCCACGCGAAGCCGCACGAAAGGCTGGTAGACGTTCTGGGCCTGGAACCGCACGTCCGCGTACCAGAGCCGACGGCGCTCGTCGTACTTCACGGGATAGCCCATGGCGTGGCCCTGGGGCACCGTCTCGTCGACGGCGCCGAGCAGGTCCGCCGGACGGGGGTAGCCCATCACCGGCGCGGAGCCCGGATGCCGGACGGGGTCACGTCCCCACATGGTGGCCCACTTCGCCGACGTCGTGTCCGCGTGCTCGTGCGGCCCGAGGACGCGGACGGCCAGCAGCTCTCCCTCGCCCGAGGCGCACCAGGGCCGTTGCAGATAGACCCGGACCACGCCGTCGAGTCGCGTACTTGTCAACGTCGAGCCGGCCGTCCCACGCTCCCATTGGAAGGCGGGCACGACCGAATGCACCGCAGGCGCCGGCGGCCGCGTGGACGCCGGAACGTGGCGGGTGATGGTTCTCCCGGCCCGCGTCACGGGGGGAACGGTGAATTCGACCAGGACCTCCGCGCCGTCGGGTATCCCACTGGCGTCGCGGCGCGCGACGGTACCGTCCTCATCGTCCACGACGAAGTCCCGACCGAAGGTGTACGTCGGCCCGGGATCGGCGGGCGTGCCTGAGGACGCGACCGGGGCGACGGAGGCCCGGACGACCACTGTGCCGGGAACGAACGCGGCGGCCACACGTTCCGGTTCCGTGCCCGAAAGCCGCACCTTGCGCGACTGCGTGAAGTACGAGACAAACCGCGACACGCCCACCGGGGTGAAGCGCACTGCGCGGTGGCGTGTGTCCCCCACGTCGTGGCGCGCCTCGAAGGGCGCGGTCACCGTTCCCGCCCGGCCGGAGGCGTCGTCCTCGTCGTACGGCACGGGGCGGTTGGAGCGGTCGGCACGCACCGCCTCCTCGTTCTGGCGCAGCACAGCCCGCCCAGGTGTCTCGGTCGGCTTCTCCTGCGTCGGGTCGTCGACGTACTCGGTCCACGCCGCCTCTGTATGCACGGACAGCGTGGACGCCTCGTGGAGGGTCATCCCGGGGTCGGCGAGGACGTAGGCGGTCTCGCCGGGGCCGCGCTCCACGCTCGCCCGCCCGAACTCGGGGCCGACGACCGGGCAGCGGACCGCGTGGATCAGGCGCAGCTCCGTCCTCGGCGTGAGCTGGGCGAGCAGGCCGGCGGCGACTCGTGCGCGCAGCTCGTCGAACTCGTCGTCCGCTCGGCCTGCCGACTCGGTGTACCACCGCCACAGCGCCAGCAGGTCCTCGTCACCCGGGTTCAGCATGCTGCTCAGCAGGGCGGTATGGGTCGCGGCCGGTGGTACCGTCACGCGGATCACCCGTGCGGCCAGGTCAACCACGGGGATCTGCTCCGCGCCTCCGACGGCCCCGGGAACCACGACCAGTCGCAGCGGGAACCGTTCGTGCCAGCCGCTGCCCTGCGGCCAGGGGGCGAGGAGTTCCAGCATTCCGGGCAGCCCGTGCAGAGCCGTTCCGCTCGACAGGGGGTCGCACGGCCACGGCAGTTGCATGCTGTCCGCGTCCTTGTAGGGGGTTCCGCCGGCGCCCGCGTCCGGCGTACCCTCGACCACTCCGGAATCGAGGCGTTCGAGCAGGTCGTACACCGCCGGGTCGAGCCGGTTCTCGCCCGCCACGTCGAGGACGCCGTGGCGTTCCAGCAACTGCACGGAGGCCTTGGGAGCCAGCAGGTGCCGTTCGCAGGTGGGGCCGGGCGCGGGGGCAGCGGCGTCCGAGTTGTCCGTACGGACGACGAGCACCACAACGGACTCCCCGGGGGTGACCGGACGCCTGGGCACGAGCACGGGGGCGGGCACCGGTTCGTAGCGCGAGTAGCGCAAAGGAGGGCTGGCGGGCTCGCCGGACGTCGGCCGGGTGCTGAAGGGCACGCTGTGGCCCGCGAGGTCGACCAGGCGGGCCCGGAAGCGGTACGTACGTCCGTAGCGCAGGGACGGCAGAGTGCCCGGCGTGGGCTGCACCGTCGAGGAGAACGGCAGGGCGGCGTCGGGTACCGGGCCCGGATCCTGGAGCTGCTCCGAGGTGTCGATCATCTTGCCGGTGAGTTCGGCCACCAGGCTCCAGCCGCTCCAGCGGAACAGGTACTGGTGCAGGCGCAGCAACTCGTTCCCGTCGGCGTCGACGCCCTCGGTCAGAGCGTCGCAGACGGTGCCTTCGTCGTCGATGGGCAGTGCTCCGTCGTGCCCCCGCACGCTGTACCGGCCGGTGCGTCGGCACAGTGGGTACCACCGGCCTGAGCTCTGGTCGAAGACGTCCACCCGATACCCCTGGAGCACGTTGTCCGCGTGCAGGGTGATCGCTTCGCCGGGCGTGCTCGCCTGCTCCAGGTCCTCGTCCATCTCGAGGGCCTCCCTCAGGTGCTCACGGAAGGCGATCTGCCGGTCGTTCTCGACCACGGATATCCCGTCGGACCGCAGAGCGGGTGCCAGCAGGCGGGGAGGTTCCCGGTCGCGCGGCAGGCCGGCCAGCATGACGGCATACGCCTGCAGTCCGAGCGCGGCCGCGTCGAGGTCGACGTCGACGACCTCGTAGCTGTCGGTGTCGTCGAGCGGCAGATACAGCGCCGCCTCGGTTCCGTTGCTCCGTGCCAGCACGAGGCGGCCTCGCCGCAGGACGCACCGGGTGAAGGGCTGATCTACTATGACAGACGGATGATCCAGCGGCACCGCCTGGATGTCGGTCGGCCTTCCCTCCTCCAATATCGGCGGCAGCGGCACAGTCACGCGGCGCACCAGCCCCAGCCGCTCCATCAGGCCGGGATGGTCGGCCAGTGCCGCCAGGAGACCGTGGAAGTCCCGCTCGGGCGTCTTGAGCTTCGGACCGACCGCCGCCTCGCCCTCGTCGTCGTGGGGGAGGGCGAACGGTTGGTGGAAACCCGCCAGGCGCGCCCAGCCGTAGGGGTCGTCCTCGAACTCGTCGGACAGCACCCCCTGCCGGAGCAACGCCGAGCGGGCGTCGGCCATCCTGGCCGGGGCGTCCGCGCCGACCAGACGCACGAGACGGTCGATGGACGTCCATCCGTCCGTACCACCCGGCGGTTCCCCGTCCAGGGACACCCCGGGCAGAACCTCGGCGTCCGGGCTGTCCGAGGGGGCGAACATGCGGGCGTACTCCTCGCGGAGGGAACGCCACAAGAGATGGGCGGGGTAGGACTCCAGCGGCTTCGTCGCCACCGTGCGGTCGAAGACGAAAGGTCTGGCCTTGGCCCCGGAGAAGAGCTCACCCCACAGCGTGTTCTGAGCCACCGGCTCTACGGTGGCCTCGCAGGTCGTCGAGGCGCCATTGTCGAGCCGGAACCTGACGCTCAGCCTGAAGGGGAAGTCAGGCCAGGACCTGACGTTCCGGAACTCCGTCAGGGGAAGGAGGTCGTTGGCTCCCCCAGTCGGCGTGCCGGAGAGCCGCAGGCCGAACATGAGCGAGAGGTGGGCCAGCCCGTCGGTGGTGGTCTGAGCCATCGGGTCCGGCAGCAGGGTCCACACCACGGTTTCCATGGTCATGACTCCTCCATCGGAGCGAAAGCGGCACAACGGTCCCGCCACGGCTGCGAGGTGGGGAACGCCTGGCCGAACGACGGATCGTCGCCGCCGGAGAAGCTGCGTTCCAGCCCCATCGTCACCGACTGCGAGAAGAAGGCCACGCGAACCCGCACAGTCACGGACGCCCAGCCGTACAGCGTCTTGGGCGTGCGGAACTCAAGGGCGAGGTAGAACTCGACCGAGATGTTGACGATGCCGAGCACATCGAGTTCGCCGTAGGCCCGCAGGAAGCCGCGGACGGACGACACGCCCTTCTCCAGCCCGACGTACACGCCGGCGGTCACGCTGACGGCACCGCTGGCGACCCCGAGGTTCAGCGCGACGGCAGCCCCGAACTCCACCTGGCCCTCCAGCCTGACGACCTCGCCGGTGCTGACGGTGAGGGCCAGGAAGCCGCCACCGCCGAACAAGGAGACCGTCGCTAGGAAGGGGTGCTCGCGAGAACACACCTGGAACGTCGCCTCCACGGGGTCGCCGTCGAAGGGCAGACGGACCGAGGCCGACAGCGCCAGATTCTGCAGGAGGAACACGCCGAGGCCCACGCTGGGCACGGCGAGGGTGTACCCGACATCGATCCCGTCGGTGTCGACGTTGATCCTCGGACGGTTCGCCACCGACGGCAGGTACTCGCGCAGCCGGTCGAGGAAACTCAGCTGGCCGGAGAACCCGACCTTGCCGACCTTGACGTCCAGCGAGGTCGTGGTGCCGGACTTGCTGGTGAACGCGATTCGTTGGAACTCCACGTCCAGCACATCCGCGAACGACAGCGTGAACTGGCGCAGCTCGCCGCGCACCTCCGTGACCGGGGGACCGCTTCGGTCGAGGTTCGTCAGTGTGACGCACCGCAGGTCCAGCTGTGTCCTGTCCGACGTCCGGAGCGGGCCTTCCTGGGTGGGCGGCAGATGGGGATGCCAGGTGAGAGTGATCTCCACCGCGTGCGGTGGCCGACCGGACTGTCGCAGCACCTTGGTGAGCATGCGAGGGACGTCTGTCCCGTCGCCTGCGCCGGCCGGCGCCACAGAGACGGGTGGCACCAGCTTGGTCAGGTCGACGAAACCGAGCAGCCTGGTCGGGAACAAGGGTCGGTCGGGCGGGGAGGGGAGTGTGGGCGGGGTGAAGAAGGAGGCCGGGGCGAACGTCCCGTTCATGAATGTGTCCAGGTCGCCACCGACCAGACCGGTGGCGCTGGACAGTCCCGAGACCGGCAGGTCCAGCTTGGCGACACCGCCGGACGCGGTGACCGGCGGGGCGACGGTGACCCTGTTCTTCAGCCGGGCGTAGACCTGGCGCGTGGCCGCCAGGCCGTGCTTGACGTACTTGTGCTCCAGCAGCACGGTCTGGACGGCCGGTGCGACCGCGCTGTCCACGTCCGCAGAGCCCCGAGCGGCGAAGGCGTCCAGGGCAGGGATACGCGCGTCCACGGAGATCAACTCGGGGAGCGCAGCCGGACGACCGGCCTCTTCCAGCGCTTTCTGGGAGGCCCCCGACTTCACCATTCCGATACGCAGCGCCGTGACGTCCACTGTGGTCGATTCCGGGTCGATTCCGGTCGCACGCGCCAGTTCCAGGCGGCCGGACGCAGGCAGGTCGATGCCGGCCGCCTGTCGGTTGAACGCCTGCAGTGCCGCGGTCAGGTCGCCGTGGGCCCTGTCTCCCTTGACGAAGACCAACGGCGCAGTGAAGGTGACCGGGTGTCCGCGCTGGTCCTCGGCCGTCAGACTGAAGCGCAGCCGCCCGTCGGCCGCCCCCGGCCCCCGTATCCAGAAGCCGACGTCCGACAGGGTGTCCGAGTCGTCGACGGCGTCGACCGTCAGCGGTCCGTTGAGTCGTACCCGAGTGAACGGGAAGCCCCGGCCCTCGTTCGGGAGGGCGGCGGCGTCTTGGTAGGTGAGGTCGGGCTGCAGCACGATCAGGATGCTCGACTTGACCAGACCGTGATCGAGCTGCCGCTCGGTCTGTGCGGTGATCAGTGTGGGGAACCCGAAGGGCAGCAGATAGCCGCACTTGAGCACGTTCACCGTGGTGTCCCGGCCACCGACGGACTCGTGGCGGTACATGAGCACGCTGACGCTCCCCAGCCCTAGCCAGTTGCCGCTGAGGCCGACGTTCGCGCCGATCGGGGTGAGCGTCAGGTCCTCGGCCAGCGCAGGCCGCCGCAGCATCGCCGCTCCGATGCCGCGGCGGTCCACCGGCGAGAGGGAGCTCATGAACCCCTCGGTGTCATTGACGACCTCCGTGGGTTTGACCGGTACCGGCATCCGGGACGGGGTCCCGGGTGGGGCGGACCCGTCGGGCGGGAGGACGAGGCGTGTATGCCAGATCCCGACCGCGCCGGACGGGCCGGCGATCGGTTCCGCCGTGTGCAGCCATGCCGCCTGCGACACGGTCGCCGGAGCGAGCCCGAGGCCCCAGACGCATTCCAGCCGCGCCGATGCGGTCGAAAGCCCCGCCCAGTCCAGCAGCCCCGCGACGGTGAGCGGGACCGACGTACCGGGCTCCACACGCAACGACAGGGTGCTCGGGCCGGCGAACCACGCCCGCTTCACAGCGGTCGACGGGCTCCCCAGGGGCGTGGCCTCCTCAAGCATCGCCTGCGGTGGCATGCGGACCAGGAGGTGTCCCGGTTTCGTGGCGGTCTTCGTCACCAGCCGCTGCTGGGCACCCGAACCGGTGCGCAACAGGCCCCGGAAGCGGAATTCGAGGACAAGCATGTCCTCCCGGCGCAGCAGCGTGACGATCATGCCGTCCATGTCCATGTCGGCCGCGCGCGCGGCCGAGTCGAACTCCGCAAGCGTCTGGAACCCGGACGCGCCGAGCCCCACACCGAGTTCCGGCTCCGGCGGAGGTAGATCGGGGTCGTTGTACAAGGTCATGTCCGTTCCCCTCAACGATCGTGAAGGCACGGCTCGGCGAACGCGCGCCGCACGCCACGGATGCCTTGGACGATAGGCGGGGACCGTCATCACTCCATCAAAGCCACCGCCCGGGCCCGCAGCACAGCCGCTCGGCTGCGGTGCTCGTCCGGTGGTGGCACGGCGCCCGTCACTCCGACGTCATCGCGTCGTCACCGTTACGGCGGGTGCCCGTGAGCAGACGGGACCATTCCTGCCGTGCCACCAAAGTGCCGCCTCGACACCGAGAACGACAACCGGGTAGGGCACAGTTGCGGGCCACGGCAGCAGAACTGAGACTGTTCGCGTACGCACAGGACACCGGCCTCGACCGTGTCCCACCCGGCGTCCCCTTCCCGGTGACTCCGTCCGGCCCTTCAGGCGACCCGAGCCGTTCGCTCCGACGGCGTGCTCGTGCCCCAGGCCCCCTCACCTGTACACATTCCATATCGCCAGGAGTTGATGACGGTGAACCAGCACACCGACAAGACCCCCGAATCCTTCGAGACGCTGCTGCTCAAGGCCCACCCCGAAACAGTGCTGATCCACGAACTGGCCTCCCGGCTGCGAAGCCTTCCCCTGCCCATCACGGACTGGGACGACCTCGCCGACAAGCTGCAGGGCGAGCCCGTTCCCGAGATCCTCCGGGTGCCGACACCGGACACGCCGTGTCTTCCCGACGAACTCTTCCCGATCCGGGACGAGGCTGATCTTGCGGTCAAGCTCACGGCCACGGTCCGCACCTTCCTCCGACAGGCCCGAGCGGGTGTCGGCTCCTCAGCACGACTTGCCTTGCCGCTCCACAAACGCTTGGCTTCCCTCGCCGACAGGGCCGACACCGGCACCAGTCGCCGGAGCGGCGTGTTCGACGACGGCACGCTGCTCGGGGCAGGGAGGGGCGATCCGTCTGCCGGCGGCAGCAGGTCGGTCTGGGCCGTCACCCTTGTCCTGAGCGACTGCACCACCGGGGAACTGCTGCCCTGGTCCTGGATAACCGACTGGAGCGTGACGTACTGGTTCGATGCCAATGCCCAGTTCATCGCCGTGATCGGCGGGATGTGGACGAGCTACGCGGTCCTCGTCATGCGCAGCGGATATCTCAACCGGAGGTTCGTCCTGGACAGAGCCACCATGGCCGGCACGACGCAATACATCTGCATCAACCAGGCCTGACGTCGCGTGCCACGAAGAGTACGCGGAGGCCGAACCATCGTCGTGCGCAGCGAGCGCGGACGTGGCGCAGGCAGTGGTGGAGACGATCTGAGATGCAGATCTTGCAGGTCGTTCCGTGGCTGGCTGGCTGGCTGGTGGTGTGGGGTGGGGGCGGAACCCCGGGTCCATGGTGCGGTCGGCGGGAATGAGCGACCGGAAGCCGTATCCCGGCGACTCATCGGACGAGCGGGTTCACGCAGAACCCGGATGTGCTCCATGATCGGCTGTGACATGCTCCGTGCATGCCGATCGTTGACGTATCTCCCGAAGTGTCCATCGCGTACCAGGGTTTCGGCGACACCGGGGATCCCCCGGTCCTGCTCGTGATGGGCTTCGGCGCGCAGATGCTCGCCTGGCACGAGGACTTCTGCCAGGCCCTGGCCGACCGCGGCCGCTATGTGATCCGCTACGACAACCGCGACTGCGGACTGTCCACCAGGTTCGACGAACACCCCGTCGACATAGGCAGGTTCATGGCCGCCGTCAGCTCAGGTGACGTCGCTGCCGCGCTCGCGATGGCCCCCTACCGGATGACCGACATGGCCGACGACGGCCTCGGGCTGCTCACCGCACTCGGAATCGAGCGCGCCCACGTGGTCGGCACCTCGATGGGCGGAATGATCGCCCAGACCATGGCGCTGTCCGCCCCTCAGCGAGTGCTGACCCTGACGTCGATGATGTCCTCGACAGGAGAACCTGACTACGGTCAGCCCAGCCCAGAGGCCCAGGCCGTGCTGTTCAGTCCGAGGCCCGCAGACCGAGACGGATACGTCGAGGCAGCCGCGAAGGAACTGGTCTGGGGCTCCAGGCGATACGGCGACCCCGCAGCGCTGCGTGAACTGGCCGCCGAAAGCTACGACCGCGCCTACTACCCCGAGGGAATCGGACGACAGCTCGGTGCGATGATCCTCAGCGGTTCACGCGCGGCTGCACTTCGCGGACTACGGGTGCCCACGCTGGTGATCCACGGCCTGGACGACACGCTCATCGCCCCCAGCGGCGGGAAGCGTACTGCAGAACTGGTGCCCGGGGCCGAACTCCTCCTGATTCCCGACATGGGCCACGACCGCCCGCGCGAACTCTGGCCTCAGCTCATCGACGCCATCGTGGCTCACACTGTTTGAGCAGCGGCGTCGCCCCGGCGGGCGTCCCTGCCGCCGGTCGGGGCGATGCTGCCGGTGCCCGGGCGCCGCCCTACTCGTGTCAGATCTCCCCGCCCCCATGACTGTCTGATCGCGCAGCAGAGTTCAGTCGGCGCGGCTGTGACCGAGGGCCTGGCAGGAATCCCCGGTGGCCGGAGTCCCGTCCGGCGATCTCGACGCCGATGCGCAGCCCGGTGCCGTGTTCGACGACCTGGTTCACACGAATGCCGGCCGTCAGGACACGTCTGTCTGCATGACCTCTCACATGCAGGGGCAGCCCGCCCGAGAACGCGGCGTCCAGGCGCACTTTTCGAAGGGTGAGTCGCGCAGTCCTCGGTGTCAGCGACTTTCACCCGCCCGCCCACGGCCGGCGTGCCGTCCCCGGGCACGGAGAGGCCCTGTCCATGTGCCGCGTCGGCACCGCCGATCGCCGTGGGCGGGACTTCAAGGGCGCATGCCCGGCCACGTCACACGCAGCTGGCGAAGCAGGCCGCCGTAGTCCTCGTCGTCATCACTGATGAAGATCGGAAAGGAACCTGCGACCAATGCGACGCCCTCGACCTTGAGTCCCGAGCTGCGAGCGAGTTCCTGCGGGGGCCTGACCGGCTGCAGCTTCGCGCCGAGGGGCCCGCCCGGACGGATCCTGGCCGCGCGGTACACGGCGCTGTCGAAGGGACCGAGGTCGCCGGGGTCGTATGCGGACGAGATGTAGAGGTTGCCCCTCCTGTCGATGTCGAGGCCCGAGGCGGGGCGCGCGTCCGGCGGCGCGGGCGCGGTGAAGGAAACCGATGTCCACTTCCTGCCGAACTTGATCGCCCCGCTCTCCTCGACTGTCAGGCGGGTCATGTTGATGTTGGTGGTGTCGCTTCCCTGGGCTCGCTCGGCGTATACGAAGTAGTCCCTTCCGTGGACCGTGGCGACAGCCGTCGCCTCGACGTTCACGAGTGGCTCAGGCGTCTCCGGCCACGGCACCGACCCCGCGATCTTGACGTTGAGGTCCTTGTCCCACGTGGCGAGATAGATGGTGGGGTCGGGGTCGTCGCCGTCAGCGTTGCTCTCCACCAGGAGGGCCGCGTTGCGGTGGGGCAGCCTGGCGATGCTCTCGAGGTCGTTCGGCACACTGGGGAACGCGGTGTCGAGATCCTGGACGATGATCCCGTCGGTGTTCACGGGGGTCCGCACGATCGACAGACGAGGCAGGTCACGCTCGGCGTCGTTGTCCCTTGCGTCGTGGCAGACCAGGAACACCTCCTGTGGCTCCTCGCCGTTCCTCGCCGTGACGAGCCAGGCGATGCCGCTGAACTCGCGTGGCGCCCTGATCTCGTCCCGGCCGGTCGGCGGGGCGCCGGAGGAGGCATCGACACCGGCCGCAGTGAGTGTCAGAACGCCCAACGCGGCGGCAGTCGGCAGCAGACGACGTGTCATGAACCGACGTCGCATCGTTTTCCTCCCGTCATCAGAGCGGGCACGGCCTCCGGGCCCGCTCTGCACAAACCTAGGACAGGAGTCCAAGTAGCCTGGTTCAGGCGCCGCCAGGATTCCGTGAGAATTTACGAACCCTCCGGTTGGAGGGCGCTTTCGGAGGTCGTGACAGGAAGAGCGCAGGGACGGGATGTGAATGCGTGAAATCCGGTTTATGAGTTCTTGTGAGGAGTTGTAGTCCCGCCTGTCCGTGGCCTGTCGAGTTGCTTTCCGCCGCGTGATTCCGCTCTCTTGTTTCCGGTCCGGTCCTCGCTTGCCGTGGGGATGGAAGGGCCGGTGGGCCGGACATGACCGGGCTGTCGTCAGGTGTGACGTGCGGGCGGACGCTTGGGATTGCCGGGTCTGAGGTGCGGCATCGGTGCTGCACGGCAGGCAAGGGTGTCGAGAAGGGATCCGGGCGAGGCGGGCGGGGCGGGGCTCTGTCCGGTGGATATCGACTCGGTATTGAATCAGAGGTTCTCCTGGGCGGGGTGTCCGGTTGGATTGCTCTGGGGGGCGAGTCGACAGGGGAACGGCCACGAGGGCCTGTTCCTCCTCGCATCGGAAAGAAGGTACTTCGTGTGCTGGTCGGTGTACGGAGTTCCTTGCCAGGAGGGTCGTTTCCGGAGCGTGGGGATCTCGGAAGCTTTCTTGACTGAAGCCGTGGAGGTGTTCGGGTTCCGGGGTGCGAGAAGCCCGTCCGGCCCCGTCGGGGGAGGGTTTACCCGGAGTGCGCCCAGGCGCAGGGGAAGGTGCTCGATCACCCTGTCGCGATCTGGTTGCCCGTGCCCGGACGGCGGGGTGTGCTGCCGGGCGGCGAGGGGGGTGGGTGCGGCCGGCCGGATGACAGCCGGCCTGTGACTCCGTGCACACCCCCTCTCGTACGCGCCCGACCTTTCTGGACAGCTGTCCATGTATTCTGGACATCTGTCCAGGTAGTCCGAGGGAAGTGGGAACAGCGATGGAGACGACTGCGAATGTGCTGGTCGGCCTGGTGGCCGCCCTGCACGCGTACATCCTGGTTCTGGAGATGTTCCTGTGGGAGAAGAAGCCGGGCCGCGAACTCTCCGGATTCGATGCGGCCATGGCTCGTGCCACAGCGACGCTGGCGGCCAACCAGGGCCTCTACAACGGATTCCTGGCCGCGGGACTGGTCTGGGGGCTGATCGCCGAGGACCCGACGGGCTTCCGGGCCCAGGTCTTCTTCCTCGCCTGCGTGGTAGTCGCCGGTCTGTACGGCGGCCTCACCGCGAACCGGCGCATCCTGATCGCGCAAGCACTGCCCGGGGCAGTGACGCTCGTCGCCGTTCTGCTGGCCCGGTGATGTCCCAGCAGCAGGACCCCCGTACCGCACGGACCCGGGCCAAGCTGCGCCGGGCGCTGCTGGAGGAGTGCACCAGCCGCGCGCTGGCGGAGGTCAGCGTCACCTCATTGGTGCGCCGGGCCGGGGTCGGCCGTGCCACGTTCTACCTCCACTACGCCGACCTGGAGGCACTGGCCGTCGATGCCTGCGCCGATGTGGTCCGCGACGCCGTGGACTCCCTGCATGCCTGGCGCGGGACACCCGACCCCGCCGTCCCGCCTCCGGCGCTGTTCTCCTTCTTCGAAGGCCTCGCCCCGCACGCCGGCCTCTACCGGGAACTGCTGAGGCCGGGCGGCGGCGGCCCGCTCGGACACGTGCTCCACCAGGACCTGCGCGCACGCAGCCGTACCGAACGCACCCTGGCCGGCGCGCCGGAGCCCGATCTGGTGGCCACGGCAGTGGCTGCGACCTTCACCGGAGTGCTCGCCGACTGGCTGCACGGCCTCATCGAGGCCACCCCCGCCGAGATCACGCACCGTGTCTGGCGCCTGCTCGTCACGCTGCACCGCACCCCTCTGCCCTGACGAGCCGCGGCGTCGACGCCCGACCGCCGCCCTGCTCGGCCCCCATGGCCGTGCGTGCGGGACGCCGGGGCGAGGGGCCCCGTATCCCGGAGGCGGGCACGCACCTTCGCCCTGAGCACCGGGACTTCGGTCTCGGCGCCGCACCGGCCACCACGGCACGGGCCGGTCCTCACGGGAAGGGGCAGCGAATAGGGGCGGGGTGCTGTGCGGCCTGAGCTCCGTCGGCCCCGCACCGGGGCCGACGGAGCCGCCGGCTACACCACGTCGACCCGGACACCGGGTGAAGAGGTGGGGGAGAACATCGGACCGCCCCGGTATCTCAGCCACCACGAGCCATCGCGGGTGGCAGGGTAGGAGGTGCCGGTGAACCCGGCCACCCCGGTACCCAGCGACCGCACAGACTCGACCATGCGGCAGGGGCTGGCGCAGAACTGGAGCTCGACGGTCTCGCCGGAGCGGCCCGTGTAGCGGTTCAGTTCCCAGTCCGCCGCCAGCAGCCGGCCGAACAGACCGAGGCTGCGTCCGAGAGGAAGGGGATTGGGCGTGGCGACGAAGGTGAGCCTGGACTTGCGCTGAAGGTTGAACGCGTCGGGAAACCGTTCGATGGTGATGCTGCGCTCCGGGTGCTCACGGAGGTTGTTGCTCGCCACCAGAGCCCGCACCGTCCAACTGCCGGCCCAGTCGTTGGTCACCCGGGCGCTGCCCGAGTCGATGCGGAACCACTCGGTGCACACCGCAGTGGTGGCGCTCGTGGGGGAGCACCCCGGCGCGGGGGCGTCGAGCCCGAACAGCTCTTGTCTCGGGGAGCCCACGCGGTCGCCGGGACCCCAGAGGACGACCTCGACACCGTGGCGGTGGATACCGGCGTCGGCCCGGGCGACGACGGTGACAGGGAAGGTCAGCGAGTGGCGGGGTCCCACGACGACAGGCCGGCCGCCGTTGACGGAGACGGCGAGGATCTCGGGCGGGGTCAGGTCATGCCCGTCGGCCCGGGCCGACGGTACGAGGGCCAGTGCAGCGAGCAGGCCGCCGACCACGGCGGTGAGTACGGTACGCAGGGCGGGACGGGTTCTGGTACGCACGGCATTTCCCCCAACTCGACGTCGGTGAGGGGAGCGTACTGAGGCGCTGCAGCAGCCGACACCGCCTGGGCCGGGTCAGTGCACGGTCATGACATTCGTGACATCAGCGGGTCCACGTGCTCCGGGCCGTCGCGCGCGGCCAGGGCTGTCCACCTCCCTCCTCCGGCAGCGCCCGATGACATTGCTGCAGGGCTTCACTCGCGAGTCGGATGGAGCCGTGACACCACCCGTTCACGGGTCGGGAGGCACCCGGATTCCCGGTCGGCTCCGCGGCGGATCCACTTCGCCCGGCGCGGCGGCCGAGTCGGGCGGCCACCTCGACCGGCCGTCAGGACGCAGTGTCGGCCGGGCTGATACTGCCCCGGCATGTGACGCGCGCTCTCGCTCCCCGCAGTTCCCCAGGAGCAGGAGTGAGGAACGGCCCGAACGGAAGGGCGGGCGCGCGACGGCTCCCGCGGGAGAGGCCGCCGCGTGCCCGCCTCCAGGTGTCTTCCTGCGGTCCGTGGCTCCCGGAACCGCTTGCCGGGTACTGCGGGCCCCGGCCGTGGCCGACGGCGCGGTGGAACGACGGGAGAGCGGTCACGAGGACTGGTCGGCGCCGCCCGAGGCCAGGGACGGCTGGACCTCCGCCTGCCGGAGTTCGGCGAGCAGTTCGGTCTGTCCCGCCAACAGGTCCGTGAGAATCAGGCGGGCGGCGCGCAGGAGTTCGGCGACGTCACCTCCGGCCAAGGCGTAACTGACCGTGGAGCCCTCACGGATGGACACGACGATGCCGGAGCGGCGCAGTACGGCCAACTGCTGCGAAAGGCTGGAGGGTTCGATCTCGATGTCATCCAGCAGGTCGCGCACGGGGACGGGCCCGTTCTGCAGTAGTTCCAGGACCCGGATACGTACCGGGTGTCCGAGCATGCGGAAGAACTCGGCCTTGGCCTGGTAGAGGGGCACCTGCATGGTGAATTGCTCGCTCCCTGCCGCGTTTGACGGGCTGTGTCCTGCGCGGCGACCGGTGATCGGCCACCGCGAACGGTGTCCTGTACCCCGATCTTCCCTGGTCCGGGCCCCGCACACCCATGAGGTTGGCCTGATCTGGATGTGGCTACATGAAGAAATCTTCAATCAATGGGCATGAGAAGACCCGGACGGAAGGGCTATCTAGACCTCGAGTTCTGCCTCGATGCGCTTGAGCTGGTGGCGGGCCATCGCCAGATTGGAGTTCGACTTGTCGAGCACGAGGTAGAGGAACAGACCGTTGCCACCCCGGCCCGTCAGCAGCCGGACCAGGTGGTACTGGCTGCCGAGGGTGATCAGCACGTCCTCGATGTCGTCCTTCAGGCCGAGGTGGTCCATGGTGCGGGTCTTGGCGCGGATCACATCGGTGTTGCCGGCGGCGGCGACTGCCAGATCGAGGTCCTTGCCACCCCCCAGGGTGCCCAGCGCCATGCCGGTCGTGTAGTCGACCAGGGCGACGCCCAGCGCGCCCTCGACCGAGGTCATCGTCTCCTTGAGCGAGATCTCCACGTTTGCCATATCGGTGTGCGCTCCTTGTCGCTGCTGTCCGAGGCGACTCGGCCCCGGTTCGTGACTAGGACCATAGGCACTGCGTGTGGCGAGCGGTCCAGTTGTTCTAGGGCTGACAGATGAGTATCGAAAAAGCACATGATGCGAATAATTCTGATCATTGGCATGCGGCATATGACGGGCTGCGGCTGTCCATATGGATCACCGCGCTGTGTTCGCTCTGCTCCCGCCCGGCTGCGTCCTGCATAACGACAACCCGGCTCGGTCCGTCCCGGTGGCCCGAGGCCGCGGGTGGACGTGCTGTGCCGTCGCGCTGCCCGGTTCCGGTGCCGCAGGTCCCCTCCGGACTCGGGCGCGAAGAGCCCGGAAGGGTCGTCCGACACGACCGCGCCCGTCCTCCGGCGCAGCTCGGCGGCGCGGAACGGCGGGATCTCACGCGGGCACGCGCCGGTGGCAGCGGCGCGTGAACGGTGGCTTCTCCGCAGGCCCGACGCGACCGGTCGGGAGGGACCGGGGTGCGAGTCAGGGCCGGGGCCATGCGGCCCTGCCGCCGGGTGTGCGGGACACCGACGGAGAACCCGGACCGAGCGGCCCGGACCGTGCCCGTATAGCCGACGTCCCGGTGCCCACCCCGAGCGCAGCGGTCAGCAGCGGCAGGCCGACCGCCGACAGCGGCCACCGTGGGCCCGGCAGCACCACGGCGGCCGCCGCCGGGCCCACGGCCTCCGACGAGTGGCCGCTCGGGGCCGCCGTGACGGCGCTGCCGCCCACCTGGACGGTCAGCCCCTGCGTACGGGCCTGCTCCACGCTGTCCGGCAGCGCGGCCCGCGAGTCTCCTCCAACGCCGACGGGGGCACCCGGCAGGAGACCTGGGCACAGGCGGTGGAGGCGTCCTCGCGCACCGTCCCTGTCAGGAAAGGGCGGGTGAACCGCCCGACTTGCGGATCGGCCCCGAGAACGCGGACCGTCCCCTCCGATCGGGCACCCGGTCTCGGGATCGGTGACCTTGCCGTCCTTTGAGCGGAACATCACTCGGGCTGTGGCACCGCCGCACGTTCAACTCGGGGTACGGCTCCTCCGACAGGTCGTCAGACCGCTGTGTCTTCGTACCGGGTACGGAGAGCCGTTCGGCGGCGCGGCGGCGCGGCGGCGCGGCGGCGCGGTGGCCGGTCCGGTCGGCACACCCATGCCGCACGAGCAGTCGGGCCCACGACAAAGCGATGTGCCTGCGTCACCTATGGGAGAAACCGGCCCAGCCCGTAGAGGAACGGGACGCCGGCCGGGACTAGGAGAGGGCGTCCGGCAGTGCGTGACGACCCTCGATGCCGAGTTTCCGGTAGGCCCTGGTGAGGTGGGTCTCCACGGTCCGCAGCCCGACGAAGAGCCGGGCGGCGATCTCGGTGTTCGTCATACCCTGCGCGGCGAGTTCTGCCGCCCGGCGCTCGCTCGGAGTGAGGGCGCCCCGGCCTCGGAACGTGGGTGTACGGGGCCGGTCGCCGAGCGACCGCAGTGCGGCCAGGGCGTGTTCGGCCACGGTCTCGGCCCCGCACTCGTAGGCCACGCTGATGGCTTCCCGGAGGTGCGGACGCGCCGCGGTGAGCTGCCCGCACCGCACGGCCAGGACCCCCCGGTCCGCCTGCGTCTGGGCGTAGCGGAAGCGCGCCGGGGTGGGGGCGAGCAGGTCCGCCGCCTCATCGAGCATGCGCAGGCCCTCCTCGCCTCCGGTCGCCTGACCGAGGGCGCACAGCGCGACGGCGGTCATCTCGGGGACGTTCCACTCCCGGGCGAGGACGAGCTCCTCCCGGCTCAGCGCCAGGGCCTGCGCGCGGTTCCCCAGGACGAGATGGACCCGGGCCGCCTCGGAACGCCACGGGTAGAGTCCCGGCCCCGGCATCCCGCGTGCCGTGCTCCGGTCGCCGCACAGCGTCAGGTCCGCGAGCGCCTTCTCCGGCCTTCCGCGTGCCGCGTGCAGCCAGCCGCGCACCAGCAGCGGGTAGTCGTTGATCATGTGCGCGCCGAGAGGGCCGTCCAAGCCGCTGTCGGCCAGCAGGGCCTCAGCCTCGTCCGCCCGGCCTTGCCGGATGAGGGTCTCCGCGAGGGTGGCGACGGCGAAGGCACTGTGGCTGTGCCGGTGGTCGACGCCGATCTCCAGGAGTGCGGCGAGGCCCGCCTCGGCGTCCGCGCGGGCGTCGGTGAACCGCCCCATGCGGCAGTTGGCGTTGGCCCGTGCGCCGACCGCCTTGGCGTACTGGAGGACCGAGCTGTCGGCGCGTGCCCGGTCGGCGGCGGTGTCCGCGTAGGCGTGGGACAGGTCGGGGCGTCCCGCCGCGCCCAGAGCGAGGACGGCGCAGGAGTACACGAGCGACTCGTCGTCCTCGGGGGACATGCCGTGAGCGAGTCCCGTGTGTGCCCATTCGACGACCTGCTCGGCCCCCTGTCCGGTCACGGCTCCACGGAAGCTGAGGAGGGCCGCGAGCGGCCGCTCGGTGGCGGGGGACGGGGCATGGGAGAGATCGAGCTCCCTCAGCCGGTGGCGCGTCCGGGCTGCCGATGTCTCTTCTCCCAGGGCGGCGAGCAGGTAGTCGATCTCCAGGCGGAACGCGTAGTCCGGGTCCTGGGGACGGACCCGCCGGCTCGTACTCCTGAGCACGCTCAGGGTGTCGTCGTACCGCTCCACGGCGAACAGCGCGGCGGCGAGATGGCGGGCGGCGACGGTGCGGGCTTCCGGCGTCTCGGCCAGGTCGAGGCTGTTGCGGAGATCCCTGACGGCCGTGGGGACGTCGAGGTCCAGCTCCGCGTAGCCGATCTCGGCCAGCACCTCGCACCGCTCCCGGTCGTCGAGCGGCTCCAGGAGGGTGCGCCGCAGACAGGCCAGGGCCGCGGCGGTGTCGCCCCGGGCAAGGGCCGTGGACGCGGCCCTGCGCAGCGCCGCCGTGGCACCGTTGATCCCGGGCGGGCCCAGCAGCAGATGACGGCTCACCTGCTCGGGGGGAACGGAGCGGCCGAGCAGCAGCCGGGCTGCCCGGGCATGGTACTCACGGCGCCGGCTGGGCAGTACGGAGCAGGCGAGGGAGGCGGCCAGCAGCGGGCAGGAAAGCCGCGCGCCCTCATCCGTGTCATGGGCGAGGCCTACCCGGACCAGGCCGTTCACGGCGTCCGCGGCGATGTCTTCCCGGACACCGGCCGCCGCGGCCACGAGGTCCGCCTGTTGGGCCGTGTCGAGGACCGCCATGGCGTCGGCGACCGTGGACGTTCCCGGTGCGAGCCGTCGCAGCAGGCTGCGGGCGGCGGGGGAGGCGTCCCGAGCGGCGGCCTCGATGACGGCGTGCGCTCCGTCTTCGTGGAGCGCCGGACGGCTCGCGACGGCCTGGACGAGTGCACGGGAGAAGTAGTGGCTGCCGGCCGTGGCCGCGTGACACTCCCTCAGGAACGCCTCCCCCGGTGGCTGTCCCAGTGCCCGGCTCAGCTCGTCCCGCAGGGCTCCGGCGCCGAGAGGCGCGAGGCGCAGCCGGTCGTCGAAGAGCTCCAGGACGCTGCCGAGTGCCCGCTCGTCGGCCGGGTCGCCCGGCCCCAGTGCGGCGACGAGCGTGAGCGGCAGGGACCCGGCGGCGCGCATCAATCCGTGCAGCACGTGCAAGGAGGCGGGATCGGCCCACTGCAGGTCGTCGACCACGATCAGAGTCGGCACGTCGTCCGCGGAGGGCGGTGGTGGCGGGGGGCGCCGGATGTCCGTCAGCGCGGACAGCATTCCCCGGACGGCGGACCGCGGCCGGCCGGGCGGGCCGGCCGGGGATCGGGAGAGCTGTCGCGCGAGTTCCAGGGCGGACCGGTGGTCCGCCGGGTCGCAGCAGCCGGTCAGTACGTCGCGGCCGGTGCCACGGGCGTACCGCTGGATCTCCCGCAGCAGGGGTGTCTTGCCGGCGCCGGGGGCGCCGCTGACGAGTACGCGTGCGGGGCCCGGCTCCTCGACGAGCCGGCGCAGCCGGCGCAGCTCGCGGTCCCTTGCGATCAGAGCCGGTATCACCATGAGTCCTGTCCGTCGGCGGCCGACGCGCAACGGCGGCCGGGCGACCGGGTGTCGTGGGATGCGTGCGGCCAGGACCACGGCCAGCGGTGGTGTTTCCGGTCCATGTGCTCTCGTCTCGTTCTGCTTCTCGTTCCCGCGGCGGTGCGGGGGTCCCTGCCGTCTCGGCGCACCGTGCGTCTTCGGTGCGGGGCTGCCGACGGGCCACCGCGGCGACGCAGCCGACCACGTTACCCAGCCCGGAACGGGTACGGCGTCGTGGCCACCGAAAGGTTCGGGTCTTTCGGTGGTCGACAGCGGTGCCGGGTGATCTCATGGTGGAGCCGCCTTCCCGGGCATCCCGTGCCGGACCGGCCACCCGTCACGCGAACACGCCGACCGCGGTCCGCAGACGTCGCCGAACCGGGCGGTCACGCGAGGCGCGCACATCCGACGGTGGCAGGGCGCCCGTACGTGCCCTGCCACCACCGGTCTCCGTCCCGCCCGCCTACCGATGGAAGTCATGAGCTCAACACTCACTCCTCCTCCCGTGCAAACCGGAGGGCCGGAAGCCGGGCACACGATGCGCGTCCAGACGGTGCTGCTCGTCGTGCTCTCCTGCGCGCTGCTGCTCAGCCTCTGCACGGTGTACGTCCTCCTGAACCGGCCGTCCGCGGAACACCCCGCCGCGGTCCCGCTCATCTGCCGGCCGACCTCCTCCTCACTCGCCGTCGCCCTGCTCAAGGTCCCCGCACCGGGGCCGGAGGCGGCGGGACTCGCAGGACGCTCGGCCGCCCCCGCCCCCGCCGCCGTCCGGGGCTGAAGACGTACCCCTGTCCTCTCCCGGTTCGGCGTCTTCTGCGCGGCGGCCCTCGCGGTCACCGCACAGGCAGGACGGAACAACCAGGGCGTCACCGGCTTGCGCGCGGGAGGACGCGCGTTCACCGGTTTCCGGAACAGGGAGAACCGCCCGGACACACCTGCCCTCACCGGGACCGGCTGGCCCGGGTTCCGGAACAACCGGGTGCCCCTGCGCACCCGTTCCCTCGCGTCGGCCCCGCCGGTCCGGCGCGGAAAGAAACACACTTGGAGACGATGTCGTGAGCAACGAGAGCCTGGCCAACCTCCTCAAGGAAGAGCGGCGGTTCGCTCCGCCTTCCG
>NZ_JADWYO010000047.1 GCF_022414595.1 Streptomyces sp. MUM 203J | reverse complement strand
CGACATCCTTCCCACCTGCCCTGTAGGGCAAGCCAGTTCAGATGTCACCCGATCGTGCATCAGACCCGCCTGGTCACGCGTGAGTTTGATGATCACTGGTTCTTCGTCCACATGGTGACCGTACAGCCGAGGTCGGAAGAGTGGCTCTGGACTGGAGTTGCTCTGGAGCGAGCGACCTACAGACGTCACCCGCGTCCGGCATGACGATTCCAGCCACGGACGTCAGTGCCGGTTGGTCGGAACCTCGTAGACGATCTCGCAGAGGGCGGCGGGCACAACAATGTCAGCGGTCTCCACGGGCTGCCCCTGGTCGCTGTAGTAGGTCCGCCGAATGTGTGTGACGAGCGCGGCTTTCGTAATCCCGAGGAGCGATGCTTCCTCGGCGGTCGCTTGCCGCGGCTCGGGCTGCTCCACGGCATGGCTGATGGTGACGCCAATCTGGGCCATCCGGTTCACGACGCCAGTCCCGGCGTGAGGCCCGCCCTCGGGAAGGACAACGAGAGTGCCGCCAGTGAGGTCATACGGCTCCCAACTCGTCGACAACTGCACGGGCCGACCGTCGGCAAGGAACTCGTACACCGTTCGGACGCACGGGTCACCCTCGGCGATGCCGAGCCGCGCCGCGATCTCCGCCGGCGCCGGAACCTTGGCCTCGGTCCGACTCTCCCAGTCACCCTGCTTGCCCAAGGCCTTCATGTCGGCCCGGAACGGCGAACCGCCACCCTGCTCGCGCGCTGACGAGCGGACTACACGCACACGCTGACGGGGCTCCGCGACGTACGTTCCGGATCCCGTCCGCCCCTCCAGGACCCCTTGGGAGATCAGCAGTTCCTGCGCCCGACGGACGACGTTCTCGCCGACGCCGCACTCCTGGCCGATCTGGGCACGCGAGGGGAGCCGGTCTCCGGGCTCCCACTCGTGCTCCGCGATCCTCCGCCGGAGTTCGTCAGCGATGCGGATATACGGCGGCTGCTGCTCAGGCATATGGAAAATCTAGTCCACTAGCCCTAATCTAGTTAACTAACTTCACGCAACGTGATCCCTTGGCGACGGAGGCTCTCCTGTGCCCGCTTCGGCAGCAAGCGCGGAAGACATCGCCGCCAGGTTGTCCACCCTCGGACTCACCACGCGCGTGGAGGAGCACGCCTGTCACACGTGGATCGAAGCGGAGGTGCCGGAATCGCTCCCCGCCGAAACATGGCGGGAGGCCTTGGAAGTGGTGACGGAGGCCGATCGATTCGGACTCCAGGCCAGCAGCTTAAACGGCCGCACCTTATGGGCCGCCATACACAGAACGGTCCCCGCGACGGGCGATGTCCGGGGACCTGGCCATCAGCGATAGGAGCTGATCAGCGTGTTGAACCGTATCTGCCGCGCAGTTGGGCGCACCAGAGTGCGCCCCTTAGGGCCGCCGCACCTTGTGCCGCCGGAGGTCTACTGATGCGAGCGAAAGCCGCCCCCTACCGATCGAGCTCGTGTCGGATCGGCACGCACCACGAGTGCGCGCAGTCCTCGCCCTCCCTGGCACCGGTCGGCGTCCCCGTGATCTACGAGGCGTGTAACTGCCCCTGCCACCCGGCGGCCGACCGGAAAGCGCCGAAGGAGGCGACCCCATGAGGAGCTGGACGCCGAGCGGCGCGCTGGCCTCCAACGTCGAGATCACCTCGGCCAACGTCCAGCGGGGCGACGTCATCCAGATTGGCGGCCAGCCGTGCCGCGTGGCCGACCTCATCCAACTTCCGGGCGGTGCAAAGCGCCTCCTCTTCGAGTCGGGCGAACTGCTGACCATGCACTCCCGAACCCGGCTCATCGCCCTGAGGATGCAGAGAGTTGGTGATCAGCGCCGTGGCCTCTCGCCGTCACGTCATCGCCGATGACCTCAGGGCCCAGATCTCAACCGGCCGCATCAAGGCCGGCGACCGCCTCCCCTCCGAAGCTCAACTCGCCGCCCGCTACACGGTTAGCACGCCGACCCTGCGGAGCGCCCTCGCGCTCCTCCAGGCCGAAGGCCTCGTCGAAAAGGTCCATGGCAAGGGCAACTTCGTTCGTCCCCCTCTTCGCAGGATCACGTACCTCGGCGGCGCCCCGACATTGCCGACTCCGGGCTTGCAGATCAGCGTCCGCACCACCAAAATCCGGGCGCGCGGCCACTTGCCCGTCTTGCTGCGGGTGCCCGCTGGCAGTCCCCTCACCGAATTCCAGTGTCTGAGTCACGACGGAACCTCGCCGCACAGCCTGTCCCGCGTCTACATCCCTCGCGATCTGGCGCCGGCTGTCATACCCGACGAGTCGACCTGGCCCACAACCGTGGCGACGCCACTGGCCGAGGTCGAGGAGAGACTCTGCGCTCGCCTCCCCACCCCGGTGGAAGCGGCAACCCTCCGAATCAGCCCGACCCTCGCCGTTCTGGCGATCACCCGCGTAGCGACCGACACCGCCGGCCGCGTCGTCGAGGCCGCGCTCCTGGCTCTCCCCGGCGACCGCGCGGAAGCCGTCTTCACCACCCACCACACGCCCGAAGACAGAAGGGCCGAAGGATGACGCCCCACAACGAGCTCCGACTCCTCCCATGGTCGGGCCCCGACGGCAAGCCCTGCTTCCTGAGCACCGACGGCACCGACAGCCCCTTGTCCCGCTTGGCCGACCGCACCGAAGCCGCCCAACTCGACATCGCCGCCGAGCTCCTGGAGCACGCCCATGAGGTACTCGCCGACGAGTCGTCGACCCCGGAAGAACTCCGTCTCGTAGCGTCAGACCTCACCGGCGCCCTGCGAGACGCACTCCGCGTAGCCGCAAGCCGCGGCCACCGCCTCCCGACGCCGGGCACCTCCGACCACGGAGACAGCAACGAGGTCCCCGACCTGCCGGCAGGCGCCTTCGGCTAACAGCCGCGCGCCACAACGACACGAAGCCCCGGGCCAAAGCCCGGGGCTTCGCGCACACGGCTCCGGAGGCCGCGTGTACTAAGCACGTCTCTGCCGGTCAGGGGACTGTCGGCCACCGCATGACACGAAGTCGTCCACGAATAGGCCACGTCCCCGCCAGCAACGTTGAGCGCCGAGGGCACCCGGCCGTCGCCCCGCATGCCCTCTTGTGGCACTCGCTGGTCCGTCTCAGTCGGTGAGGAACCTCCGCACGGTGATGCCAAGTGTGGCTGTGCCCAGGAATGCGGCGCCCCCTGCGCCGAGAGCCCCGGGGACCTGCGTGCCAGTGATCCAGAAGAGACCAGTTACAGCGAAGCCGATCGCCAGGGCACCAACCATGATGATCGCTGCCCACAGCCCACGCTGAGACGTGTCGTTGTTGCGCATATGAGTCCAATCGCCTTCATAACAGTCGTTAGAGGGAGCCTCCCCTGCCTCTGAGGTAGAGGCTGACAGGAGCAAAACTCCAGGTCAAACGGCATGACTTGCCATAGTGCAGGACTCCACAGCCATTTGTGTCGACGCTTAGTGCATGATGTGGCAGATTGAATCTTTCTCTGTACAGCAGTGCTCTGACCGTTGCACCGGAAGGCTATAAGGAAGAACAGCAGCACCCCCGTAACACCAGGACCCCCGCACCCCTGTTTCTCCTGCAAGAAGGCAAAAGATCATGGAAATGGACGAGTCGCGCGCTGCGGCAGTGCGCGAACTACGGATGGTGGCAAGCAAGTCACAGCGGACCGGGAACGTGCCCTTCCCGCCTGACTTCGTCATCGCTAAGGAGGGGCAAGACCGTCGCCCGCCGCTGGCTCGGATGATCCAGGGGGGCCAGGGCGGATCCGTGCGGCTGAGCCTCTATCTGTGCATCACGATGATGGCGACGAAGGAACCCTTCAACCTCAGGAAGCCGCCGACGCCGAAAGCGTGGGCGCGGATGCTGAACCTTGATCCACGGAAGGGTGATCGTCGCGTACAGCGCAACCTGAAGTGGCTTGCCGAGAACGATTTCATCAAGTTGGAGCCACGCTGGGGAGGCCCCGCAGAGATTAGGTTGCTGAGCGCTGCCGGCAATGGGCGTGAGTACGTCCGCCCCATCGAACAGAAGGAGAACCGGGGCCGGTATGTCGGGATTCCGGCCGAGTTCTGGACGCAGGGCTGGATCTTGGAGCTGACGCCGACAGCGGTAGCTCTCCTGCTCGTCCTCAGAGAGGCATTGGGCAAGCAAGAGGAGCCGCAGTACATCCCGACGGATAGGCAGCGGCGTTACGGCCTCTCCCCGGACACGTGGACCAAGGCCAACAAGGAGCTGCAGCGCCACGGACTGCTGACGGTCGCTCGGGAGATCCAAGGGAGCACATACGACTATGACAGGTGGAGGAACAGCTACCTGCTGGACCTCGATCGACTGAAGGAACCCCCCGAGGTCCCGTGACCTAGCGGTGCTGCCGACATGGCCGGGAGGCGCGGTCGCGTGTGGCGCCCCCGTCGACAGACCGCACCCGCACCGCGGCGAGAAACACCCCATCTTGCCGTACCGCCACCCCAGGGCGAAAACCGCGTGCTCCTGGGCCCACTACCTGGGGCTGACCTGCTGCCGCTCCCCCGCCCTCCCGTCGTCGTCTGTCACCGTTGGTCCGCCCTGAGCACCCCCGAACGGCCCCCAGACGGCCCGAGGACGGCCCCGCTTCCCCTGCCCACCACTCACCCCGGCTCCCATCCCGTATGCCGTCGACCCACACGTATGTGGAGCGGGCGCGGGTCCTGGCGTCCAGGTGGAGCGCCCCACTGGACGAACGACCTGGACGCCAGGGCTCGTGTCTGCTCGGCTCTGCCTGGGTCGATGGCATGCGGGATGGGAGCCTCCCTGCGCCCGCCACGACGTGCCCGCACCCGCAAGCGGCGCCCCCTCCATCCCGGCGTCGTTGCGCCCCCGCCGGAGGCATCGTTCTGACGTGCACCGGAACAGCCACCAGCACCAGCGCGGTCCTCCTCAGCCGCCACCGATCACCGGTCGCCGCGAACCGCAGTCGGGCAGTGGACCACCAACATCATGGATCTATCGCCGTAGCCTCAATCAGAAGGTAACTGTTCCGTCACTCTCCCTTCATGGCTGCCACCAGTGTCCGACGATGACGTGCAGGACTACACCACCGCACGTTCTTGGGGAACTATGCGCCAGACCAACATCGCTGTCGCAGCCATCAGTGCCGTCAGCCTCGTCCTCACAGGTTGTGGCAGCAATGGAAGCGTGTCAGACGCCAAGCCGCAGGCCGACAAGGAGATCACGCAGAGCAAGGCCCCTGCCACACCCACACCCACACCCACTGAAGAGGAGACACCCGAGGGGCCCTCGGTGTATGAGATCGGAGAGACAGCGCAGTGGGGTACGGACGACATGTCAACCACTGGTGACACAACCGTTGCCAGCTGGCGTCAGCCCGTTTCCAGTGTTGGCTCAGCTGCGGAGGTGAGCGGCGAACAAAGCTACGTGTGGGGCGCACTCGATATCAAAGTGTGCACCGGGAGGGGAGAGGTGTGGTCCTCACATACCGACTGGACCTTGGCTTACGAGGACGGCAGCCGCGTAGAACCTTCGTCGTTGACGTGGGGAGATTTCCCGAAGCCTGAGTTCCCGACCGAGACAAAGGTTCGAGCTGGCGATTGCGTGCGAGGCAAGTTGGTGTTTCCTGTACCTGGCAATCAGAAGCCCGAGCGAGCTCTGTACACCCCAAACGGCGACGGAGCGAGTATTGCGGAGTGGAAGGTCACCTCTCACTAGCCCGGGGTGACCGGGCCTGATGCTTGCATTTGAGAGGTCAGTGGAGCGGCTTTGGGCGGGAGGTGAAGCCGTGGAACCGACCAGCCTCAGCCGCAGAGGGGTTCTCCCACCATCAACCTGAGCCGGGAGGCGTGCGGGACGGCGGCCGGGCTGGAGCGGGGCGGAGACAGGAGCGGCGGCCCGGACGACGGGCCGCACGCGCCGCGCCGTGCGCGGCGAGTGCCTTGATGAAGTAGAGAAAGTCTTACCGCGCCGACTACTGGCGCTCAGCTTGGAACTGGTCGAGCAAGGTGAAGAACAGCTCAATGCCTGACGTGCTAGCAGTTTCGGCTTCGCGCTCGATCTCTACTGCCCAACCCGGCGGAGAGAGGCTGCCGTTCCGCTGGCCAAGCCAAGTGTCGAACGGGGATACATCTCCTGGAGTCCAGAAGGGGAAGTCCTCTTCGGAGTTGTACACCGCCATGGCCACCCTGTAGCCGGCGAGCATGGCGCCCAGGTGCTCAAGGAACCGTGCCGAACCCATCCTTCAGGACGGAGGCGGACCTGGCGCAGGAAGTCGTAGACGTTCTCGAACTTGTCCAGCCGCTTCGGCTCCGTCACGCGGACTTCTCCAGAAGGCGCCGCCCATCGTGGCTTCGGACGTGGGGGCCGTTTCCGTCCAGGGCGTCCAGGAGGCGGATCGCGTAGACCTCGGCCATTCGCTCCTCGACCTCGGCCGGCGTCAGCCAGTCGACTGCGGTGGACTCATCTGAGGTTCGCTCGGTGCCGCCGGAGGGCTTGCAGCGGAAGACCAGGGCGACGATGCCGCGGGTGGTGTTCTTGTAGACGCCGGTCAGCTCGTCCACCTCGACGTGGATGCCCGTCTCCTCCAGGACTTCGCGGGCTACGCCCGCTTCCGGTGCCTCGGTGAGTTCGAGGACTCCGCCCGGGAGTTCCCATGTGCCGTTGTCCGCTCGACGGATGGCCAGGAGGCGGCCGTCTTCGCGCACTACCGCTCCGGCCACGGACACCGAGTGGAGTGGCGTTGACTTTGTTCCCGCGCTCCCGTTACTCATGTACAGGAGCATATGAGAGTGGGTAGGACTGTGGGAACTCCAGCAGGAGCTGGCAGGGCCGTACCTCGGTACGTGCAGATCGCGGACGAGATTGTCCAGCAGATCCGCTCCGGCGTCCTCAAGGCCGGCGACATGGTTCCGAGTGAGTCAGAGCTCGTCGAGCGGTACGGGGTTGCTGGGGGGACTATTCGGAAGGCCATGGTCGAGGTTCGGGCCAGCGGGCTCGTCGAGACCCGTCACGGCAAGGGCTCGATCGTGAAGGACCGGCCTCCCGTACGGCTTCGGTCTTCGGATCGGTTCCGCGCTTCTCATCGGCGGGGCGGCAAGGCTGCCTACCTCGCCGAGTCCGAGCAGTCCGGTGCCACGGCCAAGGTGAGCGTCCTCTTCATCGGGCCTATGGAGGCGCCGGCGGACATCGCTGAGCGGCTTGGTGTCGACGTGGGGACGCAGGTGCTTGCGCGGCGGCGGCTGTACTTCCGGAACGGGACGCCCGTGGAGACCGCCTCGTCGTACCTGCCATGGGACGTGGTGAAGGACATCCCCGAGCTGTTCGCCGAGAACCCCGGCCCCGGTGGCATCTACGCCCGGCTCGAAGACCACGGCCACAGCTTCGCCGAGTTCGTGGAGACCCTTCAGGCTCGGCCAGCCGCGAAGGCGGAGGCGTCCGAGTTGGCTCTGAGCCCTGGCGCCCCCGTGATTCAGCTGGTGCGGGACGCGGTGACTACGAAGGGTCGCGTCGTGGAGGTCTGCGACACCCTCATGGCCGCTGACCAGTTCGTCTTCCAGTACCGGATCCCCGCGACCGACTGACGCTCGCTCAACTCCCCTCAACCCGCTGCGGATTCTTTCCGTGGCGGGTTGACTCATATATAGGAGTGATGCACTCTTCTTCATGTCACTCCTATACAGGAGTGGATGAGTCCAGCCTCTATAGAGGAGCGATCCACTGTGCGTCAGATCCCCGTCGACACCTCCGCCGCGATGGTGATGGTGGCCCAGCCCCCGGCCCCGAAGATCGCCAACCGCCAGACCGGCGAGATCGCCACCGACCGGGACACCGGTGCCCCGCTGATGACGGTCGACGTCATGTTCGTGATGGACGGCAACGCCGAGATCCTCAACCTGACTGTGCCCAAGACCGGCATCTCCGAGGAGCTGTCCATGGGCACCCCGGTCGCCCTGACCGGCGTCGTCGCCCGGCCGTGGGAGAACGAGTTCAACGGCCAGAAGCGCCACGGCATCAGCTTCCGCGCCGTCGCCGTCACCTCGCTCGCCGCCGCGAAGGTCGGCTGACCCATGACCGCCTTAACGGTCACCCTCGCACTGGTCGCCACGGCCGCACTGCTGCTGCGGTGGCAGCGTCCGGCCTGGTACTGGATGAGCTTCGGCGTCATCTTCGCCATGGTGCGGATCCTCGCCCGGTACGCGTCGGTCATGGACGCGTGCGGGCTGACCGTCCCGCCCTCGCGCTGGCGCCTGGCGCTGGCCAGGATGACCGGCCGGCCCATCCCCGACTCGCGGGCACCCCGGATCCTGCGACTGCGGCCGACACGTACCGGGCTCGTACTGCGAGTGAAGCTGCGCCCCGGTCAGGACGCCTTCGACTTCTCCGCCGCCTCAGACCGGCTACGGCACTCGTTCGTCATGCAGAACGTCACCGCCCGAGAGATCCGCTCGGGTGTGGTCGAACTGCGGATGACCGGTTACGACGTCCTCAAGCGGGTGCAGATGCCCGCGGCTGCCCGTGCTGGGGTGATGCGTGTTCCGGTCGCCATGCGGGAGGACGGAGAGGTCTACTACCGCGACTACCGCCAGACCCCGCACGCGCTGAACGTCGGTGCCACACAGTCCGGGAAGTCCGTCTACCAGCGCAATCTTGTTGCCGCGCTCGCTGCGCTGGACGTCGCCTTGGTCGGGATCGACTGCAAGCAAGGCGTTGAACTCGCCCCGCTCGCCCGGCGGTTCACTGCCCTGGGCGACAACCCTGACGCCGCCGCCGACCTCCTCGACGCCTTGGTCGAGCACATGGAGGACGTCTACCAACTGATTCGCCGCGAGCAGAGATTGAGTGCGGATCTACCGGATGCAGAGATCACGGCCGACATCTGGGACCTGCCCGATCACCTGCGACCGACCCCGATCGTGCTCCTGGTCGATGAGGTCGCCGAACTCGCCCTCTACGCCACGAAGGACGAAGAGAAGCGGCGAGATCGAATCATCAGCTCCCTCGTCCGGCTCGCCCAGCTCGGCCGCGCCGCCGGCATCTACCTGGAGATCTGCGGACAGCGCTTCGGCTCCGAGCTCGGCAAGGGCATCACCATGCTCCGTGCCCAGCTCACCGGCCGCACCGCCCACCGCGTCAACGACGAGACCTCCGCCAACATGGCCTTCGGCGACATCGCCCCGGACGCCGTCCTCGCCACGGTCCAGATCCGCACCGACCGGCCCGGCACCGCTGTCGCCGGCGACTCCTCCGGTGGGTGGGTCCGCATCCGCACTCCCCACCTCACGCTCCGGCGGGCCGTGAACATCGCGAACTCCCACGCCCACCGCACGCCCGAGATCCCCGCACTGGACGCCTTCCGGCCCGTCCTGCCGCCCCTGGGCAAAGCCGCGGCGTCCTCGACCGTCACGGCTCCCGCGATCGCCTGAATCCCCTCGCTCCACGGCGGCGTGACCGCATCACGCCAGGTCCCTACCCCGCCCATGCCCGAAACCGGAAGGAGGACCCCCCGATGCGTCCCATCCGCCGACCGGACGCCGTCCTCGTACAAGCCGTGATCGCCGGCGCCCTGTCCTTCGCTCATCTCCACGACCTGGCTGCGGCTGCCGGACAGTCCGGTTGGAAGGCTTGGGCCTATCCGGTCTCCGTGGATCTCCTGCTCGTCGCCGCCTGGCATCGGCTGCGGACCTCGCGGGCCGCCGGTGTGCCTGCCCGCTCGGCCTGGACGTGGTTCATGGTCGCCCTGGCCGCCTCGCTCGGCGCGAACGTCGCCACCGCCGGTCTCCTCGACCTCGGCCACGTTCCCGCCTGGCTGCGCATCCTCGTCGCGGGCTGGCCCGCCCTCGCGTTCCTCGGCGGCACGCTCCTCGTCCACTCCCCCGGGCATCCGGTGGCACCGGTCGAACTCGACACGGCCACCGAGGAGCCCTCGGCCGTGGAAGCCGTCATCGAGCGAAATGACGTAGCCGAACCGGAGCCGGAGCCTGCCACCGCACCGACCCTCCCTTCCCCAGAGCCGGTCCCAGAACCTGCACCGGAGCCCGAACCCGCCCCCGCGGCCGTACCGCCCGCCCTTGTCGCTCACGCCCGAAAGGTCGCCGACGACTACCGCGCCCGCACCGGCTACCCGATCGACGCCGACACCCTGCGCGCCCGCCTCGGCGTCCCGCCCCTGATGGCCAACGCCATCGCCGCCCAACTCACCTGAGAAGGAGATCGACCATGCGCGACTCGACCCGGCACGCCCTGGAGCGCGCCGCCGAACTGACGCGGAACAACCGCCTGTTGGAAGCCATGGCCACCGCCGAGCCGGTGATCACCGCCGCCGACGAGTACGAGTCGGCCGAGATCCGTCAGTGGCTCATCGACCACGCCGACGACTTCACCGGCGAGGCCTGAGCGATGGCCGCTCGCGACCACTTCCACTCCGTGATGCGGATCGGTCCGGTGCAGATCGGCACACACCGCGACCGCCACGGCCGCACCAAGTACGCCGCCGTGTGCACGTCCGACGGCTGCGGCTGGTCCACCGAGTACTCCAGTTCCTCGGCCGCCCAGCTCGCCGCCCGAACCCACCGCTGCAAGCCCCGCTGACCTCGAAGGAGTCCCGCGTCATGGACGTTCCGCTCTGGCTCGCCCTGATCGTCGTGGGCGCCCTCGGCATCAAGCTCATCCGCCCGCCCTGGTGGCTCGTCGCCGTGATCCTCCTCGGCGGCTACCTCCTCGCCGACAGCGTCCTCGCCCCGCTCATCGACAACACGATCAGCAAGTAGGGAGAACCGTCATGTTCCAGCCGCGCATCCCGGTCAACCCGCTTCCGACCGGCATCGTCACCCCGCTCGTCCAGCCGACCGTCACCGCCGACATCGCGCCCCGCCACACCGCCGATCCGGTGGCCTGCAACCACCACGCCCCGGCCCCTGCACACGTCCTGGCGACGTCTTCGGCCCTGCGCCTCACCCCGGCTGGCCTGGCTGTCGTAGTTGTCGGCGGCGCCGGAACCGTCCTCGTCGTCGGCACGGTCCTGGTCTCCATGCTCCTCGCCGTCGCCATCAGCGCCGCGTCGGTCGCCGTCTGCGCCGTCGTCCTGCGCTCGCTCCTCAACGGCCAGCGCCGACAGCGCTAGTCGTCGAACTCGAAGCCCGATGCCTCCGCACGGGCAATGATGTCGCGGACTGCCTCAGGGCTCGTGATGACGGCTCCAAGGGCAGCCTTGAGTCGTGCGAGGTCGCTCGGACTCCCGACCGCGCAGAACATGCCGCCCTCGCTGTCGAAGTCGAGGTCCTCGGCAATGTCCGGCCAGGCGAACTGCACGAGACCTTCCCAGAAGTACCCGTTCGGCTCATGCCCGGCGGCAGCTACGGCGTCATCGGCAGCCAAGCCGCCAGCGTTCAAGGTCAGCGAGTGCTCGCCGTCGAAGTCATGCAGGTTGATCGTCACGGCGTGATCCTCGCCCCGCCCTCTGACAGAGCTACCGATCCCTCGGGCCGCCTCATCCGGTCCCTCCCTCTGCCGGTCCGGTGGGCCTCTCCGGTCACCGCACTAGCCAGCTTCCGGGCGGCTCAACCGCCAAGTCTCCGCCGCCCGGAAGCCCCGCCCCTACCCAGTTCGCAGAACCAGAAGGAAGCACTCCATGATGACCGTCCCAGCCGCCTCGTCGGCGGGGTTCGACACCTCCACCCTGAGCGACATACTCCGAGTGGCCGGGTCCCCTAGCTTCGACCGTTGGCGCGAGCAGATCCACCGCACCGGCGGCTGCTCCCACCCCATCCACCTCCAGGGCTGGACCCTCACCCGGGACAAGACCACCGGCGAGACCCTCCACCGGTACTCCACCGACACCGAACCGGACGCCCGACTCCGGATCGCCTGCGGCAACCGCCGGGCCTCCCGCTGCCCCGCCTGCGCGTGGACCTACGCGGGCGACACCTACCACCTCATCCGCGCTGGCCTCGCCGGTGACAACGCCCGGGACATCCCCACCACCGTCCGCGAACACCCCCGCGTCTTCCTCACCCTCACCGCCCCGTCCTTCGGACCGGTCCACAACCGCCCCGGCACCCGGCCCTGCCGCTGCGGCATCCGCCACGCCGAGGACGACGCCGCCCTCGGCACGCCGCTCGACCCCGAGTCGTACGACTACGCCGCCGCCGTCCTCTTCAACAACCACGCCGGGCAGCTCTGGCAGAGGTTCACGAACCGTCTCCGCCGGGAGATCGCCGCCGCGGCCGGCCTCTCGCAGCGGGAGCTCAAGGCGGTCGCCCGGATCTCGTACGGGAAGGTCGCCGAGTTCCAGAAGAGGGGCGCCGTCCACTTCCACGCCGTCGTCCGCATCGACGGCCCGGACGGCCCCGACTCCCCGCCGCCGTCGTGGGCGACCACCGAGCACCTCACCAACGCCATCCGCGCCGCCGCCACCCACGCGTACACGACTGTCACCGTCCCCGCTGCCGGCAACCAGTCCACCCGCCGCCTCCGCTGGGGCAGCCAGCTCGACATCCGGCCCGTGAAGGCGTTCGGGGATGGCTCCGACATCACCGAGCAGGCCGTCGCCTCCTACATCGCCAAGTACGCCACCAAGGCCGCAGAGACCACCGGCAGCCTCGACCGCCGAATCGGCAACCGTGAGGCCCTGGTCCTCCTCGGCGTCCCCGACCACACCCGCCGCCTCGTCGAAGCCTGCTTCGACCTCGATCCGCTCTACCCCGACCGCCGGCTCCTGGCCTGGGCCCACATGCTCGGCTTCCGGGGGCACTTCTCCACCAAGTCCCGCCAGTACTCCACCACCCTGAGCGAACTCCGCCAAACCCGCGCCGACTACCGCGCCGCCCAGGAGCGCACCGCCCGCGGCCTGGACGACATCGAGCCGGACACCGTTCTCGTCCTCACCTCTTGGACGTACGCCGGCCAGGGCCACTCCCCCGGGGAGGCCGTCCTCGCCGCCTCCATCGCCCGGGACATCCAGCTCAATCGCGAAACCGCCCGCGAAGCCCTGCGCGACCAACTCGCCCTGGAAGGAGCAACCGCATGACTGACCGACTGCTGACCGTAGGCCAGGCCGCCGAACTCCTCGGCACCACCGAGAGGTTCCCGCGCCGGCTCATCGCCGAGCGCCGGATCGTCTTCGTCAAGGTGGGGCGGCATGTCCGCATTCCTGAGCGGGCCTTGGAGGAATTCGTCGCTGCTCACACCGTCCAGCCGATCACCACTCGTCGCCGATTTGCGGCGGTGGCCTGATGGCGAACAGCAAAGGCAAGCGCCGCCGCTTCGGTGCCGTGCGTAAGCTGCCGTCAGGACGATTCCAGGCTCGCTATCAGGGGCCCGACGGGCTGACGCGATCGGCTCCCGAGACGTTCGCCTCGCAGACCGATGCCGATCGGTGGCTCGTCCGCAAGGAAGCGGAGATCATCGACGGCAAGTGGAAGAACCCGGACGACAAGGTTCTCTTCGGGGTGTACGCGGATGCCTGGTTCAAGGAACGCGACTACGCGGCGACCACCCGCGAACGCAACGGCAGCGCGCTGCGCCTCCACATCCTGCCGACCTTCGCGGACTTGGCCCTGAGTGAGATCACGACGCCCCAGATCCGCCGCTGGCGTGCGGTACTCCTGGAGTCCGGTGTCGGTGAGCCGACCGTGGCCAAGGCTTATCAGATGCTCCGAGCCATCCTGAACACCGCGGTCGACGACGAGGTGATCCAGCGAAACCCCTGCCGGATCAAGGGCGCCGGGGCGGCCAAGACAGCCGAGCGACCTTTCCTCGAAGTCACCGAGGTCTTCCAGATCGCCGACGCTGTGCCGGCGCGTTTCCGGGTGCTCATCCTCCTGGCAGCCTTCACCGGTCTCCGCTTTGGGGAGCTGGCCGCGCTCCAGCGCCATGACATCGACCTCGACCGGCGAACCGTCGCCGTACGGCGCGCTCTGGCCGAGACCCGGACGGACGGCATCGTGGTGAAGACGCCCAAGAGCGCGGCGGGCGTGCGCACCGTGGCCTTCCCGGCCTCGCTGGCGGAGAGCTTGGCCACGCATCTCGCCGTCTACGTCAAGCCGGGTCGTGACGGGCTGCTCTTCACCGGGGCACGCGGTGGCCTGCTACGCAGGAACAACTTCCGCCGCCTGTGGCTCCAGGCTCTGAAGACCACCGGCCTCGGAGACGTCCACTTCCACGATCTGCGCCACACCGGGAACACCCTCGCCGCGACCGGCGGCGCCACGACGCGTGAGCTGATGCAGCGGATGGGGCACTCGTCGGTGCGGGCCGCGCTGATCTATCAGCACCTGGTGAACGGGCGTGACCACGCCATCGCCGCTCACGTCGACGAGCAGATCAGGAAGGTCCGGCCGGCCGAGTCCGGCGACGACCCATCTGGCACGTAACTGGCGCGACGCCTCTCCCCTGCCCCTGCGGCCGGGGAAAGAACAAGGCCCAGGTTCCCGGTTCAGTACCGGTGACCTGGGCCTTTGTCTATCTACCTGCTGGTGGGCGCGGACGGTTTCGAACCGCCGACATCTGCTTTGTAAGAGCAGCGCTCTACCCCTGAGCTACGCACCCGTGGAAGGAGTCAACAGCGTACATGGCGCACGGGTGGGGTTCGCAAACCGCGGGCGGGGAGGGGGTGGCCTCCGTCGCGGCGCGCGAACGGAACCGCTCTGTTGTTCGTCGTACCTGGTGGGAGAATGGACGCGGCCCGATGGGTCGGCGCGGACACGTACGGTGACGGGGAGCGGATGTGACGAGCGGGGCCGGTGGCGGTGGGCGGCGCTGGTTCGGGGGCGGGCGCGCCGAGAGCCAGCGGGCCGAGGCGCAGGCCGCGAAGGACGCGGCGGCGGCGGCCTTCTACGAGCTGGACACCGCCCAGCGGGGCCTGAGGATCTCCATCGAGACGATCACCGCCGTGGACGGCTCGCCCCCGGCGCGCCGTGCGGTGGAGGAGTTCACCGCGCTCGGGCACCGTATCGACGAGGTGAGCCACGCGTACATCACGGCCGTCGACTCCTACGACCTGGACCGCGACGGCCTGGACTCGTCCGTCGCCGCACGCGCGCGGACGGAGCTGACGCGGGCGCGCGACGAGCTGGTGCGGGTGCAGGGAGAGCTGGAGCGGTTCGAGCAGCGGCTCACCCCACTGCTGGACAAGGCCGAGACGCAGCTCGCCCGGCTGGCCCCGGCGGTCGAGCGGGCCCGCGCCGCGCTGCTCGGCGCCAGCAACGCGCTGGACACGGCCCGCGCCGCCGGGCTGCGCGCCGAGGATCTGGCCGCCCGGCTCGCCGCCCTCGGGCCCGAGCTGACCCTGCTCAACCAGGGCGCCGGGCGGCACGGCGTGCAGGAGACCCTGCACCGCGCCGACCGGGTGGTGCGGGACGCCGAGGTCATACGGGTGGAGGCGGAGCGGCTGCCGGAGCAGGCGGCCGAGACGGACAGACGGCTGGTGTCCCTCCGTACCCGCGCGCAGGCCCTCGCCCACCGGGCGGCGTCCGTCGAGCCGGTGCTCAGCGAGCTGCGCCGCCGGTTCAGCGCCGCCTGCTGGCAGGACCTCCAGCCGGTCCCGGCGCGGGCCGCCGAGAACGTGCGGCGCGCGGAGGAGAAGCTGGCGGAGGCCGCGCGGGCGCGCGCCGAGCAGCGCTGGGCCGACGCGACGGCGCTGCTCGCGACCGTACGGGCGTTGCTCAACGCGACGGACGAGGACGTGTCGGCCGCCGGTGAGCGGCTGCGGCGGCTGGACGCGGTCGCGAAGGACCCGCAGCAGGAGGTCGAGCGCACCCGGTTCGCGATCCGGGACGCACAGCGGTTCGCCATGGCCGGCCGCCACACCCCGGACCCGCGCCACGCCCGTCCCCTGGACGACGCGGTGGCCCGCCTCGACCGGGCGCTCGCCGGGCTGGAGGGGCGGCACCCGGACTACTGGCACTTCCTGACGGAGACGGAGGCGGTGCGGGCGACGGCGGCGCGGGTCGTGGACCAGATCCGTGAGGAGCGGTCGTCGTCTCAGTGAGCGGGGGCCGGGGCGCCCCCGACTACCCTGTCCCCATGCCTCGTTACGAGTACCGCTGCCGCACCTGCGGCGACACCTTCGAGCTCAGCCGCCCGATGGCGGAGTCCTCCGCCCCCGCCGACTGCCCCGCGGGGCACCCCGACACGGTCAAGCTCCTGTCCACCGTCGCCGTCGGCGGAACCGCGACCGCGACGGCCGCGCCGGGTCCCGCGGGCGGCGGGGGCTGCTGCGGCGGCGGGTGCTGCGGCGGCTGACCGGCCCGCCGCGGCCGGGTTCACCCCACCGCCGCCAGGAACCGCCGCAGAATCTCCTCCCCCGCCCCCACGCCCCGCACGGCCAGTGCCTCCACCTGGCCGGCACGCCACTGCGTGTCGGCCAGTTCGCCGTGCCCGGGACGCCAGGCCCGGTCCGCCGCCAGCAGCAGATCCGCGTCCAGCAGCGAGTCCCCCGCCGCGAGGACGGTGTCCGCGCCGGTGCGCCGCGCCACCTCCCGTACCGCCGCGCTCTTGGTCAGCGGCTTCGGCACCGCGTACACCTTGCGGCCCTGGAGCGACACCGTCCAGCCGCGTGCCTCCGCCCACACGGACAGCTCGGCCAGCCAGCCGTCCGGCAGCAGTTCGCGCTCCACGACCAGGTACGCGAACAGTTCCTCGGCCACCCGTTCCTTCAGCAGCCACGCCGGGTCGGCCACGGCCCGCAGGTGCGCCCGCACCTCGTCGAGCGGCGCGCACTCGGCGGCGAGCCGGGACGCGACGCCGGCCCGCCAGTCACGGTCCGGCTCGCCGTCGACCAGCAGGTGACCGCCGTTGGCGCAGATCGCGTACCGGGGCGGCGGCCCGGGCAGCCGGACCCGCCGGTACTGCTCGCGGGTCCGCGTCGTGACCGGCACGAACGTGGCCGTCTCCGCCTCCGCCAGTTCGGCCAGCAGACCGGCGGCGGTCTCGGTGACGTACGAGAGCGGCTTGCTCTGGTACACCTCCACGCACAGCAGCCGCGGCGCCTCCGCGTCGGGCACGGTGAGGGCGAGCGCGGGCGCCGAGTAGATGAGCGTCCGGTCGAGGTCGCTGGCGACCAGTGTCCGACGGGTCACGGTGCCGTCACCGCCCGGCCGTCGACGCCGGTGGCGCCGCGCGTGTACTTCGGGTGGATCAGGCCCACGCAGGTGTACGGCAGGCCGTCCACCTCCTCGACCGGGACGCCGCGCTGCTCCGCGAGGAGCCGTACGTGGTCGAGGTCGGCGCCCGCGCCGCGCTGGGCCAGGACCTTCCAGGGGACGCGGCGCAGCATGACCCGGGTGGTCTCCCCGACCCCCGGCTTGACCAGGTTCACGTCGTGGATGCCGTACTCCTCGCTGATCCGCTCGACGGCCGCCCAGCCCTCCCAGGTGGGGGTGCGGTCGGCGGCCAGGAGGTGCTCGACGTCCGCGTCGACGGCGGCGGCGACCTCGTCGAAGCGTTCACTGACGGTGTCCAGGAAGTCCGTGGACACGTCCACGTCCGCCAGCTCCCGGTAGAACTTGGCGCCGTGGTAGTCGTACCGGCCGACCAGGTCGGCACGCAGGACGGTACGGGAGACCAGGCCGGAGACCGTCGAGTTGAGGCATGCGGAGGGGATGAGGAAGTCCTCGCGGGTGCCGTAGGTGCGGACGCACGAGCCGGGGTCGGCCAGAACGGCGATCTCCGGGTTGAAGTCCGGGAAGTCCGCCAGGGCGGCGGCGAGTTCGCGGGTGATCGCGCCCTTCCCCGTCCAGCCGTCGACGAACACGACGTCGGCCGGGTCGTGACGGGCGCGCAGCCAGCGCAGGGCGTTGGTGTCGATGCCCCGGCCCCGCACGATGGACACCGCGTAGTGCGGCAGGTCCAGGCCGTGCCGGTGCAGCGCCCAGCGGCGCATGAGCACTCCGACGGGGGTGCCCGCCCGGGCCAGCGACACCAGCACGGGGCGCCGCGTGGGGGTCCCCCCGCCTGGGCGGAGCCGGGAGTGGGAACGTTCGGCCAGCACCGTCTCGGTGACCGTGCCGACGGCCCGGGCGATCCGGGCGGCGGAGGTGCCGAGGGCGGCGCGGAAGAGCTTCTGGTACCGGTCGCTGGGCTGGTACTCGATGGGCAGCGACTCGGCGTAGTGCGCGCCGCCGTTCTGGACGGCCTCCTCGCGCTCCTCCGTCGGCGCCTCCAGCTCGACGTCCGACAGGTCCTGGAGGAGCCAGCCGACCTCTTCGGGGGCGTAGGAGGAGAACGCGGGGCCGCGCAGCGGCTCGGGCAGCATGGGGGTTCTTTCCGGTGGGGACGGATCCTGGGCGGACGGACCCGGGGTGTACGAGGGGACCGTGGCCAGCACGACGTGCGGGATGTGCGCGGCGAGCTGCGCCGGCAGGCCGCCGGGGGCGTGGAGTCCGGGCGTGTCGGCGGCCGAGTCGACGACGAGGGCCACCGCGTCGAAGCCCATGCCCGCGACGTTGTAGGCGTACCGGTCGCCGGGGCCGTCGGCGGGGTCGTCGTGGGCGGGGAAGACCAGGCGGCTGCGGATCGCGTAGCCGGGGTCGTCCACAGCGAGGACGGGTGAGCGGGTGGTCGTGGAGAACCGTATGTGGGCGTGCGGGGCGCGTTCCTCCAGCGCGGCGGCCAGCGCGATGGGCGCGTACATCAGCTCTTCGCAGCCGAGGACCAGCACGCGGGGCGCCCGGGCGACCTGCCCCGAGGCGGGCTGTCCGAGGCCCAGCGCCTCGGCCAGCCGCCCACCCATCGCGGGCAGCGCGGCTTCCAGCCGGGCCCGGTGCTCGGGTGTGAAGCCGTGGCGTCCCCCGTCCGGCAGCCCGTCCGGCCAGCCGAGGTCCACCCGCCGTACCCGACCGGGTTCCCCTGCCTGCGCGGGTGCGGGCGTCTCGTGGGCGGCGACCAGATCCCGGCCCCGCTCCAGAACGTCCTCCGGCAGCCGGACCGTTCCCGCGGCGAGCGCAACCAGGTCCACGCGCGCGCCGATCTCGGCGGCGAACTCCGCCAGCCGCCCCCGGTCCGCCGCCGACCTCATGTCGACCAGCGCCACGATGACGTACCGCTCGCGGGGGAACCGTTCGTGCAGCGCGCGGACGGTGTTGAGGACGGTGTTGCCGGTCGAGAACTCGTCGTCGACCAGTACGAGCGGCCCGGGCCGGGAGAGCAGCTCCGGGTCCTCGGGGAGGAGGAGGTGCGAGGTGTGGTGCGAGTGCGACTCCTCGAAGCCTCCGGCCGGGGCGACCCCGGGCACGGGGCGACGGGTGGAGTGCAGGTACGGCGCGAGGGCCAGGCCGTCCGCCACACAGTGGCCCAGGCCGGTCGCCGTCTCCGCGTAGCCGAGCACGACGGCGCGGCGCGCCTCGGCGTCGCCCAGCAGCGCACGGACGCGGAGCCCGAGCCCGATTCCGGCGCGGCGCACGACGGCGGGGCTCTGCGGGACGTGCTTGCCCAGGACGTTGGAGACTAGGAGGTGGGCGCGCTTGGGGTTGCGGCGCAGGGCCAGCCCGAGGAGCCCGCGCAGTTCCTCGCTCCCGGAGGGTCCGTGGCCGTGGAGTTCCACCCCCAGCCGCTCGGCGACCCATGTTCCCGTCCAGGTGTCCCTCTGCCTCGTGCTCCGAATGACGTGCCTCTTCCCTCTCGGGTCCGGCGAGGAGTTCACCGGACCTCCAGTCCCGCCGCGAGCAGCTCCACGAACCCCACGTCCGCCTGGGCCACGCCGAACACCTCGGCCCGCCGGAGCGTGCGCTCCGCCCACGCGCGGTGCGGCTTCACCTCGTTCATCTTGTTGGTGTACGCGGACCGCATCACACCGCCGCCGTTCCGTTCGGGGTGCAGGATGTCCCGCGCGTCGCTGTACTCCTCGTGACTCACCACCGAGAGCGCGTGCACGGGCTGGACGTGCGACGGGTGGATGCAGGTCTTCCCGAGCAGCCCGTTGGCCCGGTCCAGTTCGATCTCGCGCAGCAGCCCGTCCATGTCGTGCTCGATGAGCGCGGTGCGCAGCGCGTCGGCGCTGCCCTCCATGAAGGGGCTGCGGCGCAGCATCGGCTTGAACATGCGCTCATGGAGCCGGAAGTACTCCCATACGGGCCCGGTGACGGTGAAGCCGGTGCCGTCGGCGCGGCCGAGGACGTTGACGACGTCCGCGATGACATGGGCGACGATCTGCACGTCGTACGCGGTCATGTCGGGGGAGCGGCGCAGGCCGTACGCGGAGCAGAAGTCGGTGACGCCGAGGCGCAGTGCGAGGACCCGGTCGCGGTGTGCGGAGACACAGCGGGCGATCCCGGCGAGGGCGTCGGCGCGGGTCTCCAGGTGCAGCAGTTCGGGCGACTCCAGGACCGGCATCGCGTACAGGGGCCGCCCGCCGAGCCTCTCGGCCGAGCGCGGGTCGGCCTCGGCCTCGGTCAGGGCCTCCAGGAAGGGCGCACCGCGCTTCTCGGTGAACTTGGGCAGTACGAATCCGGACAGCAGCCGCAGGGCCGGGCCGAGGCGCCGGGTGAGGTCCGGGATCTGCCCGGGTTCGCGGACGCGGACGAACAGCAGCGGCGGCTCGCTCCCACGTTCGTGGAGGTCGGTGAGCTGGCGGACCAGGTTGGCCTCGGCCGCCCCCACGTCGCCGTCGTCGATGGAGTCCTCCAGGCAGAGGACCATGGACACGACGCCGCGCGCGACCTGCTTGAGTATGTCGTCCGCGAGCCGGGGGCGGGTGGCCGGGCTGTAGAGGGTGGCACCGAGCGCCGTCGACAGCACGGGGGCCGGGGATCCGGAGTCGAATCGACAGGGCTCCCGGTGGAAGAGCCCAGCACGGGCAACTGACGAGATATGCCCGAAATGACGCATGCGGTGTCCCCGTACTGGTCCGGCGCGCACGGGGGTACGGTCCGGATCGCTGTGATGACGTGTGGCCGGTAATAGTACGTAAGGCCGGGTGTCGGCGGTTCCCCTCCGGTGTGAACGGCGGATGTCCTGCGGCAGTCGCTCCGCAGCCGTACGACAGTCGTACGGGAGCCGCAAGGCGTCAAGGCACCGTCACGGTGCCCTGTGACCGCGGCTCCCGGCGGCTCCCGCGTGGCGGACCGGCCCCGCGTTGTCCGCCGGGCCGGGCGCCAGGCAGGATGACGGCATGACGCACACGATGCTGAAGGGCTCGAACGTCCCGCTCGACGCCACGGCCGTACGGGCCGTACTGCACTGGACCCCCGGCACGGGGGTTCCCGACGTGGATGTGTCGGCCCTCCTGCTCGGCCCGGACGGGCGGGTGCGTTCCGACGAGGACTTCGTCTTCTACAACCAGCCGCGCCACCCGTCGGGGCTGGTGCGGCACCTGCCGAAGCAGCGAGTGGAGGACGGGCTGACGGACACCGTCCGGGTGGATCTGTCCGTTATGGACGTGTCCGTGGACCAGGTGGTGATCGCGGCGTCCTCGGACGGCGACACCTTCGCCCGCGTGCCGGACCTGCGGATCGCGCTGTTCGACGCCGCCGTGGACCCGGCGGACGAGGACGCCGAGCCGCTGGCGCTGTTCGAGGTGCGGCCGGAGACCGGCGAGGAGACGGCCATCATCTGCGGTGAGCTGTACCGCCGCGGCGAGGGCTGGAAGTTCCGCGCGGTGGGGCAGGGCTATCCGACCGGCCTCATCGGCCTGGCCACGGCGTTCGGCATCTCGGTGGACGAGGCGGAGGACGGCGCGGACGGCGGCGCGCCCCGGGCGGCAGGGCCCTTGGACGGGTCGGCGGACGCGGTAGGCGTCGACGAGGGCGCGGCGGGCGGCGGGGCGACAGGCGCCGCTCCCGGCGCGGATCGGAACCCTGCGGACTCCGGTGACACGGACTGGAGCCGCGCGGACTCCGGCGAGGGCCGGGGCGATGCGGGCGCGCCCGACGACGCCACTGCCGCGCTCCCGGCCCGCCCGTCGGCCCCGCCGCCCTCGGCGCCGGACCTCCCGCCCGCGCCGACGGCCCCGCCCGCGTACGGCTACCCGCATGCCGCAGCGGGGCCGGCCCAGCCCGCGTACGGGTATCCGCAGTCGGCCTCGGCACCCCCGTACGACTCCGCGCGGCCCGCGTACGGCTACCCGCATCCGCAGCCGGCCCACGCCGCCGCGGGGGCGGCGCCCGACGCCCCGGTGGCCGGGGCACCGGGGCCGGACGCGCAGTTCCAGCTTCCGCCGATGGGGCCGCAGTTCCTGCGCGCCTGACGGGCGGGGCGTCCCGGCGGTGCGGGGTCAGGCCTTTCCGGCCTTGACGCCCCTCCCCCACTGCATGCCCCACCCGTACATCCGGTCCAGTTCACCCTGGAAGCCGTAGACGAACTTCACCTCGCGCCGCACCAGCAGCTCGCCCTTGACGTTCTCCAGCAGGAACACGGCGCAGGAGCGGGCCTCGGGGGCACGCTCGTCGAGATCGATCTCGATGCGCGGGCCGTGGCCCGGGTAGAGCGTCATCTTGGCGTGCGTTCGGTCGAACGCCGGAGTCTGGTCGTAGATGTAGACGAAGAACAGCAGTCGCCGGATCTCCTCGCGGTGATCGAGGTTGACGAAGATCGTCTCACCGGAGCCGGAGCCGAACCGGTCGTCTCCGCTGTGCTTGACGTACGGCGCGCTGTTGAGGTCGCCGTAGAACTCACCGAGTGCCTGGACCACGCCCTTGCTGCCGTCCGCGAGTTCGTACAGGCAGCCGAGGTCGAGGTCGACGGTCGCCACGCCCTGGGTGTGCGCCTGGACGGGCTCGGGCTGGAAGAACTTGAGCGGGTGCCGCAGCAGCCGTCCGCTCTGCCGTCGGCGGTCCTCGATGTCGGAGGTCCGCATCTGCCAGGAGAGGTTGACACGGAGGTTGCCGACGGCGCCGCCCTGCTTGCTCAGCGAGATCGTCGGGCGCCGCCGTGTCAGGTCGATCGCATTGCCCGCCGCACCGACCAGATCGAACTGCGCGGCTCTGTTCGGCCGGAGACTGTCCAGGAAGCCCATGCCCACCCCCATCTTCATACGCCTACGCCACGGGGCGGCCGGGAGCACCCCGGCCGCCCCGTTCAGAAGCGTTCCGCATCGGCGGGGCGGTCACACCCGCCCCGGCCCCGGGTCTCAGACCCCGGACGAGACCTTGGCCTTCTCGTCGGGTCCTTCGGCGTTCCCCTCGGCCGCCTCGACCAGCTTGTTGCGGCGGATCGACGACAGGAAGGACGCAGCGATCAGGAAGACACCGATGAGACCGGTGATGACCTCGGGGATCTCGTACCGGATGGTGACGAGCAGGATCGCGGCGAGCGCGCCGATCGCGTAGTGCGCGCCGTGCTCCAGGTACACGTACTCGTCGAGGGTGCCCTGGCGGACCAGGTAGACGGTGAGCGACCGGACGTACATGGCGCCGATGCCGAGGCCGAGCGCCATCCAGAAGATGTGGTTGGTGATGGCGAAGGCACCGATGACGCCGTCGAAGGAGAACGAGGCGTCGAGGACCTCCAGGTACAGGAACAGGAAGAAGGCCGCCTTGCCGGCCAGGCCCACGGCGGAGACCTGCTTGCCCTCCCGTTTGGCCTTCTCCTCCTCCTCGTGCTCGCGCTCCTCCTCTTCCTCCAGCTTGTCCTCGAAGTAGCCGGAGAGACCGCCCACCACGAGGTACGTGATGAGGCCCGCGACACCGGAGAGCAGGACCGTGGACGTCTTGTCCATGGCGCCGGTGCTGGTGTGGGCGTGGTTGGCGAACATGAGGGCGCTGCCCAGCAGCACGATCAGGGCGATGCAGACCGACAGCATGTCGATCTTGCCGAGCTTGGCCAGCGGGCGCTCGATCCAGCGGAGCCAGGTGAACTCGCGCTCCTCGAAGATGAAGTCGAGGAAGATCATCAGGAGGAACATGCCACCGAACGCGGCGATGGCCGCGTGCGCGTCGGTGACCAGATCCTGGTACTGGTCCGGCTTGTCCAGGGCGAGCTGGACGGCCTCGATGGGCCCGACGCTGGCGCTGACGGCGACGATCACGACGGGGAAGACCAGCCGCATGCCGAAGACCGCGATCAGAATGCCGATGGTCAGGAAGATGCGCTGCCAGAAGGCGTTCATCTTCTTGAGGATCCCGGCGTTGACGACCGCATTGTCGAAGGAGAGGGAGATTTCGAGGACCGACAGGATCAGGACGATCCCGAACGCCTCCCAACCCCACGCCCAGGCGGCGAAGGCAAGGCCGGCCGCCGTCACGGCGAACGACCACCCGAAGGTTTTCAGAACCACTGGTTACCCCATCGTGTGTTGGAGGTTCTCGCGGACAGGACTCGGCGGAGAGGCCCCGGGTGGGACTCCTCCGCGGCGAGTGCACCGGTCCTTGATCGAACCCTGGAGCAAGCTTTACGCGACATTGACTCCGAAGTCTAGAGCGATGCCCCGGAGCCCCGAGGCGTACCCCTGACCCACGGCCCGGAACTTCCATTCGCCGCCATAGCGGTAGAGCTCACCGAAGATCATCGCGGTCTCGGTGGAGGCGTCCTCGCTGAGGTCGTAGCGCGCCAGCTCCTGACCGTCGGACTGGTTCACCACGCGGATGAACGCATTGCTGACCTGCCCGAAGGTCTGTCCCCGGTTATCGGCCTCGTGGATCGAGACCGGGAAAATAATCTTGTCGCAGTGGGCCGGGACCATGGTGAGGTCCACGATCAGGGACTCGTCGTCGCCGTCGCCCTCACCGGTGAGGTTGTCGCCCGTGTGCGTGACGGACCCGTCCGGGCTGACCAGGTTGTTGTAGAAGATGAACCACTCGTCGCCGAGGACCCTGCCGGCCTGGCAGAGGAGAGCGCTGGCGTCGAGATCGAAGGGCGCTCCGGTGGTGGAGCGCGCGTCCCAGCCGAGCCCGACCAGGACCTGGGTCAGGTTGGGTGCGGCTTTGGAGAGGGAGACATTGCCTCCCTTGGCGAGCGTGACGCCCATGAGATGTTCCTCCCCGATGACGTGCTGATGTGTCGTACATCCATATGACGCCGAAGCGCGTGGTCCGACTGCACCTGACTGGCTGTGCGCTGTCCCCCCGTGCGACGCGTCGCGTGGTGTGTCCCCATGGTGCCCTGTCCTGGCCCACCTGCACCGCACGGTACGCCAAAGCCCCGCCCGGACACCCCATCCCCCGCCTCAAACCCGAACACACGATCCCCCTTCGCCCCGAACCCCGGGGACGGGGACCCGGGCCCTGGTCTCCGGGCCCGGCGACCGGGGCCAGGACCTCGGGGCCCGGACCTCGCGCACACCGGAACTCCGCCAGCCGGTACCGCACCCAGCACCCCGGCACGCGAGCCCGGTCCCGGGGCCCGTCGGGTCACACCCGGCGGCCGGCGCCGCGGCCACCACCCGCCCGGACGCCCCGTCGAGGGCTCGGGAGCCGACCGGCCGGGAGGCGAGCCCCGGGTGGCCGCGCCCCGCGCCCGGGCGCACCTGCGTTCTGGGCCCCGGTCGACGGCGGTCGAGGGGCAGGCGGCCTCGCGTAGCTCGGGCGGGGGGGGCGAACACCCGGACGGCCCGCGCGGCCGGACTGTCCGCCGCGCGGCATCGGCCCGCCGGGATCCGGTCACCCCGCCGGACCCGGCCCACCGCGGCGGGCGCACGGACGGGCACGCCTACGGGCTGCCGGACAGCCCCATGGCCGACCGCCCCGGCAGCCTGCCCCGGAGGTTCCGGACGGGCTGCGGGCCGCCGTCCGCACAGCCGACCGGCACGGCAGCCCGGCGGCACGCCACCGGCCGGTGAAAGGCCGGCTGAGGCGAACGGCCCGACGGGCGAGCTGCCGGAGAGCCGGATGTCCCGAGGGCCGGAGAGCCGCGGACCGGGTGCGCGCCACCCGGGCAGCCGACGGGCTGCCCGGCAGCAGTCGGCAGCCGTGTGACCCCGGCGTCCGGACCCGGGCGTGCGGCCATGCGCGGCTCTGGGCGAGCGGCCGGGCGGCCGGGCGGCCGGATCGCCGCGCCGACAGCCCCGTCCGGTCCGAACGCCGAGGTAGGGCACGGCACCGCCCGGCGCGGCCGCTGCGCCGTCCCTGCTCAGACCGCTCGGTTCAGACGTTCACACCGAAGTCCTGCGCGATGCCACGCAGGCCCGACGCGTAGCCCTGGCCGATCGCGCGGAACTTCCACTCCGCGCCGTGCCGGTACAGCTCACCGAAGACCATCGCGGTCTCCGTGGACGCGTCCTCGCTCAGGTCGTACCGCGCCAGCTCCTCGCCGTTCGACTGGTTCACGACGCGGATGAACGCGTTGCGGACCTGGCCGAAGGACTGCTGGCGTGTCTCGGCGTCGTAGATCGAGACCGGGAAGACGATCTTGTCCACGTCGGCCGGAACCCCGGCCAGGTTGACCTTGATGGCCTCGTCGTCGCCCTCGCCCTCGCCGGTGAGGTTGTCACCGGTGTGTTCCACAGAGCCGTCGGGGCTCCGGAGGTTGTTGAAGAAGACGAAGTTGCCGTCGGTGCCGACCTTGCCCTGGGCGTTCAGCAGCAGAGCGCTGGCGTCCAGGTCGAAGTCCGTACCGGTGGTGGTACGGACGTCCCAGCCCAGGCCGACGGTGACGGCGGTCAGGTTGGGTGCGGCCTTGGTCAGTGAGACGTTGCCGCCCTTGCTGAGGCTGACTCCCACGAGTCCCTCCAGTGGTGTCCAGGGGCAGCGCCCCCGTGGTGCATTGGCATCGGATCAACGACTGGATCCTAGTGACGGGTTCCCGTCCTGAGCAGGCTCTTGGCCCGACACGTCACACCCGCCCCCGCCGGGCGCGGGCCGGTACGCCACTCAGAGCGTGTCGAGAGCCTTGACGTACTCGTTCAGGTCACGCGCGTCCGGCAGGCCGTTCACGACCGTCCAGCGCACGATGCCGTCCTTGTCGATGATGAAGGTGCCGCGTACCGCGCAGCCCTTCTCCTCGTCGAAGACCCCGTAGGCGCGGGAGACCTCGCCGTGCGGCCAGAAGTCGGACACCAGCGGGTAGTCCAGCCCCTCCTGCTCCGCGAAGACGCGCAGGCTGAAGATGGAGTCGGCGGAGACCGCGAGCAGCTGGGTGTCCTCGTTCACGAAGCGCGGCAGCTGGTCGCGCAGCGCGCACAGCTCGCCCGTGCAGACGCCGGTGAAGGCGAAGGGGTAGAAGAGCAGCACCACGTTCTTCTCGCCGCGGTAGTCGCTGAGCCGCACGGTGCGCCCGTGGTGGTCCTTCAGCTCGAAGTCCGGGGCCTTGGTGCCGACCTCGATCGCCATGGCAAACGCATCCCTTCGGTGGACTGACGCGTGCTGGACTGGCACGCGGGGTCCACCCTACGCACAGGGCCCCCGCCGATGTGCTCGGCGGGGGCCTCTCGACTGCGAAGCCTCGGCCACGGGTACCGGCGGGGACGCCGGTGGCGGTCAGCGCTTCTTTGCCGCCGCCTTCGGGGTGAGCAGGCGGCAGCCCGCCCAGTCCTTGCCTGCGCTGATGCTCTTGGTCTGGGACAGGCCGGCGGTGGTGGCGGCCTCACCGATGTCGCTCGGCTCGACGTATCCGTCGCGGCCGGTCTTCGGGGTGAGCAGCAGGATCGAGCCGCCCTCTTCCATGTACGCGATGGAGTCCACCAGCGCATCAGTAAGGTCCCCGTCGTCCTCGCGGAACCAGAGCACCACGGCGTCGGCCACGTCGTCGTAGTCCTCGTCGACGAGCTCGGTGCCGGTTGCGGCTTCGATGGCCTCGCGGAGCTCCTGGTCGACGTCTTCGTCGTAGCCGATCTCCTGGACCACCTGGTCGGGCTGGAAGCCCAGCCTTACGGCCAGGTTCGTCTCCGCGTGGTCCGCGGTCGCGCTCACGGCTTGCCTCCTGATCATGAATGGGAAAGTACTTCAGCCGCGCGCGTACGCGTGGCATGGGGCGTAGTCCACACGTGCTGGGCGGATCGCGCAAGTACCCGGCGACGTAGACCGCCGAAACGGTGACTTTTGGGGCCGTCCTGCCGCAACACCCGGCACCCTTGCGTCCGGGTCCGCGACATGCACCACACCTCTTGACCCACTTTAGGGCGTTGTATGCCGGACACCCTGCGCGGGGGCGCACGAGATACTCCTGCCCTCGGCGCGACCAGGGTGTTACCCCCCGGTAAAGATGACGTACGGGCCCCGGAGGTACACGATGGTGGCGACCACTCGTCCTCCTCTCCATATCTCCCTGTAGGCAACCGAGCAGCGAAGGAACAGCGTGGCTTCCGCATCCGATCGCAACCCGATCATCATTGGCGGCCTGCCCAGCCAGGTCCCGGACTTCGATCCCGAAGAGACCCGGGAGTGGCTCGACTCCCTCGACGCCGCCGTCGACGAGCGGGGCCGCGAACGTGCCCGCTATCTGATGCTCCGCCTGATCGAGCGGGCCCGTGAGAAGCGCGTGGCCGTGCCCGAGATGCGCAGCACGGACTACGTCAACACCATCGCCACCAAGGACGAGCCGTTCTTCCCCGGCAACGAGGAGATCGAACGGCGGATCCTCAACGCGACCCGTTGGAACGCCGCCGTGATGGTGTCCCGCGCTCAGCGCCCCGGCATCGGCGTCGGCGGCCACATCGCGACCTTCGCCTCCTCGGCCTCCCTCTACGACGTCGGCTTCAACCATTTCTTCCGGGGCAAGGACGGGGGAGACGGCGGAGACCAGATCTTCTTCCAGGGCCACGCGTCACCGGGCATCTACGCACGCGCCTTCCTGCTGGACCGGCTCTCCGACGAACACCTGGACGGCTTCCGCCAGGAGAAGTCGAAGGCACCCTACGGTCTGTCGTCGTATCCGCACCCCCGGCTGATGCCGGACTTCTGGGAGTTCCCGACGGTCTCCATGGGGCTGGGTCCGATCGGCGCGATCTACCAGGCCCGGATGAACCGCTATATGCACGCGCGGGGCATCGCCGACACCTCTCAGTCCCATGTCTGGGCGTTCCTGGGCGACGGTGAGATGGACGAGCCGGAGTCGCTGGGCCAGCTCACCCTGGCCGCCCGTGAGGGCCTGGACAACCTGACCTTCGTCGTCAACTGCAACCTCCAGCGGCTCGACGGCCCGGTGCGCGGCAACGGCAAGGTCATCCAGGAGCTGGAGTCGGTGTTCCGCGGCGCCGGCTGGAATGTGATCAAGCTGATCTGGGACCGCTCCTGGGACCCGCTGCTGGCGCAGGACCGGGACGGCATCCTGGTCAACAAGATGAACACCACTCCGGACGGCCAGTTCCAGACGTATGCCACGGAGACCGGCGCCTACATCCGGGAGCACTTCTTCGGGGACGACCACCGGCTGCGGGCCATGGTGGAGGGGATGACCGACGACCGGATCCTCCACCTGGGGCGCGGCGGTCACGACCACCGGAAGATCTACGCGGCCTATGCGGCGGCCCGGGCCCACAAGGGCCAGCCGACGGTGATCCTCGCCAAGACGATCAAGGGCTGGACGCTGGGTCCGAACTTCGAGGGCCGCAACGCGACGCACCAGATGAAGAAGCTGACGGTCGACGACCTGAAGCGTTTCCGGGACCGGCTTCACCTGCCGATCTCCGACAGTGACCTGGAGTCGGGCCCGCCCCCGTACTACCACCCGGGCCAGGACTCGGAGGAGATCCAGTACATGCACGACCGCCGCAATGCGCTGGGCGGGTATGTGCCGACCCGGGTCGTGCGGTCGAAGCCGCTGGTGCTGCCGGACGACAAGACGTACGCGGCGATGAAGAAGGGGTCCGGGCAGCAGTCGATCGCGACGACGATGGCGTTCGTCCGGCTTCTGAAGGACCTGATGCGGGACAAGGAGATCGGACGGCGTTTCGTCCTGATCGCGCCGGACGAGTACCGCACGTTCGGCATGGACTCGTTCTTCCCGAGCGCCAAGATCTACAACCCGCTGGGCCAGCAGTACGAGGCGGTGGACCGCGAACTGCTGCTGGCGTACAAGGAGTCCCCGACCGGGCAGATGCTGCATGACGGCATCTCGGAGGCGGGCTGCACGGCGTCGCTGATCGCGGCGGGTTCCGCGTACGCCACGCACGGCGAGCCGCTGATCCCGGTGTACGTCTTCTACTCGATGTTCGGTTTCCAGCGGACCGGCGACCAGTTCTGGCAGATGGCCGACCAGTTGGCGCGCGGTTTCGTTCTCGGCGCGACCGCGGGCCGTACGACGCTGACCGGCGAGGGCCTGCAGCACGCGGACGGCCACTCGCAGCTTCTGGCGTCGACGAACCCGGGGTGTGTCGCGTACGACCCGGCGTTCGGCTTCGAGATCGCGTACATCGTCAAGGACGGTCTGCGGCGGATGTACGGCTCGTCGGAGGAGCACCCGCACGGCGAGGACGTCTTCTACTACCTGACCGTCTACAACGAGCCGATCCAGCACCCGGCGGAGCCGGCGGACGTGGATGCCGAGGGCATCGTCCGGGGCATCCACCGCTTCCGGGCCGGGGAGTCCGGCGCGGTTCCGGCGCAGATCATGGCCTCCGGCGTGGCCGTGCCGTGGGCCCTGGAGGCGCAGCGGATCCTGGCGGAGGACTGGAACGTGCGCGCCGACGTGTGGTCCGCGACCTCCTGGAACGAGCTGCGTCGCGAGGCGGTGCAGGCGGAGGAGTACAACCTGCTGCACCCGGAGGAGGAGCCCCGCGTTCCGTACGTGACGCGCAAGCTGTCGCACGCCGAGGGCCCGTTCGTGGCCGTCTCGGACTGGATGCGGTCGGTCCCCGACCAGATCGCGCGCTGGGTGCCGGGGCCGTACACCTCGCTGGGCGCGGACGGCTTCGGTTTCGCGGACACCCGTGGTGCGGCCCGCCGGTTCTTCCACATCGACGCGGAGTCCATCGTGCTGGCGGTGCTCACGGAACTGTCCCGGCAGGGGCAGATGGACCGCTCGGTGCTGAAGCAGGCGGTGGACCGCTATCGGCTGCTGGATGTGACGGCCGCCGATCCCGGCGCGGCGGGCGGCGACGCCTGACGCGGGAGCCGGTGCGCCACTGCGCCGGCGCGGCGGGGAGTTCGAGCGCCCGGGCGCCCGGGCTCCCCGTTCACCCTGGCCGGTTCCCAGCGCTCCTCTACTATGCGCGGCATGACTGAACCGAGGACGCAGATCCGGTGGGAGGAGCGCACGCAGAGGCCGCTGTTCGCGCTGGCGCTGGCGTTCGGCATCGCGTACGCGGTGCCGATCGTCGCGCCGGACGCCGATCCGTGGGTGCGATCGCTGTGCACGGCGGTGGAGTGGGTGGTGTGGGGCGCCTTCGCCGTCGACTACATCGTGCGGCTCGTGGTGTCCCCGGCTCGTTGGGAGTTCGTACGCGGGCACTGGCTGGACCTCCTGTCGGTGCTGCTTCCGCTGCTGCAGCCGCTGCGGCTGCTGCGGCTGGTGTCGACGCTGATGCTGGTGGGGCGGCGGGCCCGGATGGCGTCGCAGATCCGGCTGACGACGTATGTGGCGGGCGCCGTCACGGGTCTGCTGATGTTCGGTTCGCTGGCGGTGCTCCAGGTGGAGCGGGACGCGCCGGACGGAAACATCAAGACGCTGGGTGACGCGGTCTGGTGGTCGTTCACGACGATGACGACCGTGGGCTACGGTGACCACTCCCCCACCACGGGCCTGGGGCGGCTTCTCGCGGTGGGGCTGATGCTGTCGGGCATCGCACTGCTCGGTGTGGTCACGGCGAACATCGCCGCGTGGTTCATCTCCCGTTTCGAGCGCGACGACGCCGAGGAGCGGCACCAGACGGCACTGCTGGAGGCCCTCACACTGGAGGTGCGGGAGTTGCGGGCCGAGGTCGCCCGGCTTTCCGGAGAACCGGGCGACGGTCAACGTCCGGGACTGCTGTCGGGATGTGCCCTTCCGGAGCAGGACGGCGACTCCGAGTTCAGTTCTCCCAGATCTTGAAGGCCCGCACCTGGTGGGTCGAGCGGGGCACCCAGGTGCCGCCGCCGGGGTAGGTGTCGAACTCGCCCGTCTCGGCGCAGGCAGCGGACTGATAGGTGGTGACGGGGCGACCGGTCCGGTTGGCGAATGACGTGGCGGTGGTTCCGTCGGGGAGCGGGACGCAGCTCTCGATGTCGGTGTCTGCCAGCTCGAAGGCGAGTCGATTCCCTTCGAACTCCTCCTTCGGCCAGAGGCAGAGCTGTCCGCTCCCGCAGGCGCCGAGAGGGGGCCCGGCGGCACCGGCCGGCGCGGCGGCGGGGAGGAGGGTGAGAGCCAGCGCACCGGCGGTGAGGGCGGTGGCCGTGAGGACGGTTCGTGTGGTCGTACGCATGGTGGTGAACCCCCGAGATCGTGACGCTCTGTATCGGAATCCTTCCCATAGCCTGACGCTGCGTGATGCCCGAGGGGAAGAGGGCGCGAGGTGATCCACTCGTACGGGTGACGACGGCAGACATGCGGCAGGCCCCGGCACGGGAGCGGGTGTGCCGGGGCCCGATGAGCCTGAAGTCAGATGTGGACGCCGCCTCCGCCCGCGCCCGCGTTGGCGCCGGGCTTGGTGAGGGTGGCGACGAGGGCGGCCACGACTGCGACGACTCCGGCGACTGTGAAGGCCGTCCCCATGCCGGACAGGAAGGTGTCGTGGATGACCTTCGTGACCGCGGCGAGCATGTCAGGGGTCATCCCGGGGGCCTGGGCCAGCTCGTCCGGGACGATGCCGAACTCAGCCGCCTGCTCGAGCCTGGGGTCCGGCGGAACGGGGATGCCCGCGGCCGTCCAGTTTCCCGCGAAGTCCGCACTGACCTTGGACGACATCACGGCGCCCAGCACGGCCGTACCCAGCGCGCCGCCGACCTGCATCGCCGCCTGCTGCAGACCACCGGCCACACCCGACAGCTCCAGCGGCGCGTTGCCGACGATGACCTCGGTCGCACCCACCATCACCGGAGCCAGGCCAAGGCCCAGCAGAGCGAACCACAGGGACGTGGCGAACGTGCCGGTCTCCGAGGCCAGGGAGAGCATCCCGAACATGGCCGCGGCCGTGAACACCATGCCGCCCACCAGCGGGATCCGCGGCCCGAACCTGGTGATGAGCGCCCCTGCGAGCGGTGAGGAGACGATCATCATGCCGGTCAGCGGCAGCAGCCGCAGTCCGCTGTCGACCGGACTCAGCCCCTTGACGCCCTGAAGGTAGAAGGTCACGAAGAACAGCCCGCCCATGAAGGCGAAGGCCATGAGGATCATCAGGACGACGCCCGCGGAGAGCGGGACGGAGCGGAACAGGCCCAGCGGGATGAGCGGCTCCCGTGCCCGCGTCTGCCAGAGGGCGAAGAGCGCGAAGAGGACGACGGCACCGATGAGGAAGCCCCACGTCTTGCCGCTGCCCCAGCCCCAGCTCTCACCGGCCTTGATGATGCCCCAGATGAGGGAGGCCATGGCTGCGGACAGCAGCAGGATGCCGAGGAGGTCGAAGGAGCGGGGCGCGTTCTGCGCCCGGTGGTCCCTGAGGATCACCAGCCCCATGAGCAGCGCGACCACGCCGACGGGCACGTTGATGAAGAACACCGACTGCCAGCTCACGTGCTCGACGAGCAGACCGCCGACGATCGGGCCGCCCGCGGTGGAGGCGCCGATGACCATGCCCCAGATGCCGATCGCCATGTTCAGCTTCTCGGCGGGGAAGGTGGCACGCAGCAGGCCGAGCGCCGCCGGCATCAGCAGTGCGCCGAACAGGCCCTGCAGCACGCGGAAGGCGATGACCAGGGCGATCGAGCCGGAAAGACCGATCGCGGCGGACGCGGCGGCGAACCCGGCGATGCCTATGAGGAAGGTCTGGCGGTGACCGAAGCGGTCACCGAGCTTGCCCGCGGTGACCAGCGCCACGGCAAGGGCGAGCAGATAGCCGTTGGTGATCCACTGGACGTCCGCGAGCGACGCGCCAAGGTCCTGCTGGATCGCGGGGTTGGCGATGGCGACGATGGTGCCGTCGAGCGCGACCATCATGACGCCCACAGCCACGGCGAAGAGGGTCCCCCACGGACGGCCGCGCAGACCGCCGGCCGGGGCGGGCGCCGGGTCGGGGCTGCCCGGCGCCTTGTCGAGGATGGTCTGACCAGTCATACCGGCGAGACTAGAGACAGTCGCTGACAATTGACAAAGCAATTCACACGTCAGTAGCTGTCACTTCGCTCACAGCTAGTCTGAGCAGCCGGAACCGCGAGAAGAGGACCATGAAGTGACGGCCGAGCCGCCGACCGCACCGCTGACCGAAACGCGGCCCATGACGCAGGGGTCCACCATGCAGCGGTCCACCGCTCAGGGGTCCACCGCTCAGGGCTCGAGCGCCGGGCTGCGCGAGCGGAAGAAGCAGCGGACCCGCGCCGCCCTGCTCCGCACCGCGCTGGAGCTCTTCATCACCCAGGGGTACGAGGAGACGACGGTCGACGAGATCGTCGACACCGTCGAGGTGTCACAGCGCACGTTCTTCCGTTACTTCGCGAGCAAGGAGGAGGTGGCGTTCGCCCTCCAGCACATGGCCGAGGAGCACTTCGTGGCGGCGCTGCGCGAGCGCCCCTCCGAAGAGGGGCCCTTCGACGCCCTCCGCAACGCCGTGCTGGCCGCCTGGGACACCATCGGCGAGGCCATCACGGAACTCGTACCGATCGAGGTGTATCTGCGGCAGCTGCGGGTCATCGAGTCGACCCCGGCGCTCCTCGCGGTCCACCTGCGCCGCTCTTTCGAGATGGAGGAGCGCATCGCCCGGCTGATCGCGGACCGCGAGGGTCTCGACATGGACCGCGACCCCAGGCCCCGCGTCGCTGTCGCGGCCTTCAGCGGAGTCATGCGCGTCACCGGACAGCTGTGGGTACAGGGCGAGGACAGCAGCCTGGAGGCGATCCGCGCCCTCACCGAGGGTTACCTGGACCACCTCGGCCCTTCCCTGGCTGCGGACTGGCGCACGTAACCGGAAGAGCCCCCGAGCGGCACTTCCCCAGCCGGCCCCTCCGAATCGTGATCCTCGTCACCCTGAGTCCGTCCCTCTCCGGCCGTCTCCTAGTGTGTCTCGCAGTGACTTCCCGCATCCTCTCCCCCACACTCCCCGTCGGCCGCACCCTGCTCGCTCTCGCGGTGGTCTTCGTACTCCTCGCGACGACCGGCTGGACCACGGCGCATCGCGCCCGCGGAGACACGGGAACGGCGACCGGCTCCTGGCGGAACGCGACCGCGGAATGGCGCACGGACCGGATCGGTGGCCGCTCCCTGCCCGACCCCGACGCGCCCCCGCACGCCGTCGCCGCGTTCTTCGCCGGGCTTACGACCGCCGAGCGCTCCCGGCTCACCGAACGGCACCCGCTCGTCGTCGGCAACCTCGACGGCGTACCCCTCACCCTGCGCTACCGTGCCAACCGGCGCTCCCTCGGCCGCGCCCTTGCCGCCGAACGACCGCGCGTCGACGACCGGCGACTGTCCGCCGCGGGACGCCACGAGGCCGTGCGACGCGTCCACCGGTTCTCCTCCCTCATGAAGGAGAACCGTCAGATCCTCGCCTTCGACCCCAGCGGTGCGGGCCGGGTCGCTGAGGTTCTGGGAAGCCTGGAGCACGCCGAGCGCGTGTCCGTGATCGTCCCCGGGGTGGACACGAACCTGCTCACGTTCCAGCGGACCGCCCGCCGTTACGAGGCACCGGTCGGCATGGCCGAGGCGCTCTACGCCGCCGAACGCGAGACCGCGCCCGGTGTCCGAACCGCCGTCATCGCCTGGGCCGACTACACCGCGCCGAGCGGGGTGGGCATGGATGCGGCCACCGGGCGTCTCGCGCGGGAAGGCGCCCAACGGCTCGTGTCCCTCACCGCGTCTCTGCCCGGCACCTCCCCTGTCTCCTGGTTCTGCCACAGCTACGGCTCCGTGGTGTGCGGACTGGCAGCGCGGCACCAGCCCGGCCGGGTCACCGACATCGCTGTGGCCGGAAGCCCCGGCATACGGGCCGACAGCGCCGCCGAACTCGGCGGCCACGCGCGCGTATGGGCCCTGCTGGACGACGACGACTGGATCGCGGACGTGCCGCACCTGGACGTCGGCGGACTCGGCCACGGACCTGATCCGAACGCACCCGAGTTCGGGGCACGTCGCCTCTCTACTTCCGGCGCCGGGGGTCACGGCGGCTACTTCGAGCCCGGCACCGAGAGCCTGCGCAACCTCGCCGGAATAGGTGTCGGCTCATACGCGACGCTGCTCTGTGCGGACCCCGAGGACTCCTGCAGAAACGGAATTTCCGGCACCGGCCTGGTCTGACCCGCGTAGACGGCGGGAGCATAGTGCGTTTCGGCAGTCCTTCCAGGGGCGACGCGCGGGCGTGCGCCGCATACGATGAGGCGCATGGGTGATGTGCTGGCCGGAATTCATGCCACCTGGGAGTTCGAACCGGACGCCGTGCTCATCCGCTTCGAACGGGGGATCCGCGCGCCGAAGCTGTTCCAGGCGCTGCGCGAAAGACGCGTTCCGCACGAGGCTCTGGCGTCGGTGACGCTGGTCCCGGGCAAGCGCGGCACGGTGGTGCTGCACGCGGAGCCGCGTGCCGGGGCCGACCCGTTGGCGGATGTGGCCGCGGGTCAGCTCAAGGAGGGCAGTGACCCGTACCGGCTGGTGCTGCCCGCCGACCGGGAGACCCTCGCCGCTCACCACGCGGAAGCACTGCGGGCACTGCTGGGGCCGGATCGCGTGGAACCCGCCGCGCGGTTCCTCGTCGCCGCCCCGGAGATCCCTCTCCAGTTCAAGGCGTATGACGGGAAAGCGTCGTTCGACGGCCGGGACGTCTCGTTCCGCTGGTCACGGACCGGGGCCTCGTCAGCGAAGTGGAAGGCCGGGGACCAGACCTTCGCGGTGAGCGAGCTGTGCGGCGTCGAGTGGCGGTCCCCGAACCTCGTGGAGGGTCACCTCCGGCTGGTGCGACGCAGCCAGGACGGGGATCCGGTGCAGGCCGACAAGGACCCGGCGGCTGTCGTCCTGGGTCCCCGGTACGGCCCGGTGCACGAGTCGCTGCCCTTCGCCGCGGCGGTGCTCGAGGCGGTACGGAACTGCAACGACGCGGTGCCCGTGACCGTGGGATCGGGGCGCCGCGACCCGGCGGACATCGCCGACCGGATCCGCCACCTCGGGGAGCTGCACCAGGCAGGTCTCGTGACCGACGAGGAGTTCACGGCGAAGAAGGCGGAGCTGCTGGCGGAGCTGTGAGGGCGGCTCCGCCGGGCCGCGTGTCATACCGGGGTATGAGGTCGTGATCTGGCTCCCCGGTATGACGCGCCTCCGCTGCGGTGACACCTAGGCTGGCGGGATCATGAGCAGCGTCTCCCCGCCCCCGTCCGGACCCGCCTCAGCGCCCGGCACGCCCGGCACCCCGGGCGGTTCCGACCTGGCCGTCAGGCTGGCGCGGCGTGCCCGCCGCTCCACCCGCGAGGGACTGCACGCACTGGGTACGGCTCTGTCGACGCCGACGGAGGCAGGCGCCCCGCTGCTCGGGCAGGCGAACTCCCTGTGGGTGCGTCTGCTGCCGTACGTCGCGGCGGTCGCCCTGATCGCCTCGCTGCTGCCGGTCACGGTCGTGACCCTGGTGGAGAGCTACGGACTGAACGGCGGGATCGCCGGGGTACTGGCCACGGCGCAGACCGCTCCGCTGCTGATGGCGGTGACCCGGCCGCTTCAGGCCTGGTGGATCGTCTTCACGGCCGATGTGGCCGGTGCGGTGGCGATGATGAACCCCGGGGGACCGCCTGGTGCGGATCCGTCGGACAACCCCGCCGCCATGCCGTGGCCATGGACACCCATGGTCATCATCGGATACGTGGCGCTGATGGTGGCCGTCGGGCTGAGGGAGCACCGGCGCACCCTGCTCAGCGTATGGGTGGTGACGGGCGGGGTCGGCTTCGGCTTCGCCCTGGTCCCGGGCCATGGCGGCGAGAACACCCATGTCGTGCTGTTCCTGCTGAGCGGGGTCACCCTGCTGATAACGGGCATGCTGCGGGAGCGCAGTGACGCCCAGCGGCGGCTGGTGGAACAGGAGACGATCAGCGAGGCGGAGCGGGCCCGGCGCACGTTGCTGGAGGAGCGTGCCCGGATCGCGCGGGAACTGCACGACGTGGTGGCCCATCACATGTCGGTGATCACGGTGCAGGCGGATTCGGCGCCGTACCGGATCGAGGGGATTCCGCCGGCCGCACGCGAGGAGTTCACGGCGATCGCCGCGTCGGCCCGGGAGTCGCTGGCCGAGATGCGGCGGCTGCTTTCGGTGCTGCGCAGCGAGCGGGCGGGGGGAGAGCGGGAACCGCAGCCCGGGATCGACCGGCTGCCGCACCTGGTGGAGGCGACGATACGGGCCGGGGTCCCGGTCCAGTTGTCGCTCGCGGAGGAGCTGGGACGGATGTCCCCGGCGGTGGAGCTGTCGGCGTACCGGATGGTGCAGGAGGCGCTGGCCAATGTGGTGCGGCATGCGCCGGGCGCCCGGACCCGGGTGTCGGTGTCGCGCTCCCCGAACCAGGAGTGGCTGATCGTCCTGGTGGTCAACGGGCCGCCGACGAAGCCGACTTCTCTGCTGGAGACGTCCGGTACGGGACTTGGTCTGGTAGGCATGCGGGAGCGCGTACGGTTGACCGGCGGATGGCTGGACAGCGGGCCGCTACCGGATGGCGGGTTCCGGGTGGCCGCGCGCCTGCCGCTGGACACGCCGCCATAGACCGTCCGAAGGGGGATCTCCGTGACCATCCGCGTGATCATCGTCGACGACCAGGCCATGGTGCGGGCAGGGTTCGCCGCGCTGCTGTCCGCGCAGCCCGACATCGACGTGGTCGGGGAGGCGGCGGACGGCCGGGCCGGGGTCGAGGTGGGCCGGTCCGCGCATCCGGACGTGGTGCTGATGGACGTACGGATGCCGGAGCTGGACGGTTTGGCCGCGGCCCGCGAGCTGCTGGACCCGCCGCCGGGGGTGACGCACCGGCCCAAGGTGCTGATGCTGACCACGTTCGACGTCGACGACTACGTGTACGAGGCGCTGCGTGCCGGGGCGTCGGGCTTTCTGCTGAAGGACGCGCCACCGGCGGATCTGATCGCGGCGGTCCGCATTGTCGCCGCCGGCGAGGCCCTGCTGGCACCGTCGGTGACGAGGCGTCTGATCGAGGACTTCGCGGCGCAGCGGCCTGCGACCCGCCGTGAACGGTCCACACGGCTCAACGGACTGACGCCGCGTGAGACCGAGGTCCTGGAACTGGTCGCCCGGGGGCTGTCGAACCAGGAGATCGCGGAGCGGCTCGTTCTTGCGGAGCAGACGGTGAAGACACATGTCGGCCGGGTGCTGGCGAAGCTGGGACTGAGGGACCGGGCACAGGCAGTGGTCTTCGCCTACGAGTCGGGGCTGGTCACTCCCGGCGACCCCGTGTAGCAACGGCCTTGGCGGAGCACGGGTGGGGCGGGCGCACCGCCGTCGGGTAACTCACCCCCTACCCCGGTATCACTTCGCGGTTGGCTCCGTGGGGTGACGATCGAGCAGTCGTCTTCCTTCTAGCTTCCTCCCCGTCACACCGGACGAAGTGAGTTGGGGGGGCGTCATGCGCCGCTACAAGAGGACTCTGGTCTCCACCGCGCTGGCGACGGCGGTGGTAGCCGGGACTGCGGGATGGGCGTCGGGGACAGCGCAGCGGGCCGCGGAGGGGCCGCCCCCGGGCAGCGCGGCCTGGCGGGCCGACCGCTCGCTGGGGCGGGAACTCCCCGATCCCGAGCGGGCGTCGCCCGCCGAGGTCGCGGCGTTCTTCCGGGGGCTGCCGGAGCAGCAGCGGCTGCGGCTGACGCATCGCCATCCCGGCGTGGTGGGCAACCTGGACGGCGTACCGACGGCCCTCCGGTACGAGGCGAACTCCCTCGCGGTACGCGCTGACAGCAGGTACGCGCATTTGGCGGACCACCGGCTTCTCGCGTTCGATCCCCGCGGCCGGGGGCAGGTGGCCGAGGTGTTCGGGGACCTGGAGCACAGCAGTCGGGTGGCGGTGATAGTGCCCGGGTCCGACATCGACGCAGGCTCGTACGACAACCCCCGCAACCCATACGGAAGTGCGGCGGGGATGGCTCGGCAGCTGCGCGCCGCGACGGGCGAGCGTACAGCGGTGATCGCCTGGGCGGGGTACACCACTCCGGAAGGGGTGGGACTGGACGCGGCGACCGGGAGTCTGGCCGTGGTGGGCGCCGAGCGGCTGGTGCGGCTGGGCGACGGTCTCGCCGCCGGGGGTGTGGCCGCACCCTCCGTGTTCTGCCACAGCTACGGGTCGGTGGTGTGCGGGCTCGCCGCGGACCGGCTGAAGGCCAAGGACCTGGTCGTGTTCGGCTCGCCCGGCATGCGGGCCGGCAATGTCGCGGAGCTGGGGACGTCCGCCCGGGTGTGGGCGGCGAAGGATCCGACGGACTGGATCTCCAAGGTGCCCAACGTACGGTTCATGGGCCTCGGTCACGGTCCGGACCCGGCATCGGCGGAGTTCGGGGCCCGGCATGTCCCTGCTTGGGACGCCCGGGGCCACTCCGGCTACTTCGCCCCGGGCACCGCGTCTCTCCGCGCGTTCGCGGCGATCTCTCTGAAGGGTGAGGGGGAATGACCCTCGCCGCACAGATCGGGCGGATCGAGGAGAGGACCCCTCCGCACCGGGACCGGGCGATCGACGGACTGCGTGCTCTCGCCCTGCTGGCCGTACCGGCCGGGCACTGGCTGGTCGGCGGATTCACGGTGGACACGCAGGGTGCGCTCCATAACGCCAGCCCCCTGTCCGCACTGGGCTTCCTCGCGCCCGCGAGCTGGGTTCTGCAGATGCTCGGCGTCTTCTTCCTCGTCGGCGGCTACGCGTCAGCCCTCTCCTACCGGCGCCGGACGGGGAGCGCCGGAGAGTGGCTGCGGGACAGGATGGCCCGGCTGGGCCGGCCGGTACTGGGGGTGACGGCGGTCTGGGCCGTGCTCATCGCCCTGGGCCGTGTGCGGGGGGTGCCCGAGGACACACTGCGAACTGCCGCGACCCTGGTCGTCCAGCCCCTGTGGTTCGTGGGTGTGTACGCGGTGGTGACCGCGCTCACCCCGTGGTGTGTGCGGATGGCGCGGGCCGTGGGCGGCTGGGCGGCGCTCCCGCTGCTGGCCTCGGTCGCGGTGGTCGACTTCCTGCGGTACGGCCCGCCCGGCCCGGACATGCCGGGCTGGCTGAGTCTGCTCAACGTGCTGCCGGGCTGGCTGTTCGCCTACCAACTGGGCGTGGCCTGGGCTGAGCGTCGGCTCGGCCGGCGGGCGGCCTGGGCGCTGCTCGTGGGCGGCGGGCTGCTCTTCGCGGTGCTGCTGGCCCTCTTCCACTACCCGGCGTCCATGGTCGGGGTGCCCGGTGAAGCACGGACCAACTCACACCCGCCGTCACTGCTCGTTCTGGCTCTGGCAGCGGTGCAGAGCGGGGCAGCGGTCCTGCTCCACGACCGGATAGGCGCGCTGCTGCGCAGGCCGGCCCTGTGGGCGCCGGTCGCGGTGGTGAATCTGTCCGCGATGACGGTGCTGTGCTGGCACCAGACGGCGATGCTGGCGGCGGCCGTGCCGGCGTCGTTGACGGTGGGCGCGGTCCCGGGGCTGACGACCGCTCCGGACACGGTCGGGTGGCTGGTGGTGCGTCTGGCGTGGCTGCCGCTGTTCGCGGGACTGCTTGTTCTGACGACCCGGTACGCACGGCGGTTCGAGGCTCCGTGGACGGGGGCCACCAGGAGCCGCCGCGCGGCGGCGGGCGTCCTGGCGGCCGGGTTCGCGGTCTTCGCCCTGGGGCTTGCGTGACCGCCGGGGTCACTCCTCCCGGGCGGCGGAGGTGAAGGTCATGTCGGGATACCGGTCACCGGCGACCTGGGAGGCGACCGGTTCGAGCAGGGCGAGCTGCGCCTCGGTCAGGGTGATCCGGGTGGCGGCGGCGTTCTCCAGGAGGCGGGCCCTCTTGCGGGTGCCGGGGATCGGCACGACGGTCAGGCCGTGTACGGCGGCCCGCTGGTGGACCCATGCCAGAGCCACCTGGGCGGGCGTGGCGCCCTGGGCGGCGGCCACGGTGCGAAGCGGATGGAGAAGGGAGGTGTTGTGGCGGGCGTTGTCGCCGGTGAACCGCGGATTCATACGCCGGAAGTCGTCGTCCGAGAGGACGTTGGCAGGGTCGCTGAACGCTCCGGTCAGGAAGCCCCTGCCGAGCGGTGAGTACGGGACGAAGGCGACGCCCAGTTCGGCGGCGGCGGTCACGGCGCTGCGCTCCACGTCGCGGGAGAACAGCGACCACTCGGACTGCAGCGCGGCGATGGGGTGCACGGCGTGGGCCTCGCGCAGTTCGGGGCCGGTGACCTCGCTGAGGCCGAGGTGCCTGACCTTGCCCTCCGCGACCAGCTCAGCCATGGCACCGACGGACTCGGCCAGGGGCACGGCCGGATCGCGGCGGTGCATGTAGTACAGGTCGATGACGTCGAGGTCCAGACGGCGCAGGCTCGCTTCGACGGCCGACCGGATGTAGGCGCGGTCGTTGCGGATGGGCCGGGCACGCGGGTCGTCCGTGCGGAGTATGGCGAACTTGGTGGCGATGGTGATCTCATCGCGATGGGCGGCGACGAACGGAGCGAGGAACTCCTCGTTGGCGCCGCTGCCGTACATGTCGGCGGTGTCGATGAGGGTGACGCCCGCGTCGAGGGCGGCGTCGAGGGTGTCACGGGCCTGGGCCTCGTCGGTGGCCCCGTAGAACTCGCTCATCCCCATGGCGCCCAGCCCCTGCACCCCGACGGCCGGCCCGTCGGCACCGAGCCGCACCCGGTCGATCCGCGTACCGCGCTCCGTGCGGCCGCCCCCGGAGACGGTCGGGGACGGGACGGGGCCGGGGCTGACGCGGGCGGAGTCGGAGGAAGAGGAGGTGGACGTGGTGGAAGGGGAGATGCCCCCGGGGGTGGTCATGGGTGTATGCCTCCGTGGACGGCCCGTCGGCCGCCCCTGTAGATGTCGATCTTGCAGTTGAGGACGTCGAGCGCATCCTGCAGCTCCGCGATCCGGGCCAGCGCGTCTTCGCGGGTGGCTTCCAGGAGTTCCCGGCGGGCGTCGAAGGTGTGCTCGCCTTCGCGTACGAGCTCGGCGTACCGCACCATGGCCGCCACCGACATGCCGGTAAGCCGGAGCTTGCCGACCAGGACCAGCCAGTCCAGGTCCCGGTTGGTGAACCGGCGCTGGCCGGTGGCGGACCGGTCGACGTGCGGCATCAGCCCGATGCGCTCGTACCAGCGGAGGGTGTGGGCGGTGAGTCCCGTCCAGGCGGCGACCTCGCTGATCGTGTAGTGGTCCTGGCCGTCCGGGCGGGGGTGCCGGATGGGTGCCTTGTCGCCGGTGCCGGGGGGCCGGGGCTGGGTGCTCTCGATCACCGTCATGCGTCCTCACGGTAGGAGGTTGGAGTGCACTCCAGGCAAATGCCGGGGGTGGTGGGCGGGCAAGTACGCTCGTCGGCATGCAGAGCCTGGCGTTGATCGAGAACTGGCCGGTGCCCGCCGCCGCGGCGGCGGTCGTACGGGTGGACGGCACCGTGGTGGGGTCCCACGGCCCGACGGGGCGGCGTTTCCCGCTGGCCTCGGTGACCAAGCCGCTCGCGGCGTACGCGGTGCTGGTGGCGTACGAGGAGGGAGCCTTGGAGCTGGACGAGCCTGCCGGGCCCGAGGGCGCCACGGTGCGGCATCTGCTGGCACACACCTCGGGGCTGGCGTTCGACGAGCACCGGGTCATGGCGACGCCGGGCACCCGGCGGATCTACTCCAACGCCGGGTTCGAGGTGCTGGCGGACCATGTGGCGAAGGCGACGGACATCCCGTTCGCGGAGTATCTGCGGCAGGCCGTGCTGGAGCCGCTGGGGATGACGGCGACGTCCCTGGACGGCTCTGCCGCGAAGGACGCGGTGTCGACGGTCGACGACCTGGTGCGGTTCGCGGCGGAGGTGCAGGCGCCCCGGCTGCTGGACCCGCGCACGGTCCTGGAGGCCATGACCGTCACGTACCCCGGGGTGACCGGGATCCTGCCCGGATACGGGCACCAGAAGCCGAACGACTGGGGGCTCGGCTTCGAGATCAGGGGCGGCAAGTCACCGCACTGGACGGGTAGTTCGTCGTCGCCGCGGACCTTCGGGCACTTCGGCCAGTCCGGGACGTTCCTGTGGGTGGACCCGGATGCCGGGGCGGCCTGTGCGGCCCTGACGGACCGGGCGTTCGGGCCGTGGGCGATCGAGGCGTGGCCGCGTTTCACCGATGCGGTGCTTGCGGAGCTGCGGGGCACGGGCGGCTGACGGAGGCGAACCGGGCGGGGGGGGTGACAGCACCCTCCGCCCGGGGCTGACTACGCCCGGGCCGTCATCTCCCACACCAGGGCCTCGGCCGTTCCTTCCCCCTCCGCCGCCAGTTCCAGGCCACGTCCCGCCGTGACCCTGGCCGCGTCACCGGGGCCCAGCTCCCGCGCGTCCAGCCGCAGTCGCCCCCGTACGACATGGACGTACACGAAGTCGGCGTCCGGGAGAGCCGTGCGCTCCCCCGCCGCGAGGCGCCGTACACGCAGCACGGCACCGGCGGCGGGCACCGCGTACGGCACGGCGTCCGCCAGAGCGGGCACGCGCGCGTAGGACGGTTCGCCGCCCGGCTCGCGCGGGGCCAGCCACATCTGAACGAACGTCAGCGGCGCGGTGCCGTCGTTGCGCTCCACGTGCCGCACGCCCGCCGCCGCGCTCAGGTGCTGGAGGTCCCCGGGACGGACGACCGTCTCGTGGCCGGTCGAGTCGCGGTGCGTGAGTTCGCCCTCCGCCACCCAGGTGACGATCTCGGTGTGGCTGTGCGGGTGCTCGTCGAAGCCCGCGCCGGGCGCGAGCCGCTCCTCGTTGCAGGCGATGATCGCCCCGAAGCGCAGGTTGCCGGGGTCGTAGTGGGGCCCGAAGGAGAACGCGTGCCGGGTCTCGATCCCGGCCTCCGCGTCCCCGCCGGGGTAGCGCTCCCCGGCCCTCTGGATGGTCAGCTGCGTGTACGTCACGGCCTCACCGTATGACGGTTGCGGCGGACCACCCCGGCGGACCGCGGGACGGCCCCTCCCTCCCCACACCCGCGCCGCCCTGCCAGGGCGCCGCCCGCACGGCAAGCCCCTCTCCGCCACCCCTCGCCCGGGCCACCTCGAACCGCCCCACACAGGGCAAGGGCGGACCGCCTGGGCAGGGCCCCGTCCCGATAAGGCAGTCTTGTTCCGTGCCTGAACCAGCAGCAAACGACGCCCACCCGCACGCAGCGACCCTCAAGCGCCTGGAGCAGTCCTCGGGGCGGCTCGCCGCGAGCGCCATCGCCCGCATGGACGAGACGCTGCCGTGGTACCGGGCGATGCCCCCGGAGAACCGGTCCTGGATCGGCCTGGTCGCCCAGGCCGGCATCGCTGCCTTCACCGAGTGGTTCCGGCATCCCGAGACCCCTCAGGCGATCTCCACCGACGTCTTCGGCACCGCGCCCCGCGAGCTGACCCGGGCGATCACGCTGCGGCAGACCGTGGAGATGGTGCGGACCACGATCGAGGTGATGGAGTCCGCGATCGAGGAGGTCGCCGCGCCCGGCGACGAGTCGGTGCTGCGCGAAGCGCTGCTCGTGTACGCGCGGGAGATCGCCTTCGCGACGGCCCAGGTGTACGCCCAGGCCGCCGAGGCGCGCGGTGCGTGGGACGCGCGGCTGGAGTCGCTGGTCGTGAACGCGGTGCTGTCGGGCGAGGCCGACGAGGGCGCGGTCAGCAGGGCGGCGGCGCTGGGCTGGAACGCGCCGGAGCATGTGTGTGTGATCCTGGGCACCGCCCCGGACGGGGACAGCGAGCTGACGGTGGAGGCGATCCGTCGTGCGGCCCGGCACGCGAAGCTCCAGGTCCTCACCGGTGTGCTGGGCGACCGTCTGGTGGTGATCGCCGGCGGCAGCGACAATCCGCTGGCCGTGGCGAAGGCGCTGATCGGCCCGTACGCCGCGGGTCCGGTGGTGGCGGGCCCGGTGGTGCCGGACCTGCAGACGGCGACACGGTCCGCGCAGGCGGCGGCGGCCGGGCTGAAGGCGTGTTCCGCCTGGCAGGACGCGCCGCGCCCGGTGCTGGCGGACGATCTCCTGCCGGAGCGGGCGATCGCCTCCGATCCGGCTGCCCGTGAGCAGCTGGTGGAGGAGATCTACAGTCCGCTGAAGGAGGCCGGCTCGGCTCTGCTGGAGACACTGAGTGTCTACCTGGAGCAGGCGAGCAGCCTGGAGGGCGCGGCACGAATGCTGTTCGTCCATCCCAACACCGTGCGCTACCGGCTTCGACGTGTGACGGATGTCACCGGATGGTCACCCTCCGATGTACGGTCGGCGTTCACCCTCCGCATCGCTCTCATCCTGGGGCGTCTGGCGGACGCCGACGGCCAGCTCTAGAGTTTTGTGGATTGTCAACAATTCGTCCGACGGTTCTTCGTCCCAGTCCCCACGGGCGCTCAGGACCGTCCACAAGAGAGAGTGTGAGAGTGCTCGTACTCGTCGCTCCCGGCCAGGGTGCTCAGACCCCTGGCTTCCTGACTCCCTGGCTCGATCTGCCCGGCGCCACCGACCGTGTCGGCGCGTGGTCGGAGACGATCGGCCTGGATCTCGTGCACTACGGCACGAAGGCCGACGCGGAGGAGATCCGCGACACCGCGGTGGCACAGCCGCTGCTGGTGGCAGCCGGTCTGCTGTCCGCCTCGGCACTGGGTGACATCGCGCCGGACGCAGTCGCCGGACACAGTGTCGGTGAGATCACCGCCGCCTCGTTCGCGGGTGTGCTGGACGAGCTGGCCGCGCTCCGTCTCGTGCGGGCGCGTGGGCTGGCGATGGCCGAGGCCGCCGCGATCACCGAGACCGGTATGTCGGCGCTGCTCGGCGGTGACCCGGAGACCACCGTCGCGCACCTGGAAAAGCTGGGTCTGACTCCGGCGAACGTGAACGGCGCGGGCCAGATCGTGGCCGCGGGCACCATGGAGCAGCTGGCCGCGCTGGAGGCGGACAAGCCCGAGGGTGTCCGCCGCGTGGTGGCCCTGAAGGTGGCCGGCGCGTTCCACACGCACCACATGGCACCCGCGGTGGCGAAGCTGGAGGAGGCCGCTCAGGGCCTCGCCCCGGCGGATCCGAAGGTGCCGTACGTCTCCAACAAGGACGGCGAGTCCGTCGCCACGGGCGCCGACGTCGTCGCCCGGCTCGTGGGCCAGGTGGCCAACCCGGTCCGCTGGGACCTGTGCATGGAAACGTTCCAGCGGCTCGGCGCCACGGCGCTGGTGGAGGTGTGCCCGGGCGGCACGCTGACCGGCATCGCCAAGCGTGCGCTGCCCGGGGTGAAGACGCTCGCGCTGAAGACCCCCGACGACCTCGACGCGGCCCGCGCGCTCATCGCCGAGCACGCCGGCGCCGACGCCGCCGCCTGAGACCGGAGCACCGGAGCAAGGAGCCGTAGAGCATGGCGAAGATCAGGCCCAGCAGGGGCGCCCCGTACGCGCGCATTCTCGGTGTGGGCGGCTACCGTCCGGCCCGCGTGGTGCCGAACGAGGTGATCCTCGAGACGATCGACTCGTCCGACGAGTGGATCCGCTCGCGCTCCGGCATCGCCACCCGCCACTGGGCGTCGGCCGAGGAGACCGTGACGGCCATGTCGGTCGAGGCGGCCGGGAAGGCCATCGTCGACGCGGGTCTCACTCCGGACCGGATCGGCGCGGTCGTCGTGGCCACGGTGTCGCACTTCAGGCAGACCCCGGCGGTCGCCACGGAGATCGCGCACCAGGTCGGCACCGACAAGGCGGCGGCGTTCGACATCTCGGCGGGCTGTGCCGGCTTCGGCTACGGCCTGACCCTCGCCAAGGGCATGGTCGTGGAGGGCTCGGCGGAGCACGTGCTCGTCATCGGTGTCGAGCGGCTCAGCGATCTGACCGACCTGGAGGACCGGGCCACGGCCTTCCTGTTCGGTGACGGCGCGGGCGCGGTCGTCGTCGGTCCTTCGGACGAGCCGGCCATCGGCCCGACCGTCTGGGGCTCCGAGGGCGACAAGTCCGAGACGATCAAGCAGACCGTGCCGTGGACGGACTTCCGTATCGGTGACGTCGCGCAGCTTCCGCTGGACGAGCGGGGCGGGGTGAAGTTCCCGGCCATCACCCAGGAGGGCCAGACGGTCTTCCGCTGGGCCGTCTTCGAGATGGCGAAGGTCGCGCAGCAGGCGCTGGACGAGGCCGGGATCAGCGCGGCCGACCTGGATGTCTTCATTCCGCACCAGGCCAACATGCGGATCATCGACTCGATGGTGAAGACGCTGAAGCTGCCGGAGCATGTCACGGTCGCCCGTGACATCGAGACCACCGGCAACACCTCGGCCGCCTCGATCCCGCTCGCGATGGAGCGGCTTCTGGCGACCGGCCAGGCGAAGAGCGGTGACACCGCGCTCGTCATCGGCTTCGGGGCGGGTCTCGTGTACGCCGCGACGGTCGTTACCCTCCCCTAGGGCACGTCCGGATCTTCCGGCCCGCAGCCCACCCCCTCTGAGAAAACTCTCTGAGAAACCTCTCTGAGTCACTTTTCTGAGTAACACAGAGCTACACACCGAAGGAGCGCCACCATGGCCGCCACGCAGGAAGAAATCGTCGAGGGTCTCGCCGAGATCGTCAACGAGATCGCCGGTATCCCGACCGAGGAAGTCCAGCTGGACAAGTCCTTCACCGACGACCTGGACGTCGACTCGCTGTCCATGGTCGAGGTGGTCGTCGCCGCCGAGGAGCGCTTCGACGTGAAGATCCCGGACGAGGACGTCAAGGGCCTCAAGACCGTCGGCGACGCCGCCGACTACATCCTCAAGCACCAGGCTTGATCGGGTTCGCCACCCGGCGGTGGCGCCGCTCGCCTTACCTCTGACACGTGGAGAGAAGAATTCCTGTGAACTCGACCAATCGCACCGTGGTCGTCACCGGTATCGGCGCAACCACACCGCTGGGTGGCGACTCCGCCACGACCTGGGAAGGTCTGCTGGCGGGACGCTCCGGGGTCCGCCCCCTGGAGGGTGACCGCTTCGCGGAGCTGCCCGTCACCATCGCCGCCCGGGTGGCCGTGGAGCCGTCCGAGGTCCTGCCCCGGCCGCTGGCCCGGAAGCTGGACCGGTCGGCGCAGTTCGCGCTGATCGCCGCGCGTGAGGCGTGGGCGGACGCCGGGTTCACCGGCCCGGCGGGCGACGACGAGCGGGTGCAGCCGGACCGGCTGGGCGCCGTCATCGCCTCCGGTATCGGCGGTGTGACGACCCTGCTCGACCAGTACGACGTGCTGAAGGAGAAGGGCTCGCGCCGGGTCTCCCCGCACACCGTGCCCATGCTCATGCCGAACAGCCCCGCCGCCAACGTCGGCCTGGAGGTGAACGCCCGGTCCGGCGTCCACACCCCGGTGTCCGCCTGCGCGTCGGGCGCCGAGGCCATCGGCTACGCCATCGAGATGATCCGTACCGGCCGCGCCGACGTGGTCGTGGCGGGCGGCACCGAGGCGGCCATCCATCCGCTGCCCATCGCGGCGTTCGCCAACATGATGGCGATGTCCAAGAACAACGACGAGCCCGAGAAGGCCTCGCGTCCGTACGACAAGGCCCGTGACGGCTTCGTCCTGGGCGAGGGTGCCGGTGTGGTCGTCCTGGAGTCGGCCGAGCACGCCGCCGCACGCGGCGCCCGCGTGTACTGCGAGGCGCTGGGCCAGGGCCTGTCCGCCGACAGCCACCACATCGCACAGCCCGAGCCGACCGGCCGCGGTATCGCCGCCGCGCTGCAGAACCTGCTGGACACCACGGACCTGAAGCCGGCGGAGGTCGTGCACCTGAACGCGCACGCCACGTCGACCCCGCAGGGCGATGTCGCCGAGGTGAAGGCGCTGCGCAAGGTGCTGGGCGAGGACCTGGACCACGTGGCGATCTCGGCCACGAAGTCGATGACGGGCCACCTGCTGGGCGGTGCGGGCGGCATCGAGACCGTCGCGACGGTCCTGGCGCTGCACCACCGTACGGCTCCGCCGACCATCAACGTCGACGACCCGGACGAGGATGTGGACGCCGACATCGTGCGCGGTGAGCCCCGCGCCCTGCCGGAGGGCACGGTCGCGGCGATCAACAACTCGTTCGGCTTCGGCGGCCACAACGTGGTCCTGGCGTTCCGGACGGTCTGAAAGCCGGTACGAGGAGGCCCCCGCCCGTGACCTTGGGTTCCAGGGGTCGTCGCAACACCACTTGGTTTCAGGTGGTGAGTAGATCACGTAGACGCTCG